>CAZYHV010000012.1:0-107352 GCA_964647485.1 uncultured Chitinophagaceae bacterium | reverse complement strand
CTGATGTAGCCGTATATCATAATTTTTAATGCACAAAAATAACCTCCGTTGATACCACCTCTCCGTTTTCTTTAGTAAATTCCTAACCCATTCTTCCTGTATTAAGTTTGTCCATTTAGGCTTGAATAATCCTTCAGCCGCCAATGAAAGAAGAATATCTCTTCTGGGAGCAGGATATAAAACACAGGCATCTAATACAACCGTAAACTTCGACGAATACATCATTCGTAACCAAGGTTTAAGTCTTGTGCTTGTTTCGACAAAAAGTCATGTTGCTTTTCCCTTAGCCATATTTTCTAAAATAGTAGAAAGAAATATTTATCAAAGCTAAGGCACGCCAATAATAATGCCTCAAGAGCCTTCTCTTATATCTCACTTTTCCCGAAAAAGAATCAATCAGCCGATTTATTCGAATGTTCTTCCGGATTATTAACGATCCCGAGAAATAACACCGCCCCTGTTTGTTTTTCAGTAATAACATACAAGAACGGATGATTGACATCAATGACCGGTATAGGATCAGGGCCGGTAGTTGTGCTTGTAGTGGTCATGCCGGTAGAGGTTACCGCAGCCGCTTCTGTTCCTTCTTCATCCACTTTTATATAGGTTTTGTGAACTACCTTTGAAATATAAGCGTTGGCTTCAGAAGGGTACATATCTGAAAAATTTGCCTGACCGGGTTGGAAAGCAACGCTCATTCCCATCCTACTCAAGACCGGTTTTAGATTTGGGATATCATAATGATATTTCCATTTAGGCAATCGCAGTTTGACTGTACCGGAATCAAGTTTGCCGATAAACCTTTCAAATTTTTCATTATTTAAAGAAGAAACAAAATCTCTCGAAATCGTTTTTTTAGTACCTGGGAGAAATAGATACATGTTAAAACTGCCATTGCCATAAGGTAACTCTATAACTGAAAGCCCCTCATTTTTCATGTATTTAAAAGTACCCTCTTGAGTCATAAAATCCGTTTTTACACCTTCCCCACTTGCAGTATAGAAGGTCCGTTTTTTTGTTTTATCGGGATCAAATTCATATTTCCACTTCCCATTAAAATAAACGGCATTAATAAGATACATCATATCATCCGGATTAATCTTATCAATGATACTTTTAATTTTCTGTTGAGTATTGGACGCTACCCAGTTATTAATAAGTCCTACCGTTTCCTGGTTGCCGAAGTCAGCACCGGTAACCTGAGCCTGATAATCTGATGATATTGTTTTCAAAAAAGGAGCTAGAGGCTGAGCGCCTTGTTTCCGATACCAAATAGAATTGGCAATATTTATTTTTACTTTTGGATCCACTTGTGGCAAACCAGTAATGAGTGATTTATTGGTCTTGTTAAGGATAGTTCTAGTGGTATCTTTTAATTGCAGAGCTTTTGCCATTCCGGATTGGGTACTACCTTCTGCTCCATTATACACCATACTTAAATCAAGATATATGCTGAGTGGAGAAACCAATATGTTGGACGCACCAGAAAAAGACTTCAAATTATCTTTAAATAATTTAAAACTGTATTGATTTTGTGCATCTACTACATTCAAACCATTTTTCGGTATCTCTATCGGCTGTCCCGAATCCCGAGACGCATCTGGAAGAGGGTCTTTGTTACATCCTGTTATGATTATCAGAGAAAGAAATAAGGACGTAATAACACCTGTAAACCATGTATTCATCTTCATCATAATGTCGTTTTATATTTAATAGACAAATTTCATGCTAAAAACGTTGCATAGCAGTATTTTCTATCCATCTAGTACTTGTTAGAATAGTCTTCATTCGTTTTTTGATCTAGTTTGTTGAGGGATTATATGAATGATGTGGCTCATATTTTTGCAATTATTTGACAAACAAAATAAATTATAACTCTATAATATTTTATCCTCACAAAAGGTCTGAACACTTATTATGAAGCAGAGCCTATTTAGCATTAGTATCCCTCGCTAAATCAACCTAAAATCCTTGTTTTTCTCAGCCTTAAGGAGTTGGTGATCACAGAAACTGAGCTAAAGCTCATCGCTAAGGCTGCAATCATTGGGGACAACAGCAAACCAAAGGCCGGATATAAAACACCTGCAGCAATAGGTATTCCTAAAGTATTGTATCCCAAAGCAAACCAAAGATTCTGTTTAATGTTCTTCATAACCTTTTCACTCAATATCCGTGCTTTAACGAGTCCTTTCAAATCTCCTTCTATCAAGGTAATTTCTGCGCTTTCAATGGCCACATCCGTTCCTGTACCCATTGCAATTCCTATGTCAGCAAGAGACAGTGCAGGAGCGTCATTGATTCCATCTCCGGCCATGGCAACCTTTTTCCCTTGTTTTTGGAAGTTCTTCACCCTTTGCATTTTATCTTCGGGCAACATATCCGCTTCAAATCCATCTAATCCTAACGTTTGGCTGACAGCAGCTGCTGCATGTTTATTATCTCCGGTAAACATCCATACTTCCACTTCTTCCTGTTGTAATTTCTTTATGGCTTCCTTAGCTCCTTTTTTTATTTTATCAGAAAAAACCACATATCCAATAACCTCTTTTTCTTTCAAAAGATACGAAACCGTTTTCCCTTCCTTTTGCATATGCTCTACTTGATTTTCAACCTCCCGGGTTAGATTTGCTTCTTGTTCTACCACTAACTTTTTATTTCCCAACGCCCAAGTCCTTTCCTCTATTTCTCCGACAACTCCTTTTCCGGAGAGCGCTTCAAAATGATGTACTTTCTGCACTTTAATCTGTTTTTTCTCTCCATACTCCTTGATCGCTCCTCCCAGAGGATGTTCACTGTCAACATTTAGAGCGACCATTTTCTCTAATATATACCTTTCCTGATCTGTTGATTGAACTCCAACAATTTTATCTACTGTTGGTTTTCCTTCTGTGAGGGTGCCCGTTTTATCGACAACTACGACATCCACCTCATTCATACGCTCCAAAGCTTCTGCATTCTTCACCAATACGCCGGATTGAGCTCCCTTGCCCACTCCAACCATAACAGACATGGGCGTAGCTAATCCTAAGGCACAAGGACAAGCAATAATAAGCACAGCAATAGCATTTATCAAGGCATAAACAGGAGCCTGTTGTGGTCCCAAAAAGAACCAAAGGACATAGGTTACAACAGCTATTAACACGACGATAGGAACGAAGTAAGCGGATATTTTATCAGCCAATTTCTGAATAGGAGCCCGGGATCTGCTTGCATCATTTACCATGGAAATGATTTGAGACAGAAGCGTATCATCGCCTACTTTTTCTGCAACCAACACAAACGCCTTATTTCCGTTTATTGTTCCGGATCTTACCTCATCTCCCACTCCTTTATTCACCGGAATAGGCTCTCCGGTAATCATAGATTCATCTATGTGAGATTCTCCTTCTTTTATCTTCCCGTCCACCGGGATTTTTTCTCCGGGCTTTACGCTTATCAAGTCTCCTTTTTGAATATCTTCCACTGCCACGACGACCATTTCCCCATCAACAATTTTTGTTGCCCGGTTTGGCGCCAGTTTCAATAAAGCTTTGATGGCAGCATTTGTCTTTCCATGTGCCCGGGCTTCCAGCAATTGTCCCAGTAAAACCAAAGTGAGAATCACAGTGGCCGATTCAAAATACACATGAACGCCCCCACCTGCCTTAAACTCATCCGGAATAAGCCCCGGAAAGAACAAAGCAACTACACTAAAGATCCAGGCCGCTCCGGCTCCTATTCCAATTAAAGTAAACATATTCAGATGCCGGGTGACGACAGACTTCCATGCCCGTTCAAAAAACATCCGGGCAGCATAAAAAACCACCGGAATTGATAAGATAAATTCCACGCTATTCCAGTATTTCAAATCCATGACTTTATAGAGTGGATTGTGGGAAAGCATTCCCGACATGGCGATTATAAATATCGGAAGGGTAAAAGCAACAGCGACTTTAAATTTCCATCGTAATTTTTGATAGGTTGTATTTTTCTCTTCCGGTTCTTCCGCAACAGGAACCAAATCCATCCCACATTTGGGGCAACTGCCCGGTTTGTCCTGAATGACTTCCGGATGCATGGGACAGGTATATTGTGTTGTCTTCTTCTTTACAGGTTGCGGTATCAGGTCCATCCCACAAACAGGGCAATCTCCCGGCCGGTCATAGGTCTTATCGCCTTCACAATGCATCGGACAATAGAAAACGCCCTTTCCATCTTCCTGAACACCTTTTGTCGCTGATATTTTGGGCGATTCCTCTTCTCCCGGAATAGAAATTCGATAAGAACTGTCTTCCAAAGAAGCTCGAAGTTTTTCCAAGGAAACATGTTTCTTCATTTCCACTATCGCTTCTTCCTTTTCTAAATCTACGTTTACTTTCGCTACGCCGTCCACTTTCTCCAATGCCTTCTCTACATGGCTGCGACATCCTTCGCAACTCATGCCATGTATTTTATAGGTATGTCTCATTTTGCTTTATTTTTATATTGCAAAATTAATACACACCTACTTTATGGCTGTTACACTATTCGGGAAAAAAGTTATAAGATTTAGCTTAAAAACAACAATTCTCTATATTTAGAAAGCCTCCAATCTTCATCATCTACCAAAAATTCCAGCTTATCACAATGATATCGCAGGGGTTCAAAGAAAGCTTTCACCTCTTCTCCATATGCAATGGCTTTTTCTTTCTCATCTGCTATATTGTTAATCCGTTTCCTTGTCTTCACCATATCATTTACCCCTTGTCCAATTTCTGTAATATGGGAAGAAATTTCTTCTATTATATCTTTCTGTACACGCCATTGATCTTCCTTTAAACCTAGATCTTTCAGTCCTTTTATATTCTCAAGGAGTCGATTTTGATAGGTTACCGCAGCAGGAATCACATAATTAACGCATAAGTCTCCCAAGACACGTGCCTCTATTTGTATCCTTTTACTGTAATGCTCCAGCAACATTTCATAACGAGCATTTAATTCCTTTTTGGTAAAGACTTTCGTATCTGTAAAGAGTCGAATTGCTTTCTCACTTGTCAAAGCTTCTAAAGCATTCGGAGTAATTTTATTATTGGGTAATCCTCTTTTTTGGGCTTCCTGCTCCCATTCGTCACTATATCCATCGCCTTCAAATAATACGGAACGAGAAGTCACGATGTTACTCTGTAATATTTGCAAGATCGCAATTTCTTTCTTTTCCCCATTGGAAATTAAGGTGTCCACTCTTTCCTTAAAGCGAGCTAAAGTATCTGCAACGATCGTATTTAGATAAGTCATCGCATTTGCACAATTTGCAGAAGAACCTACTGCTCGATATTCAAATTTGTTACCGGTAAAAGCAAAAGGAGAAGTTCGATTCCTATCTGTATTGTCTCTAAATAGCTCAGGAATACTTTTCAGAAGATCCATCTTCAACATCGCTTCATCCTGTTCATCAAATTTTTCGCTCACCCTTGATTCTATCTCATTCAAGACAGAGGTGAGATATTGTCCAATAAAAACGGAAATAATGGCGGGGGGAGCTTCCTGAGAACCTAATCGGTAATCGTTACTGGCAGTCGCAATAGAGGCTCTCAATAAATCTGCATGTTCATGTACCGCCTTAATCGTATTAATGAAGAAAGTCAAGAACATGAGATTGGTCTTTGGCGTTCTTCCCGGAGATAAAAGGTTGACGCCGGTGCTCGACGTCAGGCTCCAATTATTATGTTTTCCTGAACCATTTATATCTGCAAAAGGTTTTTCATGGAATAGGACTTTTAATTCATGACGTCGAGCTATTTTCCGCATAATATCCATCAACAGGGAATTATGATCTACGGCAATATTCACTTCTTCATAAATCGGAGCACACTCAAATTGAGAAGGGGCGGTTTCATTGTGTCTGGTCTTTAGGGGAATACCCAATTTATAGCTTTCAATTTCGAGATCTCTCATAAAAGCATATGCCCGATCGGGAATAGAACCAAAATAATGATCTTCCATCTGTTGCCCTTTAGCCGGAGCATGCCCCATTACCGTCCTTCCACACTGCATCAAATCGGGACGTGCTTGCGCTAATTTGGCATCCACCAAGAAATACTCCTGCTCCCACCCTAAGGTAGGTGCAACCGAGGTTACATTTTTATCAAAATAATTACAGACTTGGGTAGCCACTTTATCTAAGCGTTCTATTGATTTCAGCAGAGGGGCTTTATAGTCTAGAGATTCTCCATTATATGAAACAAAAGCCGTCGGGATGCAAAGGGTTTTCCCAATGCCCATATCCATAATAAAAGCGGGAGAAGAAGGATCCCATGCAGTATAGCCTCGAGCTTCAAAAGTCACTCTTAATCCGCCACTTGGGAAGCTGGAAGCATCCGGTTCTTGTTGTACTAGGGAGTTACCGTCAAAATTTTCAATGGGGGTTCCATCTTCATCAATACTAAAAAAAGCATCATGTTTTTCCGCTGTTGTTCCAGTCAATGGCTGAAACCAGTGAGAGTAATGACTCACTCCCTTATCCATAGCCCAAGCTCGCATCCCTGAGGCAATCTGGCTTGCCATTTTCCGATCTATCTTCAATCCATGTTTAACGGAATTAGACAAGCTCTTATAAGCTTCGTCCGTTAAATATTCTCTCATAATCTTTCCGGTAAATACATTGCTTCCGAAAAAATCTGTAATCTTTGAGTCGTTCAATTCCGGTGCATTTGTAAATTCTCTAATGGATTTTACCGGTGCACCATAAAGCCCTTCAAGAGCAGAATGTCTTAAGATCTTCATCTATATTTTTTTTAACATTTCGACAATTTGAATATTGTCCTCATCCATGAATCTTTCTCCTTTAAACTTCAAGTCTTACTTGAGACAACAGATTCAAAATGATTAAAATATCATTCCTGTTTTAGTATTTCTTCATGATTTCTAAACATAAAAACCATAACTTCCTCCGGTATATTGGAAGCCATTCCTAAAATACCAACATTGCAAATGTCCATTATTATTTTTAATATACAACTTTATAGAAGGAATTTTTGGAAATATTTGACAGCAGGATTAAAATCTAACGTTTATTAACCCAAAAATTGCAGATTAAATTTACTCTTTGGGGGATTTTAATAATATAATTATTTTTCACTATATCAATTCACTGCAAACTTCATTTTTACCGTAATAGAAGCAGTCTTCACTTTATCGCTGGTATTAAAAGCTCCTCCCCAGGTATAATTTTCATCGCTATATTGTCCAATAATCTGAAACACTCCCATCTCTGCACTTTTCAGATCACTAATCTTACTATCAGATTTTTGCGCAATGGTCTCTGCCCGATGACGACCATCGTCAGAAGCCTTAGACAACAGGTCTATCTTTAGATCAGAAAGCTTGGTATAAAAATAGGAGGGAGGCTGGGAATTAAAGGCTACTCCCGACTGAATTAATCCGGTAATTTCCCTAGAAATACTTTCTACTTTCGGGATATCATAGGATTGGACTTTAATATTTTGAGTAAGGGTATATCCTGTAAATATTCGTCCGGATATTCGTCCGTTATTATCATACTTTGTCTGATAGTCCTTGGAAATATCTACTGCCGAAAAAACGACCGAGTCCATCTTAAGCCCTTTCTGAGTTAGAAAGTTTTCTACTTTTTGCTTATCTTCATTCAGTTGTGTATAGGCATCTTCCAGGGTAGCTGCTTTTCTGGAATAAGATCCTTTCCAGACAATTAAGTTACTGACAAAATTTACTTTTGCACTCCCGGTAACATCAATGGTTTTTTGTTGTCGAAATTTATAATTGTATTCATGACCTAAAACCACTGCAGCAATAACAACTGCTAGTCCAATAATAATGGTAGGAATGATTCTTTTCATATCAAAATCAATTTATTTTTCGACTAATTTAAATACTGCACTCTGTGCCGCGCCTCCAATAGGAGCATGAAGCCCCTTATTCATTAAATATTTCCCGGAGTATATTCTTCCTGCTTCCGGGCATTTCGATTTTTTTCCTTCCTGCAAATTAAGCTCTTGTATCTCATATCTCTTATCCGGATCTAATCCGTTGAGTTTGATGGCAAAATCATCCGGATTCAGAACATCATACAAAGAAAAAGTAAAAACCACTGCTTGCTCCTTATCTTTTGCAATATACATTAAAGCAGCCTCATTTCCTTTATAAGGAGACAACAAACGATACAAATCACCATGCCAAATCGTTGATTTTATCTGATTATAATCTTTGATTCCATTTTTTACAAAAGTAATCTGTTGCTGATTCATATGGTCAAAATCCATATCAAAACCAAGTTTCCCCATCATAGACACATCCATTCTGAATTTCAGGGGATAATTTCCCATCGTTGTTACATGCGCAGCTGTTGCAATAGCAGGATACAGATAGGAATAGCCCCACTGAATAAAAATCCGATCCATTGGATTGGTATTGTCACTAGGCCAAAATTCCGTAAAATACTGTAAGGCACCATAATCTGCTCGACCTCCACCGCCGGAGCAAAGCATCATAGGCAAATCCGGATATTTTTTACGAAGGCGCTTCAATACATGATAGAGACCTTTCACATAATCAACAGCTATCTTAGATTGCTCTTTTCCCAGGTAAGGAGAATACGCGCTAGAAAAGGTACGATTACAATCCCACTTAAAATAAGCAATATCCGGATATTTTGTCATTAGACCATTCACAACATCATAAACAAAATCCTGAACATCAGGGTTTGTCAAATCCAAAACCAGCTGGTTTCTTTGATAGTCTTCCGGTCGATTAGGGAGTCTTATTATCCAATCCGGATGCTGATGATACAATTCACTTTTGGGATTGACCATCTCCGGCTCAATCCAAATACCAAATTTAACTCCTTTTTTCTGTGCCTGCTTAACCAAATACCCGATACCATGCGGCAGCTTCTTTTTATTATACTGCCAATCTCCCAATCCTGCATTATCACTATTTCTCGGATATTTATTTCCAAACCATCCATCATCCAACAAAAACAAATCTACACCGATTTCTTTAGCCTGATCAAACAAATGTACCAATTTATTTTCATCAAATGAGAAATAGGTGGCTTCCCAGTTATTGAGTAAAGTCAATCGCGAGCCATTTCCATCCAAAATACCATAATTCCTTGCCCAATCATCCATATTTCGGGAGATTTGACCTTTCCCCTGATTGCTGTAAGTAAAGATAAAAGCCGGTGTACGGAAACTTTCTCCGGATTTCAATGAATAATCCTCCCCCTCCGGATTAATCCCCGGTATAATATGTAGTTGATCTGTATTATCAACTTCAAAAGACAATCTGAAATTTCCACTCCAAGCCAAAGTACCGGCCAATACTTCTCCATAATTTTCTCCGGCTTGTTTATTTAAAGCTAGTAAAAATCCTGGATTTTGATATTTTGTTGCTCTTGTCCCCCCAAGTTTTGAATCTATCACTTTCATACCCGAAGTCAATTCTTCGGTTTTCATCTGCATTTCTTTTGCCCAATCTCCGTGAAAATGCGTAAGCCAATAGTGTTGTGCTTTCAAATATATATTTGCGGATGCATATTCTTGTAAAACAACAGATCCATCTTCTTCATTCTGTATTTCACTCCAGGTCTGTATAACATTCTCCTTTTGAAAAGCCTTATAGAATAAAGTGACCGTAAAGGGATATTTCGGATCTTTCAATTTTATTTGGGTCAATTGTACATTCTCCGATTCTTTTTTAGAAACATGACTAACATAGTCTAAGTTTAAAGAGGGATTCCCATCTGCATGCCTCACCCGAATTGCCGGTGTAAATAAGTTTGTCGTTCCTGCCGTGCTATAAGCATTATTATGAAGGGTCGGCAAGGCATTATAATCCGATTCTCCATTTAATCTATTTCCAAGATACACCTGTTCTAAATGATGATTATGAACTTTGAAGACCAAAGCGATATCCCGGGTATGAATAGCGATAGGAACAGAAGGCGCTGCAAAGACAGATGGACTTATAATTAAAAACAGGATTGACCATAAAGTAGATTTAATAGGCATTATTCATCGTTTTTAGTTTTGAAAAGGGAAAATCGTGAAGATAATACTCTCTTTTAATTTCACGAAAAATAATCCTAACATAAGTTCTCATCAAAAGCCGGAATCTTCTAACAAACTATACCCTTTCGCCAATTCTTCAAACTGCTCTATCTGGCTCTTTTCCCACTCCTCATCTTTATTCATTTCCCTCCTCATTATTTCAGCTACTTGGGGCGCCATTCTTTTAGCTGCTTTTGCATCTAAAAATAAAATTCTCGAACGTCGTGCCAAAACATCTTCCACTTGAAGTGCCATCTCTTCCCGCACCGCCCAAACAACTTCTGCCTGAGTTAACGACCAATCGGAATCCAATTTCTTTCCCCATTCAGGGTTCTCTTTCTCTAATTCCTTAATTTTTTCACGATCTGCTCCATACACTTCCCATTTAGAACGATTTTCCTTTTCAGCAATCCATCCATGAATTTTCAAATTTGCTGTCTCACAATCTCGGTAAGTTAGCCCCCCTACAGCTATCGCCTTATTTACTGTATCCTCTCCCATGTGACGATAGGTAGTCCATTTTCCACCGGTTACCGAAATCAGATTGGAGTCACTTACCTGAACACTTTCTCCCCGAGAAATATCTTTAGAATCTTTTGTCCCGCCTCCCGGAGGTAAAGCAAGAGGCCGTTGTCCGGCAAAAACACTCAGAACATCTTGTCGGGTAGGTTTTGTATTCAAGTATCGTTCTGCATTCCTTAATATAAATTCAATTTCCTTTTCCAATGCACGAGGTTCCAAGTCATGCTCTTCCAAAGGCGTATCTGTCGTTCCCATCAAAAGATGATGATGCCATGGTACCAAAAACAAGACTCTCCCATCATCGGTTTTTGGAATCATCATTGCAAAATCAAGGGTTTTCAAATACTGAGAAGGTAGAACCAAATGGACTCCTTGACTAGGCAAAATTGTTTTTATTTTTTCTCCCGCATCCATTTCATGAACATCGTCAGCAAAAATACCGGTCGCATTAATTACCACTTTACTACGAACTTCATATTTTTTCCCGGAAATTTGATCTTCCGTCTCTAATCCATCTATTTTCCCGTCTTTATCTTTATGAAGAGCAGCCACCTTCATATAATTTATCACCGTTCCACCCAGATCTTCACATGTTTGTGCTAGGTTTATTGCCATTCGAGCATCGTCAAATTGACCATCATAATACAACACCCCCCCCTTCAAATTCTCTGAAGACATTCCCGGCATATCATTCAGTACCTGCTTTCGGGATAAAAATTTTACTTTCCCAATTTTAAATTTACCTGAAAGCCATTCATATAATTTTAATCCCAACATGTATTTTAATCGTTCCCAAAGACTAAACACCGGAACGATAAAAGCTTGTTTTCTTGCTAAATGAGGCGCGTTTTTCAAAAAATAGCCTCGTTCTCTCAATGCTTCTCTAACTAAACTGACATTTCCCTGTTCCAAATAACGTACGCCTCCATGTACTAATTTAGTACTTCGACTTGAAGTTCCCTTTGCAAAATCATATCCCTCTAAAAGCAAAGTCTCATATCCACGAGATGCAGCATCCACAGCTATTCCTAAGCCAGAAGCCCCACCTCCAATGACAACAACGTCCCAACGATCTTTTTCGATAATATTATTTAGAGATACCTTCCTATTCATAACCAGCTCTTCTTTCTTTTATATAGAAGAAAATAAATTATAATTAAAACGAAACAATATGAAAGTAAAGGTAAATAAAAAGAATAACCCAACAAATCTTTTTCTTAAGAATTCCTTGAATAAAAAAGAGAAACTCCTTTCATCCCTATTGGAAATAGAGAATATTTTGCATAAAAAGGACCAACCTCTTTTTTCGAATTATTTTTTTTAGTACTTTTATAAACATCTTTTATGCCTAATCCCTAATTAACGATAAATATTTATGTCTTCCATTATTAGTCGACACCAAGAGATACTCAATAAATTAGAAAAGGACGGGAGCGTTGAAGTATTAGATTTATGTGAAGAACTTAATGTTTCAGCCGTAACCATTCGAAAAGATTTAAAACTTTTAGAAAACAAAGGCTTACTTTATCGGTCTCATGGGGGGGCGCTTCAGAATAATCCGTATATCAATGAAAAGCCCATCAATGAAAAAGAACATCTTCATGCAGAGATAAAAAAGAAAATAGGGGCTACTGCTGCAAAATTAATAAAGGACGACATCGCCATTATTATAGCATCAGGAACGACTGTTTTGGCCTTAGCTAAGGCTATTCAACCTAAGCCCCAATTAACTGCGATAACCTCTTCTTTAAATATTGCCATCGAGTTGAACCGACATCAGGATTTAGAAGTCATCCAATTAGGAGGAGCTATCAGAAAAAGCTCCTTTTCTACCACAGGACCCTATGGAGAATCTATGCTCGACCATTTCTCCTGTAGTAAACTGTTTCTTGGCATCGATGGATTAGACATTGATTTTGGACTTACGACGACAAGTTTAGAGGAAGCCCACCTGAACAGGAAAATGATTAAAGCGGCACAAGAGACCATCGTTTTAGCAGATTCGAGCAAATTTGGACGTAGAGGATTCGGAAAGATTTGCGATTTAGAAGAAGTTGATCACATTATTACAGATACACAAGTATCCCTGAATTTTGTGAGGATCTTAAAGGAAAAAGGAATAAAGATTACACAAGTATAAACATCATCAAATGGCCATAAATATCAGAAGAGCCCAAAAAGAGGATTGCAAAGAGATCTTCGAACTCATCCAAGGTTTAGCAACCCATCATAATGCTCCGGACGCTGTTACGGAATCTTTCGATCATTTTGTGGATAGTGGATTTGGAGCGGATCCTGTATGGGCAGCATTCGTAGCTGAAGAAGAAAACGAAATAGTAGGGTATGCGCTCTATTACCTTCGCTTTTCAACCTGGAAAGGGAAGAGACTCTATTTAGAAGATTTTTATGTCAAAGAAACGATGCGAAGCAAAGGCATCGGGAAACAACTTTTCGAACGTATTATCCGAGAAGGAAAAGAAAGAAAACTCAAGGGCATGGACTGGCAAGTTATCGAATGGAATGATCCGGCCTTGAGATTCTATAAAAGGTACGATGCTAAAATAGACGAAAGTCAATATAATGCATCCTTAGACTGGTAGCAATCCCTTAAAAACTAGCGCTTAAATAGTTCGATTAATGTATTTATCATAATCCGTCATTTTTAATTCATATTCCTGATTAAATAATGGGGAAGTAATAATAAAATCGGCAGTAGAACGATTATTGGCAATAGGTACATTCCAAACCACACACATCCTTAGCAGTGCGCGAATATCCGGGTCATGGGGTTGAGCTTCCATGGGATCCCAAAAGAAAATTACGACACCTATTTTCCCATCGGCAATCATGGTACCTATTTGTAAATCGCCCCCCATCGGACCACTCTTCAGTTTGTTTACAATAAGCCCCGTAGCTTCTTGAATTAATCGCCCTGTTGTTCCTGTTCCATACAACTCATTCTGCGCCAAGATATCTTTATTATGTTTTGCCCATTCAATTAATTCCTCTTTTTTATGGTCATGAGCAACAAGCGCTATCCGTTTCTTCACAAACAAAGATCTTTTTTCTGTCATTAGAATATCGTTTTTAAGTTCCTGCACAAAATACATAAACGAAACTATATTTCCCCAAAAAGGAATTCTTTTTTTTATTAATTTTTTTTCGTAATAGTTTGGCTATTTTTGCATAATAAATAATGAGGTTATGCTGCAAGAAGGATTACCGGCTATAAGTATTTATTCTGAAGAAACACCCAACCCCGAGACAATGAAGTTTGTGGTGAATAAATTATTATATCCCGGAAAAGTCGCTGATTTCACCACAAAGGAAGAAGCTCATTTTTCTCCTTTGGCAGACACCCTGTTTAATTTTCCCTTCGTTCGTAGGGTGTTCATTGCCAGCAATTTTGTTACCCTAACAAAGACCAAAGATTTTTTATGGCAAAACATCATACCACAAGTCCTCCCTTTTTTAAGAGATTATTTAGAAGAAGGACGGCCGGTTATGGATTCAAGCGCATTAAAAACAACCACCACAGAAAGCAGAAATGAAGGTACAGATCTCATTTCCAAGATAAAATCTACCCTAGATTCGCAAGTAAAACCAGTTGTTGAGATGGATGGCGGAGCCATTCTTTTCGAAGATTATCAAGATGGAATTTTAACGGTTTCCCTTCATGGAGCCTGCAATGAATGCCCGTCTTCCATGAAAACCCTTAAAAAGGGAGTTGAGGCGGTGATGAAACGAAATTTTCCCGAAATAAAAGAGGTTAAAGCTGCAAAATAGGATCTATTTTAAATCGTTATTCTATTGAATAACAGTTGATTATTTTGATCTGTCGATTTCTCAACACAACTGTTTTCTTTTTTTATAGTTAACCCGCATTATTCATGGGATTAGCTTTTTGTAGCAACAAGGTGGTGCATTGAGTACAACCGAAATGCATCGAACTCCGCCGCAGTAGTAGCCGACTGTAAGGAGTTTGTAACGCGGTGGCTGTTGTGCTTGCCGAAACATAGATGCAAAAAGATAATTTCAAACCATTCCTCAAATTTGAGGAACAATCAAGACATGAAGAAGTTTGGCAAGACTTTGATTTTAAACGACATGTAGAGTTGTTTCCAAAAAATGGTGAATATTGCGGGTTAAATCAATGGTCATCTCCGTATTCTTCTTTAGATTGTGCTACTTTTGAGATAAAAGAACGACTCTTATGCAAGTGGATGACACAAACTCCGATTTTATAAAAGCAGTCAACATTGTCAATCATACCAATCGGCATTTGTTTCTTACCGGACGGGCAGGAACAGGTAAAACTACTTTTTTAAAATATCTCAGAGAGCATTCATTCAAAAAAATGGTTGTAGTAGCCCCTACAGGCGTAGCAGCCATCAATGCGGGAGGAGTCACAATACACTCTTTTTTTCAACTTCCCTTCGGCACTTATATAGCAAATAAAGAAAGTGGATGGCTGGAGAACAATAATAAATTTTATAATTCTCATCAACTGCTAGGAAAGTTACGTATTCACAAAAAGAAAAGGGATTTAATCCGAGAACTAGACTTGCTGGTCATTGATGAGGTTTCTATGGTAAGAGCCGACGTCTTGGATGCTATTGATACGGTTCTCCGTCATATTCGCCGCAGACACCATGAACCTTTTGGCGGCTTGCAAATGGTCTATATTGGTGATTTATTCCAACTCCCCCCCGTTGTTCCCGATCAGGAATGGGAATTGTTAAAATCCGTTTATGAAGGACCTTTCTTTTTTCATGCCAAGGTTATTCGCGAAGCCAATCCGATTTATTTAGAACTCAAAAAAATCTATAGACAGGATGATCCGGAATTTATTGCCCTTTTAAATAACATCAGAAATAATTGTTGCAAAGAAGAAGAATTAGATCTTTTAGAACAATATTTTCAACCCGATTTTATTCCGGACGAAGACGATGGATTTATCACCCTTACTTCCCATAATTATATCGCCGATAAAATAAATGAGCGAGAATTATTTAAAATTGAAGCTGAACTTCATCAACTGAAGGCAGAAGTTTCCGGAGACTTTCCTCAAAACGCCTTCCCTGCAGACTCTTCTCTAGAACTGAAAGAAGGTGCACAAATCATGTTCATAAAAAATGACAAAGGAGAGGATCGACGATATTACAACGGAAAAATGGGGACAGTCAAGGAGATAGATCGTGTCAATGACAAACTGCTTATTCAATTTCCGGGAGATCCTGATTTACTAGAATTATCGAAAGAAAAATGGCATAATTTACGCTACCAATATGATGAAAGTAAAGATGAGATAAGAGAAAAGGAGATTGGGACTTTTGAACAATTCCCCTTGCGGCTGGCCTGGGCTGTCACCATACACAAGAGTCAAGGACTTACTTTTGAAAAAGCAATTATAGACGCGGGAAGAGCATTTGCTGCGGGACAGGTTTACGTAGCATTAAGCCGATTGACCCATATAGAAGGAATGGTTTTAAGGTCAAGAATTACTACTGACAGCATACAAACCAACGAGCAGGTGCTTGCCTTTGCTCAAAGCGAACTCCCGGAAGAAGAACTGAGCCTCTTAATAGAAGAAGGACAACAAGATTTTATTCACCAATCCATACTAACAGCTTTTCAATGGGAGAAGCCTTTACAAAGTATGGAAAATTATCTAAAAAATAATAGGAAGAACACCACTCAACCTAAATTAATAGAAAACGCCTGGATAAACACCTTAAAAGAACATCTACTCCAAGAGAGAAGTGTAGGTCTGAAATTCATTCCCCTATTAGAACAGCTCTTACAAAGTAAAAATTACAACAGACTCAGTGAAAGAACACAAGCTGCCGTAAACTGGTTCACCAGAGATTTGGATACTAAAATAATTCATGAGATCAAAAAACAGATTGAGGAATTAAAGACCAAAGCCCGAACCGGAAAAAAGATAAAACAGTTACAAGGGCTGACGCAAACCTTCCTAGATAAAAAGGATCAATTAAAACAAGCCGCCATCATCGCCCAAGACCTTGCTCAATCCAAAGATCGGCATACTCTCGTCAAGGAAGCTACCGCCATGTTTACCACCACTCAGGAAATTGTTCCCAAAGAAAAAACATCTTCTACAAAACCTAAAAGTACCAAGACTAGAAAAGGATCCTCCATGCGGGAGACACTTTCTCTATATCAATCCGGCAAAAGCATAGAAGAGATTGCTAAGGAGAGAGCCCTTAAATCAAGTACTATTCTAGGTCATCTAATTACATTTATCCCTAGTGGAGAAATCAAAGCAGAAGAGCTTTTCGAAAAAGACGCGCTCAATAAATTATTGCCAATAGTCAGAGAACATCCGGAAGCAAAATCTTCAGAAATACATGAATTAACCAAAGGAAAATACTCCTATCCAGAAATCAAAGCAGCGCTACTCCTATTAAAAAAAGAATCAAAAGACAAAGAACCTGCTTCTTAACTCACTTCTGCTTTCAGACTTAAATCCAGGCTTGCAGCCTGATGTATAATTGCGCCTGCAGAAATAAAATCCACTCCTGCCGCAGCATAAGCAGCAATGGTTGCGAGCGTAATTCCACCCGAAGCTTCTGTTTCAAAGGCTCCATCAATAACCTTGACGGCTTCCCTCGCTTCTTCGGGTGTAAAATTATCCAACATAATTCGTTGTACCTTCCCGGCAGCCATAATCTCCCGGACTTCTTTTAAAGAACGAGCTTCCACCTCTACGGGTATTTCCAATCCTCTTGACTTTAGATAGCCCTCAACTCGGGAAATGGCTGCCGTAATTCCTCCTGCAAAGTCTATATGATTATCCTTTAACATCACCATGTCATACAATCCCATTCTGTGATTATGTCCACCCCCTATACGAACAGCTTCTTTTTCAAGTAATCGAAAATTCGGTGTTGTTTTTCTTGTATCTAATAATCGTGTCGGATATTCCCCTATTTCTTTTACATATTTTCCGGTCAAGGTCGCAATTCCACTCATCCTTTGCATACAATTCAAAGCCAAACGTTCTCCTTTCAGCAAGGTGTGCACGCTCCCTTCTACTTCAAAGGCTTGTTCTCCATAAGTCATGGTGGCTCCGTCTTCTTTAAAAGCCGTAAAAACAAGTTCGGGTTCTAAATATTTAAAAATTTGGCGAGCCACTTCAATCCCCGCTATAATACCTTCACTTTTAATCTTCAAAACCGCTTTCCCTTTTGCCACTTTGGGGATGCAGGCCAAAGAGCTATGATCTCCTGACCCTACATCTTCTTTTAGGGCTTCTTCTATAAAATGATCTAATTTTCCCTGATTCATTTCTAATTTACTTTTCTAACATTTGATCAATTTCTTTTTTTCTAAAACAAGTGGTTACATGATCGTGAATCATTCCTGCCGCCTGCATAAAAGCATAACAGATAGTAGGTCCTACGAATTTAAAGCCTCTCTTTTTTAAGTCTTTACTCATGGCTTCTGACTCAGGAGACTTTGTCCCGGCAGGAACAGAAGGTGGTCGATCAGTAACAATCGTTTGATGATCCACAAACGACCAAATATAAGTATCAAAACGACCAAATTCTTTTTGCACTTTCAGGAAACATTCAGCATTAGAAATAGTAGCTCTTATTTTTCTTTTATTACGTATAATTCCTGTATTCTTTTCCAGTTTTGCAATATCTTTTTCAGTAAATTTACTGACAATTTCAGGGTCAAAATCGGCAAAAGCTTTACGAAAGTTTTCCCTTTTATGCAGGATCGTTCGCCAACTCAAGCCGGCCTGAAAAGCATCCAAAATAATAAATTCAAATAATTTTTGATCCTCATGTAAGGGGACTCCCCATTCGGTATCATGATATTGTTTCATTAAAGCATCATCTGCGGGCCAAGCACAACGTAATTTTTCTTTTGTTGCCATACTTCATTATTTATTGGTTTCTCCTTTCCACTTTCGTTTCCAGCGCCTATGACTCCACAGCCAGCTCTCTGGCTGCCTATGAATCCGTTCCTCCAGAAAGGTAACAAAATCTTGCGTTATTTTGGCTTTTTCCACCTCCTTGGTGTGTTCAAAAGCCAGTTGAGTTTCTATTTTATAATATCCTCGCTTTACTTTTACAATATTCCCAAACACAACCGCTAAATCATTCCTCTTTGCACTTATCTCAGGCCCCTTAAAAAAAGGAGTCATTTTATTTAAAAAAGGAAACCAAAAGGGACTTCCCTTCCGGGGTTTCTGATCAGCAACCAACACACTGGTATAGATTTTATTTTTATAAGGACGCATCTCCTTCAATAAATTATTAGAAGCAATCATTGTAGTACCAAATCGCGTTCGCATATAGCTAAACATCCGGTTGATGGTTTTATTTTTTATTGGTTTATAAATAACCAAAAAGGGATGATCAATAAGTAAGCGAATATACAAATTGGCCCATTCCCAATTAAAAACATGCCCTAAATGGATTTGATACGTACGATTTTCCTTTTCTAAATAGTTAAAAATAGTCGTATCACATTCAAATCTTTTTTCAATTTGTCTCCTGCTGATACTCATCATCTTAATAGTCTCTACCATTTGATCCGCTAGATTACGCATATATTTTTTGGCTATCAGCGTTCTCTCCTCCGTATTTTTTTCCGGAAAGGCCTGTTTTAAATGAGAAAAAACAACCTCCTTTCTGTATCCTATAACATAATATAACAGAAGATACAACCCGTCTGCAATAAAGTAAAGCAGCCAGAACGGGAGCAATGAAAGCAGGTAAAAAAGACCAAATAATAAATAATACATACTTAAATGGCAGTTTCCGGCTTGCAAGGTACATCAGTTTCTTTATCTTTACTATAATGAAATCAACGGAACCGTATATTTTAGGAGTAGACATCGGTACATCCAGCACCAAAGCACTTGCCTGGACAATAAGTGGTACAATTACCACTCAACATCAGATAAAATACCAAAGTCAACAACCAAAGCCAGACGCAGAAGAACAAAGTCCCAAAGCTTTATTAAATGCAACGATCGGTGTGATCAAAGCGGTTGTAAAAGAACAGGGACAGCCCATCGCCCTGAGCTTCAGCTTCGCTATGCACGGTATTATGGCAGTAGACAAAAGGGATACCCCCATCAGTCCACTCCTCTTATGGAATGACAACAGGAGTAAAAAAGAAGCCGCTCATTTTAAAGAAAAAAAAGAGGCTACCCGTTTTTATGAACATACCGGGACTCCAATACATCCCATGTCTCCGTTTTGTAAATTATTATGGTGGAAAAAAAATAAGCCGGAAACTTTCCATAAAGCAGGAAAGTTCATTTCATTTCAAGAATATCTGTTCTCTCAATTCTTTGGCGGATATTATATCAGTCATTCTTTAGCTTCTGCCACCGGATTATTTGATCATAAAAAACTAGATTGGTATACTCCTGCTTTAGATCTCATCGGAATAACGAAAGAAAAGCTAGCGACGCCATTGCCCTCAACACACCTATTCAAAGGATTACAATCAGATTATGCCCATCTATTGGGCCTGGATAGGAATGTTCCATTCGTATTGGGAGCCGGAGATGGATGCCTGGCTAATATAGGATCAGGGGTTATTAATAAAGACCAAATGGCAGTAACCATAGGTACCAGCGGTGCTGTCCGAATAACCGACAAGGTGCCAATTCCGGCAAGTGCTCATAATCCGGGAAGCTTATTCAATTATTTACTTACAGAAAAAGAATATATCTCCGGTGGGGCTATTAATAATGGAGGAAACCTTTTAGACTGGTATAAACATAATTTTTTAAGCGGTGAACAACAAACATACCATCAGATTCTACAAGAGGCTTTTAAAGCCAAAGCAGGTTGTCGCGGATTATTGTTTCTCCCTTACTTATACGGGGAACGCGCACCAATGTGGGATCCTGATGCGAGAGGATGTTTCTGGGGGATTGCAAGCCGACACGAGAGAAAAGACTTTACCAGAGCAATAATAGAAGGAATCTGTTATGCTTTATTTCACAATGCAAAAATTCTTATGGATGCAACTCAAAAATCCCCTTCACAAATCTGCGTTTCCGGTGGATTCGTTCACTCTAAACCATGGCTGCAAATGCTCTCCGATATTTTTCAAAAGCAAGTTATAATTACCAATCAGGCAGATATTTCTTCCATGGGAGCTGTTTTTTTAGGATTAAAAGCACTCGGAAGGATACAGGATTGGTCAGAAATCATAAGATATTGTTCACCCACTGAAGCGCTCTCCCCTCAAAGGGATCTTCACCCCATCTATAAAAGAAACTTCTCTCTTTATTCGAAGATGTATGAGTTAACCCAAAAAGCCATGCATGAAGCATGCTCATTAGGAAATCAACAATAAAGCCTGCATTAAATCTCAGTGAATAAAGGAAGATAGCAATTACGAAACAGAAGCCTTACTTCATGTCTGTTCAACATTAGTAAGAAATAAGATGGAATAGGTTTAATATTCCCAAAGATTCTGTTCAAAATTAAATATTTTATTATGCACTTTTTTCCCTTTTAGTAGTCGTTTTATTCCGGCTTCAGTTGAAGTGCCCGGGATTTCTTGTTCAATGGTTTCATCTAAAGCATTATCCACCTTCACGATATGCCCATTAAATCTCCTCATTTCGAAAAGATCTTCCCAGGAAATCCTTTGGTAATAATTATTCGGATTGTAAACATCATATTTGGCCAATACCGATCTCAAGTCAGGATAATAAATCCAAAATAAAGGCATTTTCCCTCTAAGCTCTCCTGTATTGGGATCAACAATATCCTGTAAAGGTGCTATCCCAATAATTCTACAATACAACCTGGAAGTCTGGCGATCAAAGACCCAATCTTCTTTAAGCCGATAAGTCTTTACCGATTGAGGGTCAAAATCATTGCGAATTACTTTCTGGGTTACCTCACCGGTAACCGGATCTGTCACACTTATAGTATCAGCTTTCCCTGTCAATTCTCCCTGTACTTGTGCCACTGTCAATGGGGTAGTAAACCGATCATCAACTCCTTTAAAAGCTGTCACCTCGCTATCCAACACTGCATTCACCAATATATCAATCAACATGAGGCTGTTTCCTTTTTCATCATGTCCCTTATACACAAAAGGTTGATTCATTTTCTGTCGAGTATCTATTTCCTCCCAAACACGTTTTCCCCAGACCGCATCTTTCGAACGAATCCTCTGATAGGCAAGAGGAGTCTTTTCGTTATTATCCATTCTCTTTACCGCAAGGTCGTTTCTTAGAGAAGAGTCTACTCCCAAATGCATTCCGTCCTCCGGTGTGTTTATATTTCCTTCCAAAGGATTTTCCTGCACCCCCTGAGCAGAAATGGACGAAGTGACCCCTAATACCAATCCGATAATCAATCCTATACTTTTAACCCAATCTAACCTCTTCATATCAGTATTTTTTTAAAAAAAGACAAATTTAATATAGTTTCAAAGTAATACCCGGCAGTTTTCTTGTTGTACCATCAGGTCCTTTTGCTCTAATATCATCCACAAACACTCGAGTTCCCGGTTTACACCTTTTCATCAACTGTTTCATTTCGCCGGTAAACCGTGCTGAGGAAGATTTTGCTTCCACATAATCACTAAAGCCATTTCCAACAAAACCCAATGTAAAGCTACTTACTGTAAACTTAATATCAAAATAAAAGTTTTTTAAAACGGCACGAACACCTTCTTGCGCCCTAAACACAGCAGATCGCATCCGTCCGCCTTCGCTATTACCAATCATCGCTATAGGATCAGGAACCCGCATGACCCGAAACTTCATCGTTCCCAGGTTCGTATTTTTTCCATCAACAGTAGCTGACACACGGACGACAGCGTCTTTATTCACATTCCTCACCTTGGCGATATACTTTCCGGTTCCTGTTTTTCGTAAAGAGCCCTGTGAAATAGAAGCATGGATATCTCCTGCGGGAACGCCTGCTGCCGCAATACTAATTGGATTATTTAATCCTACAAACAAGACATTCATCTTCGTAGCCGAAACGGAAAGTGAAGAAGCTCCTACCATATAGGATCCTGTCGTAGTAAATGATTTCACCTCCCCATTTTTATCCTTTAGTTTAACGGCCACATCATATTTATGTTCACCTACTCCGCTAGCCAATGTAGAAAACTTTCCAACGCCATTCTCAACATCTATAGGATTCCCATTGACCGTTATGGTCGGGTCTACAGTAGAACTATAGGCTCCCAACATAATTTTGGCCTGATATTTCTGACCATCCATCACATAGCCTGAATTTGCAGAAACCAAAGGGGTATAGGTATCCATCGTAAATTGTTGCGCATTAATTTGTTGATATAAGTAATCTATCACCTGTGCTTCTGAATTCTTTACATCATTTTTAAATTTGTTCAATATGGTAATGGCGGCTATAGTCGGAACATTTGAGAAATTTATACTCGACCAGCTTTCTTTAGCTTTTTTCCCTTCTTTTTTAGGTTGTGGTTCAATAATCCTAAGTGGGAAAATCTTAGCTTCGCTTTCTCTGTTGTTTGCGTCAAAATATTGAAGAAAATCCGCTCTCACCTTTTTCAATCTATTTTTCAATTCCGGGCCATTCCCCTTATTCAACATAATTCTTGAAGGGGCATCTAAATCATCCGCTCTTTTTATTTTTCCTTCCTCATCCAGACCACCACTTTCTTTTACAATCCGTTTCTTTAGGCTATCAATATAGCTGTTGATTTTTTTTGATCTTTCTTTAACTGTTTCTGCTTTCTTTTTTAACGGACCCACTTTTTCAGGATCCTGAGCCATTTGTTTCTCAAATTGCTTATAAATGATTTCATTTTTTTGATCGATAGCATTATTAGAATTCGTAATACTTTGATCGACAATCCTAAAAGCATTGAGAATTTTAGCCGAAACATTAAGCGCTAACATAGCTATAAGCACTACGTAAAGCAGATTAATCATTTTCTGCCGCGGCTCTTTAGGTAAGGACATTGACATTAGCCTATACTTTTAATCTCTTTAATTGGGGTTACAGAATTTTAAATTAAATAGGTTGCAATTAATGATTATTCATTGCGGAAAGCATATTTCCGTAAACATTATTCAGGTTTTCCATATTCTTGGCCATCAATGCAATTTGTTCTTTCGTTTTGTAAGCATCTTCGACACCACCAGACATTGCTTCAGAGATATCACTAATACTGCCATAAAATTTCTTCATATTCTTTTGATGACTATCGGCATTTTCTACCTCTAATTCATAAATCGCATTCAAAGAGCCCAGGTTCTTTGCCATTTTCTCCATTTCAGTATGGAACTCCTGACTATTTGCTGCCGTTTCATTAAAGACATTCATCGTTTCTGCTACATTGTTATAGGCTGTTGATATATTTCCCATAGCCTCTGCTGCCCCTTTTGTCTTTTGTGAAAAATCGTCGGCAGCTGCCACTGTACCCGAGAAATCTTTCATTTGCCCCACCGTCTGATTCAGTTTTTGAAAATTATCACTTAATTTTTTTAGATTGGTCGGGGTAATATCGGCCTCCTCCAACATTTTATCCATTCCTGCAACTGGAGAAGGTGCAGCAGCACCACTTCCTAAAGCTATATTTTTGGGCTCATACTTTCCGGTCAATTTCTTTTCCTCTTCCGGTGTTAAGTTCAAATGAGGATAATATTTCTCCCAATGATAAACTTCTTCGGCAGGCAAAAATGCCATTAGCAGAAAGGTCAGTGATTCGGAAATCATTCCAATAATCAAAGCATTTCCCCATGCACCTCCCCAATGTTCAATCTTTGCTAATGCTCCAAAAATGATAATTGCAGCCCCTACACTGAAGATCACATTAAGTACACCTCTAGCTTTTTGCGTTCTTAAAGGATTAGCCATAATAATTCTCTTAATTTAAAAATTGAAAAAAATAAATGTTTGTTAATTAAAATCTTTGGGAGATCGCCCTAAGAAAGATAATACCGTACGAAAACCAACATAGCACTCTGCTGTATCTTGATATTCCCATGAACGTACACCGACATTAAGGAAATAGCCCACATCCTTCCATGACCCTCCTCTCACAACTTTCCTCTTCATCTTGGGAGCAGCGCTATCCTTGGCATTGATTTGAATATCCGGATTGAAATCCATGGCAAACTTATACCCATTCTCAAAATAAGCAGAAGAAGTCCATTCAGCTACATTTCCTGACATATTGTATAGTCCATAATCATTAGGCCAATAAGCATCTGCTTTTGCCGGATATAATGCGCCATCTTCTGCATAATCTCCACGACCCGGTTTAAAGTTTGCCAAAAAACAGCCTTTCTTATTCCTCAGATAAGGCCCCCCCCAAGGATAAGGCGCCTCATTTCTCCCTCCTCTAGCAGCATACTCCCATTCAGCTTCGGTAGGTAAACGAAAAGATCCCTGTGTTGGTTTACCAATTGATTTCCTATAATCGGCCCATAATTTTGTCCGCCAGCGGGTAAACGCTTGTGCCTGCTTCCAATTGACCCCCACTACCGGATAGTTATCAAAAGCGGGGTGTGAAAAGTAATATCTCGCCATAGGATCATTATAGGAATAAGAATAATCTCTTATCCAAGATAAGGTATCCGGATAAATCGGGGTGTCATCTTTTCTAATAAACTGAGAACGAGGATGCTTTCCTCGATCCAAGGCTGCAGCTTTCAAATCAAACCATTCTGAATGGTATACCAGCTTACTGACATCTATTTCTTTCTTACCAAATACCCGGTCTTCAGGAGCATAATAAATCGCATTCAATTTTTCTTGTGTTGCCGGATCAGAATAATTAATATCCTGACTCCAATCAATTTTTTCTGTACCATCACTCGCTTCTGTAACTTGCCCTAATAATTTATGTGCGATAGAATCTCTTACCCAATATACAAACTGTCGATATTGATTATTGGTTACTTCTGTAGCATCCATATAAAAGCCCTGAACAGTCACGGTCTTCTCCCTTGCCGTATATGTTCCTCTTAAATCCTGATCACTACTTCCCATTAAAAAGGCTCCGGAGGGGATATACACCATCCCATAAGGTTTGGCCGGTTTATAATTAGCTCTTCCCTTTACGCCTGTCACCTGTCCCTGATAAGAATTGTTCTTCCCACAGCCCCATAACATACTAGCAACAAAGAACAACGCCACCCCTCGATATAAATAGCTTTTCATAGATTCTGGTTTCATTTTAGACAGAATGCAAATATAACATATATCAGTTACTTTTAAACACACCTTCACACTTCCCTCCTCAATCATTCCATCAAAGGGCTAAAAGTAATTATTTTTTTTTACAAAAAGAAGACCTTCTTTTTATAAAGGTGTTATTCCGGATTAAACCCAAAACAATACCCTATTATAAAAGAAGTATAAATATAGCTCTTCTTGTTCCAGCTGAGCTAAAATAGGTTATTTTTTCCCTTTCAGAAATGACTTAACGGCAGCAACCATTGATGGAGCCTTTGGAGTGGGAGCCCTTAAATCCAGGCGAAATCCCTTTTCTTCTACCGCTTTGGAAGTAGATTTTCCAAATGCAGCTATTGCCGTCTCTTCTTGTTCAAAATCGGGTGCACTCTCCACCAATGCTTTCACACCCGATGGACTGAAAAAGACAATCATATCATAGCCATTGGCGACCACTTCTTTCACATCATTCCCTACGGTTTGATACATAATGGCTTTTTTAAAATTGGCTTTATTTTTCTTTAACCATAAGGGAATGTCATTTTTACTCTGATCAGATGAGGGGACTAGAAAAGTCTCTTTTGACTTGTAACGTTTCATAATATCTAAAAGTCCCTTTATCCTACCACTTTCAGGATAAAAAATCTTTCTTTTTCTATATTGAACATATTTCTGAAGATATAAGGCGACCGTCTCTCTCACGCAAAAATATTTCATATCGGCAGACACCTCCACCTTCATCTTTTCACAAATTCTAAAGTAATGGTCAATAGCATGTCGGCTGGTAAATACTACTGCAGAGAAATCTTCCAGATTAATTTTTTGTTTCCTAAAATCTTTCGCCGTTAATCCTTCTACATGTATAAATTGCTGAAAATCGACCTTTACACCAAATTTTTTTGCCAAATCAAAATAAGGCGACCGACCATTTGCCGGTTCGGGTTGAGAAATCAAAATAGAACGAATCTTTTTGCCCTTAACAACGGGTGGATTTTCCATGTTCATTTACTAATATTCCTATTGGTTCACAAATCTTTAATTCTCCTCAAGCACCTGCTACCCAGAGAGTAAAAAATTTCCCTATAATGAGAATGGGTGCTATTTCGAAAGCACAAAGATAAAGAAAAAAATGAAATTTGTTTATTTCTGTTCTTGAATTAATCAACGGTAAGGCTCTAAAATATCGATATATAAACAACAAAATGACAAGAACAAGGGAGATATTCAATGCAGTAGTTGATAACTGAAGAGAACCAAATGCCAAAAGCAAAATAAACGGCAATAAAAACACACCCATTATTTTATTAATCAAGAAGATTGTAAATATATAGCCATCTACCTCTTCCTTTAATCCCAAAAGCCATCCTAGGAATCGAAGTGAGAGATACTTTATAAGATAAATAGCTCCAAGAAATAAAATAATTATAGAAACAACATAAGTAGGCATAAGCTCAGAAAGATAGCCTTTCTGCTCTAAAAAGAGAAACAGATAAACCCCAAAAGAAACAATAAAAAACAAATTCAGTAAAAAAGCCGGGAAGGGTGTTTGGTACAATTGATCCTTTAGCTGGCGTCTGCTCAAAGTAGGAGAAACAAAAGCATGAAACAGATCTTTGTAATATTTATTAAAGACTGCATGTATGAAGGCTATAAATAAAAAGGTTCCTAAAATAATATAAAAGATTTGAGCATTGGTATCGTTCCGGGATTGGTTATTCTCATGCCATTGGACCGGTCGAAATTCCGGATGTTGTGTCTCCTTATATAAAGTATTGTGAGCTAAAAGATATTGAACAAAGTCCTGTCGGTTGTCAAATTTTTTCAGTACAAAACTCGGCGCATTTCCCTTCGTCATCTTATTTTGCTGTGCCCCTCCGGCTACAGAAGAAACAGCATTCACCTCCTGTCCTTCAGCTGACCAGGCCATAAAAAAGCAGGTAAAAAGCAATAAAGAAGCCAATTTCTTCACCAAGATGTATGTTTTTTGACAAAAGTAATATTAATCTACTAATTCTTCCCTTTCTCCCTTCATCTCAAAGTTATCTTTTAAAGATCCGTTTCTTCACGACTTCTATCACAGCCAGGTTTTTCAATTCTTTTTTTTCCATTCTCCCTATAATAACCAAAAAACATCCCATCAAAAGGGTTGCCAATATTAAGTTTAAAACTAAAGAGGAAAGGATCATACTCACCCCCTGATAAATAAAATAGACGCCCAACATAACGATGATATGCAGGCAGCTCTTTTTTACTTGATAAGGGATAGGATAATATTTTTGTCCAACCAAATAAGAGATTACCATCATTATAAAATAACAGAAAAAAGTCGCCCAAGCGGCGGCATACATTCCGTATTTAGGAATAAAGAAATAATTCCCCACTAATGTAACCGCAACGCCAAGCAGTGTAATATAAAGTCCCATCATCATTTTATCGGTCAATTTATACCAGATGGATAGATTATAATACACGCCTAAGCAGATGTTTGCAGCTAATAGAATCGGAACGATGCCCAACCCGGATCGATAGGATCTGCCAATAAAATACTTCCAAACATCCAAATATAAGGTTGTAAACAAGAAAGCAAAAGCCACAGTGAGGATGAACCATTTCATTACTCTGGCATAAGTCTTTGGTGCATCTTTGTCCTTTGCCTGTTCAAAAAAGAAAGGCTCTGCTGCCATTTTAAAAGCCTGAATAAACAGACTAATAAGGATAGCCAGTTTATAATTGGCAGAATAAATCCCTACCACCTGTCGTGCCTTTTCTTCCGACATGGGCAAAAACATAGCCAACATCTGCCGATCCATTACTTCATTAATCATTGCAGCAATGCCAATGATAATAATAGGAGAACTATATTTAAAAATTTGTTTCCATAGTTTTTTATTTATTTCGAACCTAAAACTCCTCCACTCCTTATATAACAAGAGAAAAACAAGAATATTCTGGCAGAGGTTTGCTAAGACTAAAAAACCAACTGCCGTATTGCGATTATACCAATGATATAAAAACGAAGAGGGATGATCTTTCAAAAAATCGGGCAATAAAACGAGGAAAAAGACAACTAGTAAAATATTCAAAATAATACCGGAAAGCTTTACAAACGCATACTTCTTGGGTCGTGCCTCCTGTCTCAGCTTGGCAAAAGGGATAATAGACAAGGCATCCAGCCCAACAAGCAAAATAGCCCAAATAATATATTCGTTATGATGGGCCAGTCCAATAAGCTGATTAATTGGTGCTCTTAAAATAATCAACAATCCAACCAGCCCTATCGTACTCAATAAAATGGAACCAAAAGTAGTTTGAAAAATAGCTCTCTTATCAGCCCCGGGTTTGTTATAGAATCGAAAATACCCCGTTTCAAAGCCATAGGTAAACACGATATTAACTACAGCGATCCAAGCGTACAACAAACTATAATTTCCATAGTCTTTTACCCCTTCCGGATTATGAAGGAGATAGGTAATCAACGGTGTCAGAAGGTAATTTAAAAACCTGGCAGCTATGTTACTCGCTCCATACCATAAAGTCTGTCCGGCTAATTTTTTTATTGAACTCAAATCTGATACTTTTTACAAAAGTAGGATAATACAACTTTTAGTCAGGCTTTTTGATAAATTATATCTAGTTTTATGGCTTAAAAATAGTTTTAATGAGAAAAACATCCTACTTATTACTCCTTATTACAGTACTTTTTATTTACCCGGGAGGGCTCAAAGTTTCTGCACAAACGGCGACAATCACCAGAGCAGAGTTTGATAAAACAGAACAACCAGGATTTGAAATCCAATATCGCCTATTTAGATCTTCAACAAAAAATCGATCAACAGAACAAAGAATTAAAAGACGCAAAAGAAAAAAACAAAAGCTAGTAGAGACGAAAAAAGAAAAATAGTTGATATACTCTTTTTTAAATCTGGCATCATTTTAGTATATAATTAACATGTAAATGAGCAAAAATTAAAAACATGACTGCTTTTTCATATATAGGGAGAGTAAGCAAAATATTAGTATTAACAGGAATACTCATGTCTTTCACCGTCATTTCAAGTCCTTTTGATAATGTAGTGAAAGCCTTAGAGAATGGTAATGTTGACTCTCTATCTCACTACTTTGACAATATGATAGATATTTCTCTTTCGGGAAAATCCAACTCATATAGTAAATCTCAAGCCTCTGTGATCTTAAAAAGCTTTTTTAGAGAAAACAAGGTAAAGAATTTCCATATTATTCATAAAGGGACTTCCAAAAAAGGAGCTCATTTTGGCATTGGTAACATGCTTACTTCTAACGGAAAATACCGAGTCACCTTCTTTTTCCGACAAAAAGAAAATAGCGTAATCCTACAGGAACTCCGTTTCAAAAAAGAATAGTTCATTCATCTGTAGGTTACGTTACATATTTTCTAAAATATCCATAAAGGTAGCACTCCAATTTTCCACGTCATAATGATTGACGATATCAAAAAGTCGTTTCATACGTAGGCTACTTTCATTTTCTTCCATCGTCAGCGCCTGCAACAAAGTTTCTTTCAAATTCTTTTTGTCATAGGGATTACATAATATGGCATACGGAAGCTCTACTGACACTCCTGAAAATTCTGAAACAATTAATCTTCCCTGTGGGTCTTCTTGCAAACCTTGAACGGCAATATATTCTTTTGCCACTAAATTTAAACCGTCCCGCAGAGGAGTAATCCAGCAGACATCTGCCACGGCGTAATATTGTACAACTTCTTCAAATGGGACAGAACGGAAAAAGAAACGAATAGGAGTCCAATTGAGATCAGAATAACGACCATTAATCCGCCCAACGACCTGCTCTATTTCCTTTTTAATACTTTCATAAATTTCCATGCCTTTAGCTGCAGGAGGACAAATATTAATCAATTCAACTTTCCCGTGAAATTCAGGATACTCATCTAAAAATTGTTCAAAAGCCAATAATTTTTCCAAGGGTCCTTTCACATAATCTAACCGTTCTATGGAAAGAATAATTTTCTTATCTCCCATTTGCTCTCGTAAAGCCTTGATGGCCTGTTGAGAAGTTCCCCTTTCATAAATCTTCTTAATATAGGGCGCATTTACCCCTACCGGAGTCGCTCCAAGTTTCACCTTTCCTGAAGAGGTCTTTATTTCCGTACTCATCATATCCACTCCGAGCGCACAGCTATAGGTCAAATACCTACCCGCACAATTTTCCTTAGTAAGTACCTTCAGAGGCATATGACTCCTTACCACATCTACAAAATTTTCTACATAACGGGGGATATGAAAGCCTACATAATCACATTGTAACAGGCTGCCAATGATTTCTTTTCTCCAAGGAATAATATTAAATATATCTGCCGGAGGGAAAGCAGTATGATGAAAGAAACCCACCTTCACATCCGGTCTTAATTGTTTCAGATAAGACGGAACCATCCAAAGATTATATTCATGAATCCAGACAATGGCATTTAAATCGGCTTCTTCAGCGGCCTTTTCGGCAAACAACCTATTGACCTGACAATATTGCTCCCAATGACTGTGATTAAATTGTGCTTTTTCAATAAATGAAAAGATAATGGGCCAAAAGGCTTCCTTTGAAAATACTTTATAAAAGATTTCGACTTCTTTGTTGGTAAGCCCCACACGACTCGCTACCAAATTGGGATATTTCTTCTCATCAATATAGACATCCTTCAGTTTTCTGTTACCCTCTTCTGCTACTTCTTCCCAGGCAATCCATGCTCCGGATCTACCGGTATCAAAAAAGCCCAGCAAAGTCGGAATAATCCCATTGGGGCTTTTAGGAGGCACATGCACTTTTCTACCATTCACTTCTCGTAATTCATAAGGAAGACGATGATATAACATCACCATCTGTGGAGCTCCGGAATGAGGATGAACTTCTAACGTTTCCTGTTGATCAAACCATTTTTTAAATTCGTGAAAATGTCCCATGGCCTCCAGGATTCCTGCTGCTCCTCGTCCTTCTGCATGATATACATTTTTCATCTCCGCAGTTGCTGCAGTCAACGTTTCTTCGGCAGCGCCGACAACAACGCCTTTAAAGCCGGTTTCATAAAGAGATAAATCATTCATCGTATCTCCCGCAACCAAGACCTGATCTTTCTCCATCTCCATCAACTGCACCAACTGCGTGATCGCATATCCTTTATTAATTCCGCGTGGCAAAATATCTAAATATTGTCCCTTAGAAAGTAAGACATCGCAGTTCAGGCTGTCGGCAATCTTCTTTATTTCTTCCATATCGGTCTCTTCATTATAGTAATAAGACCTTCTGCGTTGCTGAGGCACCTGCTGATATTCCAACCCTTTGATCTTTTCTAAAGCCTCTCGCACGACCAACCGTCCCGGCCATCTTTCTTCTATCTGAGATTGCAAAGGCTGTACTTCCTCTAAAGTCCTCCCATTCAATATGGTGGCTCCCACATCACAAATGATATAATCCGGATTAGGAATAATGGAATCATTTAACAAGGGAAGAACCGATTCCATCCCTCTTCCGGTCACGAAAGCCAACCGGATATCAGTATGCTCTCTTATCAGTCTATACAGTTTAAACTTATCTATACTTTTTCCTCCTAAGAAAGTACCATCCAGATCCGTTGCTAATAACATGATTATTCCCCTTTTTAATTCAATACCTGTTCAATGAGTTTAAATTCTACATAAGGCGATATCTTATTATACAATATACGGTAAGTCATAAAAACAATAGGCATTTCTTTTCCTAATTCTTTTGCCATTTTATAAATGCCATCCACCGCATAATAACCTTCTGCTACCATTTTCATTTCGCTCTGAGCGAGATCAACAGAAAATCCCCGCCCAATCATCTGACCAAATGTCCGATTTCGGCTAAACTCGGAATAAGCAGTAACCAATAAATCGCCAAAATATCCCGACTTGCTCAGATCTCTGTCTTTTTGATCTATAGCCGATAAAAATTCCCTTACTTCTCCCAAAGCATTAGAAACAATAACGGCTTGAAAATTGTCTCCATAATTCAATCCTCGTGCTATACCGCAAGCAATCCCAATTACATTTTTGATTATAGCAGACAATTCTACGCCTACCGGATCAAAGTTAGGAACCGCTTTCACATAATCCAAGTTCACTGAGGCACAGAGCTGCCTTACAATTTCCTTATCATCACCGGCAATCGTCATATAGGTTTTCCTTTCTAAAGCCACTTCTTCAGCATGGCAGGGTCCTCCTATCACAAATTGTTTATCCGTGGGCACTCCATATATTTTCCGAATAAACTCGGTAGGAAGCACATTGTGACCGGGGATTACCCCTTTTATCGAAAAAATAACATGTTTGTTTTTCAATAAATCGGTTTCTATCCCTGACAAAGTAGCCTCTAAATAAGCAGAGGGAACTGCAAGCAAAACAAAATCAACATCTTGAAGTACATCTTCGAGCTGACAACTCGGGACAATCATATCCCGATCTAAATTTAAAAAAGTCAGATAATTAGGATTCCGACCTTCTTTTTTAATATAGCTTACCGATTCGGAAGAGCGCAAATACCAGTAGACCTTCACTCCACTTGCTGAAAATATTTTCACTAGAGCCGTAGCCCAACTTCCTCCTCCAACGACTGCTAATTGATTGATTTTGTTCAAAATATTTATACCTCTGTTTTTTAATCTAAACCATTTAACAAAGATACAAAAAATAGAGGAAGTCAGAAAGAGGTTCTTTCCCGAAAAAATCCTCCTAAAAATAAAAAAGACGAAGAACCTTCCTATAAAAATAGGAGATTCCTCGCCAACTTAACTAACAAAGGAGGAAAACATTTATTCTGTCTCTCCACCAATATCGGAAGAGGTAGAATCCAGCGTCAATTTCCCATTAATAATATAGCGAAGTTGTACCGTATCATCCATTTCCTGACTATTCGGATCGCCGGAAATAAGGAAGGTATAGGCATTCTGTCCTTCCAAATCAACCGTACGTTCGGTGCTCGCTTTACTACCACCATCAATAGCAATAGTCACTTTTCCTGAATCTAGCTCCATAAAAGGAGAGACTTTTCCGTAATCGGCATCTTCGGAGAATATTTCCGCTGTATCATTAGAGACCTTTAAGGTTACGGATGCACTGTCGGCTAAGGCATTAATAAAACGAAAATAAGATTTCCCGGAAGCGGCATTCATTGTATCTACTCCATCATTCACAACAACATTTTTATAATTTCCATTTGATCCTATTACAAAGAGGGAATAATATTTCTGAGGTTTATAATCAAAAGTCGTTGAGGCCAGGGTGTTATGAGAATCTGCAGCAAAAGCATCGGTAGAGCGTTCCCCCGGATAAGCCCGAACATATCCTCCGGTATATCCTAAATAAGGTAAGGCAGCTCCCACCATATTTCCTGAAAGGGCAACCCCAACTCCAGGTTGATCCGTCACCAAATTAACGGCCATAAAACCGGCCACGTTTTTATTCGGCTGAATATCATTATTATCATCGTTACAAGCAGAAAAAATAGTCAGCAGTGCCAGCATTCCACCCAACAAGGTCATTTTTGAATTCATTAATAATTTCTTCATTCTTTTCTTTTTAATTGTTTAAAACTTAATTTTCAAAATCCGGATTTATAACGAACAGACAACAAAAAAGAGCGAAACGTTGCAATCGTAAAAAATTATTTTTAAAAATAAGAGATTAGAAAAGTGGATTCCTACTTTTTCTATAGAAATCAAAACAAAAAAGAAGACCTTTTCAGGCATAAACAACATGTAATAATCTCAGGTTAAGGGATATTCCTACTTTTTTTTCGAAACTTCCAACTGTTTTATTTATTTTTTTATAAATTTTTTTCCTTCATAAATTAATATTCTACAATTAAATACAAATACGAATAAAAAATTTATATTTATACTTACAAAATATACTTTTCTATTTTAAAAAGTCATAGTACCTTTGCGCTCGATTTTGAAAGGCTTATAAAAGATAATAAAAAGTCAGGAGAAATCAAAAACTGCGCAGTTGTTTTTTGAAATATGAATACTTGCCATTTAAATTTGAGCAAGAAAAAGGTGAATGAATTAAAAATTTAAGTTATGAACCAAGAAGTTTTAAATCAACAGAAGCGTGTAAACACGGAAGATGTTTCTTTAGATGGATTCATTGTTAAAGAGACTTTGGCTTCTCATTTAGTTCCTAATAATAACAAAAGAACAGGAAAACTAAATGCTGCAGGATTAAGAAAGATTCAAGGCAGAAAGAGAGCCGCTACCATTCGTTTATACAATCGTTATCTTTAATCAAAAGATCGTAAATGCCGTTGTTGGGGTCGCAGCTTCCTTATCGATTAGTTGCGACCCGGGAAGACCGGTATTTTTTTATTTCCATTCCTTTAGTTCCTTTTCCAAAGCAAACATCTTATCTCTCAATCTTGCTGCTTCCAAAAAGTCTAAATCTTTTGCAGCTTTATTCATTTGTTTTTTGACTTTCGCTATCGCTTTTTCTAACTGAGGCTTAGTTTTGTAGGTCACATTATCTTCAGCCACTTTAGGCACTTCATCTTCTAGAGCAAGTTCTGACTGTTCATCATAATTTTTAATTTCTAAGACAGCGGTTTGTTTCAATATTTCTTCTTTTGTTTTCCCCACTGTTGCAGGAGTAATATGATGTTCCGTATTAAACTTGATTTGTTTTTCTCTACGTCGGTTGGTTTCATCAATCGTTCGCTGCATACTTTCTGTTACATGATCTGCATAAAAAATCACCACTCCATCCACATTTCTGGCAGCTCGTCCGGCTGTTTGTGTCAGGGAAGTTTCGTTTCTCAAAAAGCCTTCTTTATCTGCATCTAAAATAGCAACAAGAGATACTTCCGGAAGATCCAATCCCTCTCTTAAAAGATTCACTCCCACTAATACATCAATTTTGCCCAACCGCAATTCTCTTAATATCTCTACTCGCTCTAAAGTATCTACTTCGCTATGTATATATCTGGAATTAATGTTAATCCGTTGTAAATACTTATCCATTTCTTCAGCCATTCGTTTGGTCAAGGTGGTCACCAGAACGCGACCATTCTTTTTCACACGTTCATCTATTTCATCCAATAAGTCATCGATCTGGTTCATGCTCGGACGCACTTCAATAGGAGGGTCCAGCAAACCTGTAGGTCGTACTACCTGCTCAATCACCACCCCTTCGGTTTGTTGCAACTCATATTTCCCCGGCGTAGCACTCATGAAAATCGTTTGCCCGATTAAATCTTCAAATTCGTGAAAATTCAAAGGTCGATTATCTAAAGCCGAGGGCAGCCTAAAACCAAATTCTACCAGATTCAACTTTCTGGAACGATCTCCACCATACATCCCACTGATCTGGGGGATGGTCACATGGCTCTCATCGACTATAGTCAAAAAGTCATCAGGAAAATAATCAAACAAGCAAAAAGGGCGATCCCCGGGGTTTCTACGATCAAAAAAGCGGGAATAATTTTCAATCCCACTACAATAGCCCAGTTCCCGAATCATTTCCAGATCATAATTTACCTTTTCGTCTATCCTTTTTGCTTCTTCCGGCTTATTCGTTTCTTTAAAATAAGCCTTTTGTGCTTCCAGCTCATCTTGTATTTCAAAAATAATCTGTTGCATCATGTCTTTAGGTGCTAAATACAGGTTTGCCGGAAAAATGGCAGCATCAGACATTTGCGTCATTCTTCGACCGGAAATCGGATCAAACTGCTCAATCTCTTCGATCTCATCCCCAAAGAAAGAAATTCGGTAAGCATAATCCACATACGGCAAATTGATATCTATGGTATCTCCTTTTACTCTAAATTGCCCCCGCTCAAATTCAACAGATGTCCTGGAATATAGAGAACTGACCAAGTCTCTGAGAAATTGAGATCTGTTCAATGTTTGCCCTTCATGAATGCGGATGATACTCTTTGCATATTGATCCGGATTTCCCATACCGTAGATACTGCTCACACTAGCTACCACAATAACATCTCTTCTCCCCGAGAGCAAACTGGAACTGGCGCGCAATCTCAACTTATCCAATTCATCGTTAATGGCTAAATCTTTCTCTATATAGGTATCCGACACCGGCATATAGGCTTCCGGCTGATAATAATCATAATAGGACACAAAATATTCTACTGCATTCTCAGGGAAAAAACGTCGAAATTCCCCGTAAAGTTGCGCCACCAAGGTCTTATTATGGGTCATAATAAGGGTGGGACGCTGTAACTTTTGAATAACATTGGCGATGGTAAACGTCTTTCCCGAACCGGTTACCCCCAATAAGGTTTCAAAGGCATCCCCTTCTTTTATTCCCTGAGTCAACTGTCTAATCGCTTCCGGCTGGTCTCCGGCAGGCTGATATGGTGCGTCTAATTGAAAATCCATCGTCAGACAAAACTAAGGGGAAAGTAGGAAACGAAAAAGTTAATTAAAATTCCCCTTATCCACATCCCACCATAAGCGAGTACCTACATTATCCGGGCCATCTAACATTTGATCTACTGCCTCATTCACGGCCGCTCCATTGTTATTATATTCCGTAGAAGGGTAGGGGATTCTTCTAATTTGAACCTTTGTATCCACTGCTCCATTGCTCTCATTATGAACGACTGGAAATAATTTAGGATACCCGGTTCTTCTGTAATCTGCCCAGGCTTCTTCTCCATCCGGGAAAATAGCCAACCATTTTTGAGTAATAATCCGTTCTAACTTTTCCTCTTTAGAAGCAGAAGCATCCCACTTAATGGTAATATCAGAAAGTGCAGGAGCATCATTTCCTGAATTTTGCGGGTCTACATAGTCATCCGGTGTACCGGACTGATCAGAAAGATAGTCATTCACAACGGATGAATTCGTAATCCCCCATTGTTTAAAAGATGTTTTTATACCCATTTCATAATCTTCTTTTACTGCTCCGGCACCACTCCAGCCTCTTAATGCTGCTTCGGCTTTTAAAAACCAAACTTCTGCTGCCGTCATAATCAGTTGAGGGGCATCATGATTAAAAGTAGTTGCCGTATTCAAACTGGCATAATCCACATAATCCGATTTATTATTATTCCCTGTAATACTTCCAATTCTTATTCCCACATACTTCCCCTTTACCGCAGGGTCGGTGGCCGGGGTTGCATACTTCGGCAGCCGAGGGTCATCATATCCGGTCATATAGGTAGCCAGAGCCGCATTCAGACGATTATCTCCATAAGATTCAGTAACCAACCAAATATCATTAGCCCGGTCTCCGGATTGGTCAAAAGCCGCATCATCATCCGGGGTAGATAACAATCCCCCCTGGGCTGACAGAGCCTTTTCTCCCTGTGTTTTTGCTAATTGAGGATCTGCTTTCACTACACGCATAGCCAGCCTGAGACGAAGAGAATTTGCAAATTTTAACCATTTCTTATAATTCCCATCATAAATAAGATCTCCATCTTTCAGAGAAGAAGTTCCGGCACTATCTGCGATATAACCTTGCAAATTAGCAACTGCCGTATCAATTTGCTTAAAAAAGGTCTTATAAATCTTTTCCTGATCATCATAGGGAATAGTGGTTAGCGAACTTCCTGTTTGAGTATAAGGAATGGGGCCAAACCGATCTGTTGTTCTGTCAATACCGTCAATCTGAATCAGCAACGCCACCGCCCAAATTTCAGGAGCCTTCTCTTCGACTCCGGCCTTCTTCATTTTCCTGACCGGTGCCATAATTAAGGTATAAGCATCGTTAAATGCATTCTTATCCCAAAGATCTACCATTGAGTAATTTAAATTATTCAATCCTCCGTTAAAAGGAGTCGGAGACATCATATATCCGGCATAAGCATCGGCATTCAGGTTTTGCGCAGTCTGATAGTTGCTATACAGATCCTGCTCCATCGGCCCAATCGCACTGGCTATAATATCTACTGTTTGTTCATCAGACAAGGCATCAGGATCGGTATTATAGTCCTCAAACTTCTTTGTACATGCTGAAAACAGCAACAACCCAACAATAGTTAGCAACAGAGATCCCTTTTGCATTCTAAATCCTTTATTCATGAGGTGCATCATTATCAAATTCTTTTATTCGCTTAAAAAGTAACATTTAGCTTTATTCCAAAATTGCGAGTTGCAGGCTGAGTAAATAAGTCTACGCCATCCATACCGTTGCCGGTAGACATGGTCAGCTCAGGATCAAAAGGAGCCTTTTTATAAATATAAAAGAGATTTCTACCCGTAATGGCCAGGCTCAAATCCTCAATCACGCTATTTTCTACCGGGAAAGTATATCCTAGGGAAACTTCCCGTAAACGTGCAACGGAAGCATTAAAGATTCCCGATTCTGATATACCCTGTCGTCCTCCGGTGGTACTATACCAGGATTTAGGATCAACTTCTGAAACGGCGTTTCCGTCCTCATCTACTCCGTTTACCGCAACACTTCCGGCATCTCTTGCATCCCCTGTTCTTTCTGAGACCCCATATAAATCCAAAACCATTTGGGTCATGGATAATACCTGTCCTCCAAATCTTCCACTAAATAAGAAGTACAGATTAAAGTTTTTATAGGTCAGCGTATTTCCCCATCCAATCTGAAACTTGGGATTAGGATTCCCTATATACCCATATTCATCTTGGGTTTGAGGAATATAAGGATCGGTCTTCGTTCCGCTTCCCGAAAAAATAATCCGCCCTTTTTCATCCCGCTTGAAGACACTACCATAGATATCCCCATAAGAACCGCCTTTCTGAATTCTGGATTGATAAGCATTGCCTCCATCAGTTAACATAAACCGATCGATCCCATCTTTACTATCGACATCAATAATGTCACTATGGTTAGAAGATCCATTAATGGTTGTCGTCCAAGAAAGATGGTTCTGCTTAATGATATCTGCACCAACGGTAAATTCGATGCCTTCATTTTGAATATTTCCGGCATTAACATATCCCTTAGATACTAACGAGGCTACCGGCGGAATGACCGGCACATACTGGTTCTTCGTATTGGTTTTATAATAGGTAAAACTAAAATGCAACCGGTTATTCAGGAAGTTCCAATCTGTTCCTAATTCCAAAGAATTTGTTTTTTCCGGTTTCAGCGTTCTAAAAGATTGTTCCGTATTAAAATTCAATTGCCCGGCACCACTTTGTGTATTTTGCACTTTCGTCAAATAAGGAGGAACCGTATTCCCCACCTGCGCCCAGGAACCCCGAACCTTTCCATAAGAAACAAACTGGGGTAAATCCAGTATCCTAGAAAGAATAACAGACAAACCTGCCGATGGATAAAAGAAAGAAACATTCGGCGTATAAGATAAATTGGAAGACCAGTCATTCCTTCCTGTTAAGGTCAGAAACAACCACTGATCATAGGAAACATCTACATTAGCAAAAACAGATTGTAATTGAGTATGTGTATAAGTAGGATCAAGTGCTCCGACAGAAACAGAAGTAGAAGGATAAGCAGAGATAATATTACTCACCGAAAAGAAATCCGGAGTGGAAAGATCTCCCTCTACATTCGTTTGATCCGATACCACATCTTTTATACTGGTTCCTACCAATCCGCTTACCTGCACAGTCGCATCAGGATTCGGAGCAGCTACATTTAAAATAGCTTCTCCATATTTTTGGGTTATCGTTTGTTTATTTTGCCCCATAAACCCATGGCCGTTCTCATTGAAAAGAACATCCGTTCCGGCATAACGCTGTTCCACATAATCATCTACGGCTCGATCTAAATTCCCTTTTACCTGTAGATTCAGCCAATCATTAAATTGGTATTTCAATGTTCCATTTAAAATAACGCGATTTCTGGTAGTCTTTGTCAAATCCCGATTCGCTACCCACCAGGGATTCTGCTGCCGCATATCATCACCGGATACAAACCAATTCTGACGTGCTACTCCCTTTTTCTCCGGAAATTCATATTGTTTTTTATACGGTAAAATATTTTGCCCCCTTGGGAATAAATACAAACTCACCAATGGATTCAAATAATAGCCAATTGCCGGATTATTATTAATTTTTTGATTCACATAAGTCACACTCCCATCCACGGTTAATTTATCATTGAGAAATTTGCCGGTTTCATGTAGAAAGAAGTTATTTTTTTGAAGTTTATTGTTGGGTTGAATGCCTTTAGCTGCTGTGTTGGCATAGGAGAAATACGTTTTTGTTTTATCCGTGCCGGCAGAGAGGCTGATAGAATTTGTCCAGTTGGTACCTGTTCTAAAAAACGGATCTACATTATCATAATGCTTAGACAAAGGATCTCCCCAACTGAAAGTAGATCCTTTATTCGTCTGGCCATAGCCATTCTGAAACTTTGGGCTATAGGCTATCTTTTTCATTGAAAAATCCGATGAAAAATGGATGGAGGTTTTCCCTTTTTTCCCTTGCTTCGTGGTAATAAGAATCACTCCATTTTGTGCCTGACTTCCATATAATGCTGCCGCAGAAGCCCCTTTTAAAACAGAAATACTGGCAATATCATCAGGGTTCAGGTTTTCAATACCATCTCCTCCTTCAGGTGTTCCTCCAAACAGGCTGTTCTGTTGTCCCTTTCCATTCCCTCCATTAGAAATAGGCACTCCATCTACTACATATAGCGGTTGGTTATTCCCATTTGCAGAACGTGCGCCACGAAGTATCACTTTCGCTGAACTACCCAAACCGCCGGCACTGGGCGACAAAGACATCCCGGCCACTTTTCCACTCAATGCATCCACCATATTTCCGGTCTTCACTTTCGTCAAATCATCTCCCGATACTTGCTGCGTAGAATAACTAAGTGCCGCTTCTTCCTTTTTTACCCCTAAAGCTGTGACCACCAATTCATTCAATTGTTTGGCTGACGTAGAAAGTTTTATAGCAATTTCATTTCTTCCGTTCACGGGAACTTCTTTTGTTTCATAACTCACATAACTCACCACTAAAGTGGCATCATCAGCTACCTGAAGATCAAATTTCCCTCCCGCACCTGAAACAGTGCCTTTATTCTTCCCTTTTACCTTTATCGTCACTCCAACAAGTGGCTCTCCGGTTTTGGCATCAACCACAGTCCCCTTGAGATGTACATTCTCTTGGAAAGTAAGTCTGTTTATATAATTTTCATGTAAAATATGATGATCAGAACGATCTTTCCCCCTGACTACTGATAACCCTAAAAATAAGATAAAAACCATCAAAAAAACAACAAATAACCGTGTTTTTAACGTCCTATCCTTTCCCTCTTTTTTTATCTGTAAAGTAGAAGGGATTTCAAAACAGGCTGTTTTATTCATAAACATTTTATTATACTACCAAAAAGAAAATTCAGCTTTAATACAAGAAGGTCAAACGTAGGGAAAGAATGCAATGCTACCACAAGCCTGAGAACTTGCTCAGGCATTCACCATTCGTTCACGGTGGTCAAAGGTAGAGCAATTCATTTTAGCGAAAAAATTTTCTTTTCTCATTTTAAATAAAAAAAAGAGCCACACAGAAAATCATCCATGTGGCTCTTTTTCCAAGTAGAAAAAACCTATTTAAAAGCAGCTGTTACCGGACGACCGATCCAGACCTGCGGTTGGTTTAGCCCAAAGATATAGGCTATGGTAGAAGCCGTATCAAAAGTCATAATGCTATTTTTGATGACCTTATTTTTTTTCACCCCTTGTCCATAAAGAATCCAGGGAATTTCCATCTCTTTCATGCTGATACCGCCATGTCCTTTCTTAATGCCTCCATGATCTGCAGTAACCAGGATGACCGTATGTTTCATGATACCCGCATCTTTCACGGCCTGTATAATTTGACCAATATAAGTATCTATTTTTTGAATCGCCTGATAATAAGCTGACGTTCCCCAACCTATACTATGACCTGCGCCATCCACACCATCAAAATGGAGCCACAAAAGATTGGGCTTGGAGGATTTGATGTAATTGACTGCATGTAATACCGTAGCACTATCTGAGCCGGCATGATCATCTTTATTCACCGCTTTCTTTGGGAAAAGATAGCCAATTCCTCCCCAGGTATAAATCACTCCGGTCTCGGCATCCGGCTTCTGCTCCCTCATAATAGCAAAAATAGAAGGGAACATCCCATATTTATCCGTCACTCTGGAAGGAATTTCCGGGGTTTTACTGTCCCAATGGGTATAACCGGTGAGAGAGGGGCTGGCTCCCATCGTCATTGCCGCCCAGTTAATTGCACTGGAAGAAGGTCGACAACAACGAGCATGATAAGAATACGATCCATTCTTCATCAGGTACTTTATATTGGGAATATTTTCAGCCTGAGACAGATAATTCGCTCCTGTTCCATCTAACCCTATCAAAATAAAATGTTGAACGCCTTTTACCTGAGAAGTGGCTAAAAAAGGGAGGACAACAAGTACAACAGTCAGAAGTTTTTTCATTTTATTTATTGATTAAGATGTAAAAGTATGTTCTTTCACGCAGATCCTTTTGATAAGCCCAATAAAAATTCCCATATCTCATCTCCTTCATTGTATTCAGAATAAACTTTGCCTCCGGTAGGATACTGCTGTCAGCATCATAAAAAGCACCCCATTCGCCCATAACCATTGGAACATTTAGTTGTTCCTGTTTCTTCCGATGCCGATTCAGAATAAGAGATAGTCTCCCAGTACTATAGGCTTGCTGCGCTTTAGTATCTGTCACTATATCATAAGTATGCGGAGCATATACCATAGTCCCATTAAAAGTGTTCTGTAAATGGCTTTTCACTCCTATATTGGCACTCACACTCGGTTCCAAAAATAGCAAATGATTGGTATCCACAAGTTGAATCGCCGCATGCGCTTTTTCATAAAAAGGCTGGAGATATTTTTCTTCAAATTGTGCATAAATGGGCTCGGTAGCGTCTATTACTTTTTTAAACAACGTCGTATCATCCAACATTTTCATAATCTGAAACCGCCCCTCAGGCGACATCCACATCTGCATCAATTGCCTTTTTCCCTTGATGACCTTCTCTTTTTCTAACGTATCTGCCAACACCCTAAAATAAGCCTGTTGTACTTCTAAAATAGGGCTGCCAATAAATGGTTCATTCATTATATCATACCCAATAACCGTTGGATTATCCACATACCTTTTGGCAACTGCTTTCCAGGCCTGAAGGTAATGATCCTGAAGACCAACTCCATCTTCTGTTTTCTTATTTTCCCAAAAATAATCAAAGGCCGTTTGTATAGCTGGACTGGTAAAATAAGCATCGTCCCAACTTCCCCCCTTCACTGTATTAGGCCTTCCATCATCCAAACAAGCCCAAGCCGGAGCTCCATCCCCATTATACTGCTCACTATACAAATCCTGATGCATATCCAAAAGCACATAAAGACCCGCTTTCTTCGCCATCGCAATTCGTTGATCCAGTTCTTTCAAATATGCAGAATCTATCTTCCCCGGTTTTGGTTCTATACCATCCCAGAATATTCCCAGCCGTACTGCATTCATTCCCCAGGAACGAATAGAATCAAAAGCCGTCTGATTGATTCCTTCAAAATAGCCGCCTTCCGAGGTCTTGTTCATGAGATTAATCCCCCTTAGAATAAGAGGATGACCATCGAATTAAGCTTAATAATCCTCTTTGTTTAATGGCTTATTTAAGCATCTTCTCCATATACTCATTTTCTCCAATTTCTTCTAGTTACCCTTTATAAACTCTTGGTTCATTTCTTTCAATTTATTCTCATTGAACTTCATTACTTTTCTGTCATAAGTCATCAACCCATTTACTTCGGTTTCTACATCTGTAGTCTGGGTATAAACGGCTGCGGCTAAGCCTTTTTTCTTTAGCTCTTTTAGTTTTTTCATCATAGCAGCATATTTCTGATGCAATGCATCTCTTGAAGTAGATGTTTTGTAATGTCCCGGAGCTTTAGAGAAATCGGTTAGCCATAAATGGTCTTTTACAACAAGTGCCTGTCCGCCAAATTCTCCCAATACAGATGCCCGTCCTTCTTCTACAGGAAACATACCCGGTCCGGGATATTTATGCATATCATGCATATCCCCGACTCCTCTGTCAGCCCATCCCGTAGTTGCATCAATCAGACGAGTAGGATCTAATTCTTTTACTAATTTGGTCACCTTTCTTGTCTGGAACTGTCCCCACCCTTCATTGAAAGGCACCCAGGTAACTATACTCGGGTGATTATATAGACCATCTATCATCCCTTTAATCTCTTCTTTATAATTTTGAGCTGATTGGGCTATCCTTTTTATATCAGGATCCTTTCCTCCTATATGTTTATCACCACTCGGCATATCCTGCCAAACCAATAATCCAATTTTATCGCAGTAATAATACCAACGTGCCGGTTCTACTTTCACATGTTTTCTTATCATATTGAATCCCCATTTTTTTGTCTTCTCAATATCAAATTTCATTGCTCCATCAGTAGGAGCAGTGTAAATTCCATCCGGCCAAAAGCCCTGATCTAACGGACCAAACTGAAACAAGGGTTTATTATTTAAAAACAGACGAGTTATTCCCCGGTTATCTTTTCCCAAACTAACCTTCCGCATTCCAAAATAACTCTTTACTTCATCTATTTTTTCTTTTCCTTTATATAAAGTTATAACCAAATCATACAGAAATGGATGACTTGGCGACCATAATTTCATATCTTGTAGATGTAAGCTTAGTTTTTGTCCTAGATTAGCTTCTTTTTCTCCTACTTTCTTTCCTTTATCATAAGCAATAGCTTTTACAGTATATTTAGAAACATGGTTATTCCCTTCCACTTTTAGGTGCAACAACTTATTATCAATATCGGGTGTCATACGCAAAGATTTAATAGATACCGGTGGAACCGGCTCTATCCAGACTGTTTGCCAAATCCCTGAAGTAGATGTGTACCAAATACCACGCGGATTAAGCGTCTGCTTACCTATCGGTTGAAAACCTTTGTCCGTAGGATCCCAAACTGAAACAACAATTTGTTGTTTACCATTATTATGTAGAGCATCTGTTATATCAAAAGAAAAATTGTCATATCCTCCTTGATGCATACCCACTTTCTCTCCATTAACCCAAACATTGGTGCGCCAATCTACTGCCCCGAAATGCAACAGGATTCTTTGCCCCTGCCAAGAAGCTGGTATTATGAAAGATCGCTGATACCAGAGCTTCTGATCTGGTCTTAACGGTTTCTTTACTCCTGAAAGCGAAGACTCGATAGGAAAAGGGACTAATATCTCCCCTTGTCCTTTCCCTTTCAAAAAACGCGCCTCTTTGGGAGTGTTGTCTAAAGAAGAGCTTATTTTGTAGGTCCATAAACCATTTAGGTTATTCCACTTTTTACGCTGCATTTGTGGACGAGGATATTCTTTATGAACATTCCCTGGTGTTACATCTTTTGTCCATGGTGTTGTCATTGAACCTTTCACCGGTTGCCAAGAAACCTTTTGGGCTATTAGAGAACTTGGGTATAAAAACAGTACTATTAAACCAAGACTGAAAATTCTAATCTTAATATTTTGATGCATTATTACTAAATTTTGATATATTAATCTTTGTTTGGGATAAACTCCTTAACTTCTATCGTTAAGGCTTAGGAAAAACCTTTGTTTCTTTTGCCCATTGATGCCACATACTGTCCAATTGTTTAACTTTCTCGGGATACTGTTTAGCAAGATTATTAATCTCTGTTTCATCATCTTCTATATGATAAAGTTGCCACTTTTCTTTTTTATTTTTTCTTACCAACTTCCAGCCATCATGCCGTACATATCCACTACCAAAATGTTCATTGAAAAGAGAGGCATGGGAGGGAGCCTTTTCCCCCTTTAAAATAGGAAGAAAGCTGATTCCCTCGGAGGGCGTAATATCATGCCCATTGTACGTCTTCGGGTATTCTGTTCCGGCTATGTCAAGAAACGTAGCCATAAAATCCATCACATGTCCAACATGATCATTAAAGCTCCCCTTTTGTAATTTAATTCCATCCGGCCAAAAAGCAACCATGGGGGTATGCACTCCCCCTTCATATGATTTTGCTTTCCAAAAACGATAAGGGGTGTTAGAAACGTTTGCCCACCTTGGTCCAATAGACGAATAAGTGGTTTCTAACCCTGGTGTCTCTTTTTTATCTACATCGTAAATGATTTTGCGACCGTCTCGGGTCTCTGATGGACGGTCAAACCCCGGTCCGTAATTCGCAGCTACCTCAGCGCTGGCGCCATTGTCACTTAAAAACAAAATTAATGTATTGTCTATTTCCCCTGTTTCTTTTAGGGCTTGGATAATCCTACCGATACCCTGATCCATACAATCCACCATAGCTGCATGAACAGCCATAGCCCGGGCATCCCAAAGTGAATCCTGGTCGTCCTCCCATTTAAGACCATTATGCCAGCGAGCGGGGAGGGGAGCAATTGTAGAGTCAATCACACCTTTTTCTACTAATCTTCTATAACGAGCATCTCTTATTGCCTCCCAGCCTACTTTGTAGGTATCTTTATATTTTGCAATATCTTCCGGTTTGGCCATGAGCGGCCAGTGCGCTGCATTCTCTGCTACATAAAGAAAGAAGGGCGCATCTTTTTCACTCATCTGTCGTACAAACGCAGCGGCCGAGTCATTGATGGCATCAGTATGATAATAATTCTCCGGAACCGTTTTAACAGGCGTGCTGTCATGAACCAGGCTAAATGGATCAAAATAGTCCACTACACCCCAAATGGTTCCATAAAATTTTTCAAAACCTCGGTTGATGGGATATTGCTCTAATGGAGAAAACGTCTCATGGTAAGTTTGATGATTCAACCAAGCCAGTTGCTCCTTTCTCGTGCGCTGAGTAAAGGTGTTGGAGACATGCCATTTCCCGGACATTGCAGTCTGATAACCTGCTTCTTTTAATACTTCGGCAATGGTTACTGTATTATCGGTAAGAAACCCTCGATAACCGGGCTTGTGATCATCCATAGTCATCTTCCCTATACCCGCCTCATGATTATCCAAACCCGTTAGTAAGGATGCTCGTGTAGGACAACATCTGGAGGTATTGTAAAAATTCGTAAATCTAACCCCATTCTCCGCCAACCAGTCTATATTCGGCGTATGAATCTCCCCGCCAAAACAACCCGGATCCGAAAAACCCATATCATCCGCCAGAATAACTACAATGTTCGGACGATGATCCTTTAAATCATTATCATTAAAACAACCTGTTATTAAAAAAAGAACCAGCAGAGATAATAGTAAACCTTTACATTTTAACATAAAACATGTTTATCAATATTTATTATATTATAATACCTGGGAATCATGATAAGGGGACCAATAGTTGTGTACATCACCTCTATAGATATAACGCCTTCTAGGCAATGGCAGTGGATCCTGTGATCGCAATTCCCAAGCCAGCATGTCCTGAAGTAGTTCCAATTTCTTTTCCTTATATCTTTCCTCCTGAAATAAATCATGTACCTCTGCCGGATCCTCAGCAATATTATACAAACGACCATTCCCCTGCATGTTATAAATCAATTTCCAATCATCTTTTCTAAGCAGCCTCAAAATACCACTCTGTGAATAACTGTTTAATTCATCAAACTCTTCTTTACCCTTGGTTAAACAGCCATCTTTGTAAGGGTCAATTTGATCAATGCGGGTATAGTCTCTGCCACCAAAGCCGTGCTGACCAATAATACTGGCAAAGTCTGCTTTAGGGTAGTCTTTCCCCATAAGCAACGGCCATAAACTCCTTCCAATCACGCCATCGGGTATAGGATAACCCACCATACTACAGATTGTGGGCATAATATCTATATTGGAAACATGGGCATCGTGCGGCCTTTTATTTTTAACAATACCCGGGCCGTGCCACAGCATTGGAATACGAGCGAGACAATCCGGTACACCAGCGCCTTTCTTTATTAAACCGTATTCTCCTGTATAATCACCATGATCAGCAACAAAAAGTAAGATAGTATTTTCATAAATACTATTTTCTTTCAAATAGTCCACAAGCCGTTTTATTTGATCATCTATCAACCGCAACATACCATAATAATTGCTTCTTATCCTGGGAATATGCTTTTCAAAACCCGGATATCCCATTTCCTCCAACTGCCTTTGCATAGTAAATTTCTTTCCCTTGGACTTCAGGGCTTCTTTTCCCGCTGCAAGAGGAGGTAATTTGTCCGGGGGAAACATAGAATAATAAGGCTCTGCAATTTGATAAGGATTATGAGGTTCAGGAATAGATAAATAAAGGTAAAAAGGATCAGATTTGTCCTTCATCTTCGAAAGCCATTTGATGCCATCGGAAACAATACGATAAGGCTGTTCCATCTCAGGAGGGAAAGGCGCTGGTTTAAAGTCTGCATAAAAATGTGTGCTGTGTAAATATTTATTAAATTTCTTTACTTGAGGATTATCTGTGCCGGGTTCCCCAAGATGCGTATAGGGCTTAATGTAATCAAACCTTTCCGGATGATATCGTAAATAAGAATGGCCGGTTTTCCCAACAGCCCCGGTACGATATCCACGAGCCTTTACCGCATGCAAGAGGTCTTCGCTAAAAACAGCATCTTGTATGTTATGATTTGACTTTACCCGCGTGGCACTGGGAAACCGGCCGGTTTGCATTGCCGTGCGGCTGGGTACACAAGCCGGAGCCGCACAATAGGCCTTATTAAACCAAGTCCCATTCTGTGCAAGGGAATCTAAAAAAGGAGTAGTATCTAATCCGAATCCTTCTCTTTTGCAGGCATCAGCCCGAAACTGATCACATAAGATCATAATAATATTCGGCCTTTTTCCTTGGGGCCAATTCTGCATAAATGGAGGAATCATTGGACTTAAGCCTAATAACCCCATTTGTTTAATGGCATTTTTGCGTGTCATAAAATTACGTATTTAAGTATTTTAAAAATTAGGGAATTGCCAGGGTGTCGACATATAATAGGATCTCTCATTGGGTTGCTCCTCTTTCCAGGGCATTGGATATACATTCGTTTCATGAGCCCATTTTTCCCACATCTTAACCATCCTCTTTACTTTTTGGGGATATTGAGAGGATAAATCCTTCAATTCACTCCTATCCTTCTGCATATTATACAACTCCCATGGCTCACTTGTATACGTTTTCCAATTACCATACCCGCCATGTAAAATCCCCCCGGAAATAATTTTCCACTTACCCATCCTCATCGCTCTATTGGCCTGATGAGACCAATAAATTGCTCGAGGTTTTAATGGCTCCTTTGTAAAGGTAGGCACTAAACTCACACCTGATACTGGTGTAATTTTATGTCCATTATAGACTTTCGGGTATTTTGCTTTAGTCAATTGAATAATTGTAGGCATAATATCTATTTCATGCCCCGGCTGCTTTCGAAGAGCAGCTCTGCCACTTTTAATGCCGTTAGGCCAATGAATAATTAAGGGAGTTGCTATCCCGCCTTCATAATTGAAATTTTTGTATTTGCGAAATGGAGTATTGGACACATTAGCCCATGGTTTTAAATAAGCCAAATAGGTATTTTCCGGCCCGGCCATTACTCTTTTCCCTGTAATAGTAATCGCTCCATCATGGGTAATCGCAGGGACAACAGCATATTGTATTTCATCTTTTCCTAACTTTTTAAGTTTTGAGGTATCTCTGGCAACAAAAGACTTCTTCCCTTCAGGACCAGGTCCATACCCCGTCCCTTCCGCATTTCCACCATTGTCTTGTAAGTAGATAATAACCGTATTATCAAATATATTTTCTTTTTTTAATTCTTTAACAATTTTTCCAATACCCCTATCCATAATGGAAATCATCGCTGCATATGTTTCCATCCTGCGTTCCATCGCAGGCTTATCTTTTTCCTCACTCCATGGTTTCGTATCCAAAGGAGATAATACGGTAGAAGAATCTATAACACCGAGCGATAATTCGCGGTGATATCGCCTTCTTCTTAAAACATCCCACCCTTCATGATACTTACCTTTATATTTTGCAATATCTTTTTCGGGTGCTTGCATTGGCCAATGTGCAGTAGTGTAGGCTACATACATAAAGAAAGGTTTATCTTTATCCCTGTTTTTGATATAGCGTATAGAGTTATCAGTGATAGCATCTGTAATGTAATAATGTTCAGAATGATAAACAGGATCGTTTTCCGGTGTTATTAGCGTGTTTCCACGACATAAGGAGGGCGGATCATAATAATTACCTGCGCCGGTCAGTATTCCATAAAATTTGTCAAACCCCCTTTGTAAAGGCCAATCATGTTCCGGACCACCAGCATGTACATTTCTACAAAGGTGCCATTTCCCTGTCATAAAAGTTGCATAACCCGCTTGCTGTAAAACCTCTGCAATTGTAACACATTGATTATTTAATTCTCCTCTATATCCCGGAAGATGAAAATCTTTATCCGGCATCCATCCCAGCCCTGTTTGGTGAGAGTACAATCCGGTCATTAATGCAGCTCTTGATGGTGCACAATGATCCACATTGTAAAACTGGGTATAACGTAGGCCATTCATTCCCAAAGAATCTATATTCGGTGTGGAAATCTCACCGCCATAACAGCCTATATCTGAAAACCCCATATCATCTGATATAATGAGTATTACATTTGGCCTTTGTTGATGTATTTGCTGGCCAAAAATGGGGATACTGGGAAGTAAAAAGATCAAGCAGAATAGAAATCGCAAAACCTTATAACTTGTCTCAAATATTATATGCATACCAATGTAATTTATAAGTAAAAGAGAGAAAAATCGAGTTTTAAAATTCAATTTTTATTACAGGTGAAAAAATCATCTGTTCAATAGAGGCTATTTTCAAGCCAACCCTAGCAAAAACATAGCTTTGAGAAGGGGTCATTTCCGGTATCGTCGTCTTTATATTTACGTTATCATAATCTGTTATATCTTTGGGTAAGACAGAAGCTGTAGAAATATTATTGCTATTATCCACAATTCTGGTTTTTCCGAGAAATAAAAAAACCTTATCTATATTTTTAGATCTAGCATCCGATATAATCTTATTTATAATAAAATTTGCAGAGATTGATCTGTCATCCTTTGAAAAGGATACATCCTTCAGTATATAATAGGGGGTCACATCAAGATTTAGGTTTAACGATCCATCTAAACGAAACGAAATCGTATCATGGTCATTTCCTTTGTCACTTGGAAAAACAAAGGGATAATTTCCACTTGGTAAATCTAATTTATAGTCACCATCAAATAATACAGCAGAAAATTTTCCCGCTTCATTAACAAAAACATTAATAGGAGTCCGTTTACCAAATCCTGTTTGCCAAAGTTCTAAGTTTAAAGGATTAGAATTACTAAATCTGAGTGTGTCACCATTATACAAGATCGCTCCAGTTAAAATAGAGTTTGGAGGATTATAATTATCTTTCTTACAACTAATAATGGCCATAAAAGATAAAAATAATATTACGCTGTTAAAATTTCTTATTTTCATACTAATAATTTTATTGGTTAGGATTTTGAATCAATTTAGGGTTATTAGCCATAACATCATTGGGAATCCTTGAATAATAGTTACCTAAACGAAAATTAAATACACCATTCATAGGACTTGGTAAAACTTCTTTAAATATCCACTTACCATTATCACTATGTCCAGGATCATATATTTTGTATGGATATAATCCAAAAATACGGCTACTTACTGCATCTGCATCTCCTGGATGAATCGTCAGAGTAGCAGTCTTTTGCCCATTCCATACCCTATGGGCTAATCTCCACCTTTTTAGGTCAAAAAATTCATGTCCCTCAAAGGCAAATTCAACTCTCCTTTCATGGACAATTCGATTAAAAGTTATCTCATTAACTTTCAAAGGGATTTTAAGACCTGCTCTCTTTCTCACTTCATTAATATACAAAGCGGCCGTATCTTTTTTACCTAACTCAAAAGCTGCCTCTGAAGCATTCAATAAAACTTCAGCATATCTATAATAAATCCACCAAGTATCGCTACCCCTCGTTCTATTACCGGCTAAAGGATCTGGGTTAAGATATTTCCTAACATAGAAACCTGTCTGAGTACCAAATTGGAGGCCGTTAATTGGTCCGTCTTTTCCAACAATTTCTGTTGATTTGCCATTAGGGAGTTTTCTATGCTGCCCAAAACTACTTCCTGTAAGAATAGACCAATTATCTTGGGGCATAATATAGCCTGCAAAAATATCTATACTATCACCTCTGAAAGTAGATCCGGGTAACATTATAGTCCCTCCCAATCGTGCGTCCCGGCCTTTAAAAATATCTTTCACCTTATCGTATATAATAAAATCACCTGAAGCATCTTTCGTTTCAAAAGGAGCAATCGTATTATCTGTCTTTTCATACATTTGAGCAAGATTTAAGGACGGATTTAATACCCCCACATTTTCTCCCGCCAATGCAAGAGAATGAGGTTGATTATTAGGAGTAAACTGGTTACTCTTAAATTTCTCCAAATAATCCTTTGCAAAGATTACCTCTTTATTATCGCTCTTATCTAAAAAAAGTTGTGCAAAGTTTTTCTCTAAATCATTAGGGTACTTTAAGTACAAAGCATACTCTTCACTATTAATAAGCTTAACTGCTGATCTTAAGGCAAGATCATAATAATGATCTGCTTTATTAGCAGGGATTCCAACGATATTATCAGACAGTGTAACAGAAGGTGTGTTTACTCCGTATTTAGCTATAGACCCCGCATATAAAGCTGCTCTTGATTCCATAGCGAGAGCTGCCCCCCATGTAGCCAAAGACTTCTCTGATGGGTCATCAGGGAGATCACCTTTTATAGCGTCTAACTCACTAATAATAAAATCATATACTGAAGATTCTGGCTCTCTGGCAAATTGAAGATGCTTAACTTTCCCATCGTAATTATATTCTAAGGTATCTAAAACCAATGGAACACCACCCATTCTTTTTACAAGTTCAAAATAAGCATTTGCCCTTAGGAAACGCCCATTAGCTAAAAATAGTCTCTTTTCGCCTTCTTCTAAGGACTTTGAATTTTCAATATTATCCATGAATAAATTAATCTCTCTAATATAATCATAGTTCCAAAGGTTCCAGGAATTGAATGACCAGTTCTGAAGTCTGTACTTCCCATATTGATTATTCTGAGAAAGAAATCCTTCGTCAAAATTCCCAAAAGAATTTATGTGATCAAAGGAAGTCAGTGTAGGTATCCGATCGTATAGATCGTATAATACAGAATTTATTAAATCGCTATTTTCCCATACTTGATCATTAGTTAAAACGTCAAATGGATCTTTATCTAAAAAACGATCCTGCATCTTACTACAACCCATTGAAGAAACAAAAAGGATTGCTATTGTAAAGAATATTAGTCTTTTCATATAAAAAATATTTAGAATGTTAATTTTATTCCTACATTAATAAATTTACTTTGGGGATACTGAATTGCATTATTTGCTTTTATTTCAGGATCAATAAAACTTGCCTGCTTTTTAACATTATCAAATGTTAGTAAGTTATCCGTATCAACAAATATTCTAGCTCGTTGTATGCTAACCTTTTTTGTCAAATCTTTAGGGAGAGTATATCCAATAGAAATAGATCTGGATCTTAAATACCTGGCATTTATAACCCAATATGATGACGTCCGGTAGTTACTATGTGAACCGTCATTAAATCTTAGGGGAATATCTTTACCTGGAATCCATTTACTATTAAGATCCAACGGATCCTCCCGATGCCACCTATCAGTATAATCCTTTAAAAGATTACCATTATTTAGGAATGAAATTTTAGCATATCCATCTCTAACTATAGTGTATCCCCCACCAAATGAAAAATTAGCGGCAAAATCAAAACTTCTCCATCTCAAATTAAATCCGAATCCACCATACACAATCGGTTGGCCTCCCTTATTAAATCCAATCGGTCTCATATCCATTTCATTAATAATCCCATCTCCATTCACATCCTTGTATATTAAATCTCCAGGCAATAGAGTAGTATTTCCTCTACCATCTACATCCACGGAATAATTATTAATTTGATCGATAGACTGAAATTGTCCTTTTACCTCATAACCCCAAAATATATCCTTAAGTCTTTCTTCAGTAGCGTTTCTATATTTGTCCCATGAATTTCCATATCGAGGCTTATAATTATGAAGCATCTTTTTTCTGGCATAGTTAACATTACCAAATATTTCATAATGTAAATTTCCCAAATCTCCATTATAAGATAACTCAATATCGCCTCCAAAAACTTCATCACTATTGAGATTTTCTTCAGGCAATTGATATCCTATCTCACTTGGGAGTAACAGATCATATTTCTTTGCAAGTAATCCTTTCCTTTTCCTATTAAAATACTCAATGGATCCTGTAAACTTATTATCCCATAGACTAAAATCTAATCCTATGTTAAACATATTACTGGTAAACCAGGTAATATTAGTTACAGGTAGCCCTCTATAACCAGACATATTAAAAGATTGACCATCAACAATAAAATTTCCTATGCCAAAATTATAACCAGGGACATAGGCGTAAGGTCCAATTCCAATATCATCATCTCCTAGAACGCCATAAGAGACTCTTAGTTTTAAATCATTTATGATATTACCTTGTCCTAAAGAAGAACTTAAAAACGGCTCTGATGATAACCTCCATCCGGCTGAAAATGCAGGGAAGAAACCCCATCTATTATCTTTAGGAAATTTCCACGACCCATCCTGACGGCCGGACAATTCTAAATAATATCTATCAGCATAATTATACTTTATTCTCCCTATATACCCGATTCGTGCCGTTTTATTATTTGCATCTAAAAATCCATTATCATCAATTGTATTAAAAATGAACTGATCTAATACATCTGTAGGAGGAACAGAATGAATGTGCGTCTTCAAACTTTGTGTAGAAAGCCATACTGTTGCTAATAATACTTTTAAATTATGTTTTTTAAACAGGCGAGAATAATTAATCTGACCACTAAAGTTTTTTCTAAAATTCTTTTGCGTTCCGCGTTCCTGCCAGGCATTAGGCTTCGTATTTGTTACTTCATAAGTGCTATCATCATAATGATAGGTATATGCTTTATATCTCTTTTCATGGTTAGTCAACAAGTTATCCTCATACGTATAATTAAAAGAGGCTTTTGCACTTAAACCCTTAACCGGAAAGTTATAAGACAAAGAAAATCGAGTAGCCAAAGCCCACCATCTATCTTGATATTTTCCCGATCGCTCAAAGGTCCATAAACCCGCATTTGTATTATTAAAACCTATATCGTTTAAATATTTAGGATTATTGTTGGCAAAAGCACTAAACATAGGTCTGTTTCGCATTGCAGCATTCAGAGGTTGCATGTAATCGTCCAGTCCGGGAATTCCAGGATGTAATCTATCCTCTATTTTTCCTCTAAAGCTAACCCCTAATTTTAGCCGATTTTCTTTCCCTATTCTAGTCTCAACATTCGAAAGTACGTTATACCTATCATATTGATATTCCTTAAATACGGCATCTTGTTTAAATCTAGAAAAAGATAAATAATAATTGGTCTTTTCACTACCTCCCGACAAGTCAATATTTAAAGCAGTTTGAGGAGCGTTTTTTCGAAAAATCATGGCAGGCCAGTCAAAACTCTGAAATTCCGGGCTTTTCGCTTCCTTCCAGTTTTGAATATCCTGACGGGTTATCCCTGTAGTTCCATTAGAATTCATTTGAGCATCCGCTGCATATAATTGCCAATGATAGGCATCAACCACGTTGTTAGGATATCTTGTCAAATTCTGCCAGCCTCTATACGCTTTAACATTAACCCTTAATGGAGTATTTAAACGACCTTTTTTTGTCTCTATAACGACAACCCCATTCCCTGCTTGGACTCCATAAACACTAGCGGCCGAGGCGTCTTTAAGAATTGAAATACTTTGTATATCATTTGGATCTAATTGATCGAATCTTCCTTTATTTTCTATAACTCCATCGATTACGTATAAAGGAGCTCCCATATTCCTAATGTTTATAGTTGCTCCTGAACCAGGGCGTCCTTCTGCTTGGCGAAAAGACAGTCCAGATAATTTACCCGCTAATTTAGAACTTATTGTTGCCCCTCCATCTACTTTTTCTATATCCTTAGCTGAAATATTAGAAATAGAACTTGTAATATTTTTCTTTTTTTGTTCACCGAATCCCACCACCACCAACTGATTCAATCCCGTTGCTGCCGTCACCAACAAAATCTGAAAATCTGTCTTTCCTTTTGTAGAAATCTCCTGCGGTTTATATCCCACATAGCTCACTTCCAATACCGCATCCTTTGGCACTTCCAGGCTAAACTTTCCTTTTACATCTGTAGTTGTTCCTACTGTACCTCCTTTTACCTTTATCGTCACTCCAACAAGAGGATCTCCTGTAATAGAGTCTTTTACTGTACCCTCAATAGATATTGTTTCCGGTAAAGTTTCTTCCGACCGGTATTTCATTACATTATTTGCCTTACGCTTCACGATAATGGTCTTATCCAAAATACGATATGTTAGTGGCTGGCCCTTAAAAACGGATCTTAGTCCTTCATTGAGAGGAACTTTTTTTAAGTTAACGTCCACTTTTCGGCTGTCCAAAAGCTGTTCCTTTGTACTGAGGAAATGATATCCGGTTTGTTTATGTATATCTCTGAAAACCTTTCCCAGAGAAATATTATTTCCTGTAATGGTTATAGTTTGAGAAAAACTTTTGGCACTTATTTGGGTCAAAGCGATTAAAAGGAGAAATGTAGTCAGTTTCATAACCAATAATATCCTTTTAGAGAAAGTCCGATACGAAGAGGGGCTACAAGGACGTTGCTCTTCCCGGACCTTTGTAAATAATAATTTCATACCTTTGTATGGCCTGCCTAACCGGCAGGTAGGTTTAGATGAAAAAATAATATGTCTTACACATTGTCCTGAATAACCCATGAGGTCTTCAGGATTACTTTTGTCTAAATTTTTACCGGGTTTCGGATGCCGCCGAAATCCGGTTTTTTTCCCTTCCCTTCGACAAGCTCAGGGTAAACTCCTACAAGCTCAGGGCAATGCCCTTGACAAGTTCAGAGTAAACCTCACACACTCAGGGTAATTCGACAAATTCAGATAATTGTAAATTTAGGGGCTCATAATGTTAGTCGTTTAGTCGTTTAGTCGTTTAGTCAAAATAATTTATTTTCTCATTGGGTCACAATGACTGTTCTGCCTTCCACTTCAAAATGAACCACACCCGTCATCTCCAACATATCTAACACCTCCGAAATATTCTTTCCTCTGGAAATGGTTCCCACAAAATGGTCGGTAGGGATATTTCTATATTCGACCTTCACATCATACCAACGAGCTATTTGTTGCATCACATGCCGAATATCGTACCCCTCAAAATTGAATTGCCCCTCCTTCCAGGCGATGACTCTTTCCAGATTTTCTTCCTTCTTAACAGCAATCTTCCCATCTTTAATAAAAGCTCGTTCCCCGGGCACCAATGTCTTCTCTGTTTTCCCTCTTTCTACCTTAATACTTCCGGAAATCAATGCTGCTTTCACATGCTTGTTTTCAGGATAAGCATTGATATTAAACTGTGTCCCCAAAACCTTTATCGTCCCTTTCTCTTCATCAGACTCTGACAGAACGTGTACATAAAAAGGACGATTCTCATCTTTTGCGATGTCAGCAAAAGCCTCTCCTTTTACATCAACTTCCCTTTTAGCACCATTAAAGGCCGTCGGAAACCTCAAAGAGGAACCGGCATTTAACCAAATTTTGCTACCGTCCGACAGAATAACCTCATACTGACCGCCCCGAGGGGTGGTAATGGTGTTATAAGTAATAGATGAGGATGCGCTTTCCGCTTCTTTTTGAAGCTTTAATACCCCACTGGAAATCTTCAATACTTTACCGTTGCCATTATTGGCCAACAATCCTTTCTGTGAACTATCCAAAGCTATAGACTTCCCATTAGATAAGGTCAAAACAGCCCTGTTCCCTCCGGGAGTAATGGGCGTTTCTTTCTGCTGCTGTACCACTACCTTACTTTCTATTTCCCTTCCCGGGAGCAAATATTTTATGGTAAAAGCAAGTAATAACCCGATAATTGCTGCTACAGCAGCCCACTTTAGCATTTTCCGATCAAAATATATCCTTTTCCTTTCTATAAAGGGCGCCTTCTCTTTTCTTGTAATACGTTTTAATAAGACCTCTGCCTTTTCTTTTTCCATTCTCTCTTCCGGTTCATACTCCATCCAGACACTCTGTAGCTGCTGCGTCCACTCTTCATCATCCTGAAAGCTCTCTATCCATAAAGCCAGTTCTTCCTCTTCCTCCAAAGAGAGTTCTCCCTGAAAAAGTTTTAGGAGCAATTCATATATTCTGTCTTTTGCCATATTTTATTTCAAAAAAAACATCTATTTCATCTGTCTTATAGATAAGACAATTGAGAAGAAAAAAAGGCCTAGTCTTTTTCAAAAAATTCCTGCTTGCACTTTCGTCTTTACCGTCAGACAATAAGGAAAACGCTCTCTAAAAGTGATAAAGCGGTAAAAAGAATCCAATCATGATTAACACCTCCGGATAATAATCCCCCATTTTCGTTCTTATGGTTTGCAACGCCTGTCTAAGATGGTTTTTTACGGTGGAAGGGGACAATTTTAATTGCCGGGCAATTTCTTCATGTTTCAATCCTTGCTCTCTTTTTAATCGATAAATTTCTTTTTGCCTGGGAGGAAGCGCTTCTACCACTTTTTGTAATTTAATCTGGATATTATTGAAGATAAGCTGGTTATCCGGCCGGGAAAAGGGAGAAGCGTTATTGCTTTTCTTTTCAGCTCTAATCAGCACCTCTCTGGATCTGCGCTTTAATAAATTAAGAGTATGATTATGTGCCATCCGGAAAAGATAGGCATTAAAATTGTCTACTTCTGAAAGAGCTTCCCGCTTAGACCATATTTTCATAAATACATCCTGTACCACATCCTCCGATATCTGCCGGGACCCGGACAGTTTCAAAATAAAAGCAAATAATTTATCCCTATAAGCATGAAAAAGCGGGGCAAAAGCCTCTTCATTGCCTTCAGCTATCTGCCGTAACAGCCGTTCCTCTTCCTTCAATATTTTTTTCGACAAGGGTATAAATATTTTCTAATACAAAGTTACCTATTTTAAAAAGAAATACTGCTTACCAATCCCATTAAAAAGCACCGCCTACTACGTGGAATTATACATAAATTCCATATTATGGATGTCCTTTTTGTATGAATTGGAAAGATAAGATAAAAAAGGGAGACTTCTACATTTGTTTCACTTCTCCTTCAACGTCCTTTTTCAATTTGTACTGTAAAACTTTTTCCTTCGCTCGTTTCCACATCCGTTAAGTAGGTCTTTTCTAAATTTAAGGTTTCAATCTTCGAGGAATCTTTTATAACGAGATCTTCTTTCAACGGACACTGAAAGAAAGGATTGGGATTTTTTTCTTCCGTTTTCACTTGTTGGGCTTTCGCCCCTTTTACCCGGATAGGAACTTTCGTCCTGATCCTGCAATTCCCACCCAAAGTTGATTTTATGGTCGCCGTTTTTAGCTGTCCGTCTTCCCAGCATAAATCTTCAATAACGAAACCACCTCTGGCTTTCAGTCCTTTTACATCTCCTTCCTCCCATTCATCGGGCAGGGCTGGCAATAAATAAACAGCGCCATCCTGGCTTTGCAACAACATCTCCGTCACACCGGAAGTAAAACCGAAATTCCCGTCAATCTGAAAGGGCGGATGCGCGTCAAAAAGATTAGCATAAGACCCTCCCCGCGTATCTCCATTGATTCCACGCTGTCCGGTTAAAAAGAGTTGTTCATTTAAAATTTTATAGGCATGATTCCCGTCCTCCAGTCGGGCCCAACAGTTAATTTTCCAGGCTTTAGACCACCCGGTTCCTCCATCTCCACGCATTTCTAAACTTTTCTTTGCTGCTGCAGCCAACTGAGGGGTACGTCTTGGTGAGATCAAAGCGGCAGGAAACAATCCATACAAATGAGAAAGATGACGATAATGATCTCCCGGTTGATCCCAATCCTTGTACCATTCCTGCAACTGTCCATATTGACCAATATGAAAAGGATACAATTTCTGATAAGCCTCTTTTAGAGAATCTCTAAACTGCGTATCTTTACCTAATATTTTAGCAGCCTGCATCGTATTGAAAAACAGATCCCGGATAATTGACATATCCATGGTAGAGGCTATGCTCACTGCATGCTTATGTCCATTAATGGTAAACAGATGTTCCGGAGAAGTCGAAGGAGCGGTTACTAAATGTCCCTGATAGGGTATTAACCAATCCAACATAAAGCGGGCAGCTCCTTTCATTACCGGATAAGCCATCTTTTGAAGGTAATGCTTATTCCCATTAAACAGATAATGCTCCCAAAGATGACGAGATAACCAACCTCCACTCATCGTCCACATCGCCCATTGGGGTTTAGCCATCGGGTCTTTCCCATAATTTCCCGGTGGCGCGGTTTGTGCCCATATATCACTGTTGTGATGTGCCGTCCAGCCATTGGCACCATAATTTATTCTGGCGGTCCTTTTCCCATTTCTGGATAGCGCTTTGACAAAATGGATCAGCGGGAGTGCACTTTCCGATAAATTATCTTTTTCTGCCGGCCAATAATTCATTTCCGTATTAATATTGGTCGTATAATTTGAGCCCCAGGGTGGTTCCATACTGTTATTCCAAATCCCTTGCAGATTCATCGGACGACCATACACCTTATCCGTTTCATGGGAAGGGCGGGAGCCTGCAATCATGAGATACCGGCCATATTGAAATAATAAAGTAGTCAGCTGTGGATCACTATAACCACCTGCTTTCGTATATGTTTTTAATCGAGTATCTGTAGGAAGCTTTGCCAGACTGTCTGCCCCAAGGTCTAAATGGACACGATCAAATAAACTTTGATAATCTTTTTCATGCCGATCCAATAAGCTTTGAAAAGAACTTCTTTCGGCCTTAACCATATTTCCCGAAGCCTCTGAAATCTCTTTTCCATTATGTTCAGGTTCGTTATTAAATCCAATAAAATTCGTACCGGTCGTTAGCCGCAAAGTCACGGTTGTAGCTCCCTTAATGGTTAGCCCGGAGGTATCCGAGTTCACGCTCCCACCTTTCGTTTCTACAGCTACTCTTACAGCAAAGCGTATGCCTTTCGTACTGTCATAAATAACTTGTGGCTCATGGTAGGAGCGATGCGCCACGAAGTTTGGTGCCCTTCCATGCAACATTATGGAATGGTCATTTTCTACTTTTATCTTATGAGGCATGGGATTATCAAAGCGCGTCTGAAAGGATATTGCATGGGATTTACTAGCTTTTAACCGAATCACAAGCACCTGATCAGGATAGCTGGCAAAAGCTTCACGGGTATATTTTATTCCTCCCTTCTCGAAAGATACTGTCGTAATTGCTTTCTCCAAATTCAGGGTTCTCTTATAATTTGAAACCGTTTCTTCTTTTCTGTCAAAATCCAAATAGAGATTCCCTAAAGTCAGATAGTTAGCCACATAGGGCCCCATCATCTGCTTACAGAGCTTGTCTGCTTTTTCATAATTCCCATGAAACAATGCCTTTCTCACTTTAGGCAGGACCTCTTTCGCATGGGGATTGTTGTCGTCTTTTGGATATCCGGACCAAAGCGTAGCATCATTGAGTTGAAATTGAGCGGTATCAATCCCACCAAAAGCCATGGCGCCTATGCGGCCATTTCCCAATGGTAAAGCTTCCGTCCATTGATGTGCCGGTTGCTGATACCAAAGTTTTAAAAGCGTAGTGTCTTTTTTTACCGAACAGCTTATCAATAGCAAGAACGCCAAAAAACTTAGTCCTAAAAATGTAAAGAGTTTATTTCTCATAGATCTTATATTCTACTCTTTTAGCAGAACAAAAGGACATTCCTATTCGAAGCAATAACAAGAAGCCCCATCAAAACTAACCAAGTTATTTTATCCGGCAGAATGTTCGCTTATCGCCCTGTACTTCCTGATTTTCGGAGGATTTTTCCTAAACTTCTTAACCTCCTCCAATAGGTCATACCCTCTTTGCATCCTTAGCCAAAAATCAGCTTTCCCTCCAAAGACCTTTTCGATGCGTAACGCTATATTCGGCGTTACAGACCCTTTTTCATTCACTATTTTAGACAGCGTCAATCGTGTAACTCCAAGTAAATCGGCAGCGGTACTTATACTTAATTTGTTAGCATCCAATACGTCCTCTTTAAGTATAATACCCGGATGGATATTTGTTTCTAATGCTCTTTCCATAACAAAAACTTAATGTGTGTCTTTTAAATCTACTATGATCGTATCCGAATAAGTCCTCCCATCTTTCAATCCGGTAGCTTTCAGCGTATTTTTCCCTTTTCGTAATTTTACCTTCCAAACAAAATCACATTCATTGGCCCCCTGCTGATAGGTCTTTTGCTTTTTGTTATTCAATGTCAGTTGTAGATGATCCAGATTAGAAAAAACCTCTATCCGGTTATCTCTTTGCGTCCTGTTCTTCAATCTCCTTCCTGCAATATGAATCACCGGTTTCTTGCTCCAGTTGGATTTATACCAATAAAAAGCATCCTTTTTGGTTTGACGGTCGAAAGTAACAAGCCCTTTCAGGTTTCGATCCATTACGCCTCCTCTATTCCATCCGCCGGGCACACAGAAATCAAACATATTCCATACATAAGAGGAAAGTAAATAAGGATGTTGCTCAATCACTGACCAGTAATAAACATGGTATTTGGTCTGATATTCTTCCGGGAAAAATTGTCCGGAAATAACGTTTTTTGGTTTCTTCACTTCTTCGGTATGCTGTTTAATATTTGCACCGGCGCCATATTCCGATAAGACCACATTAAACTTGGGATATTTTTTTTCTAACCCTTCTACCCAGCTTTTTAGATCCGTCAACTTCCCATAATACCAGCCAAAATATCTATTCATCGCCTGAATATTGGCCATCAGATTCATATTTCGTTCCATCGTCCCATATCCACTGGTACTCACCGTCGGACGGTAAGGATCCAAATCTTTGGCCAAATCATTGAGTTCGTGGGTCAGGCGGGCAGGATAGCCGGTGGGATACTTCGTATACACTTCATTATGCAATCCCCAGGTAAAAATAGAGGGATGATTGTAATTTTGCTTGATTAATTCTGTCAATTGTTGTTTCGCATTTGAGCCTTCTTTTCCCGAAGAGGCATTGACAAACGGAATTTCTGCCCAGGCTAAAATGCCCATACTGTCACACTCAGAATAAATGATATCGGCCTGTTGGTAATGAGCGAAGCGCACTGAAGTAGCTCCAATATCGTCAATCATTTCCATATCTACACGCTGCATAGAATCCGTCAAAGCATTGCCCTGTTTCCACCAGTCCTGATGACGTGCCACCCCATACAAACGATAGGGTTTTCCATTCAGATAAAATCCTTTTCCCGGTTCAATATGAAAAGAGCGAATACCCAGAGGTTGGGTTACTTCATCAACCAATTTTCCTTCTTTCAACACTTTCACATGAACGGAATATAAATAAGGGTCTTTTTTCCCGTTCCATAAATGAGGATGCATCACCGGAATAGGAATCTGTACATTGGTTACCCCTTGTGGCGAGACTTTACTATCTATGGCAGAGGCCTGAACTTCCCTTCCTTTTTCATCTTTCAGGATGGCTTTTATCTTTACATTCCGAAACGAGATATTTTTATTTTCCAGTTCCACACTCACCGATATATCGGCCGATTTATCAGAAACATTCTGTTGGTCAATAAACACTCCCGGTGAAGCATAATCCAGCGTGGAAATATTGAGTCTTGCCGTATTGATTAAATGTACATGTCGGTAAATCCCGCCATAATTGGCAAAAAGTGCGTGATTAATAGGGATCACATCCGGCCGCATCTCATTATTCACCTTTATTTTGATCCGGTTCTTTTCTCCCGGATGTACAGCATCCGTAATCTCAAAAGTAAAAGCAGCATACCCTCCTTTATGCTCCCCTATAAACCGATCATTGACATATACATCTGCCACATTTCCTACGCCGTCAAATTTTAGGAACAGCCTTCGGTTCGTATCTTTTTCAGGTATAAAAAGTGTTTTTTTATACCAGGCGTCCCCTTCATAATAGACCGAATCCTGCTGCATATCAATATTGTTCCAGGTATGAGGGATATTGATGCGCTCCCACTGAAGAGTTTCCCTATCCGTATTCTTTGTGATTTTTCCTTTATAAAACTGCCAATCCTGATCGAGGTTTTTAACAACCCGTCCCTCTTGTCCATAAGCCGTTAATACCGTCAAAATAAACAGGCAGGATAGTCCTAAAATTCGTTTTTTCATAGTCATAGTATGAGTTATTTTGTTTTATTTCTATTTTACACGTTAAACAATACCATATTTTGCTCATAAGTGGTGATGCCAAAACACCGCGATATAAAAAGTGTTTTTATTGTTTTTTCACTTGTAAAGAGGCCGATTTTAACCCCTCTGATTTTACTTTCATTTTCAATTTGCCCGGATTGGAATCGACTTGAACAATGGCTAATAGTTTTCCATTAAAAGCCTTCATCTGAGGGATAGCCGGATCCTGATGACTTACCGGACTCCCGGAACACAATCCCAACAGCTGGCCTCCCGATACGTCCACACGTATTTCATTATCTGCATAAGGCACCCGTGTTCCTTTTTTATCTGCTATATTGATGGTTACAAAAGCCAAGTCTTTCCCATCTGCCCGAAGTACCTTTCGGTTAGTTTCCAGGTCTAATTCATAAGCATGCTTCGCTGTTTTTATCCCATCTTTTGCGACTACTGCCCCGGCCTCATTATATCCTTTTGCCGATAATTTTCCGGGGGAATAAGGTACTTTCCAGGAAATATGACCATGTTCTACCGGCGTTTTAACCCCCAAAGTATCTCCATTTAAGAACAACGCCACTTTATCACAATTCGTATAGACCCAAACATCAATCAAAGAATCTTTTTTATTAAAATTCCAACTTCCGGGAACAATATGCACCATTGGTTTCTTCGTCCATTCCTGCTTATAGTAGTAATAGGCATCTTTTTTAAATCGGGCCACATCAAAAACACCAAACTGACTGGTCACAACCGGCCAGCCGTTGGACTCTCCCACATATTCTATTCCTGACCACATGAGCCCACCCGCCAGCCAGGGACGGTTGGCAATGTGAGACCATGCGCTTTCATGTGCGCTACACAAATCATAAATACTATATAGATATCCGGTCTTAAACACATGACCATCATTCAGCGTATCCAACTTAGAATCAGCCACCTTCTTCCGCCGATAGATGCCCCGGGTTCCTCTACCGGAGGCATACTCGCTAATCATCATTTTTCGATAGGGATATTTCTGATGATCCGGATCATCTCTCCCCATCCCACTTCCATTATAGCCCATCACATCCGTAATAAAAGCAAAACCGGTCGCATTAGGATCCCCATTATATTCACAACCAAAAATAGTCGGACGGGTAGGATCCATCTTTTTCACCAATCCATTCATCACTTCCAACATACGAGTCAACTTTGGATTATTCCTACCACTATTATTTGCCAATCCCCAGCAGACAATCGAAGGATGGTTCCGATCCCGCTGAAGTAAATCATGTAATGTTTGCAACGCAAAAGTATCCTTTCCCAGGTAACGTGTCTCGGCCCAAAGCATCATGCCCAAACTATCACAAGCCCGCATCAAAGAAGGCGAAGGGTCGTTATGTGCAGAGCGGATCATATTACAGCCCATCTCCTTGGCCAACCTCACATCATAAACATTCGCAGCATCCGGCAAAGCAGTACCTAATCCTCCAAATCCGGCATGGATATTCATTCCCCTTAACTGTAAATGTTTCCCATTCAAATAGAAGCCACTATCCGCCGTAAACTTAAACCACCGAATTCCTAAAGGAGTTTTATACGTGTCTGCCAAGTTCCCGTCAACAATCACTTTCGTCACAACCGAATATAAGTAAGGATGTTCCGGAGACCATAATTCAGGACTTCCAACCTGTGTCTTTTGATAAGCTTTTATGCTGCTGTTCGCCTTGATTTCATACGTATCAGCAACTTGTTCCACCGCTTCTCCCGCCGGATTCAGGAGCACGGTTTTTAATTCAACTTTCTGCTGCTGTCCACTTTGATTTTCTACTTTTGTCCGAATATAAATGTCTGCTTTTTCATGGGAAACATTTTTTGTAAAAACGAAGGTTCCCCAAGGCGCCACATGCACAGGATCGGTGATAATTAAATTGACATGGCGATAAATTCCATATCCTTCATACCACCACCCTTCATGCCCCGGACCATATTCACTTTGGGGATGAGGTTTTACCGCTTTGACCGCATCTACATTATCTACAAACACAGCGCTCTCGTTATCCTCTGAGTCAAAATCTAAAAAATCACTAATATCTATCACCTCCCCGGTATATCCGGAAAGATGCCAATCTGCTTTTTTGCCATTGACATAGACCGTATAATTTCTAAAAACACCATCAAAAGAAAGAAAAATCCTTTTCCCCCGATAGTCAGAAAGATTTTCTAATTTTTTTCTATACCACCCCACTCCTTTAGGTAAGTATCCACTCTTTCTCCGGTTATTTTTATTGTATTTATCATGGATTCGCCAATCGTGAGGAATATTCACTATTTTCCAGTCGTTATCATCAAAATCCTTCAACTGAGCATTTTTCACCGGTCCCTCATGGAACCTCCAGGAACGGTCAATATTCACTTTTTCCCTTCCCGAATGTTGAGCATAAGCCGACGTAAAGCCGGTAATTAATCCGATAATTAATATCAAAAAAACTTTCCCCACACTTCTAAATTCATTCATTTGTAAGTTTACTTAAATCAGGGCTTTCATATAATCCAAAATCACTTAATGCAATGCAGACCGGAGCATCAACAATCCGTAATCGCACTTTCTTGGTCGTTACATCATTCGGCAACTTAATCAACCGATTTGCTCCTATTCCATATACCTTTTTCAGCTCCTGCCACGCTCCGTTTTTCCACAGATCAATAGCTACAGCAGTAATGCGCTGTCCCAGCTTAATATTTTCTCTTAACCGAATAATATTAAATCGCTGAGGAGTATCAAACTGCAACGTCAGACTTGGCGTATGTACACTGTCATCAGTTGCCCAATAACTGTAACGATTCCCATCAATCAGATAAGCCGGTCCAAATTTAGCATTATCATCACCTCTGATATTAGAAGCCTGAAAAGCAGCTTTTTCTGCCAGATTCTTTGAAAAAGTCTGTCGGAGCACCTGCCCAAATTTTTTCAGTACTTCTACATCTTCCCGACTCAATTGTCCGGTCGTATCGGGCGCAAGTCCAAGATCCAGATTGCAGGACCGACCCACACTATGTACATAGATATCAAAAAGTTGTTGTACAGATTTTGGTTTTTGTCCGGCATGCCAAAACCAGCCCCGGCGCAAAGGAACATCACATTCGGCCGGCATCCAATATTTTCCGTTTCGGGTACCATGAGGCATCTTTTCTCTCTTCACATTTCCCGGAGTCGGCTTCCCATCGATGCCCTCCGGTGTAAAGGTTTCCCAGGTAGAGTCCGATGCATATCCGCGCTCATTCCCAATCCAATGAACATCCCTTCCGGCACCGGAATAGATCACCGCTTTCGGCTGCATCTTACGAACCATGTTCCAGGTCGTATCCCAGCCGTAGTAAGTTGCTTTATTTATTTTTCGTGTTTCTTTTGCTCCACCATAATAGCCATCTCCGCCATTGGCACCATCAAACCAGCACTCAAAAAGATCTCCATAACCCGAATATAGTTCCTTCAGTTGATTCCTATATAACTCCACATACTTTTCAGTTCCATAGTATGCGCTGTTTCTATCCCAGGGTGAGCAGTAAACTCCAAATTTCATGTCTTGTTTCTTACAAGCCTCCTGAAATGCTTTGACAACATCTCCTTTCCCATCTTTCCAACTGCTATTTGAGATATTATAATCGGTTGTTTCCGTCGGCCACAAACAAAAGCCGTCATGGTGTTTGGCTACCAGGATAATCCCTTTTATTCCGGCCGCCTTTGCAGCAGAGACAATTTGATAGGGATCAAAATCCGTAGGATGAAACTTGTCGGGGCTGACATCCCCGTATCCCCATTCTTTATCCGTAAAGGTATTCAAGCCAAAATGAATCAGGCTATACATTCCCAATTCCTGCCACTTTACCTGGCGTTGAGAAGGCAATGGTCCATAGGCTTGCGGAGGCGGAGTACCTTGTTGACAACTTGAAAACAGAAGTCCCGGAAGAACCAAAAGTAACAGGAAAATTTGCTTTAGAGATCGCCTCATATTCATTGTATTTTTAGCACTAAAGATATCAAAATTAAAGCACTTTCCGCTTTAAGTCTTTGCAGGCCGGTCTTTGTACTTCGAAGATTTCTCGGAAGGCTTTATATCCAGTACAATCACATAAGGATGCTTATGAACCTCTTGTCCTAAGTGGATATAAAATTCATTCTTCCCTATGTTTTCCACCTGTAAATAACGCATGGGATGTTGCAACGAATAAGACTTCCTGATCTGTTGTTTTGGAGGGGTCTCAACTTTCAGTAGCCCGGAAACCGGCGTATTAAAGACCACCATATAAATCTTATTATTCGCTGTATCACTTGTATAATATCCCCAGTCTTGCTTCTTCCATCCTTTGGCATAATCACAGCCATAGATAGCCCGGCCGTTTGTTTTCATCCATTTCCCTATCGCCCTGGCCATATACTGCTCTTCAATACGAAAGGTTCCATCCGGTTTAGGACCAAAATTAACCAGGAAGTTCCCTCCCATAGAAACAGCCTGAGTCATCAATTCGATCATTTCATCGGCCGTCTTCACATGTCCGTTCCAAATCTTATTATACCCCCACTGATTTTGAGGAATGGTCATAATCCCTTCCCAATCATATTTGGTAACGGCTGTATCCGAAGGATCCGGTAGTTTTCGTTCAAAGCCGTCTTCATAATCTCCCATTAGATGGCCATTGGAATCAAAATGCCGGGAACCATACTCATCAGCCCGCAGACGGGCATTAACGATCAATCCCGGGTGAATCTTCTTCAAGTATTTTTCTAATTTATAGCTAAACTCGCCATCATTTTTCCAGGATTTATCCCAGGTTCCGTCAAACCACATCCCAATAATGGAGGGATATCTTTTCAATAGCTCTGTCAATTGGTTTTTGACATACTTTTTATATTTAGCATAAGCGATGCTGTCTGATTTAGAGTTGATACTGGAACGCCAATTCGGGTTGTGCCAGTCCAGGATGGAATAATAAAGCGACACTTTAAGCCCGGCTTTATTACAGGCAGTAATCAATTCCCCTAAAAAATCTTTTTTATAGGGGGTAGAAGCAATATCAAATTCGGTATATTTACTGGGCCACAGACAAAATCCTTCATGATGTTTGGTGGTAATTCTTACATACTTAGCTCCCATCTTCTTTGCCATAGCTGCCCATGCATCTGCATCAAAATTTACCGGATTAAATTGATGAATCAACGAAAAATAGGCACTATCCGGAATGTGTGCCCAGGATTTAATCCACTCGGCCGCGCCATTATAATGTTTCCCCTGCCAGGAACCGCCCAGAACGGAGTACAATCCGAAGTGAAGGAACTCTCCAAAGCGCATTTGCCGCCAGTGGTTCATGGCCGGATCGTGCCGTTTACCAATGTATAAGGCTCCGTAACGGACCTCTTTCTTCTTCGTATGATTGGATTGTGCAGAGAGTACCAGAGGCACAAACAATAACAACAATGCGAGTTTTAAATATTTCATGATATACTCTTCTAAAATTTACGGTGTTTCCCACCCGGGGTTTTGTGTTAGGTTTTTATTTAAGACTAAATCCTCAATAGGTATCGGGAAAAGATATTCTTTGTCTTCCCATTTTCTTCCATTGGGTAGTGTTTTCGCATAGGGCTTAATAAAGCCATCATTACTAAGATATACATCCTTTCCCACCTGTACTGAAGGGAATTGATGCTGAACGAACTTAATTCCTTCCACGGGAGCCTCCAAAAAGCCGCCAGCTTTCCAACGCATCAAATCATCCCACCTATGATTTTCGAAAGCAAATTCCACCCTGCGTTCCCGACGAATCTCGCGTAATAAAGGGGAAGGAACATAATCGCAATATTTTGCATATTCCTGATCTAAAGCCGGATCAGAAGGAATATTGCCAATATCGAGCGCCGGCATACCGACCCTGGCTCTAACCAGGTTCACGGTTTCGTCAATCACACTTTGGTCACACTGTCCAAGTTCATCTTTTGCTTCTGCATCATTTAAAAGAACTTCTGCATATCTAAAGATAGGGGCAGCCTGCATTCCATAAGTCACCCGATCCCAATCATCGGGGTCGTTTAAGAACCATTTGGCCACGCGATACCCGGTAGGACAAAGATTACCACTCATCCCCTGGATATTAGGAACCGGCGCATTATCAGCCCCCATCACTCCTTTTTGTAAATTATAGGTCCCAAAATTGGCAATCGTCTGCTCTAAACGGGGATCCCGATTTTTCATCTCCCTCTGAATGGAATCATGTCCTAAAAAAAGCGAACTTTCTGAAATGGGCTTTCCATCCTTACACAGGTAAGCATCTACCAGAGATTTTGTTGCTCCAAATTGTTCTCTAAGATTCTGTGCAAAATACCGGCTAAAAGCAACCCCATAATTTTGATCTGCATCGTACTGGCGCCATAAAATAATACCCGGGTTATCCGCATAACTATACTGAGAAAAAAGACTGTGATAATCCGAATTGGGATGTCCGGTAGAATAAAGTTGATAATGTCCGTCTCTGATAAGCGTATCACTCACCTCTGCGCAGGCCTTTAATAAGGCTGTTCCATCCAATCCCAAATCCGAATGATATTTTCGATACGTCCCTCCATACAAGCAGATTCTGGATTTTAAAAAGCGGGCAATATCTTTATTAATACGACCTTGCTCTTCCTGTCCTTTTTCGGGCAGCCAGGAAATTGCCTGGTTTAGTATATTCAAAATAGAATCCATTACTTGTTCCCTCGGAAGTCGTTTCCCGTATAATTCCGGGGAGTTGGTTTGTAAAGGCTTATTTAACCAGGGGACCGCTCCGAATGTTTTGAGCTTTTTATAATAATCCCAGGCTTTAAAGAACAAGACTTCTCCGGCAAATACATGACGCGCTTCAGGGTCAATATCCACCCGTTTATAATTCGCAAGAAAATAATTCAAATCTCTTATATTGTCAAAGTTCCAACCACCGGAGCCACTCCCGCCACTTATATAAGACGTATATTGATCTGCCGCTACTTTTGAATAGGGCCACCCCGCCGCATTATCAGAAATCACATCTCCATACACAATACCATCTGTATATCCATAAGGCTCGACAGTGCCATCTCCCCAACCGGAACCAAATCCGATAATATACTTCGGATACAGTGCATTACAGTATAACCTTAGATCATTTTCAGTATGCCAGTAATTCTGATCCGTAATCTCATCTAAAGGATATTTATCCATAAAGCTATCATTACAACCCCATACAAGCAGGAGGAGCATGAAGCCATAAAGTATTTTTATTCCATTCTTAGATTTCATCTTCTCTCAATTTTCAATATTTTAAAATTGTATTTGTAAGCCTACAGCCAGGGATTTGAATAAAGGATAATGTGCAGACATCTCCTCCGGGTCAAAAATCTTTGGCACTTTGGAAATCCGGGCCAGGTTATATCCGGAAACATATACTTTTACCCGGTCGAGATGTAATTTCCTTTGAATCAAATTATCCGGTAAGTTATAGCCCAGCGTCACATTTTTTAGTCGAAGATAGGCTGCATTCATCAGGTAGCGTGTCTGGGTTAAAACATTGGCTCCCTTAGGTTTATAGGCAGGATAAAAAGCGTTTTTTCGATCCGGTGTCCAGGAATCATTATAGACCTGCCATGTCCCGGTTCCTCCTATGATCGCTCCCCAAAAAAGATCGCTTCCTATCCAATAATCTCTTTTACCAACGCCCTGGAGAAAAATATTGAGATCGAAATTTTTCCAGGACGCATCCACATTAAATCCGAATTTAAGATGAGGGACACTATTACCAATAATCTTATGATCTCCCGGATCTTCTACCGTATTAGCCCCCGGACCGATTTTTCCATTCCCATCCAAATCTTTATATTGTACATCCCCGGGATACCATATTCCGGCATCTAACAATTCCTGACTGGGGGCATTCTTAATCTCATCCTTTGTCTGAAAAATTCCTTCCGTTTCATACCCCCATATTTCCCCCATCTTTTTTCCTACATATAGTGCACTTAGCAGTTTATCCGGATTCCCATTGAATGCCAGAATTTTACTATTATAATTGGAAAGGACAAATCTTAACTTTAGATCAAGGTCATTTTCAAAATGGTTTCTCCAACTTGCAGTGAGATCCCAACCCAAAGTCCGCAATTTCCCAGAATTTTTAGTAGGAGGATCCGTTCCTAAAACAGGAGGGAGTTTATCTCCCTGAACCAATATATCTGAAGTGGTACGATTATACCAGTCAAAAGTGAAATTAAACTTCTCAAATAATTCCAAATCCATACCAAAATCTAAGGTGGTCGCTGTCTCCCATGTGATATTAGGATCTACTAATCCGGGAGGAGTAACACCTACAGGGCGCGTTCCTCCAAACAAATAATCGACCTGGGAAATGGTACCATAGGACGGAATATAAATATAATTATTGACATCCTGATTCCCCAAACTTCCATAAGATGCTCTCAATTTCAAGTTACTAACCACCGATTTAAATTGCTTCGCAAAAGCCTCTTCGGAAACCCTCCATGCTCCTGAAAACGATTGGAAAAATTTGAACCTGCTATTATGAGGGAATTTAGAAGTCCCCTGATAACGACCATCAGATTCAAATAAATATTTGTGATCATAGTTATAAGTAACTCTATAAAAAGCACCTCGAATCGCCCAATGAGATTCGCCATCATAGGCATACTGATTTCCCAGAGTTTGGGTAATGACAGGAATGTTGGGAGATAACAAATCCTCTCCTTTCGCTCCGGTATAATCATAATTATACCATTGCTGATGAAACCCTGCCAATGCATAAAAGTTGCTTCTGCCTATAGAAAAGGTATAGTCTGAAAAAGCATCTAATGTAAACCGGTTCGTATGCTCATTCCATTTTTGAACAGAGGAAGGATCGGTATAAACCGTGGTGGGGTGATCCCAATCTTCTACAATTCTTTTCATCAGAGGAATCACCTGTTTCCTTCTATAGTTATAAGATTTATATGAAAAATTTCCTTTTATAGACCAACCCTCCAGCGGTGTAATTTCCGGTGCGATAAAAAGCATTTCATGCTCCTTGGTTTCTCTGTTCTGAGAACCATAGTCCATAAACGATAATATATTATCAGTGTACATTACCCCCACCGGAGAACTTTCGGGTGTTTTAACAGGCATATTGATATTCCTATCCGGTTCATGTGCCATTGCAGTCCACCAGCCTCCCTTTCCTGCCGGGCTAACAGGTTCTGTATAATTGGAGTAATTATAATTGGATTTTAGCCGTAATGAAAACCAATCCGTAAAATCGGTATTCAGATTCAACATGGCATTATAACGTTTATACTTATCCGTATTCATCTTATAAATACCTTGTTGGTTCATATATCCTAAAGAGGCATAATAAGTTGTATTTTTACTTCCTCCGGAAAAACTTAAAGAATGTTTTTGCATAGGAGAGGCCTTTCGTAGTGCCAAAGCATAATCATCCGTATTTCCGACCCATTCAATAGATCCACCCGGAGTCATATAATAAACAGGGGCATTCTCAGGATCGTCCATGTGTGCTTTAATGGCATCCAATTTCGTTTGCATATTGCTTGGCGGCGTACGATCTGTCAATGTATAAGCATCCATTGCTGCCTTTTGGATGGTATAGGCATCCATTAAATCCGGTACGGCTGTTGGCTTATTCCATTGAACGCTTCCCACATATTTAAGCTGAGGTTTTTGATTTTTCTTTCCATCTTTGGTAGTAATAAGCACTACACCATAAGCAGCTCTGGCACCGTAAATAGCTGCAGAAGCGGCATCCTTTAGGACGGAAACACTCGCAATATCACTGGGATTCAGTTGACTCGGATCAGCCATTTCTACTCCATCTACCAAAATTAAAGGGCTTCCTTTTTTAAAGGATCCTCCTGAAAAAGAGGTCCCTCCTCTAATATTAAAAGAAGGATTGGTATTGGGAGCGCCATCTGAAATATTGATGTTCAAATTAGCCATTTCTCCTTGTAGCGCCTGTCCAATATTCGTGATTGGTCTGTTTTCAAAAACTTCTTCCCCTACTGATTCGACGGCGCCCGTCAAATTAACCTTTTTCTGTTTTCCATATCCTACAACAACCAACTGATTAAGCTGCGTTGATTCCGGTGCCAACAAAATCTTCAGCGTCTTTCCGGCCGAGACTTTTACTTCCTTTGTTACATATCCCAAATAGCTCACCTGCAGGATGGCATCTTCCGAAGTTTCCAGCTCAAATTCTCCTGAAGCATTCGTTGTTGCTCCACCAGTTCCTCCTTTCACTTTGATGGTGACTCCAATCAAAGGCTCTCCTGATATGGAATCTACGACCTTCCCCTTTACGGGAATATCTTTCTTTAAAAGTAGATCGGAAACAGAAAAATCTCTTCCCATGACTCCCATAGGAAGAAATAATATAAAGGCTACCCCTATACTTATTATCCACAGGCCCTTTATCTTTTCCTTTAAACGCCACTCATCATAGATTTTTTCCATAACTCTTGATTAATTATTCCAACTATAGAAACCGTTTGCACAGGCAAATTATAGACTTATTCAATAACAGCAAATTATTTTTTACTCCCTCTACCTGTAACCCCTGTTTCAATCGTTTGCGCAAATTTTACCACAGCAAGCATAAAAGTACTAAAAGCTCCAAAATTGCTATGTTTTATGTCATTCTTATTGTTTCATAGAGAAGAAACTGTTACTCTGTATTCTGCTTCTTATAAAACTCTTTCTCATAACGATTCATCCATTTATTTCCTGGCCAGTCCCAATCTTCATCTACATTCACCCGAAGCCAATAGAATATTTGTACAGGGATATCAAAGTTGGTAATTTGGTCAATGTCTGATTTACTAACTGTCTCATCTACCTTACATCCCTCAAAAGCTTTTACTAAATCCCAGGTATAATCGCTTAAAACGAAATCATTACCTTTTCCGCTTTGATCTTTAAAAATATCACCTGCCCCATCTTTCCCGGGCCAATACCCTATCAAATCATTCTTATACTGATTTAATATCGGTGTCGCATTCGGATTACAAGACAAGCTATCAATAGCATCGTCTGATAGGGCGGTCGTCCAAATCCTTACATCATGAATAGTTTCCGTAGAGGATCCTCCTCCAAATCCGGCTACTCCTCCTAATTTAAGAGTTTTATCGTTGGAGAAGTCGTAACCGGTAATATCTATATCATTATTAAACTCTCCATCCGTATATACCGAGGCCTCTCGCTTTCCATTATCTTCATTAATCTTCAGTGTTAATGTATGCCATTCATTGATTGATAATGTACCTGCAGGAAGATACAATTGCTCGCCCGTAGTACTCACCAAATATGCCCTCCATTTTCCCGAACCTCCGGTAAACATCATTGTCCATTGGTGATTACCGGCGCCATAGGACAAAGACGATTTTGTAAGGAATGCAGGATTATTGCTTCCAAAATCAGTCGGATAAATCCTAAGCATGACTGTATAATCTCCAGTAGCCTTGATATCGTATTTATTCTTATCTTGAATTTCTGCCGTATTAGAATGAAATTGAACCCCCATCTGTTGAGGAATACCCGGAACCTCATACTTCTTAAAATGTGGATTATAATAAGCGGTAAGAATTTCTCTGTTTTTTACGGTATTCTTTCCGTAACGCTTGCCTGTACCTCCATGATTAGAAGTTAAAATAACCAACCATTGTTCATCTTTATAGTCCGGACGTTTTTTAACAGCCTCTACTAAATCCTTCACATAATCATCCACCTTCAGAACTGCCTTCTTATATCCAACACTATTTGCCGAAAAGCCATCCGTTCTTCCAGCCATATTTACTTCATGAAAATCGGCAATCAATAAATCTGAATTGCCTTTTTGCAACTGGGCAATGGTACTGTCTTTGACTTCCTCATCATCCGCTGCATTTACCAATTTATCTACATTCGCCAACACTTTCTCATTGAGTTTCTGCCAGGGACTTGCAGCATAGGTTTTCATGGCCGGTTTTTTAGCATTTATGCGCTTTAAGAAGGTGGGATAAGCAGGAACTACTTTATCCTCCCAATCTTCCTCTTCAGAAGTATTTACTTCAAAACTACTATCCCGAATCTGATGCTTGGATACCGAATAACCTGTCATCAAGCTTTCCCAGGTCGCTGCATCTGTGGTTTCTAAATCTGCCATTGCCTTCCATGAATATTTACTGTGTTGAAGCATCTTCGTCATAAATGGAGGTTGAATCTTTTTGATTTCAGGTCCGGACATTCCATCTACCACAATCATCAAAACTTTCCGTTTCATGGGAATATCTGAGGAATCAAACTTTTCAAAAAAGGGAGCCGGATCCGGATATTTTGTACACCCTGACATTAAAAAGGAAAGTGTACACAATCCCAATATGAACCATATTGATACCTTTAAAAAGGATGTTCTTCCCATCATTATATGCTTATCTGTTTTTGTCTTAATTAAACAATTCATCATTTATATTTTTAAGCAATAATTCTTTTATTTCCGTTTAATAAACACCCAATTCTGCCAAATCCATCACTCGCCCTTCATGATTAGCATTCGGATCACCAGAAGACCAGCCGCTGGTAAATTCAACTTTAAAATACCGGAAAGGTGCTGTATTTTCCGGTAAATCAACTTTTAATTTTCCATCTTCCTTCGGTAACTCAGCATCTGCTACCACCTCAGTTAAATTATTGGGATCCTCTCCTATATATATATTTACTATTCTTGGTGCCTGATCATAAATACCGGCCGGTTCCCTGTGTTTAAAATAAAAACCGGATACCGGTTGATCTTCTGTCATATCAACGGTTACCGAATAAGGATAATCGGTATTCGGATTATTATATACCGTATTCCAAAAAGTATCCATGTCATCATCAAACAAATTAGAAGCTTGATATTTTGAAGTTCCGCCTTCCGGCATTGTCCATCCATTATCAGCAGCCGTACCCACTTCTTCCACTACCTTCCAATCAGACCTACCCACCGTCATAATTCCGGATTTACCTCCTTCCCCCGTCCATGGATTAAACTTCCACGCTTCATATCGCATAGCCGGCAAGCCTTCATCCTGTATTGTGCTTTGAGCAAGTGTACTCGGGTAAAGCCCCCAGTGATTCATAAAGGGCAACATATCATGTCCGGTAAATTCTGACAACTTCTCATAATAGAAATCAATCTTAATCTGGTCATTCAATGCAGTATGTGTTTCATGGCGAGCTTCCGTGGTCAAATAGGTTTGGAAATTATATCCATAATATTCAAATACCTGAACAAAAATGACCAATCTTTCCGTTACATTCAGATCTGAGAATTTCTTATCCGGATCCTCCTCCGCTGCCCAACTTAAAGCGGATGAAAAATCGGAAGAACTCATCTTATCCTGTTTGAAACCTAAACGATGTGCCAAATGGAAGACATGTAAATTGTTAGATACCTCACCCAAATCACTCCATTTCCAGGTCGATCCCATCTGAAAATTATGCCCAAGCTCATGAAGAAGCCCCCATTCATTAGCAGCGTGAATATAACTTTCACTAACAAACTGAACAAACCAATGATCATCTAACTTCGCCACTACCGGATACCCATTATGGGCATATCCCGCTGAAGGCTGAATATCCTGAACAACCCGCCAGGGCAACTGAGGGGCCTGATTCCGAGGATCAGATGGATGATCTGACAGGCCATACCACTTGTTATAATCCTCTACGATTACCGAATCCCAGGTCTTCATCAATAAAGTAGGGTTCTGGATCGGGAAGGTATGGAGCTTACTCGTAGGGAGATCAAATACAATACGTTTTCCTACCAACTCAAACCAGGGGACACTGGAATGAGCAATCATATCATGCCATTCGGCATTCGTCGTTTCCCCTAAGACAAAATTTGGTGATTTTACCGCACCGGAAATATTCAATGCCACTTTTTTGCCTAACGAACGAGAAGCAATAACGATTAAAGGTCCTCCATATAAATTTCTAATGTAATTTTTCCCGGGGAAAAGGGCTATCTTATTTACAATCAACGGATCGCGTAATTGTTGATCTTTCCCCGCGTCATTATCTGTCCAAACTCCTATTTGTGCCTCAAGACCATATATCCCATCCGGAACATCAATTTCAATCAGTTCTCCGGCAGGGGCATACAAACCGGTGCCAAACCAAGGCTGAGGAAGTACACTAATCCTTAATTTATTCCGCGCTTTTTGATGATAATCTATATCAAGATTCACTTTATAATCCTGTAAACGAGGCTCGGTATCGCTGACAATCCCCGGAAACAATCGTGCTTCACCAATCTTAGAACGATCCACATGAAATCTTGAGGTATCTTTATCCAACGGAATAGAATCATTGGCCTCCGGACTCGAATAGCCATTCTTAAAATCATACTTATACTTCTTCGCACAGGCCGAAAAAAGCATAGCCAAAGCAGCTAATAATAAGAGCCTGTTTATGTAAAATATCTTTTTCATTACAATCAATTTTAAATTCTCTTTATCACGTATGTTTAATCATATTTTGGGAGCCAAAATTTACCATCTAAATCAAAAGTGTTAATTTTTAATCCCATCCACTTATATATAATCAGAGGCATATCTACACCCCGAGGGACCCTATTGATAATATTACTTGGAAGAGGAACATGAATGAGTCCGCTTAAAACGGAAAATTTATCCCAAACAAAATCATCTTCATTATTATCCGTTACATTAAAAATCATGTCATTATGGTAAGGGCTTTGATCTTTGAATTTATCCCCGATACCATCTGTAGCCGGCCAATAACCGATAACATTATGATAATAAGGGCTATTTTCATCCAACCCTATATCCCCTCCATGCTCATCAATATAGGTATCTGCTAAAGCCGTATCATACATTTTTATATCTGTTATATATAATTCAGATTGAGTAGATGTCCAACCATCGCTCCAGCCGGCCGTTAAAGGTAAATCATTAGAAAGGTCATCTCCTGTAATATCAACCGTTGATCCTAACCGATCCCCATCCGTATAAATAGCAACGAGTCTTTTACTATTTTCTTCATAAATTTTCATAGTCAACGTATGCCATTCATCTGCACTGATATTCTGTATTCCTGTCGTCTTGTTTCCTCCTACTTTTACTCTCCATTGATTATCCCCATGGAACATAAACATCCATCCATTTTCACTTCTATTGTAACTACTCTTTCTTTTCCCAAAGAAAGAAGGCCAGGAGGATCCAAAATCCTCTACTTTCACCTTTATTTGAACGGTATATTCTCCTGAGGTTCCAAAGTTATATTGATCCACATCAGGCACATAAGCATTGACAGCATCCCCATAATCAGTAGCACTCTTCCCTTTCCCGCTCAATTCAACGGCATATCCTTCATAAGGTAAATTCGCCGTATTGGGCTTAGGGATAAACTTACTTCCAAATCTTGGGTTGTATATAATAGCAAACGTATTCAGTTTAGGATCTGAAAATCGTGTCCCATCCTGATCTTCTGCGGGAATAGTGGCGGGACCTCCCTCATTAGAAGCTATAATCACCAACCAATTTTCCTTTTTATAATTCTTCCTCTGTTTCAGCATGCTTATGATTTCATCCACCTCTTGGTCAAATTCCATAATCGCGTCCACATATTCTTTTTTTGAACTGTCGTAACCGTAATCCTCTCCCGCTTGCTGTACCTCATGAAATTCTCCAAGAATAGCTGTAACGTTCTCTTTCCCTAACTCTTTTATAATCGCCTCCTTCGTCTCTGTATCATTCCCACTAAAGCTCTCATTGGTATCTGCATCCATTATCAAGTCGTCACTTAAATTATCAGAACTACAAAAGGCCGCCGTCTGGTAATCAGGGTTTGCTTCCTTCAGCCGTTTAAAAAACATAGGATAATCACTCAAGTCATTCCCTGCTATATCAGTTCCTCTTACCTTGTGTTTATTTGGCTCCACCCCGGTAAGCATATCTGCCCAAGTAGAAAGATCAGTATGATTATTATTACTTACCCCATTATAAGCATAAACAGCATCTTGGGTCATTTCTGTTAATGTAGGAGGATTAATCTGAGGAATAATTTGCCCTCTTAATCCATCTACAATAAGATACAATACCTTAGGTTCTTTCAATTGAACAGATACAGTATCATCAGGGTCATGTTTCTGAATTTTTGTTACAAAGTCTTCCTTACATGCCCCGAGGAACATGACTCCTATACTTATCAATAAAAGGCCCCATTCCACACGAATCTTTCTTTTTCTTCTACTTTTCATAGTTCATATTTTTATCTTTTATGGCTGTATTTCTATTCGAACGATATTATTGACAGGCTCGCTATTAAATTGGGAAATATACCCCATGAGCAAGACCGCCTTCCTTCCTAAAGCAGAACGTGTCTCGTAAATTTTATTAATTTGCCCCTGAAAATCACCTGTATTATTATATCCTTCTGCCAGCGTTCCATCCGGGTTCAAAATCATAAATCCCGTTCTTATCACATGGTCATATTTCTTAAATGTTCCCGAAACAATGATAAGACCGTTATCCAGTTGCGCTGCAAAGTTGATCTTCCCATCTTCTAATGATAGGAGCTTAAAATTATCATCCACGGTTCCATCTTCATTGAGCATGACCATGCCATTATACTGCTTCCCATTAAAATGATTAAAGTTACCCGTCAATATAAATTTCTTCGTATTTTTATTATAATTTACAGTAGAGACTTCTCCATCAGCCCCACTTCCACCTGAGTTGAAAGAAGCATCCGGCAAACCATCAGACTGCTTTATCTTAACAATCCCTCCAACATCCATATTGTCGAACTTAGAAAAAGATCCGGCTACAATAAGTTCCCCATTTCTCAACATCAAACCATCATTAACCCGTCCATTGCCGCCCGGATAAGGTTGATCTGCTTCTTCATCATAATTGTAAGAAGAGTCCATTGTGCCATCGTTGTCCATTCTAACAATTTGGTTAATTTTTGTTTCCTGCAGGAATTTATCATCATAAGTAGAAAAGTCATAAAGATATTTTCCATAAGACTTGAAATTTCCTAGTGCAATCACTTTATTATCATGAGTAAATATTTTTTCTACCGATCCACTCACCCCTCCATTAAAAGCCGGTACCGTATCTTGTCCGGGTCGGTCAGGCATAGCAACCACATCAACGACCATAGAGTCCAAAGAGCCTTTTTTATTCAGCCTGGTCATATTATTTATCCCTTTTCTAACATTATAAGCGCTGAAGCCACCGGCAATCATATATTTTCCATCGGGTAACGGAGCTATACTATTAATTATTCCATTGGCGCCCTTCCCGCTTAACAAGGTAGATACAAACTTTCCGTTGATCGTAGTCAACGCAATCCGGTTAATGGGTTGAGTAACGGCTTTCAAATCATAGTTTGTGAAGCTACCTACCAACAACAAATTAGAGTTGGGCTTTTCAACCATATCCTTAACGGAACTATTGGCACCATTCCCCGATAGAAAGGTTTCATCCAATCTAATTTTTCCATCTACTTCAAAAGAAGGACCAAAAAACACCTGATTTTTAATGTCTAACATTAATTCTCCTGTAGTGGCAAAAGCAGGTACTTTGATAGTAAGGGTACTATCGGTTAACTTTGTCACCTCTGCTTCTTCCTGATGTAAATAAACAGTAAATTCATCAGGGGTATAGTTCTGAAGCCCATGTACCCGGTAAGTTACTTCTTCCCCCGGGTTACCATGATCAGGCACAGGAAGCGTATCCTGAGAAAATGAAATGCCCAGCGCTTTCTTTCCGCCTGAATAGGGATCTTCCTTAATTTTATCTTCCCTGCTACAGGCTCCCAATACAAGCACCATTAACAACAAAGTAACAATATAATTAGACTGTTTCGTGAAATTATTTTTCATTGCTTCGATTTATTTATTAGTTATCCCATTATTTAAAGCGGAAAGGATAAACTGGGTCGTATCAAATCCAAAATAGTGGTTCTCAAATTGCAACGTATGTACCACCCCGTTCTTCTCCGAAATATCTGAAGAAGAGATGAGTACATGCTTATTCTTGTATTGAGGCCTGGAAAAATCGACAATATAAGAGAGCAACAATTGACGATAACCTGCATACTTCACATTGTTTACATCATGATAAATTACTCCGATATTCATGGGTCTTCCTCCATAAGAAGCATAATTCTGACCCGGATAAGCTAAAACAGCCAAGGTATCAATTTGCGGAAAATCCTTCTGATGATATACCCCATTAAACAAATACAGAGAAAGCATCTTTTTCCAGGTCGTTTTACTTATCTGCCCCAGGCGGCTTACCGTATCTCTTCCATTAAGCCGCAAATAATTATTTAGAGATGTTACTGAAGCCACAATGGAGAAATCAATAGGAGCAAAAAAGGTAATACTATCCTCTTCAAAAACATCATCCATCCCTGCCAGATGAATTACCTGAACCAATGTATCAAAATAGAGCGGTTTAGCCTCCAAATAATCCATAACACTGCCACTTATCTTGTTCGGATTATCACCGGAATCGATAAAATAATTATCTTTCGAGCAAGAGACCGTAAACAAGCCTATGACACCAACAACAATAACTGTCTTTATAATTTGTTTCATTGATATTTGCATAATGCAGTAGTTTTATTTGTCTTATTGCCAATAACTATTTAGTTGAATTTTGGGATCATGGTCTAATACCGCTCTGTCCAACGGCCATGTCCAGGCTCTCTGTTGATATGCCGAATAAGACATGGGATGATAACAGAAATCGGGATTCATGATTCTCCCGGTTCGTACCAAATCATAATAATAGTACCCTTCTCCCATCAACTCTCTGCTACGTTCCCAGAAAATGGCATCTGACAAAGAAAGACCATCGTCAATACTGGCAGGATATTCCTGAGCTCCTGCCCGGTCCCTAATCCTGTTTAATTCGGAAATCGCCTTCCCGTCTTCATCTAACTGGGCAAGTGCCTGTGCTCTGAGTAATATCACATCTGCATAGCGAAATACGATAATGCTATTGTCATTACTTTTCGCTCCATTCTGAGGATTAATAATATATAGATTATCAAACTTTAAGAAATGAAAGGTGCCGTCTGTATTATGCATCGTTTCATCAAACCAAAAGTCTCTCCTCTTATCAGAAAAATTCTCTGGAAAAGCCTTATCTAAGAAATCTTCTTTCCATACAATGAGTGTTTTCTGGTACTGATCATTATTCACTTCCGGATAAGAATAGTAAGCCAATGTTCCATTTACATTTGAAACAAACCCTTCTCCATAGTTGAGGTTTTGTGGAATTTCAAACAATGACTCCATGGAACGACCTCTAAATATTTCATTCTTCTCATTGATCGGAAGAAGTTTTACGGCATCTTTGCTCTCAGCATTCTCCAAAACTTGTCCCAAAGAATCGGTAGCTTTGTAATATTTATCGGTATTGGATTTATCAAAGCCGGCACACCACATATTCATGTGCATCATCAATGCTATAGCTCCTCCTCGCATGGCACGAACCGCTCTATTAGTAGGATCTTCATAAGTCCAGGGTAAATACTTTGCTTCTTTTCCCAAATCTTTCAAACACTTTTGGAACACTTTAATCATATCCATCCTCGGTAGCTTCTCCTGATTAAAGGCATCCGTATAATAAGGCACATCACCCCAAATCCGAACCATAATAAAATACATGAAGCATCGAATAAAGGAAGCCTCTGCCCTGTATTTATGCTTCTCGACATCCGAAAAAGAGGGATCATCTACCTTCATCACATTTTCGTATAAAATATTAGCCCGTTGAATAATTTGATAGAAATATTTCCAGGTGGTCAATCTATCAAAACGAGTATAGGTACTCCACCAAGCCGTATTGGGGTCATAATTGGGATCATCCCGATCCCATATCACATTAATACAGGCCCAAAGGTCATTCTTTGCAAGATCATTAATATATTTCCTATTAGGGTACACGTCTTTATATGTATCAATCGCTCCACAGCGAAAATCCCCTACAGGCCAAAGGCATTGCCGGGTAATTCCGGATCGAACCTTATTATACATGCCCACCGTAAACTTCTCTACATCTTCTTTTGTCTTCCAGAAATTATTTCCCGAAAGTTTATCCGAAGGTTTCACATTCAAGAACTTCCTACAGCCGGTAGAACAGCACCCAATGAACAATCCAATCGAAATAATATATATAATCTTTTTCATAACAAAAGGACTTTCATCCATTTAAAATTTAACATTTATTCCTAAGGTAAAACTCCTGCTATTAGGATAACCATTAGAATTATCCCTACCCAAATCTGTCACTTTCTCAGGGTTTGGACCGCTGTATTTAGAAAAGGTATAGACATTATTGGAAGACAGATAAATTCTAAATCCGCCGATTCCCCAACGATCCAAAATATCATTATTTATATTATAAGAAAGCACTATGTTATTAATTTTCCAATAAGATCCATCTTCCTGAAACAAGGTCTGATCAAACCTAAAAGGAGATATCCTTCCTCCTCGTAAAAAGGAATAAGGATTAGGATACAACGCTTCATCCCCCGGACCTTTCCAATAATCAAATTGACCAATCGGCAACAATGCTTTGTTTCCAAAAGGATTCCCATAATTTTGGAAGCGTCCGGATAATGTATTATTCAAAATATCCCGAATAAGGGTATAGGAGAAACTAATATTCAATGTAAAGTTTTTGTATCTCAGGAAAGAAGATCCTCCGCCTGTAATCAAAGGCTGTGAATTACCGGCAACGACCTGATCCCGTTCATCCAGGATATAATTTCCATCTACATCGGTCCACTGAGGATCTCCGCCTTCGAAATAAGTAGCTCCACTACCACTTCCTACATGGTACCTCAATCCTGTTAGTGGATCTACCTGTACATCTGCCGTAGTCTTATAAACTCCCCGCGTATGATAAAGGACATTCGATAAACTATTCCGTCCCAATCGATATAAAATGGTCTGTCCGGAACCATCTGTAGCCTTTACCTTCAATTGACGGTTTCCATCGGGAAGCATCGTCAATACATCGTGATTAATCGCACCATTGAAGGTAACGGTCCAGTCAAACTTACTTTGCTCCGGTAAAGGCCTGTAGGTTACAGATAACTCATATCCATAATCCACTAAACTGGTTTTATTAGAATTTAATTTATCAAAACCACTTATTTGCGCCAGAGGCTGTGACTGTAAAAGGTTATCTACCTGTTTATAATACAAATTCATAGACGTTTGCAGTTTCCCTTTCCACAATCCTAAATCAAAGCCCCAATTCCATTGCGTTGTCGTAGTAGGCGTCAAAGAAGTATTCGGCATTTGTCCAAAACTAATATCAGCCCCTGGTTCATTGTTAAACTGCCCCCCATAATTATAGCTTCCATAAGCGTCAAAAATAGTTCCATTCGGGACCACATTCCTTCCCCATGTTGCTCTAAGAGAACCATAATCCAACCAGTAAAACTGTTGGAAAAAATTTTCTTTATTAAAGTTCCATCGAAGGCCAATAGAAGGATCACGAGAATAAGGCTTAGCCGGTCCGTTAATGGAAGACCCGTCCAATCTATAGGAAAGACTAAGCACATACTTTTTATCATAATCGTAAGAAACAGATCCCGCAAAAGAAACCAACCTGGACTCCGTTTTATTATCTAAGACTCCGCCTTTAGAATCTTGTCCGTTAAAGCCAAAAGGTCCTTTTATGATATCATTAGGAAGATCCCTTTGTAATGCGGCACTCGCCTGAAAACTGGTAGCTGTTAATTCATTAAAAACATTGACAGACAAATTATTCTTTCCAAAGGATTTGATATAGGAAATAGTATTTCTGTTATACAGATTATATTTTTTATCATCATAAGCATACATTTTAGCATAGCCATTGCTTATCCCTGCAGGAGTAAACCGATCTTCTGTTCCTCCCGTATAGGTATAACTAAAAGTACTGGATAAGAAAAGTCCTGAGAACAATTCATACTTTGCCTGAACATTGGCATCGATATCGGCTGTCTTATTATTATCATCTACTTTTAATGCACCCAATACATCAGAACTGCTATTAAATAAAGAAGGAGGAGGCAAAAGCGAAGAAGTATTTGCTCCTTTCGCTACCCCGGTCTGTATTAATCCATTACCACTGCCCTTGTTTTGTTGTCCCAATGTAGAAGTCAATTGTGCCATTAATTTAAACTTGGGAGAGGGGTAATATTGGGCATGCATACGTAAGGAATACCGATGAAAGCCTGTATTTTCAATAATCCCATTTTCCTGATAGTACCCCAGGTTTACCTTATAATTAAACTTTTGATCTCCCCCCGACACCGAAAGATTGTGTGTCTGATTATAGGTAGGCCGGTAAAATACTTTTTGCCAATTGGTCGAATTATTATAATAAGGATTCAAACTATCGGCAAGCATTGGACTCTGGCTAATCGATTTCAATGCACTATATAAACTACTATCATGACGCATGATTTCATTAATCCGTTGTCGTCTTTCTAAATTCCCTCCAATCGTGGGTCTCAATTTTGGAGGTACATCCACAAAAAAACTTCCGGTATATCTTACAATGGGGACTTTAGACTCTCCTCTCTTTGTAGTAACCAGAATGACCCCATAGGCACCACGAGAACCATACAGAGCAGTAGCTTTCGCGTCCTTTAACACTTCAATACTGGCGATGTCTTCCTGAGGGATAAGAGATAATGGATTCATTCCTGGTCCTGCTTGTTGAAAGCCATATTGAAAATTGGAATTAGGATCAACCGGAACCCCATCAATCACAAACAAAGGAGAAGTGGGTTGCAAAAAAGCCCCCTGACCATTTCCGCTGATAGAGATGTTAGATAATCCTCTCATCCTAATAGACCCCACAGCCCCCGGCAATCCATTGTTATTTTGAATATTTAACCCGGGAACTTTTCCTTGTAACAAGTTCATCACATTAGCTACCGGTACATCCTGCAATTCATCTCCACTAATAATAGTAGCGGCTCCGGTTACCGTCTCTCGGGTCTTTTTCTCATACCCAACAATCACTGTCTCGTTCAGCTTATTGGCCTGAGTTTCCATGCTAACTGTAACCTTGCTTTGTCCTTCCAGATGGACAGCTTCATCTTTATAACCAAGCATCCTGAATACCAGCGTAGCTCCTTTGGGGACGGTTACCTTAAACGTTCCATCGGCTCCTACATTTCCCACCCCTTTTAAAGGCTTTCCTGTTAATATAACCACTCCGGGAAGTCCATCTTTACTAGATTTATCAATGACCTTTCCGGTCACAGTTACTGTTTTTTGTTGACCTTGTACTGCCATAGCCAACGATACCAGTATAATCGTACTTATAATGTAAAGCGATCTTTTCATTATATTATATCTTTAATTATTATATCAATCCTTTTAATCATCTTCAAACTTGGGATTACCCTTCCGAAACCAAAAGACAATCTCCCAGTTTCCGGGTTCATAAATATTAAAATCAAAATCTATCTTTGAAACAATCCGCTGACCTCCAAAACCCAGTCTGTCATAAGAAAACTCTAAGGCTGCCTGCTGACCACTTGATGTCGTATATTTCGTAGGCATCTCCACCAAAGGGATGGGATAAGCCACTGTATATTTAACATACTTATCGGTCTTCTTCATATCAAAGCCATGTACCAGGGCCTTCCAATCTGTAAGGTTAAATTTAGCCGGTGCTATGGGATGCAAAGCAGAATCTAAGAATTTAAAGGTTAAGGTACCGGTATAAGATGGCCCCTCTTTTCCTGAAGGAGCCTCTCCTTTCTTATGAAACAAAATATCAATATCAGAAGCGGTCATACTTCCCTCATCATGAGTAACTTCTACATTTTTTACTTGAGAAGGATGCACTGCCGGGTTTTGATCTGCCCCAGTCAACGGGTCTCGATTCGTTGGTTCATAAGGCCGCTCTCTATAAGGCAAAAGTTTTAAACCTTTAAAGATTCTACTTCCTCCGGAATTAGATACTTTCACATCAAAAAGATATCCCGAATCCGGTTGACAATGTAAAAGATTAGCAGAAGACGGAGCCCACATCATTATTTCACCCGAATGTTTACGTATCTCAAAAAGAGGATGAGGTTCCCAAGTTCTTTTCTCCGTAATTTCTTCCAGCGATTTTTCCTTACCCGTATATCCTTTTTTCCAAACTAATGTCGGAAAAGTTTTTAGTAACTCAGGGGCAGGATCACCATTTCTCCTTCTTGGATTAATCAATTCAAAGGTTAAAGGAAGCGAAGAATTGCCCGCATTAAAATTATCTCTAAAAATTGTGTTTCTACCCGTTACCGGCATATAAACATTCTGAGAGTACTGTGCATCCGGATCAAAGAAATCTCTATCTGTAGGCAGAAATTTCTTACACCCCGGTGCCACAAAAATGCCACAGCATAGCAACACCCAAAATAGTCTGTAATTAAGTATTTTATTCATATCATTGTTTTATTAATGATTCATACGTTCTACGAATTCCTGAAACCCAAAATTATGGTTGCTGGAAAGGAGATGTACAACCCCATCCGAAGTCATAATATTCACAGCTTTAGTCGTTGTTCTTACCCAATCCCGAGTGTATCTCGAATTTTTCGGATCACTAAAATATAATTTATTAGGACCGCCATCTACTAAACCCGAAGCATTTACCTGTAATGGCTGAACCTGCATATTATACTTATATTTAAGAGATGGTACTTTCATTCCATCTATAAAAGTAATACTGTCCGTTGGATATAATCCAGGGATTAAATATCTCGAAATAAGGGTATCTAATTGACTGCTATCTACTGATTGTAAATACAAGGAAGATTTATTCTCAGAGTGACGTAAAGAGTTCAAGTTTTGAATCACCGTGCTAAAGCACTGATTGGGTATGGCAAAAATAGTCATTGTTTTGCCGTTGCTAAGAGAATCCTCAATCCATCCAACCCTCTTTATTACTGTAAGCATCGAATCATATTCTCCATCCTGAGATTTAAGATATTCTAAAGAACTTCCGGAATAAATCCGTTCTTCATTTTGAAAGTTATAGTATGCATTATGTTCTTTATTACAGGCGAAGAGGATACTCATGCTTCCCAATATGAGAAAAGCAAGGAACCACAGCTTACTTTTATATTTTTTTATATTCTGTCCCATGTTTTTATTTGCTTAAAAACTATTTCCAATAATTATTCTGTTCTATCAAATCATTATGATCTAGCACACGTTGGGCAATAGGCCAGTATATACCTCCCTGATCTATCAACTTATCAAAAGCTGAGTTATTCCTCTTAATTCGATTATACCTAATCTGGTCATACCAATGCCAACCTTCTCCCATAAATTCTCTTCTTCTTTCTTGAAAGATATTATCTATTAAATCCCCATCACTGCTCTGATATCTGGGAAGCCCTCTTTCACTGCTAACAGCATCCAATCCTTCGGTGGCATCCGGATTCCCCAAAACAGCCAAAGCTTCCGAATGCAATAAGGCCATATCCTCTACTCGGCTAAAGACCAAAGAGGAACTAAAAATAGCAAGAGAGCCATCCGTCGTACCGTTTCTAATCACACTAATTTTATTGAAGATGGGAATGATTCCTTCATAATTCGTAAAATAGGTAGAAACCGGCTTCCCCAGAGAGTCTATTTTAAATCGTTGATCATCCCCCTGATTAAAAATAGAAAGAATGGAATCTTTCGTTACATATATATCTGGTATAGTCTTGGAAGTAATAGGAGTTGCCATTGTTAAATCTTCAATATGTCCATCAATAGATCCTTCCCTGTTAGCCCAGGGGAAGACTAAAGCAAAAAGTTGATTAGATTTATGACTAAAAAACACTCCCTGATCACTTGTCAACTGATCAATAGGAATATAGTCTGCATCCACCTTAGGATAATTATCCATTACCTTCCCCGAATAAACGGCAGCATCTATATAATTCCCTCGCCATGCTGCAATATGTGCTAAAATAGCATAAGCCGATAATTTGTTGATCAACACCCCCGACCATCTTGCATCATCGGCATCATAATAATCTCCTTCATACACCGGATCGTCTTTAGCTCCATACTTATAGGGCAAATCTTTTATGGCTTTCAGAAGCTCTGTTTCAGCAAATTGTAAGACCTTCTCCTGACTCGTTCTGCGTTTCTTTGTTAAAGAACCGTCTTCTGATGAGGTAACCAGAGGAACATCTCCCCAGATACGAACCATATAAAAATAAGTAAATGCTCGTAATGCCCTGGTTTGAGCCATATCTACTTTGTAATTTATTTTGGTATATCTGGGATCAGCCTCTAACACTTTGTGTGCGTTTTCTAAAAACAAATTCGCATTATCAATGACAGCATAAAACCTTCTCCAATCTGCCAAATCCTGCAATGTAGAAGAGTTGAAATTCAAATTATTTTCTTTAATCGCCTTAACATCTAAGCGTCCGGTACTTTTAAAATCTCCTTTTCGTACATCTCCCATCAGCCAGTATCCATCTTCATTGACCATGGCTACTCTAAGCAAGCCATACGTTCCAAAAAGAGAAGACCGAGTATCTTCCATCGATTGCCAAAAATCCTTTTCTTTAGTCAATCGCGTTGATTGAACATCTAAAAACTTTTTACATCCGGGTAACAGTCCCGCAGCGATAAAAAGAAAAAGGAGTATAGTAAAAGATAATTTATGTTGAAAAAAGTCTTTCATATTTTAAAATTCTAAAAGTCAACTTTTAATCCAATAGTATATGATTTCATAAAAGGCATTCCATATCCGGTGTAATATCCCTGATAATTGGCAATCTCAGGATCTCCATCCGGATAAGGGGTAACTGTTAAGATATTATTGGCGGACAGATATATTAATAATTTATCAAACTTCCGATCTGTTTTTTTGAAGATGCCGGACTTTGCTAAATCATATCCCAAAGAAAGCGTCCTGAGTTTCAGATAAGAAGCATTTTGTAAATAAAGGTCTTGATCTAACTGATAAGGTTTCGCATCACTCCAGGGATTAAATTCGGGATATTGAGAGTGATCAAACGTCTTTCTCCAAAACGTAACGTCTTTAAGCTGCGTTGTATTAATATCTTTAGCCGCAGAAACATTAATAAAATCCAATCGGTTTGCTACATTCTTATTGAGAACCTTCTGTCCAATAGCATAATAAAAATCAGCAGACAGAGAAAGCCCTTTCCATTCAAAGGCTGTATTGAATCCACCTACAAATTTCGGTAAAATATGACCGGTTAAAACTTTATCTTTATCATCAATCACATAATCACCATTGACATCCTGCCAGTCCGCATCACCACCTTTCAAGGAAACCCCTTTATAGGTCATTGGTTCATTCGTCATAGGATTAATAGGAACGTCCGCATCAGATTTATAGATTCCTTTCGTATGCAAAAGCCAAAAACGATCAATGGCCTCTCCCACTACCAGTTTTTGGTTCTCAATAATAACTTCATCAAGTCCTCCCGGCAATGCCTTTAACGTATTCTTATTCATGCTTACATTTCCGCCCAAGGTCCATAGAATGTGAGCAGATTTGTTCTTTATTAACACCCCCTCTAGTCCTATCTCTAAACCTTTATTCCTTACCCACAGCCCCTGTTCAAAGGATTTAACAAATCCGGAGGTAGAAATCGTCGGTATTCCCAGTACCATTCTTTTATCATCTTTAAGATAAGCCGTGATATCTGCACTTAACCTATGATGAAACAAGCTGGCAGAGATATTCAATGACTTCGTTTCGGAATAAGGCCATTTTATATTATACCCCACCCATCCGTAAGAATAGGGTCTGGTTAAGGTCGCCACGCCATTATAAGAAGGCATCCTACGTTCTCCTGACCAACCGAGATCTACACGATATTGAGGACCAGCACCCATCATAGCATTGGGAAATAATTTTCCGATCCTCCCCCAAGACAGCTTTACATCTAACTGATTTACTTTATTACTATTCAAAAGAAGGTTATTCTTTAAATTCCAATCTACACTAAAGGCCGGTGAAATAAACCAACGAGAGGTAGGCTGTGCAAAAGAGGAGGCATCGTTTCTTAAAATAGCATCTACAGATAAAATATCCTTGTAAGAATATTTCGCATGTCCATAGAAAGATAATAAATGAGACTTTAGTCGATCTAAAAATCGATTCCCTATATATATATTTGGTTCTAAATAGTCATCATGATTTTTATCTCCATCTACCACATTAATTTTAATATAATCACTAGGTCCTTTATATGCATAGGCATAATTATATGCATTCTTTTCAGCTTGAAGAGACTGACCAACCTCTACGGAGAAATGATGAACCTGGTTGAAAATATTTTTATACTTCACTTTATTATCTACTAACAGTCTTCGATTAGAGCCATAATAGTGAGAGGCATAATTATTATCCTCCAACAAAGAAGAGGGCCAAAATACATCTCTTACTCCTTCATTATAATCAAATGCTAATTGAGAGCTTAAAACCCAATGTCTGAACACCGCCTTCAACGAGAAACTACCATCAATAACATTATCGGAGTTTTTATCAAACCCATCGTCATAATAGTTAAGATATTTATTGTAAAGCGCCTTATTGGGAGCTAAAGGATAGGTAAGATCAGGAAAATAATTCATTTCCGCCAACCGGTCTCTCAGACTCTTATTCCTATCTCTATTGAGACGAGTAGCTTTAACGGAGGTAGAAACCGTCAACCAGGTAAGCGGCAACATATTAATAGAAAACGCCGCCGTATATCGATTAATTTTTGTACCGTCTATTCCACTATTACCCTGACTTTCTCCGCCAAAAAAACGAAAATTTGCACGTTCTGTCCCACCCGTAAGGCTCCCATTAATAGAATGAAGCATCGCTGTTTTGTAATACAAATCAGTCCAGTTAGCCGGTCCATAATAATTAGGGTCTGAAGTATTAGATAAATATTCAGGATAGTCAGCTTTATTTTGACTAGTAGCATATTTATCATAATAAGGCTTTCTTATTTTTGCCATATAAGCCGCATTTACAGGATGGTCATCCAAAGCCGGAGCAAGACCATAATATCCATTTATGGATATTTTCTTATCCCCCGCATGCGCATTTTTAGTAGTAATCATAATTGCCCCATTCGCGGCTCGCGGTCCTAATGAGGCTAATGCTTCCGGAGATTTCAAAATTTTTATGGAAGCTACGTTATCCATATCTATTGCAGATAATAAATTAGTAGCAGGTCCTATAGGATTAAATTTATATTTTTGGATATCATACACAAACGGGTTATCGGTTATTAAAGGCACTCCATTCAGATAAACCGTCGGTTGATTTTCATAAATATCCTTATGCGAAAGCAAAGGTTTAGTAATTCCCCTAATATACATATTCTCTATACTACCCGGCTCCATAGAAGGCGTTTGCACATACAAGCCCTTTAAATGTCCTTTCAAATGTTGTTGCAATGCCAATATTGGATATTTACCCGCAGATTCGACATCCATTGAATCCCGGGATAAAGCAATAAAAGAAGAGCCAAGGCCTGAAAGACCGGTTAGATGATAAGAAACTGAATCTACTGCTGATGAGTCGGAGTTAGGAATAGTGTCATTAACCTCCCTTTTTACGATGACTCCATCCAGCGGAAAAGCAATAGTCCAATGACCAGAAACAAGAAAAATACATGCCGTTACGGCAATTCTTAGTAATTTTTTTTTCATCTTGTTCGTGTAGATTTTATGATCAAATAAATACTCGTTATTAAGTTGAATTTAAAACGTTTGCATTCTTTTTTCTCAGAGAACCTCTTTCTGTGAAAAGTTTTTAAAAGGTTAAAAATGAGATGCCACCGTTTGCATGCTCAATTTAGAAAGTTATTTTTATATCACAAAAAGGATTTTAGCATATCCCTCTACAATCCTTGATTCAATCGTTTGCGCAAATTTTACAACTGCAAGAAAAAAAAGTTTCTAAATACCCCAAAGCGCTATAATCACTATGTTTTATGTCATTCTTATTGGTTTTTTACGCGATTATTATTGCGAATTTTGGAGGGCAGTAGTTACAAGAAAGCTGTTAAATCCATCCTCCCCTCCATTAGCATGTCATCAGATTTTTGTAACTTTAACTTACAAAAAGTAGCATTATGGAAAACAAAAATTTTTTAAAGAAAATGGTAGAGAATCTCAAAGAGAATATATCTATCAAAAATATATTCGGGGCTCCTATTGAAACAAAAGGAAAGACGATTATTCCTGTCGCACAGTTATCCTTTGGTATGGGCGGAGGCAGTGGAACAGGTAAAAGAGACGATGAAGAAGAATCCTCTGATATTACCGTAGAAAATGTTAGTAGAGGAGGAGGAGGTGGTGGTGGCGGTAGCGCCAAACCCAAAGGAGTATATGAAATCACAGAAGAAGAAACCCGGTTTATCCCTGTTCAAGACAGAAAACAACTCTTCCTGGCCGGTATAACAGGCTTTACCCTCTGTTATCTATTTTTTAGAAGGAGAAAAAAGTAAACCCATAAAAATCCTTATGCTATAGGGTAGGTTATCTACAATAACGGTAAAACGCCGTTCTTTTTATGTACTTTTGTGGAAGGATTATGACTTCCACCGCATTTCAACATATTGCCCATACCATTCCACATAAACCCGGGGTCTATAAGTACTTCGATGAAGAAGATGTTATTATTTACGTAGGGAAAGCCAAAGATTTGCGAAAGCGGGTCGGTTCTTATTTTAGCCGTTCGGTCAATCATTACAAGACCAGAAAGTTGGTAGAGAAAATTGCAAGAATAGAAGTCACCATTGTAGATACGGAACAAGATGCTTTTCTGTTGGAAAATTCCTTAATCAAACAATATCAGCCCCGCTACAACATCAACCTGAAAGATGATAAAACTTATCCATATATTGTCATCAAAAACGAGCCTTTCCCAAGAGTATTTCTAACAAGAAGAGTCATCAACGATGGCTCCGAATATTACGGACCTTATACGAGTGTAAAAACAGTAAAAGATTTGCTGGAATTCATTCGTACCTACATTCCTTTAAGAACCTGCAGTTTGCGACTGACAGATCGAAATATTTATGGACAGAAATTCAAAGTCTGCTTAGAATACCATCTGGGAAATTGTAAAGGACCTTGTGAAGGATATCAGTCAGCTAAAGACTATGAAAAAAACTTAGATCAAGTTCGAAATATCCTGAAAGGGCATCTCTCTCCGGTATTGAATTTATTGAAAGAAGAAATGAAAAGCCATGTAGAAAAACTGGAATTTGAAAAAGCAGAAATTGTCCGCAAAAAGATTGAATCCTTCAAAGAATATAGCGCAAAGAGCACCGTCGTGAGCTCTAAAATGCGGGATGCCGACGTATTTTCTATCTTAAAAGATAAACGGAAAGCATATGTCAATTTTTTGCAGATCAGACATGGTAGTATTATCCAAAGCAAGACCAATATTGTAGAATGTAAATTGGATGAGTCGGAAGAGGAAATTATGCCACAGGCCATTGTCCAGATTAGAGAAAAATTAAAGAGCATGGCCCCATTGATTATTCTGCCTTTTGCCATTTCTTATCCCGACCCCGAGATAAAATTTGTCGTCCCCAAGATTGGCGATAAAAAGAAACTATTGGAACTCTCTCAGAAAAACACACAATATTTTTTTGATGAGATGCAAAAAAAGAAAGCATTGCATCTGGAAAAAACAAAAGATTACGAACAAATACTAATCAATTTACAAGAAGATTTACAACTCCCTGTTTTGCCTAAACACATTGAGTGTTTTGATAATTCCAATTTCCAGGGAAGTTATCCGGTCTCTGCCTGTGTAGTGTTCAAAAATGGGAAACCCAGTAAAAAGGATTACCGACATTTTAATATAAAAACAGTAACCGGAATTGACGATTTTGCATCCATGAAAGAAGCTGTATATCGCCGCTACAAAAGACTTCTGAAAGAAAAATCCACTTTACCCCAGCTGGTAATTATAGATGGAGGAAAGGGACAGTTGAATTCAGCCTACCAGGCTATTCAAGAATTAGGGCTGACCGGAAGCATGACATTGGTGGGTTTGGCCAAAAGAGAAGAGGAACTCTTCTTTGTTGGAGATTCTGAAGGTCTTCAATTGCCCTATGGAGGAGAAAGCATGAAACTCATTCGTTTTATTCGGGATCAGGTACACCGATTTGGGGTAACTTTCCATCGAAAAAAGAGAAGCAAAGGCACTTTTACCAATGCCTTAGAACAGATTGACGGAATTGGTAAAAAAACAGCCACGCAATTACTTACACGCTTCCATTCAGTAAAAAAAATTAAAAAATTAACCCAAAGAGAATTAACCGGAGAAGTAGGGCGAACCAAAGCCGGGGTCATCTGGCGACATTTTCATGAAGAATGAAAGGACGAGGGGCAAGGCGAATAGAGAGATTGGGCGAGGAGGCGATACAAAATTGAAAAATTAAGATTTAAAATAAAATATCCAACCCACCTGACCTTTATTACTGTTTTTAAAGTAGTCGGACAGGCATTCAACAATAAAACAATATAACCATTTAACAATTCAACCATGAAACCATCTAACCATAAACCCTCCAACCATAAACTAAAACCTTCTATTGGCTTCGATTCTACATGTGTTCACGGCGGGCATCTTTCTGATCCAAATTATGCCCATATCACGCCGATTTATGCCACCTCTACTTTTGTTTTTGACTCGGCAGAACAGGGCGCTCATCGCTTTAGTGGAAAAGAAGAAGGCTATATTTATTCTCGTTTTGGGAACCCTTCTTCCGCAGAAGCAGAGAGAAAGATCGCAGCTTTGGAAACCTATGGTATCCAAGATGAACAAGGAGAACCTTTAGCAGCCAAAGCACTTTTACATGCTTCCGGCATGGCAGCTCTGACCACCTTATTTCTTTCGCATCTAAAATCCGGAGAAAAAATCTTAACCCATCCTTCCCTCTATGGAGGAACCAATGGTTTACTACAAGACATCCTCCCGGATTTAGGCATAGAAGCAATCGTAACAGACATGCACGATTTAAATCAAATTGAAAATCTTTTAAAAGAAGATCAGACCATTCGTCTCGTATTTATGGAAACGCCGGCTAATCCAACGCTTCGCTGTATAGATATTGAAAAAATCACTCTCCTTGCTCACCAATATGACAGACTAACGGCCATTGACAATACCTTTGCAACCCCATACTTACAACAGCCTTTTCGTTATGGAATAGATTATGTTTTCCATTCTACCACCAAATATTTAAATGGTCACGGTTCTGCAATTGGAGGGGTCTTAATCGGAAGAAATCTAGAAAAGATGCAATCGGTAGTAAAAAAGACGTACAGTACCCTGGGAGGAAATAGTAACCCTTTTGATGCTTATTTATTAACCCAAGGAATGAAGACATTAGCCTTGCGAATGGAAAAACATTGTGAGAATGCAAAACAAGTTGCTCATTTTTTGACCAATCATCCTGCAGTTCTTAAAGTTAATTATCCGGGTAATCCTCAGCATCCGGATTTTGACATTGCCCAAAAGCAAATGAAAAAACCCGGAGCCATGTTGAGTTTTGAACTCAAAGATGGATTTCAAGCCGGGAAACGACTCATCAATCAGTTACAATTTTGTACCAAAGCGGTTTCTTTAGGCACCTGTGATACGCTCCTTTGTCATCCGGCATCCATGACCCATGCCAATGTATCCAAAATCCAGAGAGAAAAAGGAGGCATCTCTGACGGGCTGGTAAGAATGAGCGTAGGTATCGAAAATGTAGAAGACATTATAGCAGATCTTCAGCAAGCTATATAACCCTATTTGGAAACAATTCTTCTAAACATCTTGTCATAATATAATGCTGCAGCACCCAGGATAATACTATGATAAGAAGACAATGAAGAAACCTGTATGTCAAGATTTCGGAGTGATTTTTTGAAATCAAAATGCTCTAACTCTTGCCACATTGCTTTTTGAAAAAATTTATATGCTTTACTGACAGAGCCTCCCAAAATAATCTTCTCTACATCAAAACCATATAATATGGTTTGTATGGAATGCCCTATGTGGGTTCCTAATTCTTTAAAGATGTCTAATGCTTTTTCATCTCCCTGTTCTGCCAATTTAAAAACAGTATATCCAGAAGTATTATAACAATTCCTAAAAAACTGCCCCCCTGCATAATACTCATAATTATGCTCTTTATATCTTATCATTCCAAATTCTCCTGCAGCACAGTTCTTTCCCGAATATAATTTTCCATCAATGAGTACGCCGGCGCCAAATCCGGTACTAAGCATCAACGCAATAAAAGATTCAGAATCTTTCCCTTTTCCAAAATATTTTTCTCCTAAGGCAAAACAATTTGCGTCATTATTTAAAGAAACGGGGACTTTATAACGGGCTTCCATATAGCTCTTTAAATGAACTTCTTTCCAAGAAGGGATATTTTGGATTTGATGGACGATTCCTTCTTCTACATTAACAACCCCGGGAACTCCAATTCCTATTGCATCTACATCATTTTCTGTCATCAGTTGATCAATCAATTTGAAGACTTGATTAAGAATGGTGTCGGTAGATTCGGTAGCAGAAATATTTGAAGTATGTACCTTGCCCAATTTGTTGTTTTTTACTTTTGCAGCACGGATTCCGGTGCCACCGATATCTATTCCTAAGATTGTTGATGCCATAACAAAGAATTTATTTAAAAAAGAACCTGCCCCCTCTCGCTGTGAAAGGAGGCGAATAAATATACAAAAAAAGAGTTCTTAAAAAAAATTTTTTTTAAGCAGCTTAATGCCTTTCCTTCTCTTCCGGTAATTTCAACCCTCTTTTTAAAGGATTTTTAGTATATTCCTTGTAATTCTTGCGCTGACGAATAGTATCGATGCAGGTAAAAACGGCTTGTCGAAAAGAAGTAGGATCGGCCTTCTTTTCCCCTGCAATATCGAAGGCCGTTCCATGATCCGGGGAAGTTCGAATGGCCGGAAGGCCTGCAGAATAATTCACTCCAGACCCATTGGCAATATATTTGAAAGGAACCAATCCCTGATCATGATACATCGCCAATACCGCATCAAAATGTTGATGATAATTTCTTGCAAAAAAGCCATCTGCACTATAGGGACCAAAACAAAGGAGCCCCTCTTCCTTGAGCTTGTTAATCGTAGGAATAATAATAGACTGCTCTTCTGTTCCAATAAGCCCTCCATCACCAGAATGTGGGTTGAGGCCTAACACGGCAATCTTTGGCTTATCAATTCCGAAGTCTTTGATCAGGCTATCATTCAATACATGTACTTTTGTGGTTATATTTTTTTCAGTTACCTGTTCGGCAACTTCCGAAATGGGAATATGTTCACTTAAAACTGCCACTCTCAATTTTTCTGAAACCATTAGCATGACCACTTCCTTAGCTTCAAAGAAATCTTTTAGAAAAGGGGTATGTCCGGTATAATGGAAACCACTCTGTTGGATATTATTTTTGTGAATTGGACCTGTGATTAATCCTTCTATCTGACCATCTTTTAAGCATTGCGTCGCCACCTTCAAAGAGCGTATTGCATATCTTCCACCTATCTCTGTATTCCTTCCGGGATTAATAACAACATCCTCTTCCCAACAATTGAAAAGATTAACTTGTTTATGCTTTAAATCCTTGAAATCTTTAATCCTCTCATAATTGAAATGACCTTGTCCCAAATTTTTACGATAATAATTAATGGTTTTGTCAGAAGCAAAAATTACAGGAATGCATTGTTCCAGCATCCTTTGATCACTAAAGGTCTTTATAATTACTTCGGGACCTACTCCATTTAAATCTCCAATGGAAATCCCTATAATCGGCTTAAGAATATTTTTTGTACTCATAATAATGTCCAAATGTACAATTTATCCTGTTTTATATGGATAAAGCCGGGCATAATTCTCAATAATAAATAAGGAAGATATAACTTTGTGAGTAGGTATGGAAAGATATACGTTAAAAAAATCATTGGGACAACATTTTTTAAAGGATGAAAACATCATTCAAAAAATCATAAAGTCAGTTCCTGTATCTGAAAATGATAACCTGTTAGAAATAGGTCCTGGTGGTGGTGCGCTAACAAAAGAATGGTTGAAGTATCATCACTTAAACTTCAAAGCAATAGAGATTGATAAAGAAAAAGTATCTTATTTGTTAAAAAAGTATCCAACTTTAAAAGGGAAACTTATTCATAAAGACTTTTTAAAGACTCCCCCTCCTTTTGAGAGAAAATTTCATGTAGTTGGTAATTTCCCTTATGTCATTTCTTCTCAAATACTATTTAAGATGCTGGAATGGAGAGGACAAGTGACAAGCATGGTCGGAATGTTTCAAAAAGAGGTAGCAAAGCGAATCGTAGCAACACCCGGGAATAAAAATTATGGTATTTTGAGTGTCTTAATAGGAGCTTTTTTTGAAATAGAATACCTCTTTGAAGTTCCTCCAAATTGTTTTACGCCCCCCCCAAAGGTGCAGTCAGCAGTCATTCGATTAACGCCAACAGGAAATAGATATCATATAGAAGATGAAAAAGCTTTTAAGTTAATCGTTAAAAAGGCATTTCAACAACGAAGAAAAGTTTTGAGAAATCCATTGAAATCCTATTTTTGCAATGAAATATTAAAAGAACCTATTTTTGCAAAAAGGGCTGAACAATTATCAATTGCCCAATTTGTAGAATTATCAAAAAGAATATCATGCCGGAAGAAAACCTCAGAAAAGTCTTAGTCACCGCAAAGGTACATCCTTACCTTATAGAATATTTGGGAGAGAAGGGATATCAGGTGTTGTATCATCCGGGAATAAACTATACGGACACCTATGAGAAAATCCACAGTTGTATTGGTTTGATTGTTACTACGCGTATAAAAGTAGATAAGAACCTTTTGGATCATGCTCCACAACTTCAATGGATTGGACGCTTAGGATCAGGAATGGAAACCATCGATACTGATTATGCCAGAGAAAAGGGAATCCGATGCAAAAGCAGCCCGGAAGGAAATTGCGATGCCGTTGGAGAGCAAGTGGTAGGAATGCTAATCTCCCTCTTTAGTAATACCTTAAAAAGCAACCTGGAACTGAGAGAAGGAAAATGGGAAAGAGAAGGAAACAGAGGGATAGAAATAGGAGAGAAGATCGTCGGAATTATCGGCTATGGCCATACAGGACATGCTGTTGCAAAAAAGCTCAGTGGCTTTGATTGTACGGTATTGGCTTATGACAAATATAAGGAAGATTATGGGGATGAATACGCCAAAGAAGCCTCTTTAGAAGAACTGTATAAAAGAGCCGATATCGTTACAGTGCATGTTCCTCTGACGGAGGAAACCCATCACATGGTCAATGATTCCTTTTTTAAATCTTTCGCCATTCCAATATACTTCATCAATGCTTCCAGAGGGAAGGTCGTTAAAACTGCAGATCTCATTAAAAACCTGAAAGAAGAAAAAGTATTGGGGGCTTGCCTTGACGTATTGGAAAATGAGCATATGGAATCCTTCAGCAAAGAAGAACAAGAACAATTTGATTTTCTTCTACATTCAAACCATGTTGTGTTGACCCCTCACATAGCAGGATATACACATGAAGCTGCATATAAAATGGCACACTTTGTGCTGCAAAAGTTAGGAATATAGGAAAAAAGATTAATTTTTTTATTCCTAAGAAACGATTATCTTTGTAGAGTATGACGTCCTCTTCGATAAAACTGAAGAGGCGTTATTCTTTTGTCTCCTGCCATCAAGGTCGAGGTAGGAGGATTTTTTTATGTCTTATACAAAAATAAATTATTATGGCTGACATAACCTATGTAACACAGGAAACATTTGAAAGAATGAGAGATGAGCTCAATGAGCTTAGAACGACAGGAAGAGCACGAATAGCAGAACAGATTGCTGAGGCAAGAGAAAAAGGTGATTTGAAAGAGAATGCAGAATATGATGCCGCTAAAGAGGCTCAGGGAATTCACGAAGCAGAAATAGCAAAGCTGGAGGAGACCCTGGTTCACACCCGAATACTGGACAAAAAAGATGTGGACTTGTCTCGGGTTTCAGTATTGACTACCGTAAAATTGACCAACCTGAAAACGAATAAAACTTTGTCTTATCAACTGGTCTCCGCTAATGAAGCCAATCTGAAGGAGAAGAAATTATCTGTTTCATCTCCAATCGGAAAGGGCCTCTTAGGCAAAAAGATAGGAGATACGGTAGAAATACAAATCCCTGCCGGAAAAACTAAATTTCGTATAGAAGACATCTCTATTTCGTAAAGAAAACACTTTGGTCATGACCCTATTTTCAAAAATCATTAACGGAGAAATTCCTAGTTATAAAATCGCCGAGGATGAACTGTTTTATGCCTTTTTGGACATCAATCCTTTAGCAAAAGGACATACGCTGGTCATTCCGAAAACAGAAGTAGACAAATTTATTGATATGGATACGGAGCACTTAAGCAAAGTGCTCCTTTTTGCCCAACCAATCGCCTATGCCATTGAGCGAGCCTTCCCTTGTGAAAGGGTAGGCTTGAGTGTAGTTGGTCTGGAAGTTCCTCATGCTCATTTACATCTGGTTCCCATCAACAACATGGATGATCTCAATTTTACTCGCAAAAAACTAACACTCACTGAAGAAGAGTTTAAAGACGTTCAACAGAAAATTCTGAATCAGCTTTAGTCATCATTTTTTTATTTTATCCGGATATTTCTTCATAAAAGCTTTCCAGTCTTTTGGCGCATCTCCCAAAGAGGAGAGTCCCGATTGTAACTGGAAATGATGACAGATAGCTACTGCAAGCGCGTCTGTGGCATCCAGGCTCTTTTGATTAATAAGGGGCTTATTCTTTACAATATGACCTACCATTTCACTCACTTGTTCTTTACTGGCATTCCCATTTCCGGTAACGGCCTTTTTGACTTTTCGAGGCGAATACTCACAGGCTTTTAACCCTGCCTGTAAAGCTGCTGCGAGAGAAGCGCCTTGAGCCCTCCCGAGCTTGAGCATGCTTTGCACATTCTTTCCATAGAAAGGAGCTTCTATAGCAAAATATTCGGGAGCATGGATACGAATAAGAGAAGATACCTTTTCATGAATCCGATACAATTTCTCATAGGGATCAGTAATTTTAGAAAGCACAAGCGTGCCCATTTCTATAACCTCTACTTTTTTTTTCTCTCTGCGAATAAGCGCAAACCCCATAAAACGAGTCCCCGGATCTATACCAAGAATAATGGAAGGACCGGTTTTTTTCTCTCTATTACTCATTTTTTAGGTACTTTGATGAAGAAATAACCTGACTTTAGAATATCTTAGCAAAATTAACAAAAAAATAATCAACCTTCTTTTGTTTTCTTTTCATCCCCAGGAAGCAAAGACGCATTTGTTAAAATTAGATCAGAGATAAAATATTGATCATAAACAAATAAAACATTTTATATTATACAATATTAACAAAAGCCCATAACGGTCGGCATAATATTTGATTTTGCTACAGAGATAAATGATACAATCTTTTTTTAAAACGGAATATTTTGAAGATATAATTGCATTCCCTATTTTGAGTTTTATTTTTGCAATGAGTTTTCAAAAAATAAGCTCTTGTTTAACAGCCGGTTAGCCTTGATAGCTAAATTTCCGGTAAATCTATTAATTATGAAACGAACTTTGACATTAATAACCCTCTTATTTTTGAGCTTCGTCTCTTTAACGTCCTCCGCACAATCCATGTGTAGGAGTAATAACTTTGCTTTTAAGGACGGAGAACAGCTCACCTATAAGGTATATTACAACTTGAGCTTTATGTATGTGGGGGCAGGTAAAGTCACTTTTACCACGCATTTGGTAAACCATAAGAATACTCCGGCTTGGCATGTTATAGGAAAAGGCAGAACTTTTTCGTCTTACGATTGGATTTTTAAGGTTAGAGACCGTTACGAGTCCTATATAGATACGGCAACAATGCAACCCTTAACCTTTATTCGAAAAGTACATGAAGGAAGCTATAAGAAATATAATAAAGTTGATTTCTATCATGATGAGGAATCTGCTGTTTCTACCAATGGTTCTTTCGAAATTCCTCATTGCATACAGGATGTCATTAGTGCCATTTATCGTGCCCGAAATATTGATTTCTCGAAATATAATGTAGGAGAAAAGATTCCTTTAAAATTATTCTTGGATGACAAAGTTTATGATATTTATATTCGGTATATGGGAAAAGAGAAAATAGAAACCAAATACGGGGTTTTCCATGCCATCCGATTCAAACCTCTTCTGATCAAAGGAACAATCTTTAAAGGTGGAGAAAAAATGGATGTGTGGGTCAGTGACGACAAAAACAGAATTCCTTTAAGAGTCAACAGTCCAATATCGGTTGGGAATATAAAGGTAGATCTTGTCGGATATAAAAACCTGAGAAATCCATTCTCTGCTAGGATTAGTAGTTAGTCCTCTTCTTTTTTCTTCAGTTCTATATTGGGTAACAGCCAGGCAGACAACCCTAACAGAGGAAGAAACGAGACCACTTTAAACATATAATATATGCTGGTTTTATCGGCTAACATCCCTAAAACACCGGCACCAATAGCCCCCATTCCAAAGGCAAAACCAAAGAATAAGCCTGAAACCATCCCCAGTTTATGGGGAATAAGCTCTTGACCATACACAATGATAGCCGGGAAAGCAGAAGCCAGAATAACGCCAATAATAGCAATCAATATAATACTCCAAAAAAGACCGGCATAGGGAAGCAACAAAGAAAAAGGCGCTGCTCCAAGAATAGAAAACCAAATCACTCTTTTTCTCCCATATTTATCCCCTAAAGGTCCACCTATCATTGTCCCGGCAGCCACAGCAAAAAGGAAAACAAAGAGATAGAGTTGAGAACTTTGTACTGAAACATCAAAATAATTAATCATGTAAAACGTCAGATAGTTTTTCATAGCAGCAAGGTAAAAGAACTTAGAAAAAATAAGAATCATCAAAACACCTATCGCTAAGGCAATCTTCTTTTGGGGAGTTTCAATAATATCATCCATTCCCGTATTGATTGCATTATTCCTATTCAACTTTTGTTTTTTAAACCATTTCCCCACCTGCCAAAGAATAACAATTGCCAGTAATGCAAGGACTGCAAACGAAGCCACATTCTTCTGTCCGAAAGGAATGACCAACACGGCAGCCAAAAGAGGACCAAAAGCAGTTCCCGTATTTCCTCCAACTTGAAAGATAGATTGTGCAGTACCTGCTTTCCCTCCGGAAGCATAGCGTGCCATCCTTGAAGATTCGGGATGGAAAACAGCCGATCCGGCGCCAACCAAGACAACGGATAACAAAATCGTTGTAAAACTACCTGCAAAAGCCAAAGCCAGAAGACCTATAAGAGAAAAACCCATTCCGATTGCTAAAGAATAAGGTTGTGGCCTTTTATCGGTCACCGTTCCTACAATAGGTTGAAAGATTGATGCAGTAAGCTGAAAGACCAAAGTTACCAATCCTATTTGGGTAAAAGAGAGATGATAATTCTCCTTTAGCATAGGATAAATAGCCGGAACCACCATCTGCAAAGCATCATTGAGAAAGTGAGCAGCACTTAAAGATAACAGAATAGACAAACTCGCTTTCCCTGTCGAACTTTGCTTAGGAGGTTTTCTTTTTTTTATAGAAGGGAAATCCATAATGACCATTTAAATAGACGCAAAGGTAAGACAATCTTAGGTACAATGAGTCCATTAGTCTATTAGTCTGTTAGTCTGTTAGTCTATTAGTCTGTTAGTCTATTAGTCTGTTAGTCTGTTAGTCTATTAGTCCATTAGTCTATTAGTCTATTAGTCTGTTAGTCTATTAGTCCATTAGTCTATTAGTCTGTTAGTCTGTTAGTCTGTTAGTCTGTTAGTCTGTTAGTCTGTTAGTCTGTTAGTCTATTAGTCCATTAGTTTGTTAGTCCATTAGTCTGTTAGTCCATTAGTCTATTAGTCTGTTAGTCTGTTAGTCTGTTAATCTGTTAATCTGTTAGTCTGTTAGTCTGTTAGTCCATTCAACGACTATTCGACTATTCGACTATTTGACTACTTGCCTATTTGACTACTTAACTATTTGACTACTTGACTATTTGACTACTTGACTACTTAACTATTTGACTACTTGACTATT
>CAZYHV010000011.1:0-109581 GCA_964647485.1 uncultured Chitinophagaceae bacterium | reverse complement strand
ATATGGTCTAATATTCCTTCCATGGTTGCAAAGATAGAGAATGAAATGCATTTTCTTTATTCCGGATACATTATTCTCTTTTACATAAATTATATTTTCTCTTTAAAATGTATTATGTTTGTCATATTATTTCCGGGTTTAAAAAGAATGGACGGAGGATTGTTCGATTCTATTAATGATTTATATGAAATATTTTTTTACGTGTAGCTTACTTTTTATGGTTTTAATGTCTTGTCAATCTAGTCGCAAACAAGAAAAGGGAAAAATGAACTTTCATTGGGAAATGGCGGGACATATTCCCGATAGTGGATTAGGGTTGGCAGGACCGGTAGCAGGTTATTCAAATGGAATTTTTATTGTAGGAGGAGGTTCCAATTTCCCTGAGGGAGCTCCCTGGGATGGCGGAAGCAAAGCCTTTTATAAAAAGATCTATTTTTTCAAAAAACAGCAGCATAAGCTATCTTCAAAGCCAGAAACGGCAGATCTACCCTATAAAGTAGCATATAGTGCGAATTGTTCTACCAAAGAGGGGATTGTGGTTGCCGGTGGTCAAAATAAGGAAGGGGCACTTAGTCATGTATTGTTACTTTTCTGGAATAAGGCAGCAGATAGCTTAAGAATCACTTCCCTGCCTGATTTACCACTGCCTCTAAGTAGTGGAGCGATTACCGCCATGGGAAAAGATATCTATTTTGCCGGAGGTCAAAATGCATCCATTGTTTCGGATAAACTATATCACTTGAACTTGAAAGAACCACAAAAAGGATGGGATACGGTATCGACTTTACCTTATCCGGTAACCCATACCGTATTGTATGCTGCAAAAAAGTCCTTGTATCTTGTGGGAGGACGAAAACGAAATATTGAGGCTACCAGTACGCTGTATAAAACAGTTTATCAATATGATTTGAAGGAGAAGAAATGGATGGAAGAAACTCCTTTGCCATATCCGTTATCGGCGCCTACGGGAATTACACTGGATGATACGACTTTGTTGGTTTTTAGCGGGGACCAGGGACAAACCTTTCATCAGACTGAAGTACTTATTACGCGAATAGCAAAGACAAAGGATACCGTTGTAAAGAACAAACTGATAAAAGAAAAAAACGATTTACAAAAACATCATCCCGGATTTAGTGGGAGGGTGTTAGCGTACAATACTCAGGAGAAAAAATGGCAAAATATAGATAGCATCCCATTTCCGGGGCAGGTGACGACTACTGCCGTGAAATGGGGAACAGCAGTCTTCATTCCGGGGGGCGAAATTAGAGCCGGTGTGAGAACAACAAATATTATTCGGGGAGCTTTGAAATAAAAACGTGGAAAGATGAATGAAAAGTACAAAAAAATTTACCCCTGGATCCTGGTGGGGTTGTTGTGGGGCGTAGGGTTGTTGAATTACATGGATCGGCAAATGTTTGCCACCATGCAGGATGCAATGGCTATGGATATACCCGAATTGAACCCATTGGTCTCTCCGAATTCGGCAGAGGCATTTGGATTTCTGATGAGTATATTTCTATATATATATGCACCTATGAGCCCAATTGCCGGATTGGTAGCAGATAAAGTCAATAGAAAATGGTTGATTGTTGTCAGTCTCTTCGTTTGGTCGGGGGTAACCTTCAGTATGGGACTGGCCACTAACTACGACCAATTGGTGTTTTTACGAGGATTAATGGGGGTGAGTGAGGCACTGTATCTTCCCACCGGTTTAGCAATGATAGCAGATTTTCATAGAAAGGGAACTCGTTCTAAAGCCATCGGTATTCATATGACCGGTATTTATCTGGGCTCTGCTTTGGGTGGATTTGGTGCTACGATAGCTGCGGCTTACACTTGGCATTTTACTTTTCATACTTTCGGCATTATTGGTATGGTGTATGCGCTGGTACTCATTATTCTATTGAAAGAAAAGAAGGGGCATGCGGGAGAGCATGTTCCTCCTTCTCAAAGAAGAAAGCGACCTCCGCTATTAAAAGCTTTTGCCGTCTTATTTACGAATATTTCTTTTTGGGTTATCCTGCTCTATTTTGCAGTTCCCAGCCTGCCGGGATGGGCTACAAAAAATTGGTTACCTACTTTGTTTAGTACTAATTTAACTGATATGTCTATGGCTGTGGTCGGACCCTTATCGACCATTACACTGGCAGCACCGTCTTTTGTAGGCGTTATTTTTGGTGGGTGGCTTTCCGATAAATGGGTACAGAAAAATATTAAAGGCAGAGTGTTTACCGGAGCGATTGGAATAGGGTTAATGATTCCGGGACTGATTCTTTTAGGCTATGGTCACACCTTGGCAGGTTTGGTTGGTGCAGGTGCCTGTTTTGGGATTGGCTTTGGTATGTATGATGCCAATAATATGCCGATCTTATGTCAATTTGTTTCTGAAAAATACAGAGCTACAGCCTATGGAGTGATGAACCTGGTTGGTGTTTTATTTGGAGGTTTTGTGACGGATGTTTTAGGAAAAGCAACAGATGCCGGTCATTTGGGAAGAGATTTTGCTATCCTGGGCGCTGTGGTATTGATTGCCCTAATTGTTCAAATTACTTGTTTGAATCCTAAAACGGATGATTTTGTAGATGAAGAAGATCTAGAAGTCGTCAAAGAAGGATAAAACATGGATGTTTTGTATATCTGGCATGGTTTTAGTCATGCAATTAGAAAACATAAAAAAATGAAGAATAAAACTATTTTAGCTTTTTTGTCGGCAGGGATGATCTTTTTCCTTGCTGCTTGTGGAACCTCTTCTAAAATGAAGAATAGTCATAATAGTCAAAATGCATTAGATTGGTCGGGTGTTTATCAAGGGGTATTACCCTGTGCTGATTGTGAAGGAATTCAGACCACTCTTCTTCTGAAGGAGAATAATCATTATAAGTTGGGGATTGAATATCTTGGAGCCAAGGAAGAATATACTTCTGAAGATTCGGGAAAATTTAGCTGGAATGATGCCGGCCAGGTCATTACATTAGACAATGGAGATCAATATTTTGTAGGTGAAAATAGGCTCTTACGTTTAGATCAGGAGGGTAAAAAGGTAACCGGTAAATTGGCAGATCGTTATGTTTTGTCTAAGGAAAATGGCAAGTTGACAGAAACATATTGGAAGTTAATTTCCTTGAATGGAAAAAAAGTAACAGTAGACAGTACTTTTAATAGAGAACCCTATTTAATGTTGAAAGAAAAAGACCACAAAGTTTCGGGAAATGCAGGATGTAATCAAATAATGGGCTCTTATCAACTGACTTCCGGACAGGAAATTAAATTTTCACAGATGGCTTCTACTTTAATGGCATGTCCAAATCTTGAAGGGGAACGAGCTTATCTTAAAGTCTTGGAAAAGGTAGATCATTATGCGGTAGATGGGGAAGAGCTGATTTTGAGTGAAGGAAAGACGCCGCTTGCTCGGTTTAAAGCGGTTTATTTTCATTAGAGCGGAAAGCAGAAAGCAGAAAGCAGAAAGCGGAAATACTTATTTATACTTTACTTTCGATTCAGCTTTGAGAGCTTTGCGCCTCCTCCCTAAACTTTGTGGTTTAATTTTTACTCTCTCTTTTTTAACCGCTGAGAACGCGAAGAAGGTGCAATGGTCGCAATGGAAAAGTTTTCTTTTTGCCACGGAAGCGTGGAGAGACACTGAGCGTTGTATGAGTGCTGCGTTTTTCTGTAATATAAAAAAATCCAACTATACCCGAATGGGAATTCCTTCCTTTTGAAGATATTTCTTCAGGGAGGGGATTTCTATTTCTTTAAAATGGAAAATACTGGCAGCGAGAGCCGCATCGGCATGTGCTTGTCGGAAGACTTCTGTAAAATGTTCCATCTTTCCGGCACCTCCGGAGGCAATGACAGGAATAGATAACTGTTCTGCTAACTGTTTGGTGATGTCGATAGCAAACCCATCTTTGGTTCCGTCATTATTCATAGAGGTGAGTAAAATTTCTCCTGCGCCTCTTTCAGTAGCTTCTTTTGCCCAGTCTGATGCAAGAGATCTTGTCTTTTCTCTTCCTCCATTTAGATAGACATACCAGTCTCCTTCTTCGTTAGATTTTACGTCTATAGCTACGACCACACATTGGCTGCCAAACTCCTTAGCCAAATCTTCAATTAGTTGTGGATTTCTGTATGCAGCGGAATTAATAGATACTTTATCCGCACCGGCATCTAACAATACCCGTACATCCTCTATAGCGCTGATTCCTCCACCCACGGTAAAAGGAATATTGATGTTCCTTGCCACACGGTTAGCAAGTTCAGCAATCGTTTTTCTTTTTTCATGGGTAGCCGTGATATCCAGAAAGACTAGTTCATCAGCGCCTTGTTGGGCATATAATGCCCCTAATTCGACGGGATCACCGGCATCGCGGATATTTTCAAAGTTGATTCCTTTGACGGTTCTTCCATTTTTGATGTCTAAGCAGGGGATAATACGTTTTGTGAGCATATCATTGATTACTTGAGGGGCATTGATTAATATCTAAAACCGCGGAATCGGTATCGATGTTTGTTTTTCATAAATAACTGATCTATTTCCAAGAATTTCCATTTTATGGTGCTGAGCGCAAAAGCAGCGGCTGAAGCGCTGAATACAGAGGCGTCGAGTGCACTTTTTATTCCGGTGGAAAAGGTCATGGACAATGCAAAAATAAGAAGCAGGATACCGCTTAATTTCGCAAAAAGCTCTGTTTTTAAACCGAGGAGCAAGCAAAAAGCAAAAATAATCTCGGCAGCAGTGGCAATATAACCCAAAGCAGGGGTGAGCACTGTTGGAAACCAGGGACTAAGCTTTTGCGTGTAGCTTAAAAAGGAATGCCAATTTCCCCAAACTGCAATTTTAGAATTCCATATACCGAATCTATCCGCTACGGCTGACAAAAAGCCGATAGCGATCGCCAAACGAAGGAAACACTTTGTTATTTTTGTCCCTAATCGCATAAGGAGAAAATGATTGTTTAGTCTTTAATTCAGTTTTGACAATAGTTTGTCATTTTTATAAAAATAAGCGTCGAACTTACAAAGCTAGATCTTTTTAACGGTCTATCCTAAAATAAGTTAGCTTGTAATTTGTTGTGGTCAGCTATGTGGAAGGAGTACCATGATCGGGGGAACCTATCGTTTGTTTTACTCGAAAATGATGATCCAATAAAACCCAGTCCACTACAAAACCGGGGGCAATTTTTCCCCATTTATTTTCTTTTCCGAATACTTTTGCAGGAATAGAAGATGCATTAGCTAAGGCTTTATCGGGCGGAATGCCAAAAGCAATCGCTTTTTGGACGGCTTGGGCTATGGTAAGGCAAGACCCTGCCAATGTTCCGTCTTCTAAAACGATACGATCTTCTTCCTGGATGTAATGATAGGTGTCGGTATGAGCTTCCGTGATGGCATCTGTTATAAAAAATAAGCGGTTTCCCATGATTTTTGATGCAATTCTCACTGCTGCTTCCTCCGCATGAACCCCATCGGAGATAATGCTGGAATAAACATGGCTGTCGAATGCGGCTCCTACTAAACCGGGAGCTCGGTGTTTGAATCCCGACATGGCATTAAACAAATGAGTACAGGCTTTAATCCCTAAATCAAAACCATGCAGAGCTTCTTCATAGGTGGCATTGCTGTGTCCGGCAGAGACCAAAATATTTTGATGTACCAAGTATTCGATGACCTCATCCGGGCAGCACTCAGGAGCTAGTGTCATCATTTTGATCGTCCCTCTTCCTCTGTCAAGAAGCGCTTTTACTGCCGAAAGGGTAGGTCGTTGTATAAATCTTTCTATATGGGCGCCTTTTTTAACCGGGTTGATGTAGGGACCTTCCAATTGCAATCCCAATAATCCGGGCAGCCCTTGATCCCAATATTCATGAACAGCATCCATGGCCGCTTCCATAAGTTGGGGACTACTGGTTGGGATGGTTGCCATAAAGGCGGTTGCTCCTCCCGTCTTGCTATATGCGTAGGTTGCTTTTAAGGTATCTATGGAGGGAAAGAGCGAAAACATTTGACCGTTTCCTCCATAGATTTGCAAGTCTTTGTAGGCGGGTGTGATGGTTGCATTGGGATAAGAAATCACTTCCGCTCCTTCCGGAATTTCAGAAGCCGGCAATAAAGCTTTTATTTTTCCGGATTCTGTTAGAATTGCAGTATCCTCTCTGAAGGTTTCTCCATCAAAGAGGCGTTGAGGAAGATATATTTTTTGTGCCATGAGATCTTATTTTATAAGGAGATTCCCCTTTTTATTCAAAATTAAGTATATTTATGGAACTTGTTTATTTGTAAATTAATAAAAAAATTATCATGAGTAAAAAAATCTTAATGTTTTCCGGAGATTTTGTAGAAGATTATGAAATTATGGTTCCTTTTCAGGCCTTAAGCTCAGTAGGTTGTGAAGTGGATGCTATCTGTCCCGGAAAGAAGAAAGGCGATAAAGTAGCTACGGCAATTCACGATTTTACGGAATTTCAAACCTATTTAGAATATCGGGGACATAATTTTGAGATCAATAAAGATTTCGATGCAGTGAATGTGGATGAATATGATGGTTTATACATTACCGGTGGGCGAGCCCCTGAGTACATTCGATTAGACCCTAATATTATTGCCTTTACGAAGCATTTTTTTGAAAAAGATAAGCCGGTTGCGGCTATTTGTCATGGCATTCAGATTATGGTAGCCGCAGATGTTGTGAAAGACAGAACATTGACCTGCTATCCTGCGGTGGGACCGGATGTGACCCTGGCGGGAGGTCATTATCAAAACGTACAAGCTACCCAAGCCGTTACAGATGGAAATTTGACGACTTCACCGGCCTGGCCGGGACATCCTGAAATTTTAAAAGAATTTTATAAGCTGCTGGGAATAACAATTTCCTAGAGCAAGGAGTCCTCAACTTGGAGGCATAGCTTGGGATTTTCTTCTTAAAATAGGGAGCGGGAAGGAAGCACTTTTCGTCTTTTCTACTCCTTGTGATAGTTTTTACAGCTTCGGAGCTTGATGCCTTGAATATTCAAAAGGAGAATTCCATGAATAAAGCAGGTTAAATGTTGAAATGGAAAGCATCTGCATCATTGAGAAAGGGGAAGGTCGTTCGGGTTGAAAGGATCTCCTCTTTTCTTAAAGTCTGATGCAGCAAGGTATCCTTATCTTCTGATTTTTGAATTTCTTCACCCAGAGGGTTATAAAAAGCACTGTTGCCGTTGTAATGAATATTTTGACCATCGGAACCTATTCGATTGACTCCTGCAACAAAGCATTGATTTTCAATAGCTCTGGCTCTTAATAGGGTCTTCCATGCCTCAATCCGGGATGCCGGCCAATTGGCAATGACAATGAGAAGGTCATATTGCGTTTCTTCTTTCTTTTGTTGCCGTAGCCATACAGGGAATCGGAGGTCGTAACAAATAAAAAGTCCGATCCTCCAACCCATGACCTGTGCTATCAATCGGCTTTTCCCCGGACTGTAAAATTGGTCTTCCTTGGCATAAGAAAAAAGATGTCGTTTATCGTAATGAGCAACTTCCCCATTGGGCAATACCCATAATAAACGATTGAAATATTGTCCGTTTTCTTCTATGATAAGGCTTCCGGTAAGGACAATTCCCTTTTTACCGGCTTGTTCTTTCATCCAGCTTGCTGTTTGTCCCTCCATGGTTTCTGCTAATGCCTTGGCGCGCATACTGAAACCGGTGTTAAACATTTCCGGAAGAACTACGACTTGTCCGCTTTGCAACCCCTCCATTTTTTTTTCGAATAATTTAAGGTTGGAAGGAATGTCTTCCCAATGAGGACTCGTCTGTATCAAACTGATTGGTAGATTATGCATAATTTATTTCTTTTTATCTTAAATATATTCTCTATATTAGGTATTTATAAGCTGTAATATAATAAAAACAAAAGTAGGCATTCCCTAATAAAAGATTAAACGCTTATCTTTATGACCTCGATGGATAAGATGAATGAGCATACTTCCTCTTCTTTTGGCCGACAGGCCTGGAAACGTCTACAGAAGAACAAAGGCGCCATGCTTGGATTGGTCATTGTGGTGGCCTCGGTTTTTGTGGGTTGTTTTGGCTATTTTCTTGCTCCGGATAACAGTCCGGATGCCAATAGAATGATGTTGGCATTAAGTGGGAAGAGTCCGGGATATAAAACACAAATATTGAAAATAAAAAAGCAAATTCCGGTCAAAAAAGTTTCGCTTTGGCAAGAGCTCTTACATGGTAAACCGACTGAATATACCTATGTTCCTATTACTTCTTATCAATTTGTGAAAGATAGTCTCGTTTATCATCGGTATATTGATGAAGATACATCGGTAAAGGTATCCATAGATTTATTGCATCTCGTTTATCGTCTTCCTCCGGGGAGGAGGTTGTTGCGGAGGCAAGAGAAAACAATTTATTTTAAAGATAGAGAAAATAAGGTACAAAAAATAAAAATCGCAGCATTACGAAAACAAGTAGAGGGGAAACAAATCGATCAAATCCGTTTTTGGTTAGGAACAGACAAATATGGGAGAGATATCCTTAGCCGTATTATTTTAGGGGTCAGGGTGAGCCTGAGCGTAGGATGGGTGGCTGTTATTATTTCGCTTTTGATTGGTATTTCCTTAGGTGCCGCGGCAGGATATTTTCGAGGGAAGACGGATGATATAATTATGTGGCTCATTAATGTGGTGTGGTCGCTTCCTTCTTTGTTGCTGGTATTTGCTCTCACTTTAGCGGTTGGAAAAGGTTTTTGGCAGATCTTTATTGCGGTGGGATTGACGTTGTGGGTGAGTGTTGCGCGTATTGTTCGTGGACAGGTAATGAGTGTTCGTGAAATGCCTTATATAGAAGCTTCAAGAGCTTTAGGCTTTGGTTCTTTATCTATTATTACACGCCATATTCTTCCCAATATTCTGGGGCCGGTTTTGGTTATCGCTGCCAATAATTTTGCGACGGCGATTATTATCGAAGCCGGGTTGAGCTTTCTGGGTATTGGTATTCAACCTCCGATTCCTTCATGGGGATTGATGCTAAAGGAGAATTATGGGTTTATTATTACGCATAATCCTTTTCTTGCTATTATTCCCGGAATCGCGATTATGTTGATGGTGTTGGCCTTTAACTTATTAGGAAATGGATTGAGAGATGCCGTCGATGTGAAAGAAGGATAAGGGTTAATGTTTTTTGTCATTATCCTTCCACGCCCATGGCCTTGTAAAAGGCATCCATTACTTTAGATCGTACTTCCAGATGTTCTAGCTTTAGGTTGCTTCCTCCTTTGGGATTTACTCGGTTTGATAAGAAAACATATACAAAATCATATTTAGGATCCACCCAAACACAAGTCCCTGTATAACCATAATGTCCAAATACTTCAGAAGAACAATATTTAGAGGGATAGGGATAATTAAATCGGGATTGGTCTTTTGCTCGCTTATCCCAACCGATTCCTCTTCTGCTGATATCGCTTTGATAGGAAGTGAATAATTGGACCGTATTGGCTTTCAGATATCTCCTTCCGTTGAATTCTCCTTTGTTTAAAAGCATCTGTAATATAACACCTAAATCGTAAGCATCTGAAAATAATCCGGCATGACCGGCCACTTGACCGGTCATCGCACTTCGTGGGTCATGAACATCTCCATGCAAACATTGTTGACGAAAGCCTTTTTCGCATTGAGTAGGAACGATCTTGCTTAATGGAAAACTCATTCTGGGTTTAAAGCCGGTAGTTGCGAGTCCTAAAGGATCATAGAATGTTTTCTTTACATACTCATTCAAGGGAAGCCCTGTGATTTCCTCAACGATATATCCCATAAGTTGAAAATCAATGTCGCTATAAACATAATTATGTTTTCTTCCTAACTTGCTATTTCGCATTAGCATTTTAATACTATCGAGGTAATCGTGTCGCATATACAGGTCATTGGCTACATAAATATCGTACTCTTGATCTCGCTGGTGATGAAAGATTTCCGTTTTGGGTTTCCCATTTTTCTGCAAAAAGGGCCCATAATAAAAATCCGGTTTGAGACCGGCTTGGTGGAGCATAATGTCTTTAATCTTCAGCTTAGCCTTATCACTTCCTTTTATCCAGGGTAGATAATCGCCCAATGTTCCGTCTAATTTTAATTTTCCTTCGTCATAAAGCTGCATACAAGCGATAGTGGTCGCCATCACTTTGGTCACAGACGCCAAATCGTAGATAGAATTTTTTTTTACCGGCATTTTTTTATCATAAGTAAAGTATCCAAAGGCTTTGCGGTAAAATATTTTCCCCTTTTTCATGGCTAAGATCTCACATCCCGGAGTTGCTCCTTTAGCGATGGCATCTTTTGCAATAGAGTCGACCCGGAGCAGCAGAGAATCATCGATGTCTAGTTTTTGGGGATATTGGAAAGGGAGATAGGCTTGTTTAAAGGTAAAGTTTTTGAGCCCGATGCCCGAAGGAAATCTAGGACTTACCGAAACGGGGAGGGTTCCTTGGGGGTCAAAAGCTCCGAAAATGAGATCGGCAGCTGTTTTTTGCATTGTTACTGAAGCATTGTATGCTGCAATGGTAGCCGGTCCGTTAGTGAAATATTTGATGGCGTAAGGGTTTCCTAATGCAATAGCCACCGTTTGTGTCTCGTCTTGCAACTCTTGAACGAGTTGTATGGCACTGTTCGATAGCCCATATTTTCTTGCAGGATAACGATGGTAAGGTCCAATCGCTATGATTACTTTATCATATTGTTGTTTTAATTTTTGCGCCAACTTATCTGCTTGGCCGGTGGTTTCTTTTCCACTGAAATGAAAAGAAGGAATCTTGTGATGCGTATTAACCTGTTGGGTGAAAGTTGATAATTTTCCTCCTACCGTCACCATAGCCACTTTTCCTTTCTTCTTATTCATAAAGGGCAGAATATGGTTTTCATTGTTTAGTACAGTAATTGCCCGAACATCTAATTCTTTATTTAGGGCTTGAATCTCTGCATTTAAATCTCGTGTCAGATGCGTTGTCTCCACGGGTTTCCAATGGTTTAATCCGGCATGATATTTTGCCATTAGCACTTTTTTTACGCTATGTTCAAGCCGGGTTCTACTTATTTCTCCTTTTTCTACCGCTTTTTTGATTACGTTTATTGAGGCTTCCACATTGGAAGGCAATAGTAGAATATCATTTCCTGCTTTTAAAGCTTCTAGAGCAGCATAGCCATCTTTGTAATAATCGCTTACTCCTTTCATTTCCAATGCATCAGTGAAACAAAGCCCGTTATAGCCCATTTCTTTCTGAAGAAGGTTGGTCACTGCTTTTTTTGAAATGGACATAGGATGATGAGACCGATTGTCGATTGCAGGGATTTCGAGATGGGCAATCATTATTCCTTTTACACCATGATTAATCATCTGTTGGAAGGGATATAATTCCAGCTCTTTTAATTGGTCTATCGTTTTGCTTATCACGGGTAGGGCTTTGTGGGAATCTACTTCCGTGTCGCCATGTCCGGGAAAGTGTTTGGCAACGGCAATGACTCCTGTACTTTGCATACCCCGCATAATTTGTATTCCTTTGGAGGCTACTTTATATTTATTTTCTCCAAAAGACCGATCATTGATGACGGGATTGTTCGGATTGTTATTGATATCTACATCCGGTGCGAAGTTAATTTGAACCCCAATCCTTTTGCATTGTTGTCCGATGGTTTTTCCTACCTCATAAATGAGTGAACTGTCTTGGATGGCTCCAAGCATCATCTGATGCGGAAGGTGTAATATATGGTCTAATCGCATCCCCAGTCCCCATTCTGCATCAATAGAAATAAATAATGGAGTTTTTGATATTTTTTGGTAGGTATTGGTAAGCTTTGCCTGACTTACCGGATCTCCCTGAAAGAAGGTAATCCCCCCTATTTTTTTATCTTTAATCAGGCGCTTTACTTGCTGAATACGACTTTGGTTACCTTGAGAGTAGGCTCTAATGAATATTAATTGTGCTATTTTTTCTTCCGTATTCATGGCATTGAACACACTGTCTACCCATTCATTTGCCTCTCCGGGGAAGGAAGTAGTGGTATCATTTAAATCATGTATGGGGGGATGGTTCATGTCCGGACGAAAAGCTGTTTCTAAAATAAAAAGAAGGAGAAGGAAGCCTGTCGAAAAGAATATTTTTTTCATGTAAATTATTGAATATTATAGAGTAACAATGCTACTGTTGTTCTATTGAAATGTGTTCAATTTAGTTTATACACCACAAATTAAAAACAATCTTTTAAAATCTCTCTGTTTAATTAAAGTAAAAATAGGTTGAATGGTGCTCGATAAGTTGAAAGTACAATGGAAAGATTAAAAACCCACCCTTACTTTTGTTAAGTTATTGATAAAAATGGGAAGAAATTAAAAAAAAGTATTTTTATAATGTTCTGTTTTGCATCTTCACTTATAATTAGGGAAATTTACAAGAAATCATGCTAATTTTACAAAAAAATTGTTTTGCCTGACAGAATTCAACTATTATCCGACCATGTGGCCAATCAGATTGCCGCCGGAGAAGTCATTCAACGACCTTCTTCTGCCGTAAAAGAACTTTTAGAAAATGCGGTGGATGCGGGTGCTACAAATGTTCAACTGATTATACGAGATGCCGGAAAGGAATTGGTACAAGTGATTGATAATGGCTGTGGTATGAGCGAAACGGATGCTCGTATGAGTTTGGAGCGCCACGCGACTTCAAAGATTAACAATATAGAGGATTTGTTTCATATTCGTTCCATGGGTTTTCGTGGAGAAGCTTTAGCCTCTATTGCTGCTGTGGCACAGCTGGAAATAAAGAGTAGAAAACCGGAAGATGAATTGGGAACCTATTTGGAGGTGGAAAACAGCCGGGTGAGCAAACAAGAACCTTGTTCTTGCCCCTCCGGTACAAGCATAGCAATGAAAAACCTGTTCTTTAGTGTGCCGGCAAGAAGAAATTTTTTAAAAAGAAATGCCACAGAAATGCGTCATATTGTTGATGAGTTTACCCGTGTGGCACTGGCTTTTCCAAAAATAGGCTTTTCCCTGGAAGCAAATGGGCAGGAGCTCTATCATTTAGGAGCCGGGAAATTGAAACAAAGGGTAGTACAGATCTTGGGACCGTCTTATGAAAGTAAACTAGTATCCGTTACTGAGAATACCGATTACATGAATATGACCGGTTTTGTCGGAAAACCCGAAGCAGCCAAAAAAACAAGAGGAGATCAATACCTGTTTGTTAATGGAAGATATATTAAAAGTGGTTACCTGAATCATGCGGTCATGGGCGCCTTTGAAGATTTAATTTCTCAGGATCAGTATCCGCTTTATATCCTTTATATTGATTTGGATGCTTCTCAGATTGATATCAATGTTCATCCTACCAAGCAAGAAATTAAATTTGAGGATGAGAGAATAATTTATGCCTTTGTAAAATCTGCAATTAAGCATGCATTGGCAGAATATAGCATTACCCCCAGTCTGAATTTTGATTTAGATAGTCGTATTCAACATTTACCTTCAATTTCTAAACCTTTTACGAAGGAAGAGCGGAAGAGAACAACAGAAGGAGCTATCTACAAAGGATTTACGCAGCAGAATCAATCTCATGCTATTGAGGGGAGTAAGCATAATCTGCAACATTGGCAAGATCTCTATCCAAAACAGGAAAATAGTTTTCCTGCAGCTCCTTTTGAAGACAGACCTTCTAATGAAAATCAGAAGGAAGAACCGAGCGTGATTGATTTACCGGAGGCTCCCAAAAAGCCGCAACAGATTCATCGTAAATATATTTTGCAGCAGATTAAATCCGGGTTTATATTGATTGATCAGCAGGCTGCACATGAAAGAATCCTTTTCGAACGCTATCAAACAGCTTTCGATAAAGAAGCTTTATCTTCTCAAAAATCACTTTTTCCGGAAGAAATGAGTCTCTCATTGCAGGATGCAACGTTACTGACCGATCTTCTACCGGAGTTGAAGACTTTAGGTTATGAAGTAGAAAAAAGCGGACAGACTTCTTTTGCAATACGAGGGATTCCTTCAGATCTTGAGCCGGGAAACGAAAAAAAGAGTATAGAACGTCTTTTGGAACAAATCAAGCATTCCAATGCTGAGTTAAAGAGTGACAAAAGGGAAAGAATGATTCGTTCGCTTGCTCGGCAACATGCCATCAAAGCCGGAAAAGAATTGTCTCCGGGAGAAATGCAAAGTTTTATTGATCAACTTTTTGCCTGTCAGCAGTCCCAAACAACTCCCTCCGGAAAGTATACTTTTATCTCTTTTCGCATGGAAGATTTAGATAAGATGTTTGGTAAATAATAATTTCAATTTTAAATAAAATATATGGCTACGATCTTATCAGTAAGAAGTAAAACGCCTCAGATAGGAGAAGATGTTTTTTTAGCTCCCAATGCAACCATTGTTGGGGATGTTATCATGGGGGATCGCTGCAGTGTTTGGTTTCATGCTGTGATTCGAGGAGATGTGAATAGCATACGAATTGGAGATCAGGTAAATATTCAGGATGGGGTCGTTGTTCATTGTACTTATCAGAAATCGAAAACACAGATAGGGAATCAGGTGTCTATTGGTCATAATGCACTGGTTCATGGATGTACTATTGCCGATAAGGCATTAATAGGAATGGGCGCCATTGTCATGGATCATGCGGTAATCGGTAGTGGATCCATTGTTGCTGCGGGTGCAGTTGTTCTGGAAGGTACAGTGGTAGCTCCGGGTAGTATTTATGCCGGTGTTCCTGCGAAAAAAATAAAAGAAGTTAGTCCGGAACTTCGAAATGGAGAAATTGAACGTATTGCCGAGAATTACATGAAATATTCTGCCTGGTATAAAAAGGAGGGATAGTGAGTATAGAGAAGGGGATATCTCTACGCTCTTTGTCGAATAAATCAAGTCAAAAAAAAGGTTTGTATTGCAATACTCTGAAATCTATTGCTGAGAACTTGGGATCTTTGGCTTTGAGCACTTTATACGTTTTGAGACTGCCTACAGCTCGATTGGCAGATCCGGAAGGAGCTGTCAGAGAAACGGTTTTTATTAATCGGTGATCGGTTGGATGGTGGAAGGAATGAATTTTAGGGGTTTCTTTAGAAAGGAGCGTTAATTTGAGATGGTAAGTCTTAAGGTGTTTCCTGAAAAAATACTCCGGTCCGTTTTTACTGTTTCCTCCGGTGAATAATAAAGTATGGATTGTAGGATGATCTTTTAATATGGAAATGAGATCTCGTAGTTTGACTTCCTGCATGCCGATATCGGTAGCATTTACTTTTTCTCTCTTTGCGGATGCAACCATATCGCAGATCCCGATTCCTCTTTTTTTTAAGAAGTTTTTTCGTTGATCTGCAGCTTCTTTTGATGTTTCGAATTTCAGATGAAGGTCAAATATACGATCTAGGATGATCCATAATTGACCATCTCTACTGCCATAACAAAAATCAACATCCCCTTCTTTTAATTCCCCGGTTGTAAATCGGGGAGGCGGTAAAGTTCCTACAATTAACTTGGTGGCGCCGTCGGGAATATATGGGGGATAAGGATGAATATGATGAAACATGAGCTTTGGTTATGAAGTAAGTGTGTCGATAGGTTATCTGACAAAAACCGGTTGTAGTGTTTTATCTGTATATTTCTCGCTAAAGGAATAGCCGTCATCATTGAAACCTTTTAGTCCCTCCATGCTGTTTATTCCGTTATCTAGGATATAACGAACCATGCTTCCACGAGCTTTCTTGGCATAAAAACTAATAATTTTCAATTTCCCGTTCTTAAAGTCTTTGAAAATAGGAGAGATGACAGGAACTTTCAACTGTTTTGGGTCTATTGCTTTGGCATACTCCTTACTGGCGAGATTAAGAAAAAGTTCTTTTTCCTGTAGGTCGTCATTGAGTTTTTGAGTAAGTGTTTCTTTCCAATAATCGTACAAGTCTTTGTATGCATGAACGCTCAGCTTAATCCCCATCTCTAAACGATAAGGTTGTATAAGATCCAAAGGGCGTAGGAGACCGTATAATCCTGAAAGAATGCGTACCGTATTTTGTAAAGCATCAAGCTTTTCAGAAGACAAAGTATAAGCATCTAATCCTTTATATACATCGCCGGAATAAGCATAAACAGCAGGACGAGCATTCTTTTTGGTAAAGGGAGTATGGAAGTTTTTGTAACGCTCATAGTTTAGATCGGCAAGTTTGGCACTGATGCCCATCAACTGACTCAGCGCTTCCCGGCTTTTTTGGGCTAATTCCGTATTTAATTCTTCTGCCTCTTTTAAAAAATAAGGTTGTGTTGCTCTCTTCGTAGGTAACTTACTTTCGTAATCTAATGATTTGGCCGGAGAAATGACTATTTTCATAGGGTATCCTTTTTCTCAAAAGTACATAAAATTGTGCTGCTGTCCGGTAAAAAATAGAGAGAAGATTGCCTTTCTTTCATTTCTCCTTTCTACCGTTCCAAAACAGGAATACCTCTTCCTTATTAAAATATTTTCAAAGACATTATCCCAAAATGATTGTTGTTTTGGGACCGCTATTTTAGATAAAAATCCGAAGACGGTTCGAGCACAGATAAAACATATTATGGATAAGATAAATGTTTATAAAATAACACGGTTAATTGCCTTTTTGAGGGATCTTGGTTCCTAAAATGCTTCAAGATTTCACGCAAAGGCCGCAGAGAAGTAACGCAAAGGCTGCGAAGAAATCTGTTTAGGGTCTTGGCGTGGAAAATGCTTTGTATCTTTGCGTGAAAAGATCAATAAATTTAATATCGTATCTTTGGAGAAGGAAAAGGAATAACGAATGACCTCAACAGGATATAAATACAAAAACGTCAAAATCTCCCGGATAGGAACCGGAGGGCTTTTGCTGGTCTTGTGGATGTTGTCCGGCTGTTTTCCGAAGTTGTATCAACAGCCGAAGATTGGGGCGGAGCATAAGATAGAACAAGGCTATCCTCCGGAGAAAAATCCCAAACCTCTTTTTAATAAAAAAATGAGAAAAGACTTGTCGCAAAAGGGAAAGCTCCGCAATTCGAAATAGAAGGGGAACGAGCTATTCCGGTAGTCAGGATTTTGCTTCCAGGGAAGCCAGGATTGACAGATAACTCTCAAATCGGGAAAAATCGATTTCTGCTTCGGCTACGGCTTCTTTTACGACACATCCGGGCTCATCCAGATGCAGACAATTATTGAATTTGCAATGACCTATATAAGGTTGCATATCTTTAAAATAATGAGAAAGCTCTGTCGCTTCCATGTCCACCAACCCCCATTCTCTGATTCCCGGCGTATCGATAATTTTCCCTCCGGAAGGTAGGTCAAACATTTCCGAAAAAGTGGTGGTATGTAGCCCTTTTCCGGACCATTGACTGACATCCTGTGTTTTTAGGCTTTTTTGTGGAATCAGTTGGTTAATCAATGTACTTTTTCCTACGCCGGAGTGTCCGGCAAGTAGAGACATTTTATCTTTTAAGATAGAGTGTAACGATGAAAGGGACTCCTTTTTGAAAGAAGTGGCAAGAACTTTATAATCCATTTTGCCATAAGTCTCTTTAATTAGCGCTAATTGCTCTTGTTCTTTTTCCCTATAGGTATCGGTCTTATTAAAGATCAAGATAGCAGGTACATGATAGGCTGCGGCCGTTACCAGAAAGCGGTCGATAAACCCACGAGAGGTGAGGGGATATCTCAGAGTGGCCAATAAAACCGCTTGGTCAATGTTGGAAGCAAGCACTTGTCTGCGTATTTTTTGATGAGGAGAAGCCCTCACAATATAGTTTTTTCGCTCCAGGATGTGTGTAATGACAGCTGTATCTTGATGTTCTTCGGGGGTGATTTCTACATGATCCCCAACAGCGATGGGATTGGAGGAACTTATTTCCCGGTCTAGTTTTAGCTTTCCTGCCAGTCGACATTTAATAAATCCTTTACCTTCATTATGAGCGAGATACCAGCTTCCTGTAGATTTATAGATAGTTGCTTTCAATTCAAGTCTATTAAAAATTCAGTATGTGAAATTACGAACTTTAGCTAAACATACCCTATGTTTGCATAAATTTGTTTCTAAGAAAATGTCGAAGTCTGCAAATACCCTTTTTTTTCGAAAGAAACCTCTTCTTCGGGTTCTCTTAGTGGTCATTTTTTGCCTGGGATTATTATTTTCTCATTGTGCGCGTATTGTTGCCCCTACAGGAGGTCCCAAAGATACAATCCCTCCGGAGTTGTTAACGGTTACCCCTCCGGATTCGACTTTACATTTTGATGCACAAGAAATTGTATTTGAGTTCAATGAATTTATTCAGTTAAAGAACCTCAGGAAGCAAATGATTATTTCTCCAACACCTAAAAGGAATCCGGAAATAAATTATAAGTTGAACACGCTTACGGTTGATTGGATTAATAAAGATAGTTTATCTCCCAATACGACTTATATCGTTAATTTGGGGAATTCGGTTGTCGACTTGAATGAGGGGAATGTTTATAAAGATTTTAGATATGTTTTCTCTACCGGTGATCATTTAGATTCTTTGGAAATCCATGGAAGGGTGATAGATGCAAGAACCGGATTACCGGATAGTACCGGTATTGTTATGTTGTATAATACATTAAAAGACTCGGTCGTTTATCAGGATAAACCGCTTTATTATGTTCGTTGTAAAGGAGATGGCTCTTTTGTTTTTCAAAATCTTCCTCCGGGAAAATTTAAAATTTTTGCATTGGTAGATGAGAACGGAGATTTAAAGTATAATGGAGGGGAAGAAGCCATTGCTTTTTTGAAGAACCCCATTCAGTTGGATACGGTTGAATCCGGATATCTACTTTCTTTGTTTCATGAACATGAACCCGAAGAAGAAGAAAAAAAAGGAGGAGAAAAGAAAAAAAAGGGAAAACTTACTTTTCAAACTTCATTAAGTAGTCAAATGCAAGATCTCAAAAAGCCATTTGTTTTTAGCTTTAATCATCCACTAAAATCATTGAATAAGAAGGCGATAAGATTGCAGGAAGATACTACTCATCAACCGGTTTCTTTCGAAATGAAATTTGATTCTACTTTTTCAAAAGACCTGAAAGTTTCTGTGGATTCCGCAGGAAACAGAGATACGACGATTCTTCGGGATACGGCCGTCAATCAAGTAGAGCTGTATTACGATTGGAAAGAAGAAAAAAAATACAGACTGCTTATAGATAGCGCCTTTGCAGTAGATACGCTGGATTCTGCTTATGCTAAAAAGGATACCATAGAATTTACTACCAAAGCCAAATCCGATTATGGAAGACTTATTTTAAAATTTGATACTACAAATATTTATAAGAGTAAAAACAAAGATACTTTGCCGATACAGACAGCGCCTGCTATTGAAGACAGCTCTGTCAGCGATACAATGAATCTTCCGACGCCTTCTCAAACGGATAGCAGCCTTGTTGCTGTGGCAGATACGTCAGTAACGGATTCTAGTCTTCCGGATTCTTCTCGTCTTATTGCAGCAGAAACACCTGCTGCAACAGAACAAAGAGATACCTCTTATCAATTGGTCATTGAGTTATATAAAGAGGATAAAATGATTTATAGTGCTCCATTAAAAGGGGATACTTGGAAGAAAGCATACTTGAAGCCGGGAGAATATAAAATTAGAGTGGTTATGGACGTAAACAAAAATGGGAAATGGGATCGAGGATGCTATTTCTGTAAAGAAAAGAAACAGCCTGAGAAAGTTTATTCCCTACCGCATGCCTATAATGTAAAAGCCAATTGGGATAATGAAAATGACGACCTGAAAATTAAATTTGAAACAGGTCGTCTGAAATGAGGGTATAAAAAGTAGGGTTAATGTTCGTGAACTTCAGTAATATTCTTAAAGAACAGATATTTTGATAATAAAAAAGCAATCAAAATAAGAAGTCCTATAATCCCTAAAGCAATGCCAAGATGAGTCCAGACATAGGATACTTGCGGGTGTGTCATTCCATTTGGATACATTGTTCGACTTTTTTAGTTTTAATAACAATACAAAAGTAAGAAAGAATTTGCAATAATTCATATTACCTTTGTAATATGACTTTTTCATCTGCACTTATTGAAGATGCCGTTAATGAATTATCTACCTTGCCGGGGATTGGTAAAAAGACAGCTTTGCGGTTGGTCTTACACCTTCTAAGAGAAGAAGAAGACAGTGTGAAGCGTTTTAGCGATACCATTTTTAAGATGAGGAAAGAGATTTGTTTTTGTAAAAAATGTGGTAATGTTTCAGATGCGGAGATCTGTAGTATTTGTGCGAATCCTTCCCGAAGGCATACTACCGTTTGCGTGGTAGAAAATATTCGGGATGTGATGGCTATTGAGAATACAGGAGAATATCATGGCGTTTACCATGTGTTGGGTGGTGTCATCTCTCCTCTGGATGGCGTTGGGCCGGAAGATTTAAATATTGAGTTATTGAAGGAACGAGTGAAAAATGAAGAGGTTACTGAGATTATAATGGCCATTAGCCCGACTATAGAAGGAGATACTACCATCTATTATTTATCTCAACAAGTTAAGAATTTTCCGGTTAAACTGACCACCATTGCCCGCGGAATTGCCTTTGGCGGAGAATTGGAATATGCAGATGAAATGACCCTGGCTCGTTCGCTTAGTAATCGTCTGCCCATGGACAAGTATATGAATGACGACTAATCAACAAGGCGGGTTCTAAAAGAGCACTCTTCCATTGCGTCTTTTTCGCGCTCTCAGCGGTTAAAAAAAGAAAAAGGAATAAGAAATTAAACCGCAAAGTTCAGAAAGAAGACGCAGCGTTCGTGAAGATGAATCCTCTTGGTCCTTTGCGAAGAAAGATCCGCTGTAGTAGAAGATAAAGTCCCCGCCTTTTTATATCACTTGTTAACCACTTTGTTATGCAGTTTCTTTTTTGGTAATTTTGATTTCCCATATCTCGGGACCACTTTCCAGATATTCCCATTCAAAAACATCACCATGTTGTGCTTTTAATTGGAAATGTAATGGTTTGGGATCGTGATCATTATGAATGATAAAGGACTCTCCGGATTTTAAATTGTTGAAAGTCCCAAAAATAGTGGGATGTTTTTCCATCGGAGGGAGTTGCGTCACGTCTAATTTTGGTATATCAGCCATTGTAATAAGATTTATAGTTAAAAATAATTACAAAGATAATACGAATAAATAAAAAAGACAAAATTATCTTAAATTATCTACAACGCCAAAGTGCATCTGTAAACCATTTTTTGCGGTCGAAAAAGTAATCAACGATCTGAAATCCCGATTTTTCTGCCAGTGTATTGATGTCTGTCAAATTGTATTTTTGGGAGACTTCCATGTGAATGGCTTCATTTTTATAGAAGGCTATGTTTTCCTCTCCTATTTGTATGTTTTGTTGTTTAAGGCTTATAAGGAAGCTTTTGCATGTTCCTGCTTCCGGATCATAAGTGGGATAGTGATCAAAATTTTCCAATTCAAAATTTGCATGGAATGCGTTATTAATGCGAGTTAACAAATTGAGATTAAAAGCCTTAGTAAATCCTTGTTTGTCGTTGTAGGCATTGAGGATCGTTTGAGGATGCTTTTTTAAATCAAATCCGATATAGCATAAGTCCTCTTTTTGGAGATAATGGCGGATCTGTTGACAGAACTGAAAGGCTTCTGTAGGAGAAAAATTTCCGATATTTGATCCAAGAAAAAGGACTATTTTGGGATGCGTAGAATAGACTGCTATTTGGTGAAGCATATCAATGTATTCTCCATTAAAACCTTTTACGTTGAGTCTGGGAAATTGTGATGGTAGTTTGGATTCTAATTTATTAATAACATGAGCAGAGATATCTACCGGAAAGTAGTTGCTAATAAGGTTTTTTTTCAACATTTCTTCTATGAGAAAGACTGATTTGCTGCCATCTCCGGTACCTAAGCCTATGACATCATAACTTTCTCCCTGCTTTTTAATTTGTTGGGTGATTGCTTCCGACTGTTCTTTTAAAATTTCTAATTCACAGTCGGTCAGGTAATATTCAGGGCATCTCATGATTTTTTGGAAAAGGAGATCTCCTGTCTTATCGTAAAAGTATTTGGAGGAAAGGTGTTTGGGGGTGGATTTTAATCCATGAAGAACGTCTTCGTAGAATTGTTGTTGCTTTTTTTGAATGAAAGGAGTGGTTTCGATTGATTTTGACATAGGGTATGAGATAATAAATTGGAGGGTGAAAGGAGAACTTTTAGATTTTATGAGCTAAGCGAATGCCCATAAATTGCCATCGATAATATGGTTGAAAAAAGTTTCGGTAAGTCTTTCGACTATGATTAGGAGAGGTTACCTCAGAAGCTCCTCGGAGCACTTTTTGATTAACCATGAATTTTCCGTTATACTCTCCGGCGGGGCCGGGTTCCTTTTCAAATCCGGGATAGGGTAGGTAGGCACTTTCGGTCCATTCCCAACGTTTTCCCCATTGAAAATGAGCAGAGGCTATTTCCCATTCTTCCTCTGTTGGAAGTCGCATGCCCTTCCACTCAGCAAAGGCCGCCGCTTCATAATAACTGACATGGCAAACCGGGAGGCTTTCATCCAGAGGCTGCAATCCTTGCAGAGTATATTGCTTCCAGGAACCATTTTCTTTATGCCAATATAATGGAGCTTTAATATCGTTATCCTGAACCCATGCCCATCCGTCTGAATGCCAATATTGAAATTTTTTATAACCGCCGGCTTCTATAAAGGAAAGATACTCTCCGTTAGTTACCAGATTTGTGCTGATTTTATTATCTTGTAAGTATACTTTGTGACGACCTCGTTCATTGTCATAACAGAACCCCTCTCCTTCATATCCGATTTCATAAACTCCCGCTTTGGTTGCTATGAAGTCTTTCCTTTCTTTAACTTCCGCCTGCATGAGTTTTTGATGGGAATAGATCGGAAATAATGGATTGTGACCGAGAATATATTTGATATCTGTTAGCATTAGCTCTTGATGTTGTTGCTCGTGGTTTAAACCTAAATCAATAAGGGTTTTTACTTCTTCAGAGCGTTTTTCTTTCATCAGGAGTTTCATCTCTCGGTTTACATAGCTGCGATATTCTATGATTTCATCGACTGAAGGACGGCTTAAATTTCCCCGATCTGTCCGAACAATCCGTGCACCTGCAGATTCATAATAGCTGTTAAACACATAATTATATTGTGGATTGAATATTTGGTAATCTCTTTTATAGGGTTTTAAAATCAGGGTTTCAAAAAACCAGGTAGTATGCCCCATATGCCATTTGGGAGGACTCACTTGAGGAACGGGCTGTACGACATAATCTTCTTTTTTTAATGGCTTGCAAATGTCTAATGTTCGTTGACGAATGGCATTGTAAGTTTCTAATATGGAAGGCATTATTTTTTTTTAAAGCTATGAAAGTTAAATAAGACATCAATATACGAATATAAAAGAGGGGAGGCAAATTAGTTTTTCCTTATCTCAAAAAAATTTTCCATAAAATAAAAAGAATGTAAATATTAAATAAGATATTTGTGTCTTAAATAAAAGAGAATGGAAGAAAAGGAAATTAATCGGTTGCAAGGGTATCAATTATTGTCTTTAATGGGGAAAAAGGTACTTCGTCCCGGAGGGAAGGTTTTGACCCAAAAGTTGATTACGGAGTTAGAAATTAACAATCAGGACGACGTGATTGAATTTGCTCCGGGGAAGGGTTGGACCGCCGAACGGGTATGGACATGTCGTCCACATTCCTATAGAGGGATTGAATTGAGAGAGGAGGTTGTAAAAAAACTTCGCAAAAAATTTCGGGCAGACAATTGGGCGTTTATTATTGGAGATGCTTCAAAAGTTGATTTGCCGGAGTATTCTGCTCATAAGTTATATGGAGAGGCCATGCTCACTATGCATGCGAATCAACGAAAAGTAAGAATCATAAGTGAGGCGCATCGACTTTTAAAGAAAGGAGGATTGTATGGCATCCATGAGTTAAGCTTGGCTCCGGATACCCTATCTGAAGAACGAAAAAGAGAGATTCAAAAAACATTGGCAAAAACGATGAATGTGAATGCACGTCCTTTGACTTTGCCGGAATGGGCTACTTTATTTGAGCAGGAAGGCTTTCGGATAAAAAAGGCCTTTAAACATCCAATGGCTGTTTTGGAGACAAGAAGAATCATAGAGGATGAAGGTTTTCTTCAATCTTTACGAATAGGCTATAATATCTATACCCATCCGGCTGCCAAAAGGAGGATTTCTAAAATAAGAAATGTTTTTCAGCAATATAAGGAGGAGATGAAAGCGATCATCATTATTGCAGAGAAGACCTGATATTAATTGGATTTAATCGCTTTGAGCGCATTCAAAACCAGATCTATCCATACTTCGTATTGATCTTCGTAATCTACGTCACAATCTATCCGTTTAGCTATTCTATTTCCTCCTAATTTTTCTAAGGCAGCATCAAAGTCTTTTCCTGCCTGACAAAAATTATCATAAGTCATATCGCCTAAAGCTAAAACGCTGAATTGTAGATGACTTAAGTCGGGAGCATCCTCACTACAGAGATATGCATAGAGGTCTTCCGACATAAGCGGCTGATCCCCCTCTCCGTCAGTACTTAGAAGTACTAATAACAGCTGAGTCTGAGGAAGAGAGTCTGCATCGAAATCTTCCATGTCGGCTACTTCTGTTTCGAAACCAAGCTCCGATACGCTCTCTTCTACCTCATCGGCCAACATCATTGTATTGCCGGTATGCGTACCATAGATAATATTCACTTTGTCCACTGTTCCGGAAGCAACTCCTTTTTCTGTTCTGTTTTGCTCTATATCCAATGTCGTATCCATCTTTAGTTGTTTAAAAATAAGATATAACTTCTATGCTGCAAAGAAATAATAAATATTGATTTCTTACTACTGATTTACGGTAAATTTTTCGTCAGAAGTGAGAATAGTCTGATAGTCTGATAGTCTGATAGTCTGATAGTCAAATAGTCAAATAGTCTGATAGTCTGATAGTCTGATAGTCAAATAGTCAAATAGTCAAATAGTCTGATAGTCAAATAGTCAAATAGTCTGATAGTCGTTGAATAGACTAATAGACTAATAGACTAATAGACTAAAGGACTAATAGACTAGAAAACTTACAAAGTCATGGCAAGAATTCCTTCTTTGTAGGTGTTACAGTGGGCATCTACGATATTCCTTATTTGTTCGGAATAACCACCGCCCATACTTACCTGTACAGGGGTATTATATTTCTGGCAATATTGAAATACCAATCCGTCTCTTTGTCGGCAATCTTCTTTGTTGAGTTTCATTCTGCCCATCTTATCGGTTTGTAATACATCCACACCTGCCTGAAAGAAGACAAACTCGGGAGCCACTTCTTCAAAAAGTCGGCTTAAGGTCTGGTCTAAGATTGTGAGATATTCTTCTCCACTGATATTATCCTCTACTCCTACATCTAAATCGGAGGTTTCTTTTTTAAAAGGGAAATTATTTGCTCCGTGCATGGAAAAAGTAAAGACACGATCTTCTTTCGCAAAAATATCTGCTGTTCCATTACCTTGATGAACATCCAAATCCACGATGAGAATTTTTTCTAATTTATACTTTCCCAGTAGGTAATAAGCTGCGATGGCCTGATCATTCAGCATACAAAAGCCTTCTCCGAAAGCTTTTCCTGCATGATGGGTGCCCCCCGCAATGTTGAACCCTATCCTCGTTTTCATTAAGGCTGTTTCTGCGGCGGTTACTGTTCCCCCGGCAATGCGTAGTTCTCTGTCTATGATTTCTTTACTTTGGGGAAACCCTATTCTTCTTATTTCTTTTCGGGTCAGATCCTGACGGATAAATCTTTTCCAATATTTGGCTTCATGAACTGGAGACAGATGGTGGAGTGCTATGGGGGCGGGAGCGAAGAAATCCTCTGCTTCTACCACATTTTCGTATAAAAGTTGCTGAGGCAGCAATTCATATTTTATCATCGGAAAACGATGACCTTCCGGTAGAGCATGAACAAAGGATCGATGGAAGGCAATAAAGGGGGGAGTCGTAGATTGATTAATGAGAGGGTTTACGTTCATATCCATTTATTTTTTGAATGAATCGTTATTCCAATTTTTAGGATTATTGATAATATATTGTTTTATACGGCGATAGGAGGTGTCATTTGGAATGATAATATCGTGGTAATTGGATTGAAAAAAATGATTGTTGCGATTATATTTGGGGATATCCAAATGATTGGCGTCGATATAATCATCAATTTTTGAGTTTACAGCCGATTTGAATCCTGCAATAAATGATGAAATGGATTTAGGTAATCGATGGGGCATTCGCGATTTTTTGGATGATGGGGATGCCGGCAATGATGGGGATGCCGGCAGAGACGCACGGCCGTGCGTCTGTACACCATCGCCATCGCCATTGCCATTGCCATTTTCATTATTATTTTCTAAAATGATAATGGCATGTAGGTGATTGGGCATTAAAGTATATTCATCGCAAAATAATTCATCCCGCATTTCAAAGGATTTTTTCCATTCGGTATCCACGATTTTTCCGAAATCGGATTGTTCCAAAAACGCCAATCCATTCATTTTTACGATTTTTCCCAAATTGCATTGCCTGTTTTGTGTACAGATGGTAATAAAGTAGGCACCATCGGTATCGTAATCCCAATTGGGTTTGCGGTGCGACGTGGTGCGGTATTTATTTTTATATTTTTTTGCCATATTATCTGTTCTTCAGTGAATGGGTCCGTCTATAGCTATCAACCATCAAGAAGTATAATTATATAGCATCCGCCGGAGCAGGATAATCTGCCCGACATGATAGGCATTGTGATCGGCTATCAATAGCGCTTCTCTCAGGAGGTTTTGCCCATTGCCGTGAGGAAAAGGAGCATTTAAATCTTTGGCTTCTCGGAGAAGCCGAAGAAACGCATTTCGGTCTTCAATAATTGCAGCGATACACTTCTCCCATTCGGAAGTATCCCGTGGAGCCCTCTCGTTGGGCCAGTAATCATCCGGCCATTTACGCTCTTGATAGTCCGGATTTCTTGAAAAATCCAAGATGTCGGCCTGGGCAATTCGTAAATGATTAACCAATTGCCACAGCGTATATGGCACATTTCCCACCTTTTTTCCATAATCTTCAGCTGGGATATCTTTTATGGCCTCTTCAAAGGTGATGTGCGCCTGTGCTTTTTCTAACAGGTTAATCAATTGCTTTTCAAGTTGTTTTCTTTGGTGATTCTTTTCCATTATACCGCGTTTTTAAAGAAAACAAAGAAGAGCACAAAGTGTTGCGTTATGGGGTATATATTTCTACGAACTCCTCAGGCGTAAGAATAGGGGTATTTTTATTTTTGTAATGTTTTATGTTTCGGGTTACAAAGCATTCCAGCTTTTTCTCCTGAATAGCAGTATAATATTGATAGGCATCCTCTAAATCAGGCATATTGCTTTGAATCGCTTTTCTTAAGATATCACTTGGTGTATTTACAATTTCGATGGTATCCAATAAACCCAATAGAAGTCTTTGTTTTTCAGACCGGCGGTATTTATCCAGAAAATAAGTAATGTTTGCAAAAGAGATTGCTGAAGTTATTATTTTATTTCCTGGTAGAGAACCTATATTTAATACTTCTTTCGATTTTTCTATTAATCTTTTTCCATTAAGTATTACGTCAAGTCTATTAAGTATTACGTCAAGGAAAATATTTGTATCTACAAAATAAATCATCCTTCTTTATTCAGTTTTTCTTCCAGTATTTCTCCCAACAAGGCTTTATAGTTTGTGTCTGTATTCTCTTTAAGTATGTCTTCGTCAGTGGACAAGAAAGATCCTAACCCTTTTTCCTGCGGGATTAATTTCTCTCTTTTTTTCTCCTTTACAATCCACTCATTAACTAAATCTGAGACAGAACGTTTGTGTTTCCGGGCTAATGCAATAAGCATGCGTCGGCTTTTTTCTTCCAGACTGATTGTTATTTTGACAGACATTGTTTGTGTATTTAACTATGCAATTTACATCATTTTTTGGAGTCTGTTTTTTCTTATTATCCCTTTTCAGAAAAGTAAGGAGATTCCCACAGAGAAAGGATATTGCTTCAGACCGTATTGATGGATCGTGGTCAAACTATAAGCGCCATAGAGAGAAATAGGTCCATATCCTATCTCGGAACGCAGTCCCAGGCGGAATTTTTCCAGGTTAAAAGGATCATTATTCTTGTCTTTCCCTCTTTCTGCACTTTTTTGTTTTGTTCTTGATTTGATGAGAAGTCCGAAGGTAGGGCCGGCAGAGAAATGGAAAGCTCTCGAACTTTGGTAAGGATTGCTGTTGATATGCAGTAATACCGGAATCGTCAGGTATTCTGTAAATAATTTGTTTTTACTGAAGTGGATATCGTCCAATTTAATAGAAGTCTTATTTGATTCGTTTACATAAGTCAAATCTTTGGTATAACGATAATTGTTCATCACGATTCCTATCCCGGTCTTTAGATTAAGAATGTGTTTGATTAAATTAATTTTAAAAATAACCGGCCAGATATTTACGTTGACGGATTTTATGGTACGCAGGGAGAAGAAATCTTTGGTAGCCTCGTTTCCATTGTCTAATCTCACAAAGTCATTGACCTCACCGGAGCCGTAGTTACTTTTATCGATAAAGTTATTGACTCCGATATCGAAACCCAGCCAACTGATTTTTACATTTTTCAGTTCTTTCTTATGATGATCTCCGCCGATTATGATGGCGACCGATTTTAATTCGCTTGTATCCTTGATATCTTTAATGATGGTGATAGGCCCCACTTCAACCGTATCCACATTAGCCGGTAAATGAACGGTATCCGGATGTTCTTTTTGCGTAATACGGTAAGTGCTTAGATGCCTGCTCGTGTCTGTGCCTTTCTGTTGTGCTGTGGCGTGCTGAAATCCTAAGATTAGCAATGCGATGGGGATGATGAGCTTTTTCATTTTGTTTTTAATTGAATTGTAATGAGAATTTTCCTATTTTCACTTGTTTGATATTTAAAGCCTTTATGGGATGGGTAATTTTTTCCTGAAGCGCATATATTTTGTCTGTGATCGTGGTGTCTCCCTCTTGGGCGATCTTTATTTTCCATTTATTACCTTTTGATAATGAGGGGTGATAAATAGACCGGTTTTTAGGCTTTTTAGAAGGTCTATTTTCATTAGCCGCTAAAGAACGAGGTTTTTTTAATTTGGGATAAAAAGATTGTTTTGCCGGCTTTGTATCGGTTAGGGGGCTTTCGATAGGGGTAATTTTCTTTTTTAAGTAAGATGGAGCGGATATGGCAATTCCCTTTTTGTGTTTGCGGGTGGAAGCAGACGTCGTAGCTGCTTGTTTGCCTTTTCCCTTAACAATCGGTTGAGAAGCGGTGTGATTGTCGGCTACCCGTGGAGCCGAGGTTAAGTTTTTTGTTGCGCCATTGGGTCTTTTCTCTTTATGAGGCTTTTCTGAAAAAGGACGGGGAGGCGTTGTTTGTGTGAATTTTGTTTTATGATTGTGATTAATCAAAGAATGCCGGTGGTATTGGGTAAAAAAGAACAATCCGGCGGCTACTGCGGCGGCAGCCCAAAGCCACCATTTATTCCTGAAGGGCTTGCTTTCAGACCGATAAAGGCTATTTTTACTGGGGAATACAATTTCTTCATCAGCAGAAAGCTTTGTTTTCTGTAACAATAAAAATTCCTCTTTTATGTCGTCATGTTCCTCCATAAATGCCAGGAATTGAATGTGCTCTTCTTCGGACAATTCGTTATCCAGATAGTCCAATAAAAAGTCGCTGTAATTCTGTTTATTTATCGTCATAATACATCCTCTATTTTTACTAAAAAAGCCTTCATCTTTAGTCTTGCCCGGTGTAAATACACCCTGACTTGTGCCGAACTTAAACCGGTCATTTCTCCTATTTCCTTATAACTGTATCCTTCATAATCTTTAAGCATCAGCAGCGATCTTTGTTGATCGGATAGTTGCTGCATTCCTTTTTCTAAAAGCGTTTTTAAATCGGAAGCTCCTTTATTGTTAATCTTTTCTGTTTCGGGGAGCTCGTCCATGTAGGTAATCCTTTTCTGCTTTCTAATCTGATCAATCCGCTTTCTGTAAGCCGTAGTAAATAACCAGCTCCGGGCTTTTTGAAAATATACCTTTCGATATTGTTTCCATAATGCTTCAAAACTGTCCTGAACAAGATCCTGAGCTTCGTTTTCTTCCCCGGTGTTTTTGAGGAGGAAACGAAATAAGCGATCGGCATAAAGATCAACACAGGTATTAAATTCTTTCTCGGTCATTTACGAATACAGTTGCTTACAATACGGAGGCCTGTTTTTCCAAATTTAAAATTATTTTTCATTAGTCTTTCCCTTCAGTTGATGGTAAGACGGATAAGAGTAAAGAAAAGTTACATTTCGGGAATAAAAATTTATCCTCATTGCTTTTTTCTTTAAGTTTGTCTCTAAAAATACGACTATGAATCATACACTAAGGAACCGATTATCCAAAGAATTGGAAGAGATTAAAGCCGCCGGATTATATAAAGAAGAACGGATTATAGCTTCTCCACAAGGGGCAGAAATAGAAGTAGGAGGACGTACGGTAATTAACTTCTGTGCGAACAACTATTTGGGATTGTCTTCGCATCCTAAAGTACTGGAAGCAGCTAAAAAGACGGTTGATGAGAGAGGATATGGCTTAAGTAGCGTTCGCTTCATTTGCGGAACGCAGGACATTCATAGAACGTTAGAAAAAAAGATTTCCGAGTTTTTAGGTACGGAAGATACTATTTTATATGCGGCTTGTTTTGATGCCAATGGAGGTGTTTTTGAGCCTTTGTTGAATAAAGAGGATGCAATTATTTCCGATGAGCTGAATCATGCTTCTATCATTGATGGAGTGCGTTTGTGTAAAGCACAGCGGTATCGTTATAAGAATAATGATATGGCCGATTTGGAAGAAAAACTAAAAGCGGCTCAAGATGCCAGAACCCGAATGATTGTAACAGATGGAACGTTTAGCATGGATGGCGTAGTTGCAAAATTGGACGAGATTGTGAATCTGGCAGAGCAATATGATGCGGTGGTCATGGTGGATGACAGTCACAGTACCGGATTTATGGGAAAAACGGGAAGAGGAACTCATGAGTATCGGAATGTTGTCGGAAAAATAGATATTATTACCAGTACCTTAGGAAAGGCCATGGGCGGAGCTTCCGGAGGTTTTACCAGCGGAAATAAAGAGATTATTGATATGTTGCGCCAGCGTTCTCGTCCCTATTTATTTTCTAATACCCTGGCACCTAGTGTGGTAGGTGGTTCTATTGCTGTCTTGGATTTATTGAGTGAAACGACAGCATTAAGAGACAAATTGGCTGCCAATACTAAATATTTCAGAGAGAAAATGACCGCTGCGGGCTTCGATATCAAAGCCGGAGAACATCCTATTGTGCCGGTAATGCTACATGATGCTGTTCTTTCTCAGAAGATGTCTGAACGCTTATTGGAAGAAGGCATTTATGTGATTGGCTTCTTTTATCCGGTGGTTCCTAAAGGACAGGCAAGGATTCGTGTTCAGGTAAGTGCAGCACATGAGCAAGAACATCTGGACAAGGCTATTGCTGCTTTTACGAAGATTGGGAAAGAATTAGGCGTAATTGAATAGCTGAAATGAAAAGAATGACCCTGATATTCCTGGAATATGATGGGTCATTCTTTCTTATTTATTAAAAGCTAAAAGCGATTCTTCCTACTACATTACGCGGTTCTGCGATGCCTAATCGGGCGGTCCAATACTTTTCGTTTGTGATATTATTTACTTTAAAGCTTATTTTAAACTTACTATATTGGTAGAAAATAGTTGCGTCTAGGGTGTTGAATTCCGGGCGATAGAAACGATGCGTCTCAAACCGTCTGACTTCTTCCTGCCGACTCCCATAATTTCCACCGGCACCAAAGCCAAGGCCTTTCAGCTTTCCTTTGAAAAGATGATAAGTAATCCATAAGTGTGCGGTATGGGCAGGGCCTGCATCCGGGCTACGTCTTCCATTCATATTGTCGTTAATATTTCGATACTCAAATTGGTTGTATGCGTAACCGGCAAAGATATTGAACCCCGGTATTGGATTGGTAGTCAGTTCAAATTCTACGCCCCTACTTATTTCATTCCCGTCCTGGATAAAATAGTCGATATGTTCCGGGTCGTCTCTTAGGATATCTGTAATGTCGATATTATAATAGCTGATTTGCCCGGTAAAACGATGCGAAAAAAGATTTACTTTAACCCCAAATTCGTATTGAGCGGCCTTTTGAGGATCAAAGGGCTTGTTATGAAAATCGCTCCCATGCACATTTTGGAAACCTGTCAGATAATTTCCAAATAGAGAAATTATATCCGGAATAGGTTGATAGATAAGTCCGAATTTAGAGGATAAAGCAGTTTGCCCATATTTGTCCTTTGTTTTCCCTCCCGAATATTTCGCTTCATTTTGGAACCGATCTACTCGTAGGCTGACCATTGCCGAAAGTCTTTTGTCGAATGAAATATTATCTGATACATAGGCTGCGTAGGTGTTCTGTATAGCTTCCGGTACAGTATAATCTAGGTCGAAATCTAATTGACTTACAGCTTTTTGTGTTAAATTATAGTAATTATTTCCCGGATGTTGAAAATTAACTTCATCGAAAACAACGGTAGATTTTACTTTTTTGGTATTGTATCTGGAAAAGTCGAGTCCCAATAAAAATTTATTCTCAAATTTGCCAAAGTTTATGTGGTAATTAAAATTCTGTTGGATTTCTAATCCTTTATATGTGTTCGGATGTGCTTCTACTTTTCTTTTCAGGGTAGAATCAGATATAGCTTCTAAAGCTACTTTATATCCCCCTTTTTTGGCGGTGCTCATGACAAAATCAGTTCTGGCCTTCCAATGGGAGGAAAGTTGTTCGTGCAAGGTAGCATGAAGACTGTATTGTTTTCCGGTATTGGCGATATTGTGAGGATTAAAGGATTTGCTAAAATCAAGTCCCATATCTTCTACCCTGTTTACCTTTGTCTTGGCATAAGGAATGAGTTGGAAGGGAGAAGGCTGTTTGGTATTGTAATATTCTCCCTGAATTTCGAAATGAAGATTTTGGTTAATCTTCCAACTGAGATCCGGAGAGAAAAAAATATCTTTGTAATATCCGGCATCCTTAAAGGAACCTTTATATTCTGCTGCCGAATTTAAACGAAATAGGACTGATTTCTGTTTGTTAAGAGGGGTGTTTATATCCACTGTCAACCTGTTTAGTCCGAAACTGCCACTAGTATAAGTTATACCTCCTCCAAAACTTTCATAAGGCTTTTTGGTAATGATATTTATAAGCCCTCCATAACTACTTTGTTTATTTCCATATAGTGTGGCAGAAGGTCCTTTGATTACCTCTATTCGTTCAATATTTGAAGGATCGATAGGAAAGTAATCTAAAGAAGAAACGCCATCTTTGGTTTGACTTTTTGTCTCGAATCCACGTAGTGATATCCCGGCTCTTCCATTGGAAGTATGCAGGGGAATCATGGTACCCGAAATATTTTTGTAGATGTCGGTATATCCAACTACAAGTTGTTGTTGAATTATTTGTTGTGTGATCGTGGTATAGGCTTGAGGATTGTTCATCCGTTTCAAAGGCATTTTAGCTACAGCATTTGATTTTTTTAGGGTATAAGGATTGATATTGCTTTCAGAAACAACTTCTAATTGCTGTAATTGATGTCTGTTGGGAGACAATTTTATATCTAGTGTCAGCGTTTGGCCCGATTTTAATGAAATCGGCTTTTTGTAGGTATTGAACCCAATGCCGGTAGCCATGACAATATAATCTCCGGGAGGGATATCTTTCATTTTAAAATTTCCCTGATTGTTGGTCGTTGTTTTCATTGACTTTTCTACCAACCCTAAGCTGATGTTGGCAATTCCCTGATCATGAATATTGACAATTTCTCCTTTTATGGTTCCGGTCGATTGAGCGGAGGAGGCCATTGGAAGAGCAAGAAGGGATAGGAATAGCAGGCTTATTAATAAAGAAGAAAAATTCAATTTGTGGAAGGGTAGTTTCTTTTTCATTTTGCTTGACTTTGTTTGATCATAAGAAGATGTCTATAAAAGATTTGCAAAGCTATTTTTGATAAAGAAGGGAATAAAAAAAATATGGGAAAATAGTTTACGCAATAAGGAAATCCTTTAATTGGGGGAGTATAGTGCTAATGAATGTCGGTGTCTGATTTGTCCATAAGCAAAAAGTACGAGACCTAAGAACATCCCGGCAGTGATCCAGAATAAGTAGAAATTCATGACAAATAGATAAGTTCCGAAAAAGGCGAAGGCCGCTTGTACAAATAAAATAATCTCACTTAGAATAACGGTGATGATAAAGAGAGACAAACCGAAGCTTGTCAATTGGGACTGTTTTATTTGTAGGGCATTGAAAAAAAGGAGATAGCCGATCAAAAAGAAGGTAACAAAACAAAGGAAGGTGAGGTGTAGGAAGCCTATAATCAATGGACGATAAGAAAAGGCAAATGAGGCTAAAGTTGGGCTTAAGGTAGCAGCTTGCATAATAATTTTTAAGAAGAAGGAAAGTGTAGCAATTCCCCAAAGGAAGTGGATGCTTTTACTCATTTTTACATGGATATGGGGATAGACTTTCAATATAACTCTCAATAAAATAAATGCAGCAGAAAAATCCATGATGACAGAAAAAGTAGATGGTATTTCAATCCATATAAATGGATAAAAAGCCAGTACAGACAAACCATATCCGGGAATTAAGCCAATGGCAAGTAACCAAAAGATAATCTTTATGGTTTTGGCAGGCAATGGTATTCTTATATGATGTAACCAATTCAATAAAAAGGTAAAAATGCAAAAGGTGAACCATCCGTTATATTGGAAATGAAGGTAATAGTAGAGAGATGCCCGTATTTCAAAAGCGGATCCTCCCCCAAATAGATTAAACTTCATAAGCAGAAGTGGACCGGGTAGAGAGAGCAGATACCATAACAATCCCCCTTTTAAAAATAATCGGGTTCCTGAGGCGATCTTTTTTGATTGGAGATCCTTCCATATTTGTATGATAAATAGCAGATTCCCAAGGAAGTTAAGCAGGTTACAAAGAATCGTTAAGTAATTATATCCATGGGTTAAAAAGCTGATCAGCATCCCTAGTGCTGCAATCTCAACAAAAAAGAAAGCAAAAGAATATCGTTTGTTTTTTGCTTTATCTGAAGGTAGTACCAGGGCAACAATGCAAGAGAATAGTGTAAGCCCGACCCAACCGGAAAACATAAAATTGTAGTGCGCATGAAGGGTATGATCCTGGCTGAGGAGACGGAAAGGATATATGATTTTGTAACGCATAAAAAGCCCCAAAATAGTACCTATCAAAAGATTGAGGATACAGATAATGGACCAATATTTGGGTAGGCTGTTAGAGCGTGTATTCTTTCCGGAATCCATAAGAAGTGATTTAATAAGGGAAATATAATAATAATAAATTTTAAGAAAGAAATAATTTTATTATATTTAATCAAAAATAGGAATTAATGGATTTAATAAAGAATACAAAAATATCTTTTAACTTTCTTTGAAAAGGGAATAAACCGTCCTATTTTTGCTTAAGCTTTAAAACTCTCTAACCGTTAAAAATTAAGAACAATGAAAAAAAGATTAATTTTCGCTTTAGTCACCATGACTCTGTTTTTCATGGCTGCATGTGGTGGTAACAGTAAAAAGAGCAATGACAATGATAATAGTCAGACTACAGAAGAGAAGACGACAGCTTCTTCTGAGGAAGGGGAACATCCTTACGATCCACATCGTGGAGAGGGGAAATTTGATAAAGATTTTGATCCGGGTGCTATCGAGGCGGATCGAGCTGCCGAAGGGAAAAGTATTTACAACAGTACCTGCATAGGGTGTCATAAACTTACAGATGAACGGTTAGTGGGACCGGGTTGGAAAGGCGTTACCGATAAGCATTCTGCTGCCTGGATTCTTAATTTTCTTACCAATACGGATGAAATGTTAGATAAAGACCCCGAATTGCAAGAACAGTTGGAAATTTGTATGGTACGTATGCCCAACCAAAACCTTACAGATGATGAGGCAAAGAGTATTTATGATTTTATGCGTAAAAATGATGGGAAGTAAAAAAACAAGTTATGAAATATTCAAATTTATTATTGTTCTGTGCGGCTTTTTCTCTATTGGTAGCATGTGGTCAGAATAAAAAGACAGATACTTCTTCTTCTCATGGAACGGCATATGGAAGCCCAGAGGCTAGTGTAACTTCGGAAGAAGATACAGCTAGAAAAGCATCCGGTCCTATTGCTTATGGATTGGATCTTCCGGAGTTAAGTGATAAAGATACCGTGGATATTAAAATTGATGCCACCAATAAGATTATACAGATTACACGAGGCGTTAAAATGTTGGCTTGGCCATTTGGTGGAACCGTTCCCGGACCAACAATTAGAGTTCGCCAAGGACAAACCGTCAGATTCTCTATGACGAATCGTTCTAATGAAGACTTAAAAGGACTGTCTATGGATATCAATGGGGCTGATCTGAAAGAAATCAATGAGCCTATGCAACATTCGATTGATTTTCATGCCGCCATGGTTAATCCTGAAGATAAATATCGGTCTATTCGACCGGGACAAACCATTCATTTTACATGGACTGCCAATTATCCGGGCGTATTTATGTATCATTGTGCTACTCCAATGGTTTTACAACATATGATACATGGTATGTTGGGAACCGTTATTGTTGATCCCAAAAATGGCTATCCTGATGAAGGAGTTAAACAGTCTTTTGTGATTTCTCAAAATGAATTTTATCTTAAAAAACATGGGGATATCTATTTGGCGGATACGGCAGCAGCGATGAAAAAACAACCTACTTATGTAACCTTTAATGGGAAACCGGCACAGTATGTTGTTCGTCCGATTAAAGTAAAAGCAGGGGAGAAGGTAAGAATTTATTTCATGAATTTAGGCCCTAATAATGCGAGTTCATTCCATGTTATTGGTAGTATTTTAGACAAAGTTTGGATTGATGGAAATCCTTATAATGAGTTACATGGATTACAATCTATTTATGTTGGTCCGGCATCCAGTGCGGTGATAGATGTTGTTTTTCCTGAAAAGGGATCTTACACCTTCTTGGATCATTCTTTTGCAGATGCGGAGATGGGAGCAACCGGAGTGTTTAAGGCTGAATAAGGATCTAAAAAACGGTTGTTGAAGGGAGGATCATTTTAAGATAAGGGTGATTCTCTCTTTTTTATGTCAAAACCTATCTTAATACAATCTGCCGATCGGTATCTAATTTAATTAAAATAAAAAGGAGTATTGTAAAGGATAATAAAGAAGAACCTCCATAACTAATGTAGGGTAGAGGAATGCCAATAACGGGCATTAGTCCTATAGTCATTCCGACATTGACGACGACATGAAAGAGGAAGATAGAGGCGACTCCATAACCATAAACTCGACTAAATGTTGATCTTTGTCGCTCGGCGACTCGAATAACTTGAAAAATGAGAAGACCATAAATAAAAAGTAACGCAATACTACCCACAAAGCCAAAGCTTTCTCCTATTGTACAAAAGATAAAATCCGTACTTTGTTCAGGAACAAAATCAAAACGTGTTTGTGTTCCTTTCATATATCCTTTCCCAAAGACCCCTCCGGATCCGATGGCAATTTTTGATTGTCTCACGTTATAATCACTGACTTTATCTCCGCTTCTGCCTACCATCACATAAATTCGATTGACCTGATAAGGTTTTAAAATATGAGAAAAAGTATAAGGTACAATGACCATGATAAAGGTGGCACAAAAGGCCCAAACCCCAATAACTGAAATAAAGAACAATCTTTTTCGTTTTACTTGTCGAAAAAGAAAATAAAGGAAAGCCCCTGCTAAGACTGTTATGATAATTAATAAAGTCACTTTTTCAACCAGTAGAGTAGATAAAACCAGCGTGACTAATCCCCCTGCAATTACTAAAAGGTAGCTGGGTAGCCCTTCTCGAAAGAGTACCAAAAAGAAGGTGAAGTATACAAGTGCTACCCCGGTTTCATTTTGGAGTAAAATCAAAAGAATCGGTAAGAAAACAATACTTGAGGCAATCAATCGTGATCTTAATTTAGAGAAATCCACATCTAGGTCGGATAAATACTTTCCTAAGGCCAACAAGGTTGTTATTTTGGTGATCTCTGCCGGTTGAAATTGAAAGCTTCCGATCACCAACCACGACTCTGATCCTTTGACATCACTTCCGATGAAAATAACGATTAATAGCAGTAAAATACCTCCTAAATAGAACAGGTTGGCTGTAGCTGTAAAGAACTTACTATCTATTAACAGGATAATGGTAGCTACAATGATAGAGATTCCGGTCCAGGTAATTTGTCGAACAAAACGATCATGATTGTTCGATAAAACCTGCCAAAAACTTTCCCCCATTTGATGACCTACCGCATAAATAGACGATAGCCCAATAGCTACCAATAGCAAATAAAGGAAGATGAGACTTCTGTTTATTCCGGATGTGAGCTTTTTGTCTGCCTTTGAGTTCATAGTTTTTTTCTAGGCGGTGAATAGATATTACTTATTATTATTAGACTGAAAAGCAATTTTATCTTTTTTTTCTGCGGCTTCTTTTTTTTCTTTTACTTTCTTCCGATATTCCAAAACATCTTTAGGTAAAATAGTTGTATTCTCTATTCTTTCCTTCATTTTGGTTCGTTGTCCCGGGGCAATACTGTCTTTGAGATACTGTTCAACCATAAGGCTGGCAATGGGGGCTGCGTAGGTTGCACCAAATCCTGCATTTTCTACAACCACTGCTACAGCGATTTTAGGGTGATCCATGGGAGCGAAAGCTACAAAAAGGGAATGATCTTTCCCGTGCGAGTTTTGTGCGGTTCCTGTTTTTCCACACATTTTGACGCCTTTAATTTGTACTCTTCTTCCCGTTCCATTAGTCATCACTTTTCTCATTCCTTTAATCACAGGAGTATAAATGCTATCCGGTATGGGAAGTTGATGTTTTTTATGGAAAGGAGCCAGGATTTTACTATTCCCGTCTATGCTGGTCGCTAAATGTGGAGTGAAATAATGACCTTTGTTCGCGATAATGGAGACAGCATTAGCCATCTGTAAAGGTGTCTCTAGAATTTCCCCCTGTCCAATACCATCAGAGACAATATTGCAGGACGTCCAACGATCTTGGCCATACACTTTATTATAAAAGGTGGAATCCGGGATATTTCCTTTGGATTCAGAAGGAAGGTCGATGCCTAAATGCGTTCCTAGTCCATAGGCGTGCATATATTTAACCCATTGAGCAAGCCCTTTATCGGGATTCCCATGGCGATCCACTATTTTTCTGAAAACGTCAAAGAAGTAAGAATTACAAGAATAGGCGATGCCATCGACTAAATTGCCGGAATGCCCAGCCCAATGCTCAGAGCAACGATATACCCGTCCGCATTTGTAATAGGCACCTGTACAAGGAATGCCAAAAGAAGGGGTAATGACTCCTTCTTTGAGTGCCACCGTCGCATCAATAGGTTTAAAGGTTGATCCCGGGGGATATTTGGCTTGAACCGATCGGTTATAAAGTGGTTTTGAAGGATTATAGAGTAATCTCATGTAGTGATTCCCCATATCCGGACCACTTAATTGCCAAGGGGGATAATTGGGGCTACTGACCATGGCGAGGACGCCTCCGGTTTGCGGGTCTAAAGCGACAATACTCCCAATCTTATTCTTTAATAATTTTTGCCCCAGCAACTCGAGATCTACATCCAGTGCCAATTTTATATCTTTCCCTGCAATAGGCTTTATGTCATATTTCCCATTTGCATAAGAGCCTACCGCTCTATTATAAACATTATGGATGATATATTTTACTCCTCGTCGACCTCTCAATACTTTTTCATAAGTACGTTCTAGTCCGCTGGCACCCGCCATGTCTCCACCGTGGTAAAAACCATTGCTGGCCTTTATCATTGCTGAATCTACTTCCCTGATGTAGCCATAAATATGTGCTCCACAGTTGTATGGATAATGTCTGGTAGGGCGTTGTACCAGTGTGAATCCCGGGAATAAATTAATGTTTTCTTGTATCCTACCATAAGCTTCATTACTGAGCATCGGCATGAAGATGGTTGGTCTGGCCGGTCCATTTCTGTTAATAGCTCTTTTGAGTCTATTCTTGAAATAAGTGGAGTCTATACCTAATAAATTACAAAAGTAAGAAGTGTCTATATTTTTCACTTTGTATGGAACCACCATTAGGTCGTAGGTTGCCCGATTATTGACTAATACGTTTCCGTTTCGATCCAAGATAAGCCCTCTATTAGGATAAATGGTTTCTTTTCTTATAGCTTGCCGGTCTGCTAACTCTCCGTATTGAGTGTCCATTACCTGCATATAGAACAGCTTTACTCCTAAAATACAGAGGAGTATAAAAGTCAGGATTAGGATTACGTTCCTTCGAAAATGATTATGCATGTCCATCTTGGCAAAAGAGAATAAAACAATATTTACAAACCTACGACCTAATTGTAATTCAACAAAACTTAGATTTAGGATTTAACCTGAGGGCTCACAAATAATAATTCAAAAATAACAATCATCAACAAGGTTAAAATAGTAGATAACAATATTTTCAATGACAAATAAAAAATATCATTGAAATTAAATACTTCTAAAGAGAAAAAGGTTACATGGTGAATAAACGTTAGGATAAGGGCATATGTAAGAAAAGGAATCCAGCCCATTAATTTAACAGAAGGAGTATAACGTCTCGATTCTAATGCTTTTTCCGGCATTAAGATAGAAAGAATTGTAGGTCGTAAAAAAGCAATGAATACGCAAGCCACTGCATGCATTCCTAAGGTATTCATAAAAACATCTAAGCACAGCCCCAATAAAAATCCGGAGAACATAACAGCCCAATTAGGGAGATCTTTTGGAAGTAAAATAATGAATAATAAATATAAGGATGGAGTAATAAGCCCTTGAATGAGAACATTATTCAAAACAAAAACCTGTAGGAAAACAAGCAAAACAAAACGTACAATATTTCTAAATAGCTTACTCATTCTCTGTCTTTTTTTCTAACCCTTTTTGTTCTTTTGCATTCAGGTTTTCTATGACATAAACATATTGTAAAGATTGAAAATCGGTAGCCAGTTTTATATCTATTTGATAAAAATTGCTACCGGATGGGAGACCTACTTTAGTAACATATCCAATAGATAATCCTCTTGGAAAGATAGCTGAATAGCCGCTGGTTACTACGGTATCTCCTTTTTTTACCGGCATATTTTTAGGAATATCAAGCAACTGACCAAAATGAGGATTGGGAGGGGAGGTATTCCATACTACAGTACCAAAGTTTCCTCCTCGAGGTAATAAGGCACTTATTCTTGCTTTTCTATTAAGCAATGACATCACTACCGCATAATTAGCACTTACGTTTCTGACAATTCCCACCACTCCTGCAGGTCCAATGACCCCCATGTCCGGTTTTATTCCCTGCTTTCGCCCCCGATGAATGGTGATATAATTGAAAACCTGAGATATCGAATTATTGACAACTTCGGCTCTATAATATCTATATTGTCTTTTTCCGGCCGTATCTTTCTTTATGCCTTTTGCGGTATCCGGACTCGTAAAAGAGGACGCATTTTGGTTCAGTAGTTTTACATTTTGTTGACTCAATACATTGTTAGCCTTTTGTAGATGGACAAATTGCTTAATGCTATTAATTTTTTGAAAGAGCTTTCCTGTTAAACCATTGGAGGAATGCAACCAAATCGTCTGCTGGTATTCTTGATGGTTAAATACCAGAGAAAGACAAATTATTTCTAAGACGACAAAAAGAAATACATTGAAGTATCGTCTTATGAAAATAATGAGGTTTTGCACAGAAAAAATCGTTTAGGGCTAAAATAAATAATTATTCCGAATAATTTATTAAGAAACCCGGTTGTCCTCCAATCTATTGCATCAGGAAGGGGTATTCTCCTATGTGTTCCAAGGCGATGCCTGTTCCCCTGACAACTGCTCTTAAAGGATCATCAGCCACGTGAACAGGTAGCTTTATTTTCTGGGAGAGTCTTTTATCAAGTCCTCGAAGTAAGGCTCCTCCTCCTGTTAAATAAAGTCCTCTTCTATAAATATCGGAAGCCAATTCCGGGGGCGTCGTTTCTAAAGCTTTTAGAATAGCCTCTTCTATCTTAAAGATTGAACGATCAATAGCTTCTGCTATTTCTTGATAAGAAACCATAATCTGTTTAGGAATACCGGTGACCAAATCACGACCATTAACCGGAATGTCATCAGGCGGGTCATCTAATTCTTTTAGAGCAGAACCTATCTGAATCTTAATCTGTTCAGCGGTGCGTTCTCCAATGAGTAAGCTATGATATCTTCTCAAGGCTTCCATGACATCGGAAGTAAATTCATCTCCTGCTACTCGGATCGATTGGTCGCAGACGATACCTCCTAAAGCAATAACAGAAATTCCTGTTGTTCCTCCTCCGATATCTATAATCATGTTACCTACAGGCTCTTCAACATCAATACCTATACCGAGAGCGGCGGCCATGGGCTCATGGATAAGATATACCTCTTTAGCTCCTGCTTGTTCTGCAGAATCCCGGACTGCACGTTTCTCTACTTCTGTGATGCTGGAAGGTATACAAATTACCATCCGCCAGCTGGGAGAAAAAAGTGGTTTCTTCTCATGAATCATTTTAATGAAACCACGAATCATTCCTTCGGCCGCATTAAAATCTGCGATAACACCATCTCGAAGAGGACGAATGGTCTTGAGATATTCATGGGTCTTTTCATGCATCAACATAGCCTTTTTCCCTACCTCAATGATTTTACCGGAGGAACGCTCTATAGCTACTATGGAAGGCTCATCTACTACAATGTCGCCATTGATGATAAGCGTGTTTGCAGTCCCCAAGTCAACAGCTATATCTTTTGAAAAGAAATTAAATATGCCCATTAAAAGAATGATTTAAATCTGATACGGTAAATCGATTGCAAAATTGCATTATTTTAGTGAAAAATACGATTTTTTAAGTATAAAGTATTGAAAAATTATTAAGAAAAGGTTTAGAAATTTTAAACTCTTCCTTCACAGTGTTTTCAATTTTCATTTTGTTCATCAAGATTCATACCAGAAATATCATGGTAAAGGCTCTTTCCCCTAGAAATAAAAATTTGTGACGAAACAAAGTATTTTGGAAATTTTGACTTATAATCCATTGTAGATTAACTGGAAATCCATTAGGTTTGCAGAATTCAGACTGTTTTATCTGAAACCATTATCATGACTGTTATTGAGCATATACAACAAGCAAAGAACACACTTATATCTTTTGAAATTCTTCCACCTTTGAAAGGTAAAGGGATAGAATCTATTTATCAGCATTTAGATCCGTTAATGGAATTTGATCCGGCATTTATTAATGTGACGTATCATCGGAGTGAATATGTTTTTAAAAAGAATCCGAATGGATCTTTTGAAAAGACTGCTTTCCGAAAACGCCCCGGAACGGTAGGCATTTGTGCTGCGATTATGAGTCATTATAAAATTGACGCTGTGCCACATCTTATCTGTGGAGGATTTACGAAAGAAGAAACAGAGAATGCCTTGATTGATTTACATTTTTTGGGAATGGATAATGTATTGGTGTTGCGAGGTGATGCACCCAAAAATGAGGCTTTCTTTTCAGCAGATCCTGAAGGGCATAAACATGCTATAGGATTGTTAAAACAGGTGATGGACATGAATGAAGGGAAGTATCTGGGGGAAGAGCTTGCAAATGCAGAGCGAACTAACTTTTGTGCCGGGGTGGCCGGCTATCCGGAAAAGCATTTTGAAGCCCCTAATATGGATGCCGATCTGTATCATCTGAAAAAGAAGGTGGAGAATGGAGCCCAGTATATTACCACTCAAATGTTTTTTGATAATAAAAAATTCTTTGACTTTGTCAAAAGATGTAGAGAAATTGGCATTGATGTTCCTATTATACCGGGTTTGAAACCTTTGACAAGTAAAAGACAGCTAAGAGTGCTTCCTAATATCTTTCATATAGATATTCCGGAAGAGCTTTCTAGAGAGGTTAGACAGTGTGAGAGTAGGGAGGACGTTAAAAAAATAGGAGCGGAATGGATTGTTTCACAATGTAAGGAGTTAATAGCCGCAGGTGTTCCTGTTATCCATTTTTACACCTTGGGGCAGACAAAACTCATTCAGCAGGTAGTCGGTCAGTTGGTCTAAAAAAAACACCATCGATATTATTGTTTGGATGGAAATATCGATAGTGTTTTTTTGAAAATGGAAAGAATTTACATCTCTAATAACGTCTGAATAGGGTCTTTCCCAAAAAGTAACTGGGAAGGGTTTTCCAGGAGTTCTTTCACTCTTACGAGAAAACTTACCGATTCTTTGCCGTCGATGACCCGGTGATCATAACTTAATGCAAGATACATCATTGGTCTGACAACGACTTCCCCCTTGATGGCTATCGGTCTTTCTTCGATTTTGTGCATCCCTAAAATAGCAGATTGTGGTCTGTTAAGGATAGGGGTACTCATCAGGGAACCGAAAACACCTCCGTTGGTGATGGTAAAGGTTCCTCCCGTCATTTCTTCTAAAGATAATTTCCCTTTACGTGCTTTTTGTGAAATATTAATAACTTCTTGCTCAATTTCAGCCATGCTAAGGCTTTCAGCATTTCTGATAACCGGAACAACCAACCCTTTAGGGGTACTTACTGCAATAGAAACATCACAATATTCATGGTAGATTAGCTCATTCTCCTCTATGTAAGCATTCACTGCCGGAAAATCTTGTAAAGCATAACAACAGGCCTTGGTAAAGAAGGACATGAAGCCTAGCTTCACACCATGCTTTTCCTGGAAATCCTTTTTGTATTTATTGCGAATGGCTTTTACTGCACTCATATCCACTTCATTGAAAGTGGTAAGCATTGCAGTATCATTTTTAGCCTCTACCAGCCTCTTAGAAATAGTCTTTCTAAGTCGGCTCATTTTTTCTCTGCGTTCTTCACGACTAAATAAAGGTTTTTCTGAAGATGTCCCCGGATGTTCAAGCGCTGCCAGAACATCTTTTTTGATGATTTTTCCTGAAGGCCCGGATCCTTTAATGTCTTCTGCCTTCAAATGCTTATCGGCGATCATGGCTGATGCTACCGGAGTAGCATGTTGTGTTGCCGGAGTGGCTTTTTCTTCCTCCTTTTCTCCTTCCTTTGGAGTGGATGGAGATGGCTGCTTTTCTTTGGACTCTTCTTTTTTATCTTCAGAAGGAGAATTTTTGGCTGTTGTTGCTTTTTCTTGAGGAGGAGCAACATCGGTATCGATGGTAGCTACAACTTGCCCTATTTCCAGGTCTTCTTCTACTTCAGCTTTGTGATGTAAGGCGCCTGCTTCCTCTGCATTGACTTCGAAAGAGGCTTTTTCAGACTCTAGTTCACAGATAACTTCATCTCTTTCAACAAACGCTCCTTCTTCTTTGGTCCAGTTGATGAGGGTCACTTCGCTGATAGATTCTCCTACGGAAGGAATTGTTATTTCAATAATCCCTTTACCGACGGCTTGGGGTGTTGTTTCTTCGGTCGTTTCCTCTTTTTCTTTTGTGGATTCGGTTTGTGGGGGAGTGTCCGGACTTTCTTTCTTTGTGTCTTCTGAAGTGTCCTCCTCCTTTTTAGCAGGTGCTTCAGCAGTTTCGTCAATTTTAGCAACGATCTGTCCAATTTGAACGTCTTCTTCTGCTTCTACAAGGATTTGGAGTGTGCCGGCTTCTTCTGCGGTTAATTCAAAAGAGGCTTTTTCAGACTCTAGTTCACAGATAACTTCATCTCGTTCTACATAGTCCCCATCCTCCTTTTTCCATTCTGCAATTGTTGCTTCGCTTATGGATTCCCCAATGGATGGAATTTTTACTTCTATCATAATATTTTAGTTAGTCTCTATTTTAGTTGAGTACTGAAAAAGCCTTATCTAAAAGTTCTTTTTCTTCCTCTTTATGCACCTTGCCATAACCAGTAGCAGGGGAAGCGCTTGACTGTCTGCTAATGATTCCAAAATCAAAGGTAGATAGATTCATTTTAATGTACCAGGCAGCTCCCATATTTAAAGGTTCTTCCTGAACCCAAAACCAATTGGCTTTGTCATACTTTTCTACGAGTTCTTCGATTTTTTTATGAGGCAATGGATATAATTGTTCTAGTCTTATAATCGCAATTTCTTTTCTTTCCTCTTCGGTTTGTTTCTTTTGTAAGTCAAAATAAATCTTACCACTGCATAATAACACTTTTTTTATCTTTGCAGGGTCTTTATCACAGTACTCATCCTCTATAATTTCCTTAAATTTACCTTCTGTAAAATCTTTTGCAGGAGAAAAACTTCCCGGGTGCCTTAAGTTGGCTTTAGGAGAAAAATTGAAGAGGGGTTTTCTAAAAGGAAAAGCTAATTGTCTTCTTAAAACATGAAAAAAGTTGGCAGCAGTAGTACAATTAGTAATAATTATGTTGTATTCTGCTGTCATTTGCAAATATCTTTCCATGCGGGCGCTGGAATGTTCCGGACCCTGTCCTTCGTAACCATGTGGTAATAAAACAACCAATCCATCCATACGTTCCCATTTTTGTTCTGAGGAAGAAACAAATTGATCAAATACAGACTGAGCTCCATTGGCAAAGTCACCAAATTGAGCTTCCCAGATGGTTAATGTATTTGGATTGGCAAGAGCATAACCGAATTCAAAACCTACAGCTGCGGATTCACTTAAAAGAGAATTGAAGATTCTAAATTTACCTTGGTCATTTGACAGTTTACTCAATCTGTTATATTCTTTGTAATTCTCTGCGTCTTGTAAAATAGAATGTCGATGAGAGAAGGTTCCTCTTACGACATCTTGACCACTCATTCGGACATCTTTTTTTTCTAATAAAATACTTCCATAAGCAGCCAACTCGCCCATTGACCAATCAAGAAGCCCTTTCTCTTCGAATAGCTTCTTTTTATCTTTTAGCAGCTTCTTTATTTTCCTTAAAGGCGTAAAGTCTTTGGGTACGGTTACCATTTTTTCAACCAGGAGCTGCAGTGTCTCTTTTGAAACTGCGGTTTCGGGAGATTGGTCAAAATCTTCAGGTTTAGAGTTTCTAAGTTCCTGCCACCACTTTTCAGGTTCCTGAAAAGTATCTTTGAGAGGATGTTGCTTCACTTCATCCAACCTATCTTGTAAAGTTTTCCAGAAATGTTGCTTCATCTCTTTTGCTAACCCTGCATCCACTTCTCCCGACTTAGTCAGCTGTTCATTATAGATTTCTCGAGCACTAGGATGTTTGTCTATCAGCTCATACAGTTTGGGTTGGGTATATTTAGGATCATCTCCCTCATTATGCCCATATTTTCTGTAGCATACCATATCGATAAAGATATCGGTATTAAATCGTTGTCTATAATGAATAGCCAATTCGGCTACCTTGGCTACCGCCTCAGCATCGTCTCCATTGACATGAAAAACAGGAGCTTCAACCATGGAGGCAATACTGGTACAATAGTCTGCAGATCGGGCATCATCAAAATCTGTTGTAAAGCCAATCTGATTGTTGATTACAAAGTGGATAGTACCTCCTGTGTAGTATCCCCGAAGTTTACTCATTTGTAATACTTCGTAAATAATACCCTGACCGGCAATAGCCGAATCTCCATGAATTAGGATAGGTAATATTTTGTTGTAATCACTTTTATAAAGAACATCTGCTTTACTACGGGAATATCCGTTGACAACCGAATTAACCAATTCCAAATGAGAAGGGTTAGGGACCATTTGGATATTTACCTTTTTATTATTCAGGGTGGTAATATCAGAGCGAAATCCAACATGATATTTCACGTCTCCACTTCCGATGGCATCTTTATCTTCCGGCACTCTACCTTCAAACTCTTCAAAAATCTGTTCGTAAGTTTTTCCCAAGATATTGGTGAGCACATTTAGTCTTCCCCGATGAGCCATTCCAATAACTACTTCTTGTACGCCGAGGTCAGCGCCATCTTGTATGATGGTATCTAAGGCCGGGATTGCATTTTCTCCTCCTTCCAAAGAAAATCGTTTCTGTCCGATAAATTTGGTATGCAGGAAGTTTTCAAAAACGCTGGCTTCATTCAGCTTTTCAAGAATACGTTTTTTCTTTTCGAGCGGAATAGGTTGTTGCAAATCATTGTCAATATGATCTCTAATCCAGCCTCTTCTGATAGGGTCATCAATATATTCAAATTCTATCCCCATAGAAGAAGCGTACCATTTTTGGAGAGAACCAACAATCTCTTTAAGCGTCGCTTTAGGTTTGCCTATAAATGATCCGGCATAGAATTCCTGATCCAAATCCGCTTCTTCTAGATCGAAATATTTTAGATCTAATTGTGCATGTCGGTCTTTTCTCGGCCGAATGGGATTCGTTTTAGCAATGAGATGCCCTCTTTTGCGGTAGGCTCTTATAAGTTGATAAACTGAAAATTCTTTTGAAATTTGTTGCGGACTTAAGGTGTCGCCACTCCCTTGTTTCCCGTTTGCACTAGACACAGCAAAGTCAAAGCCCTCAAAAAAAGAAGCCCATTCTTCGTCAATCGTTTCCGGATCTTTTCGATAGTCCTTGTAGAGGGATTCAATGTAGGCCGGGTGTGCGTTGGAAACAAATGAAAAGTCTTTCATCTTTCTGAAATTTTCTCTCTGGTTTCCGGAGATTTAATTTAATTTTTAATTATCTAAAAATAATAAATATCGGCCTTATTTTTTTTTCTATCCTGATGAGGTCGGTATTTTTTAATCACACAAAGTTATTCAGGATGTTTGACTCAACAAAAGAATAAGCCGCTTTGTTTCATAAAACTTATTTATTTAATGCTGCAATGCAGTTGTCAATTTCTTTAATATAGCTGTTAATGGTGGTACGTATTTCTCTTCTTGCCTCATTATCAACTCCTTCTCCGTCTTCTGAGGGGGAAGTCATCTTGAAAATACGTATTTTCTCTTCATACTCTTTAATCTGCTCTTGCTGCTTTTTAATTTTATTTTCGTTCTCCAACAATTTCTTTTCCAGATTTTGATTTTCTTTATGGTAAGATTGCAGTCGTTTTATCAACAATTGAATCTTTTTTTCTATATCCGATAATCCATAATCTGGCATATCAATATTTTTAACTCCTTATTTCTGCATTTAATCGATGTTCAAAAGCTGCAATTAATTTCTTCATTACTTTATCGATATCCTTTTCGGTCAAAGTTTTATGGGGATGACGGAAAAAGAAACTGACTGCATAGGATTTCTTATTTTTTCCTAATTTATCACCTTCAAAAACATCAAATAACTTTATATCCTCTAAGATACGTGTTTTTATTTCATTTGCAACTTTTTCTACTTCAGCAAATTCAACTTTCTTGTCCAAAACCAATGCCAAATCTCTTTTTACTTCGGGATATTTTGAAATGGGCTTGAAAGAGAGGTCTTTTTCAGGTCGTCCTTCTTTTAATGAAGATAAGTTGACTTCAGCGTACCAAACTTCTTGTTTGATATCAAAATTTTTAAGCTGTTTAGGAGTGACACTGCCAAGTTGCCCAATCTTTTTCTGATGAAAAAGAATATTTATTCCATTCTTCAACATGGAATTTCCGTCGGGAATGAAGGCTAATTCAGAAGAGGATATCCCTAATCTTGAAAAAACGTTTTGAAGATGTCCTTTTAAAAAGTAGGGATCGGTTTTCCTACTTTTCTGTACCCAGTTTTCTGCCCGAATATCCCCGGATAGCCAAATTCCCAGAAAATTTGATTCCTTTTCTCCTTCTGCACTGTACGTTTTACCATTTTCAAAAAAGCGAAGGTTATCCTGACGACGATTAAGATTGTAGGCAACCACCTCTAGCCCGGTCTCTAATAGAGAAGGACGAAGGCTATCTAGGTCTACAGTGAGATTATTCAGTAATTTTATCAGTGGTTTATCCTTCTTGTAATAGCTGCTGTTGGTGATGGAATTCGTCATGATCTCATAGAATCCGTTGTCCGTAAGGTAAGTAGCTATTTTCTCTTTTTGAGACTCCAGGGTAGGAGTGTGCTCTGATGTTGAAGGGGCGATACGAATATGGGTTGGGATTTCAACAGCTCCATACCCATCAATTCGCATGATTTCTTCTACTAAATCTGCAGCTACCGACATATCCGGTTTGTTGAAAGGAACGGATACTGTTATTTCTTCTTCGTTTTCTGTAAGAATTCCGAAGCTCAGGCTTTTTAAGATAGAGGTAATCTCCCCTAAAGAATATGTTTTTCCACTGAGTTTGGTCAGATAATCTTTTCTTAGAACAATTTTGGTCTTTTCTTTTGGGTGGGGATAGCAATCTATAATGTTGGATGTAATCTCGGCTCCACAGAGCTCTTTCATGAGTATAGCGGCTCTTTTTAGGGCATAAAGTACTCCTGAAATATCGACTCCCTTTTCAAAACGGGTAGCTGCGTCGGTTCGTAATCCATGATAAAAGGAAGTACGACGTACGCTGACTGCATCAAAACAAGCACTCTCCAGAAAAATAGAGGTGGTGCTTTCTGTAACTCCCGAGTCTGCTCCTCCAAAGACTCCTGCAATACACATGGGCGTTTCTTTGTTGCAAATCATTAGGTCTTCAGCTCGTAGTTTACGTGTTTCCTTATCCAGGGTAACAAAGGAGCTTCCTTCCGCCAGGTTTTTGATATGGATTTGCCTTCCTGTAACAGCTTCTAGATCAAAAGCGTGCAGAGGTTGTCCACATTCGTGTAAGATATAGTTGGTGATATCTACCACATTATTGATGGGACGAACGCCAACTGCTCTCAGTCGTTCCTGCATCCATTCCGGAGATTCTTTGATGGTTATATTGGACAGGGTTACTCCGGCATATCTCGGACATGCTTTTTTGTTTTCTATAGTAACGGTGATGGGATGTTGTTGGTTATCAACTTTGAAATCTTTTACCGAAGAGGACTGTACGACCCAATTCTTATTGGTATTGTGACTCAGCTTTGCACATACATCTCTTGCTACTCCTAGATGGCTCATCGCATCCATTCTGTTTGGCGTCAAACCGATTTCATAAACCCAGTCTTCATTTAGAGTGAAATATTCATTGGCAGGCATGCCGGGCTTTGCATCTTCATCAAGGCTCATAATCCCGTCATGACTTTCTCCTAAACCAATTTCATCTTCGGCACACATCATTCCGAAACTGGCTATTTTCCGAATTTTTGCCTTTTTTATTTTGAATGGATCATGATTTAAAGGATATATTGTGGTTCCTACCGGAGCAACGACTACTTTTTGATGAAGGGTTACATTAGGTGCGCCACAAACAATTTGTAGGAATTCCTCTTCCCCTACATCTACTTTTGTCAGATGAAGTCGATCTGCATTGGGATGTTTCTCGACTTCTTTGATTTCACCAATAACTAAACCTTTTAACCCACCGGGAATTTGTTCTTGTTTTTCAAATCCTTCTACTTCCAGTCCTATATCGGTGAGAATTGTAGATAGTTCTTCGGGAGTTGGATATTCTTCTCCTTCTAAATCAGGCAGATAGTCAATCAACCAATGGTATGAAATTGTCATTGAAGTTCTTCGGTGTTTATGATGTTAATAACGCTTTGGCTATAGAAGAGATGGTTTTCCCGTCGGTCTTCCCTGCAAGTTGTTTCATTGCCGCTCCCATTACTTTCCCCATATCGGCGGGGGATTTTGCCCCAATTTCTTCAATAATACTTTTTATCTTTTCTGTAACCGCTGATTCGTCCATTTGTTGAGGAAGGAATTTGTTAATGACTTGAATTTCTTCCTCTTCTTTTTGGGCTAATTCCGGACGGTTTTGTTGTTGATAAATTTCCAGGGAGTCTTTTCTCTGTTTTACTAATTTTTGTAATAGCTTTATTTCGTCTTCCTCGGAGAGATCTCCTCCTTTTCCTGAAGTTTTGGCCAGTAAAATAGCTGATTTGATAGCACGTAATCCTCTTAATTCAGCCTGATTTTTGGCTTTCATGGCTGTTTTAAGGTGCTGATTTATATTTTGCTCTAAACTCATTTTTTTATTTTTAATCTAAGGGCGTTCTGATGTCTGCTTTTTCCTGTCGGGATTGGAATTTATGGAGAAAATCTTCGGCAAATCTTCGGATATCCTGAGCCTGATCACTGAATTGTGTTGATCTTTCAAAACTGTCTGCCATGCCAATAAAGGTTTGAAAAAAGAATTCTGCCATTTCATCCATCATCATTTCTTCTGTCCATAAATCAATGCGTAAGGCATTTTTTTCCTGTGGTTCCCATAAAGAAAGCAACATTGCCCGTGCTTTATTTTTCATGTCTGCCGTACTATCGGATGCACTCCAAGTAATTTCTTCGGGAATCTGTTTGTCGTTTGTTTTTACGTCGATCTTTATTTCTGAATTTTGAGCCATGATGAACGTCTTTTTTTATTTGTTTGCAAAGGTAGGGTTATTTTTATTCCTGACTGATTTTTCTGATGATATCCAAAAGATGTCTCATTTCTCCTTCTATGGATATTTGTGTCGTTTGTATTTCTTCTTGTCTGATGAGATTTGCCCGTATCTCCTCATTTTTGTATAGTTCACAAAGTTGTTTTCCTAAGTCGGTATAACTCTCAGGGGTAAAGCTTAATACCATCTCCTCCCCAACGGCTTCATGTATGCTTTCTTGAGGTACAATCACCGGGGTATGACATTGAATCAAATCGATTACCGGGCTGTAAAAAGAGGGTGGAGAAGAAGGAATGACACCCGCATAGGCTGCACCTGCTAATGCGGCTTTTTCCTTTCTGGAAATGGATCCGGTAACTTTGACATCTTTACCGAAATGGTAGGTACGGAGAAGTTCTGAAAACTTCTTAAAAGCCTCCTCTTTCTCTCCTTCTATAACCAACATCATTCCGGAATTCATTTTCTTCTTTAGAATGGTAAAGGCTTTTAGAAGAAGGAGAAGGGGCTCTTTTTCTTTCAGACTTCCGGAAAAAAATATAAATTCTTTTCCTTCTGAATATTTTTCTTTTACTTCCTGTCGTTCTTCCCATTCTAGAGGAGTAAATCTCGCATCTGTGACGGGCTGGATTACTTTTATTTTCTCCTCAGGTAGTTGAAGAGAAGAAAGAAGGAGAGATTGGGTATATTTACTCAGAGTTAGTATGCAACTGGCTTTAGGAAGACTTTGAAGCCGTTTCTTATCCCGGTAGCGTGCAAAGGAGGAAGGTCGTTTCGTTGTCTCTTGCAGGATATCATGATCCGAAATCAGTAAACAAGATCTTCCTTTATATTTTTGAGGAAGAATACCTGTTAGTGAAAGGAATAGATCACAATTGCTTTCTTTTAAAAGGTTAAACAGTTTATGATTAAAATGTCTCTGTAAGGAGAGATTGGTCTTTGGCAGCTTTCCTAAAGCTACTTTCTCTATTTGCTTGCTTTCTTCGAATGTAGCTTTTAAGGGAAGATCCGAGATAAGGACAAACTTTGTTTCTTTAAAATGTTGTAGGAGGGTCTTTACCCAGGTATATTTCAGTTGTTCTTCTGCTTTCCAATAGCTTGAATCTTCCCGTAGATTTCCGATATAAATAGCAATATTTTCCATTATCCTATTCTTTTGGCCTTCAAAAATAATAAGATAGAGGAAAAGACGTGCTCATTTGACGTAACAAAATCTTGTATTTTATTTTTGATCAATAAGAATATTGCCGGTCATTTCTTCCGGAAGGTCTATTCCCATAGAATATAAAATAGTAGGAGCAATATCTCCTAATTTTCCATATTGAACCTCTCCTTTATAATCGTCGCTAATCACAAAGAAAGGAACAGGATTTAAAGAATGAGCCGTGTTGGGCGATCCGTCCGCATTGACTTCAAAGTCAGAATTTCCATGGTCGGCAGTCAGAAAAACACGATATCCGTTTTCTAAGGCAGCTGTGACTACGGCCTCGGTACAATGGTCTACTGTTTCTACAGCTGTAGTTACGGCTTCCCACACTCCGGTATGTCCTACCATGTCTGCATTTGCAAAGTTAAGTACAGTAAAATCAACAACATTATCTCGTAATTCGGGAATGATTTTATCAGCTAGTTCTTGTGCACTCATTTCCGGTTGTAAATCATAGGTAGCTACTTTTGGAGAAGCTGCCATAATTCTCTTTTCTCCTTCAAACTCTTCTTCTCTTCCGCCACTGAAGAAAAAAGTTACATGAGGATATTTCTCTGTTTCGGCGATACGAATTTGTTTCTTTCCTGCTTTTTCCAATACTTCTCCCATGGTATTTACCAAGTTCTTGTTCTCAAACAATACCGGGATACCTTTGAAAGATTTGTCATATTCGGTCATGGTGATATAATCCAGGTCTATTGTTTTCATCTCTTGCTCCGGCATGTCTTCTTGGGTAAGTACCTGGGTGATTTGTCTACAGCGGTCTGTCCTGAAGTTGAAGCAAATGACAATATCTCCTGCCTCTATTTTAGCTAATGGTTGATCATTATCATCCACATGAATAATTGGTTTGATAAATTCGTCGGTTAGCTTTTCATCATAGGAAGCTTTCACTGCCTGAATGACGTCTTTGCTCTTTTTTCCTTCTCCTGCAGTGAGTGCATCATAAGCTAATTTGACCCGTTCCCATCGTTTATCGCGATCCATGGCATAGTAACGCCCGGTTACGGTAGCAATAGCTCCGGTGGTTTTGTCTAGGTGACTTTGAAGTTCTTTCAAGTATCCTTCTCCACCTTTAGGATCTGTATCTCTGCCATCTGTAAAAGCATGCACGTAAACATTTTTTAACCCTTCTTCATGAGCTATATCCAGTAATCCTTCAAGGTGTTTGATATGGGAATGTACCCCTCCGTCACTTACCAAGCCCATAAGATGCAACTTTTTGCCTGATTTAGCTGCTTCAAAGGCTTCTTTCAATACTTTATTCTCTTTCAGAGAACCATCTTTGATGGCAATGTTTATTCTTTGTAATTCTTGATTGACAATTCTACCTGCTCCTATATTGAGATGACCTACTTCTGAATTTCCCATTTGACCTTGAGGCAAACCTACCTTCTCGCCGCAAGTGATGAGTTCACTATTGGGATATTTCTGATATAAACTACTTACGAATGGTGTATCTGCCAATGCGATGGCATCTGCTTTTCTTACTTTTCCATGGCCCCATCCGTCCATGATAATTAAAATTGCCGGTTTATTTTTCATACAGGCAAATTTACAAGAAAAATAATTATTGTATACCTCATATCAAGAAGTATTGTTATTTTAACGTTAAACCCTTGATAAAGAAGAACAGAGGGAGAGGAAATGTATAAATTGTTGTATTTTTGTATCTTGATAAAATAAAGAATGAGATTATGTCAAGGATGCAAAAAAGCAGTAATCCTGCGCTTAATGATAAATTATTTCAACGGGAAAGTAATCGAACCATTCATATTAGTGAGGAAGGTTCCATGACCGTGAAAGGGACACTGAATAAGTTTTTATTTATTTTTGGAATGGCGATGTGTACTTCTGTTTATAGTTGGTTTGCTTTTCAGAAGGGACAAGCGGTAGGTCCTATGATTATGATTGGTGCCTTTGGTGGATTGGGGCTGGCTATCGTGATGAGTTTCAAAATGCAATGGGCAAAGTATCTGGCTCCGGCTTATGGATTATGTGAAGGGCTTTTTTTAGGAGCGATATCGGCCATGTTCAGCAATATGTTTGCAGATAAGGCTCCCTTTTTAGTGATTCAGGCGGTGTTGCTAACTTTTGGCGTAGTATTAGCCATGTGGACGCTCTATAGAACCCGTATTATAAAGGTAACCAACAAGTTGCGGATGATTATTATCGGAGCAACCGGAGGAATTTTTATTTTTTATATTCTGACTTGGATTCTTGGTTTTTTCAATGTTAGTATTCCTTTTATGAATCCTTTTAATGGTTCTGCTTTTGGGATTATATTTTCATTGGTTGTTGTTGGTGTAGCGGCATTGAACCTCCTATTGGATTTTGATATGATTGAGAGAGGAAGTAAAATGGGTGCCCCCAAATATATGGAATGGTATGGTGCTTTTGGGTTATTGGTAACCATAGTTTGGCTCTATCTCGAAATTCTGAGGTTACTCTCCCGGGTTGCAAGTAGATAGTTTTTAGGGTTACAACCGTAAAAACTATGAGAAATATTATCTTATTGTGGTTATAACCACAATAAGATAACTAAAACAACTTTTCATACAACTCCTCCATTCGACTAAGAGGTACTATTTCGATGGCATACTTTTTTAAATCGCTTTGGGGCGTTGTTTTTTTCTTTCCCGAAAAATTGTATTTAGAGACAAATATTTTTTCAAATCCTAATTTTTCAGCTTCAGATATACGTTGTTCAATGCGGTTTACCGGACGGATTTCTCCACTTAACCCGACTTCTCCGGCAAAGCAATATTGTCCGGATAAGGGGTCGTCTTCGTAGGAAGACAATAAAGCACTGATAATTGCTAAATCAATAGAGGGGTCTGCTACTTTAATACCACCTGCAATATTTACATATACATCTTTCGTACCGAATTGAAATCCGCCTCTTTTTTCTAAGACTGCAAGCAACAATTGGAGTCGACGTAAGTCAAAGCCATTGACCGTTCGTTGGGGTACCCCATAAACGGATTGAGTTACCAGTGCTTGGGTCTCAATAAGCATGGGCCGGATTCCTTCTATGGAAGCTCCTATGGCTACCCCGCTTAGTGACTCATCCTTCTCGGACATTAGAATTTCTGATGGATTTGCAACTTGTCGAAGGCCGGAGCTCAGCATTTCATAAATCCCTAATTCTGATGTAGAGCCAAAGCGATTTTTAATGGTACGAAGTATGCGATATTGGTGATGTTGATCTCCTTCAAATTGTAAGACTGTATCCACCATGTGTTCCAGTATTTTCGGACCGGCTATGCTCCCTTCTTTATTAATATGACCAATGATAAAAACCGGAGTCTGGGAAGCTTTAGCAAATTGTTGTAATTCGGCGGTAGAAGTGCGGATTTGGGAAATACTTCCCGGCGCAGATTCTACGTATGGAGATTTCAGCGTTTGGATGGAGTCTACAATAACAATATCGGGAACCAGCCGTTTAATTTCTTTGAAAATAGTAGCTGTTTCTGTTTCTGTCAACAAGAAAAAGTGATCGCTGTTGAGTTGTAGACGATCTGCCCTCATTTTAATTTGTTGTTCACTTTCTTCTCCACTGATATAAAGGACTTTGGCATGTTGTAATTGCAATCCGTTTTGAAGAAAAAGCGTGGATTTCCCAATTCCCGGTTCTCCTGCAACAAGAACCAATGATCCGGGAACGATCCCTCCTCCCAAAACGCGGTTAAGTTCTTCATCGGCAGTCGGTAAGTATTCCTGGGGTCTTTTCTCAATCTCTGACAATCTCAATGTTTGAGGTTGTCCGGCTTTTTTTTCTTTCCAGTTTTCTCCCGTTTTTTTCTGCCCACTATTGATGACTTCTTCCACGAAAGTATTCCATTCTCCGCAGGAAGGACACTTTCCTACCCATTTGGCACTTTCGTGTCCGCAATTTTGACAAAAAAAAGCTTTTTTTACCTTGGCCATAGAGCAGTTTTTCGGTTTAAATTCGAGTTTTGTAAAGGTACATAAAACAGGGAATAAGCTGAAGGCATAAAGCATAAAGCAAAACGGTCTTGGTATTGAAAAACAAATTGGAAGTTTATCCTCCAATTCCGGCACCAAAAAGATGTCCGACGAAGGCTGCTGCTGCCATAGCAAGAGTGCCCCAAAAGGCGATACGCAAAATACTTTTTCCTTTTGGAGCGCCGCCGGTCTTAGCGGCTAGTAGCCCCAATAACAGTAGAAATACAATCGCAAATCCATATTGAGCATAAATCATGCTGTCTAATGTCCAGAAAATAGCCACCAATAAGGGAAGCGCTCCTCCTACAGTAAAAGAGGCAAAAGAAGCGGCAGCGGCTTGCAACGGGCGGGCTTTTGATACTTCCGTAATCCCCAGTTCGTCTCTGAGATGCGCTTCCAGCGCATCATGTTCTGTCAATTCCTGAGCCACTTGCAGGGAAAGTTTTTCCGATAATCCTTTTTCCTGATAAATACGGGCGAGTTCAATAAGCTCTTCTTCGGGCATCTCTTCTAATTCTTTTTTCTCCCGTTTTACATCTGCTTTTTCGGTGTCCGACTGAGAACTCACGGAGATGTATTCTCCTGCAGCCATGGACATAGCCCCTGCGATTAGTCCGGATAGCCCGGCCAAAATAAGGGTGTGTCGATCTACTGCAGCTGCTGCAACGCCTATAACAATACTGGTCGTGGAGAGTATGCCGTCATTGGCGCCCAATACTCCGGCTCGTAACCAGCCTATTCTGTGGATGTAATGAGATTCATTCGTATGGATGGATTGATTCATGTTTTATATTTTGAAGAAAGGGCTTTAAAAAGATGATTCTTTTGAAAATTGGCTAAAATTAGAAGAAAAAATAGCCTTTTCCGCTTTTTTGAAGATAATTTTCCAATTCCCATCATAATCAATGTGTTGAGGAACCATCAGCTCGTCAAAATGAGTCATGCTTACTTTCATATTGACATCGAAATGGAAGAGGATAGTATGATAGGAAAGACTGTAATCTCTATATACAATTTCCATGTTCTTTTTATTGAAATAGGTTACTAAATGATTAATCACAACATTGTCTTTAAATTGCGGTTTAGCTTTAGCTGTAAATACGTAGCAATCGGAGGTGTCATAGGAAGCAGAATGTATGGAAAAATCATACATAGGAGCAATGTTATCATCGAAAATAGCTACTTTATTTCCTACGAAGGGGATTCCCTGGATGGGGTGGCCGGGGTTGAAAATCAGTTGTTTGAGCTGTTCTTCATGACGTGCAATAGATCCACTGGGTTGCGTTTTCGGATCAATATCATTAATCTTATTGGTCTCTCCACATACTTTCCCTTTTGTGAAAAATAAGTCTGCGTATAGTTGCGCCGTATAATAGTTGTAAGAACTGTCTTTTTTATAAAAGTTTCCGCTCGTTTTTTCTTTGATAACTTTCATGCTTCGGCATCCGTTTTTTCTTTGTTGTTTTGTTATGCTTTTTAGAGAGGCCTTGACTTTCCCCTTCTTATTGAAGAGGCGGATATCATTTTTCTCTCTATAAGATAATATCCGAAGGTTTTTAAAGGCCTTATAGAAGGTAGTGTCTTCTTCTACCCTACGAATAAAATCGGGGATATCAAATCCATATTGGGAAGCAGATACGATGACGGAATCCAGTTTAATATGACGCATAACATAGTTGCTGTCTTGAGCGGAACTCAATAAAAAGTAGAAAGAAAGCAATATAGTGAGAACAATACCCTTTGTCATGATTCCGAAAATTAGTTTTTTACAATAACCCAGGCATTTGCAATCTGCCGTTGTTGTCCTCCAGAGGGACGGTTACGAATTTTCCAATCTTTGCTTCTTTGACTTTGGGAAACCAAGGTTGTGGATCCGCCTCCATCTAGGTTGATAGCATTCTTTGCACCTAGGGTCTTCATGAGAATTGCCAATTCCTTCAGAGGCATTCCATTTCCATATTGGGGTTGTCTTCCATCCACCACTACTAGCAAGACGGTTCGTTTATTGATCGTTCCTAAAGCTGTTCTCGGATGACGAATGGTACTAAATTTACGGTCTGACTGTGGGAGGATCTTTCCGTTTTTTATTAATAAAGGGGTACCGCCTAAGGCTGCTTTTAGTTGCTCTTTTTTTCTTTGATAAAACTCAGCATCCCCCATAATCACTTTCCCGTTTTTTTTGACACCAACAAAATACCTTTTAGGTAGAACCGTATCTTTTATTTTGTATCCATCGATGATGGACACTTCTACGGGTTCTCCGGTTTCCATATTAAAAAATCCGGCGTTCACTCCGGCTAAGACTTCATGAGAAGTCGTATTTTTCTCCTGGATTTGTTGGGTTAGCGTTTGCCTTGCAAAAGTATCTTTATTGAAGGCTGTTGTGGCTTCCAGGGAGAGTTTGTTTCTTTTTAAATGGGCCTTGATAATATATACTTCCATGGGCTGTTCGGCTGCATTGAGGTAATAAAGATGAGTTTCCTGTACACGGGGAGAAAGTGCAAAGGTGGTATCCCGAATGAATCGGCTCATGAGCTTTTCTCCCAAATGGATGGACTGTCCCTGGGTATGAAAAAATAAAAAAAGACTACAAAAAAGAAGCAGTAGTTTTCTGAAGACAAGGATATAATTCTTTCTCATAGCAGCTAATGTAAGAATTATTCCGAATGTCCGGGCGTTTATTTCTTCACTTTTAATCTATAATTGACTTTGACTTTCCCTTTGGAAATTTTATCTAATTTCTTTTTAATCAATCGTTTTTTTAAGGGCTTGAGGTAGTCGATGAAAAGTTTCCCTTCGATATGATCATATTCGTGTTGAATAACGCGGGCAGAAAGTCCGTGAAAAGTATCGGTATGTTCTTCAAAATTTTCGTCTAAATATTGAATAGTCACACTTTCCGGTCGATCAATATCCTCTCGAATGGTAGGGATGCTGAGACAGCCTTCTTCAAAGGTCCATGGAGTGCCCTCCCGATCAATGATTTCTGCATTAATAAAAACCTTTTTGATGCCTTCATCTCCCCGGTATTCTTCTTTTTCGCTTTCCTCCATGTTTTCAAACATTTGCTTGCTATCTACGACAAATAGTCGAATGGGACGAGCAACCTGAGGTGCGGCAAGACCTACACCACTAGAGCCATATAAAGTCTCCCACATGTCAGCAATGAATTGTTCTAATTCCGGATAATCTTTCTCTATGTTTTGGGTTTCTTTTCTTAAAACCGGACTTCCATATGCGATGATTGGCATGATCATAACTCAAAAATTTTTGCAAATATACTGTTATTCCAGCGACTGTAAATATTCTTGTAATAGAATGGTAGCGCTTGTTTCATCCAAAAGGGCTTTGTTTTGTCTTTTTTTCTTTTTTAGACCGGAGTCTAAAAGCGTTTGTGAAGCCATCTTGGATGTATATCGCTCGTCAACAGTTTTAACAGGAATGTGAGGAAAATGTTTTTCTAAATCTTTTATTGCTTTTTTTACCAATGGGGTGCCATGCGTTTCAGTGTCGTCCAAATTGAGTGGATATCCAATTAAGAAAAGTTCAACTTTTTCCTGTCGAGTATATTTTTTTAGGAAAGAGATGAAATCTGCTGTGTTCACGGTGGTCAGCCCGGTAGCTATTATTTGCAGTGGATCTGTAACGGCTATACCGGTTCTCTTTTTACCGTAATCTATGGATAATATACGTGCCATAATCTTTCGGCTAAGTGGTTTGAAATTTTCCTGCTTTTTTTAATAAATCCCATAGCACGACCCCTACACTTACTGATATATTGAGAGAATGTTTAGTCCCAAATTGTGGGATCTCAATACATCCATCAGCCATTGCAAGCGCTTCATCACTTACACCATTCATTTCGTTGCCGAAAATAAGAGCTAAAGGATTGGAGGGAGAAGGATAAAACTGAGCAAGAGAAGTACTGTTTTCTACTTGTTCTACTGCCCAAATCGAAAATTGATCCTCTTTGAGCTTTTGTATGGCCTCAGACGTATTTTCGAAATATTCCCATGCTACGGAATCGGTAGCTCCTAAAGCTGTTTTCCGAATATCTCTATGTGGGGGACGGCCGGTCATTCCACACAAATAGATGCCTTGTAATAAGAATGCATCTGAGGTACGGAAGACAGAACCAACATTATGTAGACTGCGAATGTTGTCTAAAATAAGAATGACAGGAGTCTTTGATGCTTTTTTATATTCTTCAACGGTTTTTCGACCGAGCTCATCCATTTCTAATTTTCGAGTATCCATCGCTGCAAAGATAAAATTATTCCACTTGAAACAAACGATAAGAGGAATGTGAGCATGGAAGTTTTTATACGCGTAGGATTTCTTATTTTTGTCTTTCTATGGCGAAATCCAAAAAAGAAACCCCGATGATGCAACAACATCGGGCAATAAAAGCAAAATATCCTGATGCGATATTGCTATTTAGGGTAGGGGATTTTTATGAAACCTTTGAAAATGATGCAATTATTGCGTCTGAGGTGTTGGGGATTGTATTAACGAAAAGGTCCAATGGAAAGGCTTCTGCTATTGAACTGGCGGGGTTTCCACATCATGCCCTGGATACTTATATGCATAAGTTAGTAAAGGCCGGATATCGGGTAGCTATTTGTGATCAGTTGGAAGATCCCAAGGTAGCGAAAGGAGTGGTAAAGCGAGGGGTAACGGAGATGGTGACTCCCGGATTGGCAACCGGAGATAAATTATTGGATAACAATGCCAACAATTTTCTGGCGTCTGTGCATTTGGATAAAACGGACTGTGGTATTGCCTTTTTAGATATTTCCACGGGCGAGTTCTTTGTAGCTCAGGGGGATTTGGAATATGTAGATAAATTGTTGCAAAGCTTTCGTCCGGCGGAGGTTATTTTTCAACGAAATAAGAGACGGGATTTTAAAACCTGTCTGGGAAGCAAACCGGGGTTGGCCGATGAAGATTTTTATACTTATACCTTAGACGAATGGATCTTCAGCGAAGCTTATACGACAGAAATTTTATTAAAACATTTTGAAACTGTTTCCCTTAAAGGGTTTGGTATTGAAGGCATGACGGCTGCCATTATTGCTGCCGGAGCAGCTCTACATTATCTGAAGGAAACGGAACACCCGAATATTAGCCATATTTCCTCTATTCAGCGCATTGATCAGGATACTTTCCTATGGATGGATAAATTCACTATTCGTAATTTAGAATTATTGCAAAGTGCAGGAGATAAAGGGCATTGTCTGTTGAATGTTTTGGACCATACGCTCACTCCAATGGGATCCCGAATGTTGAAAAGGTGGTTGGTTTTCCCGTTGCGAGACATTGGCAGAATTAATGAACGACTGGACTTGGTTACTTTTTTTATTAAGGAACAGGAAGTGGCCAATACCTTAGGGAATGACTTAAAACAAGTAGGGGATATGGAAAGAGTGGTGTCGAAGATTCCATTGAAAAAAATTTCCCCTCGAGAAGTGTTACAACTGGCAAAAGGGTTAAAACGGGTAGAGAAAATAAAGGAGGCGGCTGAAGGATTGAACGACCCATATCTTGCTAAGCTGATAGAGCAGTTGAACCCCTGTTTGCAGATTCAACAGAAGATATTTAAAGAAATTGTAGAAAATCCTCCAGCACAGGCCTCCAAAGGGAATCTCATTCGGGAAGGAGTAAATGAAGAATTAGACAAGCTGAGGGATATTGCTCATTCCGGAAAAGATTATCTGAAGGAAATGCAGAAGAAAGAAGCGGGTAATACCGGGATCAGTTCCCTGAAGATAGGCTTTAATAATGTTTTTGGGTATTATTTAGAAGTAACACATACGCACAAAGATAAGGTGCCGGAGGATTGGATTCGAAAACAGACGTTGACCAATTCTGAACGCTATATTACCCCCGAGCTCAAAGAATATGAAGAAAAGATTACGGGAGCAGAAGAAAAGATTGAGGTCTTGGAAATCCAGATTTTTGAAGCTTTATTACAACAATTGCAAGATTATATTGCCCCTATTCAGCTGAATGCCCAAATCCTGGCTCAAATCGACTGTATTTTATGCTTTTCGGGTATTGCCCAAAGGTTTAAATACTGTCGTCCTGCTTTAACCGAAGATCAGGATTTGAAAATTACGGCCGGTCGTCATCCGGTGATAGAGCGTGCTTTACCCAGCGGGGAATCTTATATTGCTAATGATATTCTTCTAAACAAAGAGGAGCAACAGATTATTATTCTGACCGGACCGAATATGAGCGGTAAGTCTGCCTTGTTGAGACAAACGGCGTTGATTACCTTGATGGCTCATATGGGTTGTTATGTTCCGGCAGAGGCTGCCGAAATAGGATTGACGGATAAGATTTTTACGCGGGTAGGAGCTTCTGATAACTTAAGTGGGGGAGAATCTACTTTTATGGTAGAAATGAATGAGACTGCCAGTATTGTTAATAACCTGACGGAGAGAAGCTTGATATTGTTAGATGAAATTGGAAGAGGAACCAGTACGTATGATGGTATTTCTATTGCCTGGAGTATTGTGGAATATCTGCACGATTTTACTTTAGATCGTCCCAAAACACTTTTTGCTACCCATTATCATGAGTTGAATGAGTTAGAAAATAAACTGGATAGGGTACAGAATTTTCACATTGCCAATAAAGAAGCAGGAAATAAAATTATCTTCCTCAGAAAATTAAAACCCGGAGGAAGCAAGCACAGTTTTGGTATCCATGTTGCTAAAATGGCCGGTATGCCGCCGGATTTAATTGCAAGAGCCAATGATATTCTTGCCCAGTTGGAGGATAAGCAATTAGCAAAACCAATGGCCAATAAATTAAAAAAGACTTCACCGGTACAATATCAGTTAAGTATTTTTGATGCTCATACAGAAACTTTTCAAGATATCAGAGGCTTGTTGGAGGATATTGACATTAACAGATTAACTCCGGTAGAAGCCTTGATGAAACTCAATGAAATAAAAGAGATGTTGAAATAACACCGCCTATCTGTTCATTTCCCCACTCTTCCTTAAAAAAAGGAATTATTCTTCACTCTGGTATAAATATTGATTCTTCTATATCAGAATTGATACATTATAAAATACAGGAGGTTTATTATGAGGATCATACATAAAACGGTTTTATTGTTAGTAATGACTTTTATGTTTACCGGATGCTTTGCAGAAAGTACGGTGGCCACTAACAGTATAGCACAAGAACGTCCAGGCAGGGTATCTATTGATGTTTTCTACGAGTCTTTGAGACCCTATGGTCGTTGGATGGATTATGGTAATTATGGTAGAGTTTGGGTTCCGGACGTATCTCGAAGTTTTAGACCTTATGCAACAAATGGTCATTGGGTATATTCCGGATATGGATGGACTTGGGTCTCCAATTATAGATGGGGATGGGCACCATTTCATTATGGAAGATGGACATTTGATAACGCCTATGGATGGATTTGGATCCCCGGAGAAACCTGGGCTCCGGCATGGGTAGCTTGGAGAAGATCCTCCGGCTTTTATGGTTGGGCTCCCTTAGGTCCGGGAATGAATATTAACGTCAATGTTAACATTGCCCCGAGATATTGGAACTTTGTACCGGGGAGATATATTACGCGAAGAAGGCTTCATCGATATTATGTCCCTTACAATAGGAACACCACCATTATTAATAATACGACGATTATTAATAATGTTTACGAACAGAATAATCAGCATTATTTTTCGGGTCCCACCCGCAGAGCGGTACAACGACGTACCAATAAAAAGATTACACCTGTTCGTGTAGCTAATACCTCAAAGGCATCCCGATCTCGTGTTTCATCTAATCGATTGAACATGTATCGTCCAACGATTAGTAAGGATAGCAGAGAAAATGCTTCTAAACGTCATCAGGCTAGAGCGGTTCGGACAACAAGAACTGCCGATAGAAGAGGAAAAACAAGCAAAGATGTAAAAAAGTCAGCGCGTAGAAGAGTGGAAAGAAGAACCAATGAGAGAAATAATAAAACGAGGGCTCAGCGAAGAAGTAACAACCGGAACATAAACAATTCGGCACGTTCTAGTAGGAAAACACGGGCTACTCGCTCCCAATCACAAAAAAGAAATGAATCAGTACGCAAGCGGAGCAATAACAACAATAAGAGCGCTCCAAAGGCAAGAACGAAGAGAAGACCTACGAGAAAAACCTCTCCCTCTCGAACGCGTTCTTCAAGGAGGAGTACCGGAACAAAACGGTCAACTCCAAGCCGAAAGGTACAACGCTCTTCGAGCTCGAGTCCTAAAATAAATAAAAAGAATCGTTCTTCTTCTAGGCGTCGGATTAGCCGACCCAGAACAAGAAAAGTGCAGCGTACAAGTAGCAGATCTACTTCCTCAAGAAGTTCCACTCGCTCAACGAGAGTAGGATCCTCTGCTAAGAGTAGAACCGGATCGGGCGGTCGTTCTCATGCAACAAGTCGAAGAAGCAGAAGAAGATAAAAAAGATAAAGCCTTTAGACCTGAGATGGAAAGTCCTGTATCGTGTAAGGTACAGGGCTTTTTTTATCTGCAAAAAGTAAACCCGACATAAGACCAACAGGTCTCATGGAAAGAAGAGAGCAGAAAAAGATTCTATAAATTTCCAAAAAAACATTTGGAAAATTCGATTTTCTTTAGAAAATTTGCAGAGAAATGCGGAAAATATATACATACAACCAATGGTGGTGGCACGGAGTGCTTAGCGGCAGAGCTGTGTAGGATAGCCACGTATGTATTTAAACATAAAACTATTTTTATAGGCTCGTCTCGCTCAGCGGAACGAGCTTTTTTAATTTTCGGCCACAAAATTTTTTAATGGATGAAAGAAATTAAAGTAAAAACACGTTGTAAGAAAATGCTTGCTGATCTTTATACGCCGGTGAGTATTTATCTCCGAATCAGAGATCGTTTTCCGGGATCGGTAATGTTGGAGAGTGCCGACAGTAATGCCGGAAAGAACAGCTTTTCTTATATTGCCATCAAGCCAATTGCAGGTATGGAAATCAATGAGGATCGACTGGAATATAAATATCCGGGCAATAAAGAAGTGGATGAACCGGTTGGAGACCGGGAAGAAGCCCCTGAGAAATTAATGAATTTTATTCGTACGTTTAAGTCCGAAGGATCCTCTCCGGTGAGTGTATCAGAGAGTTTCTTTGGTTATACCGCTTATGAAGCCATTCAGTTTTTTGAGACGCTGGATTTGAGTGAGAAGAAACAAAAACCGGAGATCCCTTTATTACGATACCGACTATACCAATATGTGATTGCTATCGATCATTTTAAGAATGAATTGTATTTATGTGAAAATCAGGTGGAAGGTGAAGATGATGCCTTTGAAGAGATCGAATCTCTCATTCTGAGTAAAGACTGTCCTACATATCCTTTTCGAGCGGTTGGAGAAGAGAAGAGCAATATGGAGGATGAAGATTACCGGGAAATCGTAAGAAAATGTATAGGTCATTGTCATCGGGGGGATGTTTTTCAGATTGTCCCTTCCAGGAGTTTTGAACAACGTTTTACGGGAGATGAATTTAATGTATATCGGACATTACGTTCTATTAATCCCTCTCCTTATCTTTTTTATTTTGATTACGGAGATTATAAATTAATCGGCTCTTCCCCCGAATCTCAATTAATTGTTGAGAAAGATAAAGTCATTATTCATCCTATTGCCGGTACGGTAAAACGAACGGGAGATGAAAAGGAAGATCAGGCAGCGATTAATCGTTTAGTGAGTGATGAAAAAGAAAATGCAGAGCATGTCATGTTGGTGGATCTGGCACGAAATGATATGAGTCGCTTTGCTGAGGACGTGCATGTTACAGAGTATAGACAAGTGCATTCCTATTCTCATGTCATTCATTTAGTGAGCGAGGTGACGGGTACTGTTGCCGAAGGAAGCAATCCTTTTAAGATGTTGGCAGCAAGTTTCCCGGCAGGTACTCTATCCGGAGCTCCCAAATATAAAGCCATGGAACTGATTCATGAATATGAACCTACCGAACGAGGCTTTTATGCCGGTTGTGTAGGATCGGTAGGGCTAAATGGCGATTTTAACCATGCGATAATGATACGCTCCTTCCTCAGTAAGCATAATGTATTACGGTCTCAGGCCGGAGCGGGAGTCGTTTCCCGATCTGTACCTGAGAATGAATTACAGGAGGCCAATAATAAATTAAATGCATTGAAGCAAGCGGTGCTTCATGCGAATAAATTAAATAATTAAGCTTTAGAAAAACAAGAATGAAGATACTGATTTTCGATAGTTACGATTCTTTTACTTATAATCTCTATCATCTGGTTCATCAATTGACGAATGCTGATATTGAGGTGTTTAGAAATGACAAGATTACATTGGAGGAAGTTAAGAAATATGATAAGATTATCCTCTCTCCGGGACCGGGAATCCCGTCGGAGTCCGGGTTGCTATTACCGCTGATTAAGGAATATGCTCCGACTAAGTCAATCTTAGGGGTTTGTTTGGGAGAACAGGGAATAGCAGAAGTCTTTGGCGGAAAATTAATCAATATGGAGAAAGTTTATCATGGGGTAGCCTCAAAAATTACTTTGTTGGGGAAAGATGATGCTTTATTTCGTGGCTTACCAGAAACGATAGAGGCCGGCAGATATCATTCCTGGCTGGTGTCGGAAGAAGGATTTCCCAATGATTTAGAAATTACTGCCAGAACAAAAGAAGATGGAGCCATTATGGCTTTACGACATAAAAAGTATGATGTGCGAGGAGTACAATTTCATCCGGAAAGTGTCTTAACACCCAAAGGTGACAAAATTTTAGAAAACTGGTTGAAGAGTTGATGGAGTGCATTAGGCGGGCTAAGTTGATTAGGTTGATTGAGTTGACTGAGTGATAACCCTTTATCTCGACTCCGCCTGTCTGCCGGCAAAGGTAGGCTCGATGATCTTTTAACAATAAAACAATATGACCATTTAACCATTTAACAATATTATACCATGAAAGAAATACTAAATTATTTGTTTGAATACAAAACGCTGTCGAAGGAAAAAGCCTACGAGGTATTATTGAATATTTCCAAAGGAGCCTATAATGAGAGTGAAATGGCTGCCTTTATGACGGTCTTTATCATGCGTAGCATTACGGTTGAGGAATTGAGTGGATTTAGAGAAGCGTTGCTGGATCTGTGTTTAAGAGTAGATTTGGGAACGCAAGATACATTGGATATTGTGGGAACCGGAGGCGATGGGAAAAATACTTTTAATATTTCTACGGCTTCTTCTTTTGTAGCGGCAGGAGCCGGGGTGAAAATTGCCAAGCATGGGAATAAAAGTGCGTCCTCTGTAAGCGGTTCCAGTAACGTGATAAAGCAAATGGGATATGAATTTAAACAAGATGAAAGCAAATTGAGAGAAGAATTGGATAAAGCAGGCATTTGTTTTTTGCATGCCCCTCTCTTTCATCCTGCATTGAAAACGGTGGCTCCTATTCGAAAACAGCTGGCCGTACGTACCTTTTTTAATGTGATGGGACCTTTAGTTAATCCTTCTTTCCCGAAATTTCAGATGTTGGGCGTATATAGTTTAGAAGTGGCCAGAGCCTATAATTATTTATTTCAGCAAACGGATAAAGAATTTACCATTGTTTATAGTCTGGATGGTTATGATGAGATTTCTCTCACGGCGGATACCCGGTTTATTGACAATCAGGGAGAACGGAATTATACGCCGGAGGAACTGGGAGAGAGGACAGTAAAACAATCAGATATTTATGGAGGAGCCACCATAGAAGAAGCATCAAAGATATTTTTGAATATCCTGAAGGGAGAGGCTACCCCCGAGCAAACAGCGGTAGTATTGGCCAATGCAGCATCCGGAATACGATGTGCCGGTCTTTATGAAGATTATGAAGATTGTTATTTGGCAGCAAAAGAATCTATAGAAGGGGGGAAAGCGTATGACGTATTGAAAAAATTGATTGAATTGCAGTAATTTAGAGCAGTTATGCAACCGGTCATTACAGAACATATAGAAGCCAGGATTTATACCTTTAGAGGTAAGCAGGTAATGGTAGACAGGGACCTGGCGGATCTGTATGATGTGGAAACAAAAGTGCTTAATCAGGCTGTAAAAAGGAATTTAGCGCGGTTCCCGGCATCGTTTAGATTCCGATTGACGGAAGAAGAGTTTGCTGAGTTGAGGTCACAATTTGTGACCTCAACTCAGCATGGAGGTAGAAGATATCTCCCATATGTATTCTCCGAACAAGGGGTGGCCATGCTTTCCGCTGTTTTGAGAAGTGAAACAGCAGTTAAAGTGAGTATCCAAATTATGCAAGCTTTTGTGAATATGAGGAAGTTCTTACTAAATAATGCTTCCGTTTTCCAAAGGTTAGAGACGCTGGAATTGAAGCAAGTGAATACTGATGAGAAAGTGGAGCAAATTTTTAAGGCACTCGATACAGAACGATTGAGACCTCAAAAAGGAGTCTTTTTTGACGGAGAGGTATTCGATGCTTATGCGTTTGTCGTCGGCTTAATTAAGCAGGCCAGAAAGAGTATTTTGCTTGTGGATAATTATGTGGATGAATCCGTACTGACTATGTTTACTAAGAGAAGGGAGGGTGTAAAGGTTACTCTATTTACGAAGAAAATTTCCGAAGCGTTAAAGCTGGATGTGAAAAAGCATAATCAACAATACCCGGGGCTGCAGGTAAGAAGGCTGAAAAGTAGCCATGATCGTTTTTTCATTATTGATGAGAAACATTTATATCATATTGGAGCTTCTTTAAAGGATGTAGGAAAAAAAATGGTTTGCTTTTTCACAAATGGACACTTTGGTAGAAGTAGTATGCAGGGAATTAGATTAAAATGAGCATATCATTTATTTGTTATCGATTATAACTAAAAAAACATGCGTAATATTTTAGATAAAATTGTAGCCCACAAAAGAAAAGAAGTGGCGGAATGGAAAGCACAGGTTTCAATCAAAACTTTGGAGGCTGCCGAAACTTTTTCCAGAACTTGCTTTTCATTACAAGAAAGTATTAAAAACCCGGAGAAATCGGGCATTATTGCCGAATTTAAGCGGAAATCCCCGTCTAAAGATGTCATTAATGACACGGCTACGGTAGAAGAAGTGACGGAGGCATATACTGAAAACGGGGCTTCCGGATTGTCTGTTTTAACAGATAATTATTTTTTTGCTGGAAATACAGAGGATTTGGAAATTGCCCGCACGTTGAATGCGATTCCTATTCTGAGAAAAGATTTTGTGATAGATGAGTATCAGATTATAGAAGCTAAATCCATAGGGGCGGATGTCATTTTATTGATTGCAGAATGCTTGAGTAAAGAAGAAATTAAAAGGTTTACGCATGTGGCTAAAACCCTGGGGCTGGAAGTTTTGTTAGAGATGCATAGTGAAGAACAATTGGACAAAATCGGAGCGGAAAATGATATGATCGGAATAAATAACCGGGATCTGACCACCTTTACAGTAGATATTGACCGATCCATAGAATTGAGTCGTCAGTTGCCGGAAGAGGCCTTACGAATAGCAGAAAGCGGTATCCATGACCCAAAGGTGATTTTGAAAATGAAAGCGGCGGGTTTCGATGGATTTTTAATGGGAGAGCATTTTATGAAAGAAAAAAAACCGGGGGAAGCATTGAAGCGATTTATCGACTTATTAAAATAACCCAATCAACCAATAACTAATTAACTATTCAACCTCATAACAACATATCAATAAAGGTCTGCGGTATAACTCGGCAGAAAGATTTACAGGAAATAGCACGACTTCCTGTAGATTATGCCGGTTTTATCTTTTATGAAAAGACGGACCGCTTTGTAGAAGGAAAACTGGACCCGCAGGTAGTCAGGAATATGGAGGGAATAAAAAAAGTAGGGGTCTTTGTCAATGCGGAGGAAACATATATATTAAAAAAGGTAGAAGAATATGGTTTAGACTTGTTGCAGCTGCATGGGGAAGAAAGTCCGGCACTTTGCCGGAGGTTGAGAAAGCATCTGCCGGTAGTAAAGGTTTTTAAAATCAGCGCAGAGGAAGATATAGAAGAAGCCAAACAATATGCCGGAGTGTGTGATTATTTTCTTTTTGATGCAGCAGGAAAGTTATATGGAGGAAACGGCGTTTTATTTAAATGGGAATTGTTGGAAAAGTATAGTGGAGATACTCCTTTCTTTTTGAGTGGAGGAATAGGATTGGAGGAAATCCCTTTATTGAATAAATTTGCACATCCTTCCTGGATGGCCGTAGATGTAAATAGCCAGTTTGAAGATGCTCCGGGAATAAAAAATATAGAGAAAATAAAACAATTTTTATGGGACTTGAATTTCATTTGAACCCATCCGCACAGAAAAAGGATACGGTGGATTTTCTGAAAGCCGGAAAATTCAGAGTGACCCGAAAAGGATATTATGGCAACTTTGGCGGGGCTTATATCCCTGAGATGTTATATCCAAATGTGAAAGAATTGCAGGATAATTATCTGGATATTGTGCAGGATCCTTCCTTTAAACAGGAATTTGACCAGTTATTAAGGGATTATGTTGGTCGGCCATCGCCTTTGTATTTTGCGAAGCGATTGTCGGAAAAATATAAAGCGAAAATCTATCTGAAAAGAGAAGATCTGAACCATACCGGCGCTCATAAAATCAACAATACAATTGGTCAGATTTTGTTGGCACAAAGGTTAGGAAAAAAGACGATTGTGGCGGAAACGGGGGCCGGACAACATGGAGTAGCCACGGCTACGGTTTGTGCATTAATGGGAATGCCTTGTGCGGTATATATGGGAGCAGTGGATATAGAGCGACAAGCGCCTAATGTGGCCAGAATGAAAATGCTGGGAGCTGAAGTACGAGCTGCAGAAAGTGGAAGTAAGACTTTAAAAGATGCAACAAATGAGGCTATTCGGTATTGGATTAATCATCCGGAGGATACCCATTATATTATTGGCTCTGTAGTGGGTCCTCATCCTTATCCGGATATGGTGGCTCGATTTCAGTCGGTGATTAGCGCTGAAATTAGAAAACAGTTGGCAGAAAAAACAGGAAAGGAATTACCGAATTATGCAATAGCCTGTGTGGGAGGAGGAAGCAATGCCGCCGGAACATTTTATCACTTTTTAGAGGAAGATGAAGTAAAACTCGTTGCCGTAGAAGCTTCCGGAGAAGGAGTAAATAGTGGTTATTCGGCAGCTACGACTATTTTAGGTAAACCGGGGATTATTCATGGCAGTAAGACGCTTTTGATGCAAACCGAAGATGGACAGATTGAGGAAGCTCATTCTATTTCGGCCGGATTAGATTATCCCGGAATAGGTCCCTTACATGCGCATTTATTTGAGAGCAGACGTGGACAATATATGAATGCTACAGATGAAGAAGCTCTGCAGGCCGCTTTGGAACTGACACAATTAGAAGGAATTATCCCGGCATTAGAAAGTGCTCATGCTTTGGCCAAATTAAAAGATTTACCTTTGAAGAAAGATGATGTTGTTGTGGTTTGTGTGAGTGGCAGAGGAGATAAAGATATGGATACCTACATGAAAAAATTGAACTTATAAAATGGATACACATTTGACATCGGATAATAAATTGAAAAGGATTGTTGTCATTGGAGATCGGGTGTTAGTGAAACCTGTGGAAGCAGATGAGAAGACGCGTGGAGGATTATACCTCCCTCCGGGAGTACAGGAAAAACAAAAAGTACGACGAGGGTATGTAATAAAAACAGGACCCGGATATGCCATTCCTATGCCGGTAGAGAGTGAGGAGTCCTGGAAGCCTAAAGACGAACAAGTGAAGTATGTCCCCTTGCAGGCAGAAGAAGGCGATATCGCTGTTTTTTTAATCGATGCTGCCACAGAAATTAACTTTGAAAAAGAAAAATATTTTATTGTCCCTCATAATGCAATCTTGATATTGGAAAGGGAGGAAGATTTGTAGATGAAATCCAGATAAAATGAATCGAATAAATAAGCTGTTTCAAGAAAAGAATAAAGATATCCTGAGCATCTATTTTACGGCCGGATATCCTCAATTAGAAGATACCCTCTCCGTGCTGGAAAACCTGCAGAATGCCGGAGCAGACATGGTAGAAATCGGGATGCCCTTTTCCGATCCTTTGGCAGATGGACCGGTGATTCAGGAAAGTAGCAAAAAGGCCCTGGAAAATGGAATGTCCTTAAAGGTTCTCTTTGAACAACTAAAAGGATCTAGAGAAAAAATAAATATTCCAATTATATTGATGGGATATCTGAATCCTGTCATGCAATTTGGCCTGGAAAATTTTTTGGAAAAATGCAGAGAAGTGGGCGTAGATGGACTTATTCTGCCGGATTTACCCTTAGAAGAGTATCAGGAAGAATATCGATCATTGTTTATCCAAAATGGAATCTCCAACATTTTTTTAGTCACTCCCGAAACTTCTGAAGAGCGATTAAAGTATATTGACGATTTGAGTACCGGCTTTATTTATGCGGTTTCTTCTTCTTCGACGACAGGAACAGATAAGGATTGGAAGAAACAGGAAAATTATTTTGAAAGGTTACAAAACAGCTCTTTGAAGCATCCGGTTTTAGCCGGTTTTGGGGTGAAAGATCATGAAAGTTTTATGTCTGCATCCCGACATACCCGTGGCGCTATTATTGGAACTGCATTCATAAAAGCATTACAAAAAGAAGGCACATTACAGGAAAATATACAAAATTTTATAGGAGGGATTCTATCATAATCATTGACAGAAGAAGGGCTTATGTATAGGAGAGACGAGTTCAAAACAAAGGTCGTTGAGGGAGCGTTGGACAACCGGTTTTATGAATATTTTAATGAAAAAACGTGAAGATAACACTGATAAAATACAATGCAGGTAACATTCGTTCAGTGCTCTATGCTCTTGAGCGCATAGGAGTTAAGGCTGAGGTTACCGATAATCATGAAGAAATACAATCCTCCGATAAGGTGATTTTTCCGGGCGTAGGAGAAGCTTCTTCGGCGATGAAATACCTAAAAGAGCGAAAGCTGGATCAGGTGATTAAAGATTTGAAACAACCGGTTCTGGGCATTTGTTTAGGAATGCAACTTCTTTGTAACCATTCAGAAGAAAATAATGCGGATTGTTTGGGCGTCTTTGATCTGATGGTTAAAAAGTTCCCGTCAGAGGTAGGGAAAGTCCCACAAGTAGGATGGAATAATATTTCCGGTTTGGTCTCTCCCTTATTTGAGAAGGTGAAAGAAGAGAGCTTCATTTATCTTGTTCACAGCTATTATGTGGAAAAAAGTAAAGAGACGATAGCTACGACAAATTATGGACTCTCCTATAGTGCTGCCATACAGCAAAATAATTTTTATGCAGTGCAGTTTCATCCGGAGAAATCAGCTGCTGTTGGAAGTAGGATTATCGAAAATTTTGTATCGTTTTAGTGTATTTCGTTATCCGAAAATGTGTACGCCAAATAATTTGAAGACCCCCAGGATGATTAAGGGGACGATGATTGCAATGAAAAGGCTATAAAGTAGTTTTTGTGGAAAAGCCAGCTTCTTTTTTCCCTCTGTTTGCTTCATCAGAAAATGAATGTAGATGAGTGCAAAGACAAAGCATAATACGGCCCAAATCAGGTATCTGTCAAAAAGGGTCATTGGTAAAATTTTTTAAGGTGTTTCCGTTTTCAATGGTATCTTTAATCGATACATCCGGGGTTAGCTTAGGCATAGATTATTTTGGATTGTATTGCTATCCATCTTCCTTGCTTTTATAAAAAGCGAATTTACAAATTATTAGTTTTATTTCGCTGCTTTTTTCGATCTTTGTGTTCTATAATTTTTTAAGTATGATTATTATTCCTGCCATTGATCTTATTGAGGGGAAATGTGTTCGTCTTACACAAGGCGACTATGCACAAAAGAAGATATATAATGAAAACCCTTTAGAGGTAGCTAAAGAATTTGAAGCTGTCGGGTTAAAGAGGTTGCACTTGGTAGATTTGGATGGAGCCAAGGCCAAAAAGGTCGTCAACCAAAAGGTGCTTGAGCGTTTAGCTGCCGGAACGAATTTGACTATTGATTTTGGAGGAGGTATAAAAACGAATGAAGATATACAGTCTGTTTTTGACGCCGGTGCGGATATGGCGACTATTGGTAGTATTGCGGTAAAAAATCCGGAATTGTTTTATGCCTGGATCAAGGAATATGGGGGAGAAAAAATTTTATTGGGGGCGGATGTAAATGGAGAAATGATTGCGATTCATGGTTGGACAGAACAAACCCAGTTTTCGATTTATGACTTCTTAGAAGAGAATATAAAACATGGATTGAAACAAGCCTTTTGTACCGACATCTCCAAAGATGGGTTGTTAGCCGGTCCTTCGGTCGAATTGTATAAAAAAATAATTGCGCAGTTTCCTTATTTGAATTTTACAGCCAGCGGCGGAGTGAGTTCTATAGACGATTTAGAAGTGTTGGAAGAAATAGGCTGTAAAGCAGCAATCGTTGGGAAAGCCATTTATGAAGGGAAGATAAAACCGGAACAACTCTCCCGGTTTTAACCTGTTGTCGGATTAATTCGAGAGAGCTATCGGATGAGGAGTACACTTCCTTTTTTAGTAATTTTTTTACCATTAAAATCAGTTGCCTTTACCATCCACACATAAGCCCCTTGTGGAGCAGGTTGTCCTTTATACTCCCCTCCCCATCCTTTCATATAGTCTTTTGTTTGATAAACAAGATTCCCCCATCGATCGTAGACTTTGAAATATAGTATTTTTGTCATACCTACGGGAATAGGACGAAAAATATCGTTTTGACCATCTCCATTAGGGCTAAAAGCAGAAGGAACATATATTTCGGGACCTTTGATATAACGAATATGAATAGAATCATATCCAACACAAGTGTGAACCATGGCTTTAAGTCGGTAAGTGATATCTGTTTTTCGATTTACGATAGGGTTTGGAATAAACGGATTGCTTAATCCTTGTGCCGGACTCCATTCATAATGATTCCCTCCTTGTGCATGAAGTTTGAATTGTTTCCCTATAGTAATGATGGTATCTCGCCCTGCGAAAGCTTTTATTGGAGGAATAACTCCTATTTTTACTTGTTGATCGACCGGTTTGGGACATCCCATAGTGTCTCGTACAGTTAATGTATAAATGGTGGTCGTATCGGGAGTGACGAAAATATTTCTTTGGTTGGGGTTTTTGAGATGGGTAGAAGGATGCCAATGATAAATACTTCCTCCGCTAGCGGTTAATTGAATCTGATCTCCATAGCAGATTGTGGTGTCCGTGGGAAGAATCTTAGGCTCCGGATAAGGAATGGTTTGTACCTGCGTCTGGTCTGAAGCCCGGCAACTTCCAAGTTCTGCTATCACGCGATAAGTCTCATCTTTACTTGTATTAGAATGAATGTTACGTCCTTTTTGAATGAGTTTATTTTTTGAGTTGTACCAGGAAAAGGCATAATTTTCATCGCTGGTTGCATGTAAATTGACCGGATCTCCCCGGCAAATGGTGGTATCTACACCGGCTTTTACCTGAAGCCGATGTTTCACTTTCAGATGAACGGAATCTTGGGCTATACACCCATGAGTGTCTGTAAAAGAAAGATGATAAGTCGTGTCTTTTTGTGGATGAACAGTAGGATTGGAGATGTGGATATTGTTGATATTATACTGCGTTGTCCAAAGATAGGTTCCGCTTCTACTGCTATTGGCATGTAGGTCAAAAGGATCTTTATAACACAAAATAGTATCCGGAGACACCCGGAGATCGGGCGTGCCATATAATTTTGTAGTTTTCGTTACTGTTTGTTTACATCCTAGGTTATTGGATGCAGTCAGCCGGATGGTATATTCTCCTCCATCTGTAAAAGTATGTTGCGGATTCTTTTCTTCGGAAGTATTGGAAGCACTTTGTGAATCTCCAAAATCCCATTGGAAGGAGGAAACCCTTCCATAGGTCGAAGTACTTTTATCGGAGAATTGTATTGGGGCTTGGGTACAGGAATTGGAGACTACAAAATCTGCTTTAAACTCCGGGTAAACTTTCACTATAGATTCCATACTATCGCCACAATTAGAGGCCGGATTGACTTTCATCCAAACATGGTAGGTGCCTGTATCCTGAAAAGTATGAGTGGGTTCAAATTCGCCGGAGGTGGTTCCATCATCAAAATTCCAGAGATATTTTTTATTAGAAGTGCTGTTGTTGGTAAAATGGAAGGTCTTGCTTTCACATTCGTCTAAGAGGGGCGGAATATCTGCGACTACATCTCTTTTACAGTTATGTACCGTAAATTGAAAATCGTGATAATGGGTGTTGATAAGCTTTCCTTTCCTAAAAGAGCGTATTCGTATGGTTACGTCATAAGTCCCGGGCTTTAAATGGGCACGACCATGGATTCTTCCGGTAGTAGAGTCAATAGTGATGCTTTCTCCCAAAGGATGTTTTCCCGAAAAATCGGAAACATACTGTAAGTGCTGAAATGGAGGAGCAGAAGTAGGTACCGGAATGAGGTTGCTTTGATTTCCTCCTGCATATCCAGGTGCAAAATCATAACGTAATTTATCCTCTTTGTTTAGATCAGTAGCCTGGAAAGTATAATCTACGTTTCCTGTACTACAGAGTAATATGGCGGTTTCGTTATCGAAGCGGGGACTATTATCTCCCGGGATCCCGGAGGATGATCCCGGAATATTCGTAAAGTAGGTGGCGCCGACTTCGAAGGAAGTGTTTACATTCTTTAGCGTATTGTCCCGGCAGCACCTTTGATAGGCAATGGTGTATCCTTCCTGATTCAGCGGAAGGGTAATCGTTGTTCTATAATAGCCAATGCGATAACAGGATTGGGGTGGATTGTGAATGCAGGGATCGTGAGTGGTATTTGATTTCTCTTCTATTTGGTCTAATTGAATGTTTGGAGTCGTTGCTATGGTGTTAAATTGAAGATTATCTTTATTGAAGATGGTGAAGTTAACATAAGGGTCTAAATTTGCATGTTCTTTATCCTCCGGTTCGCATCCTCTGTATAACTTTAAGACCACTTTATATTGATATCCTTGTTGGGTTTTATGAATAAAGGTGTAATACATCTCCCCTCCGATGATATGGTGGCCCTCCGTAGGTAGAAAGAAAAATACAAATAATATGACGCTTAAAAATCTCTTCAAAATGACGATGCCTCATTAATAATCGTGACAAAAAGCTAAAAATTCCTGAAGAATTTTTGTAGAGATAGACGGAGCTTCTATCATAGCCAAATGGCCAACTTTTTCTAAAATATGGATTTGACTGATTTTCGGAAGGCTTACTTGTTGCAAAAGATCGGATAAAGGAGCCGCAGTATCTTCTTTCCCTATGATAAACAATACGGGAACTTCTGCTTCTCTGAGAACTTGAGTGCGTTCCGGGCGTTCCCACATGGCATGATAATAGGGGATTAATGCATCTACTCCGGCTTTGATTCTTCTTTGGATGAGAGCTTGTACTTTCTTTCTATCTTCAGATCGAGTTTTTTTTGAAAATAAATTAGGCAACATCTGTTTGATAAATTGATCTTGACCATATTTTTTCATCAAAGCGATGGATCGTTTCCTTCCTTTTTTCCTTTCTTCATTATCAGCAAAGGCAGAAGAATGAATTAAGCCCCATCCACGAAGGCACTTTGGATATTTTTGGGCAAAAGAAAGGGTGGCATATCCACCCATAGAATGTCCAATGAGAACACACGTTTCAATCTTTTCCTGTTCTAAAATAGCTTTTATAAAATCTCCGATGTCTGCAATACTGATCTTTTCAATAATGGGAGATAATCCTGATCCCGGAATGTCAGGAAGAATGAGTTGATATTCTTCTTGAAGGATGGGGATTTGATTTCTCCACAATTGATGATCTGCAGGAAAACCATGGAGTAAAATGACAGGATTCCCTTTTCCTATAGTATAATAAGCTGCTTTTCTGAATTTTCCTTCTTGGATCCGGTGTAATTTTCCTTGCATGAAGGAAAGTTACGAAAATTTCTGAATAATGGGAGGACTAGGGTTGTAACAATTCTTTTAACTTAGCGACTACCAGATCGACTTCTTCTTTTGTATTATCTTTAGAAAAAGAGAACCGAATGGGGGTACTTTCTGTCTCAGAATGAAGCGCTCTGATAACATGAGAACCGGTATTGGCTCCGGAGCTACAAGCGCTTCCTCCGGATACACAGATTCCGGCTAGATCCAGATTGAATAATAACATCTCACTCTTTACATTTTTGGGGAAAGAGACATTCAGAATTGTATAAAGGCTATCTCCTTCCCAATCGCCATTAAAGGTTATCTTCTCAAGATGCTTCTGTAGTTGTGAGCCCATGTAGGTCTTCAGCTCCTGAATATGTCGCTTGTATTTTTCATGATGTGTAAGAGCCAAATCTAAGGCTTTCCCAAAACCGATAATGCCATATACATTTTCTGTTCCGGAACGCATTTCTCGTTCTTGTCCACCTCCGTAAATGTATGGATGTACCTTGATGTTTTGATTGATATATAAAATACCGGCACCTTTCGGACCATTAAATTTATGAGCAGAACCGTTAATAAAGTGTGCTTTCAGCTTTTTGATATCAATTGGATAATGACCCACTGTTTGTACCGTATCACAGAAGAAATAGGCTCCATATTCTTCACAAAGCGAGCCTGTCGATTCTGCATCTAAGAGGTTCCCAATCTCATTATTGGCATGCATGAGGGCTACGAGGGTCTTCTTTTCGGAAGATGCAAGTTGTTTTCTTAAATGATCTAAGTCGACATGTCCGTCAGGTTTGATATCAACATAATCTATTGCTATTCCTTCTTCTTGTTGCGCATGTTCTGCAGTATGCAAGGTGGCATGATGCTCAATGGGAGAGGTAATAATTCTTTTGCACCCTAAGTCATGAACCGCGGCATAAAAAGCAGTGTTGGTACTCTCGGTTCCTCCTGAAGTAAAAAAGATTTCACCCGGAGTCACACCTAAATGTTTAGCTACACTTTTTCTAACGCCTTCGATAGCCATTTTAGTTTCCCGACCATAAGAATAAATCGTGGAAGGATTCCCAAATTTTTCGGTTAAAAACGGGAGCATCGCTTCCAACACTTCTTTATCTAATGGAGTGGTAGCTGCATTGTCAAAATATATTCTTTTCAAGACTAAATTTTTTTAGAATGAGCAAAAAATCTACTAGCTCAATGAGGAATCGATCAGTCGAATAAATTCACTTCGTGTGGGTTCCTGTTCAAATTCACCACAGAAAGCAGAGGTCGTTGTTACAGAGTTTTGTTTTTGTACCCCACGCATCATCATACAGAGATGTTGGGCTTCAATAACGACAGCGACTCCCTGAGGATGTAGAGTCTCATTGATAGCCTCTAAAATTTGATGGGTCATGCGTTCCTGAACCTGTAACCGACGAGCATAGCATTCTACGACCCGAGCCAGCTTGCTTAATCCGGTGATATATCCGTTGGGGATATAGGCAATATGAGCTTTTCCGAAGAAGGGAAGCATATGATGTTCACACAAAGAATATAATTCTATGTCTTTCACAATGACCATTTCACTATAGGCTTCTTCAAAACGAGCCCCGTTTAAAATGGCATGAGCGTCCATATCATACCCCTTTGTAAGGTATTGTAAAGACTTGGCAATCCGTTCCGGAGTTTTCTTTAATCCATCTCTATGGATATCTTCTCCCAGGGTTTGTAATACATCTTTATAATTATCTTTGAGTGCTTCCGTTGGTTTGTTATCGTATTTTTCTATTATATGGTAAGCCATGTTTGTTGCTATGTAAAGAGGTTAATTTCCAAAATATTCCACAAAGATGTTCTCTGTTTCATATAGTTTTACCGAATATAATTCTGCACCTTCAATATGTGGTGAAATTTGATTCCAAATCCCCATTGCTAAATTCTCTGTTGTACAGATTTTTCCTTGCATAAAGTCAACGTCTAAGTTGAGGTTTTTGTGATCTAACTGATCGAGAACATTTTCTTTGATGATGCTGCTTAGTTTTTTGGCATCATACAAATAGCCGGTATCGGGATTGGGTTCTCCTTTTAGGGTAATAAAGAGTTTATAGTTGTGTCCATGCCAGTTAGGATTGGCACATTTTCCAAAAACTTCTAAGTTTTTTTCCTGACTCCACTGGGGATTGAATAATTTATGAGCGGCATTGAAATGCTCTTTTCTGGTAAGGTACACCATGATTGATTGCAATTTTTATGCAAAGGTAGTATTTTTTTAAAATGGTGCAGCAGGGATGGTTCTGTTCTTCTCTATGATTTCATATAGGGAATCTACCTCTTTGAAATATTGATTCCAGAAGGTCTTGGGGGAAGATAACCGGGGATGGAGTGTCATTTTTGAAAGTTCCCAAGGATAAATAATATTGCTGCTTTCATTTGTTGTACTGTCATAGAACGAATGGAGGGTGTTTAGATCTTTTTTCCAAAAGGACATAAATTCCGGTATTTGTCGTTTGGCTCTTTCTCTTTTTTTCTGAAGCTTTTTTTGAATAGAGGTAAGTCGGACTTGAATGGTATCTTGCATGGTTTTATATACTTTTTTTATCCAGTCCGGATGATGAGAATAGTAACGGTAGCTCCGGAAAAAGGTGGCTGTGTCCACCTCATGTATTTGGAGGATTTGTTGATAGAAAACCTGAAGTCGCTCCTGACGATTTTCAGGATAAATAGAATGCTGGTTAGTCGGTCCGTAATAGGATGGGTTATAGGATTCTGCCAATTGAAAGTCTAGCAATATATCACTCATCTCTTCTACCGATAGCACTTGTGAGGGAAGACTATCCTTCGGTGAGCATGCGGAAAATAAGAAGGCAAAGCTCCAACACAGGAATATATATGATAGGAAACGCTTCATTTTTTCATGCTTTTCTGGTAAACAGAACTATGAGAAGGATCTAGTTTATTAAGAAGGTTTAAAGCGGTCATTCTTTCTTGCTGAGATCCTTTAGAAAAAATATTGGCTAACTCTTTGGATTTTGTTGCAAAAAACACACCTAAGATCATGAGTCTGGGATTATCTGCATTGATGGAATGGAGGGTGTTTAATGTCTTGGTGATTTCTTCTCTGCCCTCTCCTGGATGATCATACATTTTGTCTAGCCCTTTCCGGTGGTAGTTATATAACACTTTATGGAAACTTTTGTATCGAACATTTAACAAATTCTCTGCCAGCCAATAACGGTTGGTGGTTCCTTCAAACGATTTCCATCCGGATATCTGTCGCCCATCGGGTGCATCGTTTACAATATTTTGTGCCATTTCGAAAGCATCATGCCCCCCATTGAGGGAAAAAGAATCCTCATCCAATCCAATGATAATATAAGCATAATAAGCCAAAGTAGCGGTTAAGTTAGAAGCCAAGGGATCTGATCCCGTAATTCTGTTTTTATTGAAAACTAATGGAGTGTAAGATTCGAATTTGAAGGTAAAGTTATTGTCTTTATAATTAAATAAAGGAGAACGGTAAGTAGAATTATAAACAGGTCGAGAAGATTGGACCGTGAGTATAGCTTTGTACACATGATGATCTTCCTTTTGTAAATCAATAAGGAATCGGCAATCTATGCGTTCATTGGTTTTGTAATGAGTAGAAGTCCAGGCTCGGGAATTTAAAAAATCTTTTATCTCAGAAGTCATTTTATTGAAGATAGAAGGATCTATTCCATTTATTTTCTGGTGTCTCACAGAGACCGTTGCATTTAATTCTTGAGCTGCTGCTTGGGAAGAGATACAATAGCAAAGAGAAAATAAACAGAGTATAAAAATATATTTATGATATTTTTTCATCCTTGGATATTATATAATGAACAATCTCCCGGGCAACCTCTTTTTTGGATAAGAGCGGGAGTGTTACTTTTTCCTTTTTCCCTTTTAATAAAGTTACTTTATTGGTATCGGTTTGAAAGCCTGCGCCCTGATCATTTAAGGAATTAAGGACAATAAGGTCAAGGTTTTTCTCTTTTAGCTTTTTTAATGCATTTTTTTCTTCATTCTCCGTCTCTAAAGCAAACCCAATCAATAGTTGGTTTTTCTTTTTCTGTTGACCTAAGGATTTGAGGATGTCGGGATTTTTCTTTAAGTCGATAGACCGAGTCTTTTTAGACTTTTTTATTTTTTGAGTAGCCGGTTTAGCAGGTCGATAGTCGGATACTGCAGCCGATAGCACAGCGATGTCAACTTTTGGGAACAATTGGTCACAGACCCTTTTCATCTGTTCAGTCGTCATTACCCTATGCGTGGTGATCTCTCTTCCGGAGGGACGCAGTGAGCTTGGTCCGAGGATGAGGTCTACTTGGACGCCTGCATCGGATAAGGCTTCTGCAATGGCAATCCCTTGTTTCCCGCTGGAATGATTACCAATAAAACGCACCGGATCTATAGGCTCATAAGTAGGACCTGCAGTAACGATAGCTCTTTTCCCAAGACCTTTTTTTTGAGAAGAAAAATAGGACTGAATCTTCTGTAGGATATGTTCCGGTTCGGCCATCCTGCCTTCTCCTACTAATCCACTGGCTAACTCTCCTTGCTCTACATCAATAAGACGGAGATCTCTTTCTTTCAATTTTTTAATATTGTCTCTGGTCGCCGGATGATGCCACATGTCAACGTCCATAGCAGGGGCAACAAATATCGGGCAGTTGGCAGATAAATAGGTGGCCAAAAGCATGTTGTCACAGCTTCCATTGGCCATTTTTGAAAGGGTGTTGGCTGAGGCAGGAGCTATTAGAAATAAATCTGCATCCCGACCCAAAGAAACATGATTGTTCCATTGTCCATCTTGGGTAAGATGAATAAAGACCGGATGCTGAGATAAGGTGGAAAGTGTTAGCTCAGATATAAAGTGAGTTGCAGCTTCTGTCATCACGACCTGAACATCTGCTCCTTGTTTTTTTAAGAGACGAATCAATGTGGCAGCTTTATAGGCTGCAATACTCCCGGTTACACCTAATATGATTTTTTTATCTTTCAACATAAATGACAAAAAAGGCAGCAATATATTGCCGCCTCAATTTACAAAATTAGTAGCTATTTTTTTGCGCCTAACTGTACTGTTGTTCCTCAGATTCTTTGGCTTTATAATAGACTCTGTCTTCCAAAAATTCTGCAGTGGCTAAAAGTACAGGATTGGGCTGCCTTTCATAAAAACGAGAAATCTCAATTTGTTCCTTATTTTCATGGATTTCTTCCAGATTATCGGTTTGACTTCCAAATTCTTCTAGTTTAGCATGTAATTCTTCACGCACATCAAGATTAATCTGATTGGCACGTTTTGCAATAATGGCAATCGACTCATACAGGTTTCCCGTCTTAACCTTAATCTTAGAAAGGTCTCTTGTTTCTGCAGATGCACTGATTGCACTATTTCCTGATCGTTTCAATTGGCTCATGTTGTTGTTGTTGTTGTTGTTGTTGTTGTTGTTGTTGTTGTTGTTGTTGTTGCTTTTTTTTAATTTTATCTTTTAAATGATCTAAAGATCTTATGTTTTTCTTAGCAGAATGATAATATGATTTTGCTTCTTTTAAATAACTGCTGTTGGGATAAAACTCCTCAAAGTTACGAAATTGACTGATAACTTTTTGAAACCTCTTTTTTTGTTTACTAATCACACTGTGATCCGCATATCTGAAATAAGATTTTATTGCCATGTATTTGTACTCATCTCCTTTTTCAGATTCAGGATAATCCAATAACAAATTGTTGAAAGTAACGCCCGCAGCTTTATAATATTCTAGACCATAATATAAATTGGCTTCTTTATATTCTTTGCGTTCTAACTTTCCTCTGAGTTTGTCTATTAAAGTTGTGGCTTTCTTAACGCTATCTGAATTAGGATAGATATTAATAAAATCCTGTAAAGCACTGATGGCCTTTTTGGTATCTGTTTGATCCAGTTCAGGGCGGGGAGAGAGTTTATAAAAGCAATAGGCTTCCATAAAGGACATCTCTTCTGTTTTCTCACTCTTGGGAAAAGACTGCACAAAGTTTTTGAAGTAGAAGGCCGCCGAGGTGTAGTCTTTCATGTAATAGTAAGTATATACATAATTATAAAAGACTTGTTCGTACTGAGGAGTTGCTTTAAATGAGTTTTTTACCTTACCATATAACTGTTGAGCCTTGTTATATTTTTCTTTCTTGTAAAGCTTATTGGCGTAGTTCAATATTTTCTGGTTGTCATTACTTTTTTGGACTCTGTTAAACTTTGAACAGGAAGTAAAAGCCATGGACAAAAGAAGAAAACTTATGATATAATAGATCTTTCGATTCATAAAGCGTTTAAAAAAGAGGCAAAGTTAAGAATTTTTGTGAATGTAAAGCATTAAAATGTTTTTAGCTTGTTAAAGCTATGTTTAATCTACTTTTAGATCGCCTTTGTGATTGCAAATTCACATTTTTAATAAAATTTACACATGTTATCCACAGGTTGATTTTTTTTATGCACTACCCATTTTTTAATGCATTAATAAGATATTGATTGTCAACCTATTAAAATTGTTTATAAATACGGGCTTTATTTTTTTGGGTAAAAAGTGGAAAAAAGTGTTATTTTGTGGTAATTATTGTAATCTTTGCATGCATAAATGGCTATGACAGGATTTTTGGGAGAATACGAATCTAAATTGGACGCTAAAGGGCGTTTCTTGTTTCCGGCAGGATTTAAAAAACAAATGCCGGAAAAAGGGAAAGATGTTTCCAAGTCTGTAGATGGTCAGTTTGTTTTGAATCGGGGATTTGAAAAATGTTTGACGCTTTATCCAATGCATGCCTGGCAACCTATTTTTGATCGTATTACGGAATTAAATGATTTCGATCCAAAGGTAAGAGCTTTTCGTCGTTATTTTTTGAATGGGGCTGTTACTTTGAGGTTGGATTCTGCCGGACGACTTCTTATTCCTAAGAACCTCTGTGATTATGCAGGTTTAGGTAAGCAGATCGTGTTGGCTTCTGCGGTAAATAAAATTGAGATTTGGGATAAACAACAATATCAGCAGTTTTTTGCTTCTTATTCTCCTGAATCTTTTAGTGAATTAGCGAGTCAGGTAATGAATGCAGAGGATGGAGCATAATAATATAAATAGCAAGCAAGGATATCATCAATCTGTCTTGAGGTACGAGGCGGTTGAGATGTTAGAGGTAGATCCATCAGGAGTGTATGTGGATGCTACTTTCGGTGGTGGTGGGCATTCTCGTGAGATTTTGAAAAAATTAGGAAAAGAAGGGCGACTGATTGGTTTTGATCAGGATGCAGATGCAAAGAGAAATGTTCCTGATGATGAGAAATTTGAATTAATCAATGAAAATTTTCGTTATCTGCAACGGTTTTTGAGGGTACAGGATGCTGTGCCGGTATCGGGAGTTTTGGCAGATCTCGGCGTGTCTTCTTACCAGTTTGATACGGCAGAGAGAGGGTTTTCTATCAGGATGGATGCGCCATTGGATATGAGAATGGATCGACGACAAGAGCTGACGGCGGCAGAAGTGCTTAGGACATATAGTGAAGAGCAATTATGGCGGTTGTTTGAAAATTACGGAGAAGTACGCAATGCAAGACGATTGGCTTCCCATTTAGTGAAGATGCGAAAGCAGTTTCCTCTCCAAACCATAGGGGAATTAAAAAGTATCCTCCTTCCGTTGGTTAAGGGAAAGGAAAGAAGGTATTTGGCGCAGGTTTTTCAAGCCTTGCGCATAGAAGTGAATGACGAAATGGGAGCTTTGAAGGAATTGTTGATCCAATCCGAAAGGGTGTTAAAACCCGGAGGTCGATTGGTTGTGATTACCTTCCATTCTTTGGAGGATCGTTTAGTAAAACGTTTTATGAAGGAAGGTGGATTCGAGGAGCAAGGTTCTTCGAAAAACTTGAATAACAGATTAAAACCGGTATTTAAAAAACCAATCGTACCGTCTGTAGAAGAAAGGGAAAGTAATCCCAGAGCGACAAGCGCTAAGATGCGGGTGGCAGAAAAGATAGTTGAAGAATAAATTTTAACCATGTGGTGGAAAAAAGCAAAACAGAGGGAGTTTATAGATGATCAGGAAAAGAAGAAAGAGCATCGGTTTCGAATTAATTATTCGTGGATCGTTAAACATATCCCTTTTTTGGTGTTTTTGTTTTTTCTTGCCTTGTTATATATAGCAAATGGGCATTATATGGTGAAGAATGTACGAGAGGTAAATCAGCTACAAGAGAAGGTGAAAGAGCTACATTGGACTTTTTTGAGTCGGAAAAGTGAGTTGATGTTTCGTAGCAAGATGAGTAGAGTTTCTGAAAAGGCTCAGCCTTATGGTTTAGAAGAGGCAGAAACCCCTCCTTTGATAATTGTAAAAGATAAAAAAGAAAAATAGGTCATCATTAGAAGCATTCATGGATGTAAAGAAGGACATATTATGGCGTGTATATCTTTGCTTTCTGGGCATGATACTCCTTGGCGTTGTTATCGCTGTAAAAATATTTGTGATTCAGGATATTGAAGGAGATCATTGGCGAAAGATGGCAAACAATTTACATGATCGCTATAAAACCATTGATGCGGTTAGAGGAACGATCTACTCTGCCGACGGGCGTATGTTGTCTACTACAATTCCCACTTTTGATCTCCATATGGATTTTAGAGCAGATGGTATTGTTCAGGATAAGGGGGTGCTTTTTCGTCAAAACCTCGATTCCTTATCTTATAATTTGTCACAATTATTTAAAGATAGAAGTAAAGCTTCGTATAAAAGGTTGTTGTTAAGAGAGTATAAGAAAGGTAATCGTTATTTCCGACTAAAGAGGAAGGTTACTTTTGAACAATATAAAAAATTAAGAACTTTTCCTTTTTTCCGTTTAGGAAGAAACCGTAGCGGACTGATTGTTAAGCAAATAAATAAGCGAGTAAATCCTTTTGGTCTTTTAGCAAATAGAACCATTGGGATGTATAGAAAAAATGCACCTAATATTGGTTTGGAAAGAACGTATAATAAATATTTGGAAGGAAAAGACGGGAAAGTATTGGTTCAACGAATATCGGGTGGAGGATCTATTCCTGTAGATGGTTATCGTATTGATCCTGTAGATGGAAAAGACGTAATCACTACTTTGGATGTCAATATTCAGGATGTTGCAGAAGGTGCATTGAAGAAAATGTTAGTGGAAAATGAAGCACAATATGGCACCTGTATTGTTATGGATGTGAAGACCGGACAAATAAAAGCATTGGCTAATCTTGGACGACAGTCTAATGGTTCTTACTATGAGAATTTTAACTATGGAATAGGAAAAGCCACAGAACCCGGATCTGTATTTAAGTTGGCGACTATGATTGCCCTATTGGAAGATGGAGATGTCCAATTGGATGATCAGGTGGATTTAGAGAATGGGACTCATAGATTTCATGGACGGACGATGAAGGATGTTGTTGGAGATCCCACAGGATTGGTTTCCGTGCGAAATGCTTTTGAATTAAGCTCTAATGTCGGAATGTCTAAATTGGGGTATAAATATTTTCATAAAAACCCCGAGAAGTATGTCAAATATATCAAAGGGTTACATTTAGATCAAAAAACAGGTATCGATTTACAGGGAGAAGCACAACCCTTGATTAAAGATCCAAAAAGCAAAACCTGGAGTTCTACAACCTTACCCTGGATGAGCATTGGTTACGAAGTCTTACTTACACCTCTTGACATTCTTACTTTATATAATGCCGTAGCCAATGACGGAAAGATGATGAAACCCTATTTGGTTTCGGCTATTGAAAACTATGGACAGGTTGTTAAAAAGTTTGATCCTACCGTTATTAATCCCAAAATATGTTCTGAGTCGACACTGAAAGACGTTCAGAAATTATTAAATGGGGTTGTTGCCGATAAGGTAGGAACAGGACATCGAGCATTGAAGAATCCTTATTTTAAAATTTCAGGGAAAACAGGTACGGCGATGGTTGCAAATGGGAGGAAGGGATATTCGCAACATATCTATCAAGCTACTTTTGTAGGGTATTTCCCTTCAGATGACCCTAAATATTCTTGTATTGTTACAGTAATGAATAAACCTCATGCAAGCAGAATATATGGTGCTTCAGTAGCCGCTCCGGTATTTAAAGAGGTGGCACATAAATTATATGCTTTGAATCATAAAGAGGAATTGGAAGACTTTGATCGGCCACTTATGGGCGACAAATTGGCAATTAAATCCGGGAAGAAAAAGGCGCTCCAAAAGGTTTTAAAAGCTTTGAAAATTCCTATGGTCGGCGATTCTTTGGTAGCGAATGCCCATTATGTTTCATCGCAGTCCGAGAATCAATTGGTGAATTTAACGCCCGTAAAGAAAGTAAAAGGGACAGTTCCCGATGTGCGGGGAATGGGTTTGAAGGATGCTCTATATTTATTAGAAAAATCTGGTTTTAAGGTGAATGTAAATGGAAAGGGAAAGGTTGTTCATCAATCTTTAAAACCGGGGTCAGTCATAGGTGAAAAAGAAAAAATAACAATTAGATTAAGTTGATGGTCGTATTACAGAATATATTAGAAGGCGTTCAGCCAGTTGTGGTACATGGAGACCTTTCTATGTCTATAGACGATTTGTGTATAGATTCTAGAAAAGTAATGAAGGGATGCCTTTTTATAGCCATGCGTGGGGTACAAACAGACGGTCATCAGTTTATTGAATCGGCCATTGCTCAGGGAGCGGTAGGAATCCTATGTGAAAAATTACCAGAACAGTTACATCCCGGTATAGGGTATGTAGAAGTGAAAGATTCTGCAGACGCATGTGGAATAGTAGCTTCTAATTATTATGATAATCCTTCCTCGAAATTAAAATTGGTAGGAGTCACGGGAACGAATGGGAAAACGACGATTGCTACCTTATTATTTAAACTATTTCGGAAGTTAGGATATTCTTGTGGGTTAATGTCGACGATTCAAAATGAAATTAATGATCAAGCAATTGTAGCTACCCATACCACCCCGGATGCTATTCATTTTAATGCGCTGTTGGCTGATATGGTAAAAGCAGGTTGTGATTATGCTTTTGCAGAAGTAAGTTCTCATGCGATTCATCAAAAACGGATTGCCGGATTACATTTTAAAGGGGGGATTTTTAGCAATATTACTCATGATCATTTGGATTATCATAAAACGTTCTCCAATTATTTGAAAGCTAAAAAAGCTTTTTTTGATGATTTACCTTCAGATGCTTTTGCATTAACGAATGTGGATGATAGAAATGGAGAGGTGATGTTACAAAACACGGTGGCACATAAGTGTTCTTACGGTTTAAAGAAGATGGCGGATTATAGAGGAAAGATTTTAGAAAATAACCTGACCGGGTTGGTGATGTCAATAGAAGAGAAAGAAGTTCATTTTAGGTTAACAGGGAGATTTAATGCATATAATCTCTTAGCGGTCTATGGATCTGCCATAGAATTGGGAGAGGAAAAATCACTCGTTTTAGAGAAGTTAAGTAGTATCATTGGCGCTGAAGGACGTTTTGAAGTAATGATTTCTCCTCGAGAACATATTATTGGTATTGTTGATTATGCGCATACCCCGGATGCTTTGCAGAATGTATTAGAAACCATAAACGAATCAAAAGAGTCGGGACAACAACTTATTACTGTGGTAGGGTGTGGAGGAGATCGGGATAAGACAAAACGCCCGGAAATGGCGCAGGTAGCGGTGCAGGGTAGTGACAAAACTGTTTTTACCTCCGACAATCCGCGTAGTGAAGATCCTAACCGTATTATCGAAGATATGAAACAGGGCGTAGAGAAAGAAAGTCAAGAAAAGATTTTAGCGATTGCCGATCGAAGGGAAGCAATGAAAGTCGCCTGCACACTGGCAAAGAGTAAGGATATTCTACTCATCGCAGGAAGAGGACATGAACCTTTTCAAAAAATAAAAGGGGAGAAAATTCACTTTAAAGATAAGAACGTCTTAACTGAAATTTTTGAAGAATTAAATAAATAAAATGCTTTATTACCTTTTTAATTATCTGAAACAACATTTTGATCTGGTCGGTACCGGGGTGTTTCAATACATCTCTTTCCGGGTAGCTATGGCTGTAGTTGTTTCTTTGGTGATTACCCTGGTTTTTGGGAAAAGGTTAATTAATATATTAAGAAGACATCAGATAGGAGAAACAGTCCGCGACCTAGGACTGAAAGGAGAATCTTCAAAGAAAGGGACACCTACCATGGGAGGGATCATTATCCTTGCTGCTATTATTATTCCTACGCTTTTATTCGCAAAACTCACTAATGTATATGTGATATTGATTTTGATTAGTACACTTTGGTTAGGTACCATTGGGTTTATTGATGATTATATTAAAGTATTTAAGAAAAATAAGGAAGGGCTTTCGGGAAAATTTAAAGTCATTGGACAAATTGGATTGGGATTGATAGTAGGATCTGTCTTGTATTTTAACAATAATGTGGTAATTCACAGGAAAATCGTAGACAATGATAAAGGAAAGTCAAAAGTAGAGCAAGTGATGAAAAATAATAAAGCTGAGGATGATATTGATTCATTAAAGAAAAAATATGTGGATGTAAATACTCCTATTACGACCATTCCGTTTGTGAAGAAACATGAATTTAATTATGCTCGTTTGATTTCCTGGATAAGTCCAAATGCTCATAAGTTGACATGGCTCTTATATATTATCATTGTAATTTTCATTATTACGGCGGTTTCTAACGGCGCGAATATGACCGATGGATTGGATGGGTTAGCTACGGGAGTATCTGCTATAATTGGTATTGGTATTGGTATTTTTGCCTATCTGTCGGGGAACATAAAATTCGCAGGATATCTTAATATTATGTACATCCCACATATTGGGGAGCTATCCATTTTTATTGCTGCTTTCATTGGGGCCTGTATTGGCTTTTTGTGGTACAATGCCTTTCCTGCGCAAGTTTTTATGGGAGATACGGGAAGCCTGGCGATTGGTGGCATCATTGCAGCGTTGGCTATTATGGTGAGAAAAGAACTACTGATACCCATTTTCTGTGGAGTATTTTTAGTAGAGAATATCTCGGTTATGTTACAAGTGGGATATTTTAAGTATACCAAAAGCCGATATGGGGAAGGTAAAAGAGTCTTTTTGATGGCTCCTTTGCATCATCATTACCAAAAATTAGGATATCATGAAAGTAAAATTGCCGTGCGATTTTGGATTATTACTATCCTGTGTGTAGTGGTGTCCATACTTACTTTGAAATTAAGATAAATTGAATAATAAATGAAGCTAAATCAGATAACTATTTAAATATATGAAATCCATAGAAGAAAAAGAATATCAAGAAAATTTACCTGCCGAGTTAGAAGAAGACTTTGGTATGCCTTTGTTTGAATTAGCATTACGCGGACAACAAAAAATTAATAATTCCATGGCTGCGAGTATATCAGATCAAGTGATGGGGATAAGAAATGCAACCATCAGGGACAGTTTGACTTCTTTTGATAGTGTCTCCCATAGGTTGGAATATGTTGCAGCTGTGAGAGGTGTAATGTACATCAATGACAGTAAAGCGACGAATATTAATGCTGTTTGGTTTTCTTTAGAGAACATGGAATCTCCTGTTGTTTTAATCTTGGAAGGGGATCATGAAGACATCGATTATAGTGTGATTAAGGAGATGGTGAATGAAAAGGTGAAAGCTATTGTGTGTTTAGGGGAAAATAATAAAGGTATTCATCGTGCATTGGCAGGCGATGTTCAGGTAATGGTAGATGCTCCTTCTTTAGAGGAGGCCGTTAAAATGACTTATATGCTGGCGTCGAAAGGGGATGTTGTTCTCTTTTCACCGGCCTGTTCCAGCTTCGGTCGTTTTAAAAACTATGAAGACAGAGGAACACAATTCGCAGAAAATGTACGTAAACTTTGAATGAACATTGAAATAAAAAAATGAAGTGAATAAATTTGTAGGCACCATAAAAGGAGATAAGGTAATTTGGGCGATAGTCATAATACTGTCGTTAGTGAGCGTGTTGGCTGTTTACAGTTCTACGGGTACGCTGGCTTTTAGATTACGGAAGGGGCATACAGAGTATTATTTATTTAAACAGTTTGCTGCTCTTGCATTGGGATTGGGGATAATTTATGTTGCTCATCGGGTCAACTATATCATTTATTCTCGGATTTCAGTCATTCTGTTTCTAATTTCAATTCCATTATTATTATATACTCTAATTTTTGGTGCTACCATTAATGATGCCAGTAGATGGATAAAGCTTCCGGTGATTAATCTGACTTTTCAAACATCAGATATGGCCAGACTCGCACTATTTATGTTTATATCCAGACAACTTTCCAGGAAACAAAAGGTTATAAAGGATTTAAAAAAAGGTTTTATCCCTATTCTAATTCCCGTTTGTCTGGTTTGTTTATTGATTATGCCGGCAAATATGTCTACTGCATTGTTGTTGGGAGCCAGTTGTTTGCTTTTGTGTTTTATTGGAAGAGTAAAGATCCTTCATCTTTCCGGCTTTATTATTGGAGGTTTAGCCATCATTACCCTTGTGGTAGGCCTTGTCTTAGTTACGGGAGTTGGTGGAGGTAGGGTAGATACCTGGCAACATAGGATAGAGAGTTTTGTCAATAAGGATCATTCTCAACAAATTCCCTATCAGGTTGAACAGTCGAAAATTGCGATTGCCAATGGTCAGATTTTTGGCCGGGGACCCGGAAATAGTGAACAAAGGAATTTCTTACCGCATCCCTATTCTGACTTCATATTTTCGATTATTTTAGAAGAGTATGGGATGATTGGCGGAATTATTTTGATTTTGTGTTATTTGATCTTTTTATTGAGAAGTATACGAATCTTTAGGATTTGTCCTTATGCTTTTGGTGCTTTTCTCAGTATCGGATTGAGTTTTACTTTGGTTATACAGGCTTTTGCAAATATGGCAGTTGCGACTAATTTGGTGCCGGTAACCGGAGTAACCTTGCCTTTGGTAAGCATGGGAGGAACTTCCATTTGGTTTACCAGTCTGGCTATAGGGATTATATTAAGTGTGAGTCGAAGTGTGGAGACAAGAGAGAAACGTGCACGAGCAAAAGCTGAAAAGGAGGAGTCTGTAGCGGCAGAAGAAGATAACGAAAATATTGATATAGCGGTACAACCCGGATAAAGAAGAATGCGATGAAAAACGAGCAAAGAATTATTATAGCAGGCGGTGGAACAGGAGGACATATCTTCCCGGCCATTGCTATTGCTCGTGCACTAAAGAGAAAAAATGAAAGAATTAAAATTTTGTTTGTAGGAGCCAAAGGAAAGATGGAAATGGAAAAAGTGCCGGAAGCAGGTTTTGATATTGTAGGATTAAATATTGCCGGGATGAATCGAGGAGCCTTCTTGAAAAATCTGTGGCTACCCTTTAAAATATTGCGAAGTTTGTCACAAGCAAGAAGAATTCTCAAAGACTTTAAGCCGCAGGTAGCAATTGGCGTTGGGGGGTATGCCAGCTTCCCGCTTTTGTATTCTGCCCAATCAAAAGGAATCCCGACAGTGATTCAAGAGCAGAATTCTTTTGCAGGAAAAACCAATAAAATTCTTGGAAAGAAAGCGGAGAAAATTTGTGTGGCGAGTAAGAATATGGAGCGATTTTTTGATAAAGAAAAGATTGTATTTACAGGTAATCCGGTGAGAGACCGTATTATTAATATAAAAAGGAATCAACAGGAAGCATTAAAAATATTCAATTTAGATTCGGAGAAGAAAACGGTTTTTATTGTAGGTGGAAGCCAGGGCGCACGTTCAATCAATGAAGCACTATTGGCTCATTTAGATGAAATGGTAAATGAAGATCTTCAATTGATCTGGCAAACGGGAAAGTTCTCTTATGAGAAAGTGACTGAAGCTGTTGCTCCTTATAAGGAAATAATAAAACCATTGAAGTTCATCAAAGAGATCGAGAATGCTTATGCTGCAGCTGATGTCATTATTTCTCGGGCAGGAGCCATTGCGTTGGCTGAATTAAGTATTGTAGGGAAACCGGTCATTTTTGTCCCTCTTCCTACTGCAGCGGAAGATCATCAGCTAAAGAATGCTTTATCTTTTGTAAAAGAAAAGGCTGCTTTGTTGGTCAAAGATGAAGATGCGGAAGCCTCTCTGGTGGAAGAATTGATAAAACTGATAAAAGATGAAGATCGAAAAACAGAGATAAAAAAAAATATGAAGAAATTCGCTGTTACAAATGCAGATGAACGCATTGCAGAGGAAATATTAAAGATCGTTTAAAAATCGAAAGATTCGAAAATAAAAGATGCAGGAGAGAAAAAAGAAAATATCAATAAAAAAACTACTGATTGCCGTTTTGAGCCTGGCAATGGTGGTGGGGTTTGTGATATTGTTTGTAGCTGCTTCACAAGATAAGCAGGAGGAAACCTGTAAAGGGATAGTATTATCTATAGAGGCAAATAATGCACAAAATATTTATGTAGATACTGCGGAAATTAGACAATTTATTCTGGATTCTAATGCGCTCAATCCTATAGGTAAGTCTTTGGATCAGCTCTCCAGTCCATTACTAAAGAAGAAAGTTAAAGAACAAGATTGGGTACAGCGGGCAAATATCTATTTAGGGAAGAATAGTTTATTAAATATAAAGATAATACAAAGTGTTCCTGTCGCTCGAATTTTTAAAAGGAATGGAAGAAGTTTTTATTTGACAAAATCCGGAAGAAGGATTAAGAGTATTACCCCTTTTGGTTTGCCCCTTCCTGTTTTTACGGGATTTCCGGAAGATGGAAAGAAACAAAAAGACAGCCTTCTTTTGTGCCGAATTAAGAAAATTTGTAAATTTATTGCAGGGAACGATTTTTGGGAAGCACAAATAGAACAAATGAATATTAATGCATCGGATGAATTTGAGATGATTCCTCGGGTGGGAGATGCTCTAATTCTATTGGGTGACGGAAAACACTTTAAGAAGAAGTTTGAGAAATTGATGACTTTTTATCAAAAAGGATTGAATAGTATAGGTTGGGGATATTATGATACTTTGGACTTGCGTTTCGAAGGACAGGTTGTTGCTGTAAGGAAAAAAGGAGCGAAGAATCCGGTGGTTAAAGAAATTGTAAGGAGGAATGATTCTGAAAGCATAAAGAATCTAACCGTACTGAGTAACACTACCGATATGAACGAACAAAAAAAAGAAATAAATTAAATATAAATTCATTATTTGCGTAAAATCTAGATTACACTATGAATAAAGAAGCACCCATTATCGTTGGCCTGGATATAGGTACGACAAAGATTGCCGCAGTGGCTGGGCGGAAGAATGAGTTTGGGAAGTTAGAAATCCTGGGCTTTGGACGTTCCGATTCTTTTGGCGTACAACATGGGATGGTTTTAAATATTGATAAAACCATTAAAGCCATTAATCTGGCCTTAGAAAATTGTTATGCGACCAACCCGGAACTAAATATTAAAGAAGTTTTTGTCGGGATCGCCGGTCACCACATCAAAAGTTTGCAAACCAGAGGAGATATTGTCAGGGAAGATACAGAGACTGAAGTATCTCAGAAAGAAATTAACCAACTGATTGCAGATCAATATAAAACCTACGTTCCTGCCGGAGACCAAATTATTGATGTCATTCCACAAGTGTATACCGTAGATGGAATTTCCAATATTGAAAATCCGATGGGCATGCCCGGTGTGAAAGTTGGTGCCGATTTTCATATTATTACAGGAGATAAGAATGCCATAAGAAATATCAACCGGTCTGTGGAAAAATCTAAATTGGAGATTCGCGACCTGGTATTACAACCTCTGGCGTCAGCCGCTGCCGTGATGTGCGAACAGGATTTGGAAGCTGGCGTGGCAATTGTAGACATAGGAGGAGGAACAACGGATTTAGCTGTGTTTTATGAAGGCGTACTGAAGCACACCGCCGTTATCCCTTATGGAGGAGAGAATATTACCAAAGATATTAAACAGGGATTAGGCGTCTTAAAGACACAGGCAGAACAGATGAAAATACAGTTTGGTTCCGCCTTGGCAGAAGAAGCTTTTTCAAATGCCTATATTACGATCCCGGGATTGAGAGGGCAACAGGCCAAAGAAATATCGGTTAAGAATCTAAGCCATATTATCCAGGCAAGGATGGAAGAAATTTTAGAATTGGTAAAATATAATTTGAAAAAGGCCGGATTGGATAATAAATTGCTAAATGGAGGTGTTATTCTGACTGGCGGAGGTGCTCAATTGAAACATCTGGTACAGTTGACGGAATATAAAACAGGTATTCATGCCCGTATTGGATATCCTAATGAGCATTTGACTACCGGTTATATTGATGAATTAGCAATGCCGATGTATTCTACCTGTATAGGACTTATTCTTAAAGGATATAATGATTATGAGAATAAAGTAGAGCAAGAAGAAAGGAAAGAAGAATTTAAACATATAAAAGAAAGAAAACAAGAACAAAAACAAGAATTTGAAGAAGCAGAATCTTTCGTTTCTTCTCTAGAAGAGGAAAAGGAGTCGGAGAAGAATGGCTCTTTTTTGGAAGAAGAGAAGAAAGAAAAAATATCCCTCTTTAAATCAGTCAATCCGGGACCTAGGAAGACAATCAAGGATTTTATGAATTCTATGAAAGAAGGGTTGATCGATTTGTTTCGGGAGGAAGATGATGCACAATTTTAATTCTTGAAACACATTAATTTTTAAACTCACCAAAAAATCAATATTATGGAATTTGATCTTCCAAAAGGACAGTCATCCATCATTAAAGTTATTGGTATGGGCGGCGGTGGCAGCAACGCTGTCAATTTTATGTATGATCAGGGAATTGAAGCGGTAGATTTCATTATCTGTAACACCGATTCACAAGCACTTTCTGAGAGTCCCGTTCCCAATAAAGTTCATTTGGGACCTAACCTGACACAAGGTCTCGGCGCCGGTGCCAATCCGGATATAGGACGACAGGCTACTGAAGAATCTATGGAGGAATTGAGAAAAATTCTGGAAGTAAATACGAAAATGGTCTTTATAACGGCCGGAATGGGAGGAGGTACAGGTACCGGAGGCGCTCCTATCGTAGCCAAGATATGTAAAGACCTGGGGATATTGACGGTGGGCATCGTCACTTCTCCTTTCTCCTATGAAGGACGAAGACGAATGAAACAGGCTGAAGAAGGAATCAAAAATCTGAAAGAGCATGTGGATACGCTCTTGGTTATTTCCAATGATAAGCTGCGAATGCAGTTCGGAAACCTGCCTTTTAAAGCAGCCTTTGCGAAAGCAGATAATATCTTGGCGACAGCAGCAAAATGTATAACCGATGTGATTAATATCCATGGGGTCGTTAATGTGGATTTTGCCGACGTAAGCACCGCTATGCGGAATGGTGGAGTCGCTATTTTAGGATCAGCGACCGCAGAAGGAGAGGATCGTGCACAGGAAGCTATCGATGATGCACTCTCTTCTCCGCTGTTAAATGATAGCGAGATTGAAGGCGCACAATGGATATTGTTAAATATTACTTCTTCTGAGGGGGAGCATGAACATACGATTGATGAAATGGATACCATTCAAGCTTATGTTCAGCAACAGGCCGGTGAAACTTGTGATGTAATCCTAGGGATGGGACACGACAATACCTTGAAAGATAAATTGGGCGTGACCATCATTGCTACCGGATTCCAGGAGAAACCTATTGAGCAGATTTTGAATGAACCTAAAGAAGCTATCAAAAGAAAGCAGCAGAAAATTACAATGGAGCTGGGATTGCAAGGAGAAGAAGAAAAATTATATTCCTCCGGAAAATCATCTGATACTTCTGCAGAAAAAGAAAAGAAAGAAAAAGAAGATCCCATGGCGCCTCGCCTGAAGACGAATGAAAGAAATCAACCTTCAGAGGATGGCGGCAAGACAGAAGTTACAAAAGAAAAGAAGACTTATTTTGAGTTAGGAGGATCAAATGAAGGGGCTACCTCTCCCGATAGAAACACTTCTAAAGGTGAAAAAGAACAAAATTATTCTCCTTCCCAAAAGGACGTAGATCGTCATTCCTCAAACGTGCCTTCTCAACAAAACGACATACCACAGTCAGATTACGGAATAGATTTTTCCTTTAAGGAAGAAGAAAAAGATCCCTTCCAAGAGAAGAAAGTGGAAAAGAAAAAAGAAGAGAAAAAGACTTTTTGGGGGCGCTCTTCAAAAAAAGAGAAAAGACCTGAAGATAACCCTAATATAGGACATACCGTATATCCCTACCCGGATTATTTAAAGGATAGAGCAAAGGAGGAAGAAAAAAGATTCAGAGAAGCGCCTTCTAAACCAAATGAGGAAAAAAATCGACAGCAGACTTCTGTTAATCAAGAAAACTCAAGTAGCATTTCTGATGAAACAGCCCGCCTGAGACAAACGAACCTCAATATAAATGAAACAGGAGATCCTTATGAATTGGAGTCTGTACCGGCCTATATTCGTAGGAATATCAAACTCAGAGAGGGTGGGGAAAAACCTTCTAAGGAAGATCCTTTTTCAGGTTATCAGGTGAAAAAGAAGGAAGGAAATGATAACAAATCGGAAATTAGTACCATTAATACATTTCTGGATGGGAAAAAGCCGGATTAAACTTCGTTGAAATAATTATAAGAAAGCCTTCTCGATATAAATTGAGAAGACTTTCTTGTTTTTATAAATATTTTATATAACTTTATATCATCTATGAAACAATAATACAAAAAGAAACATGCCTCGGAATCTCTCTATACAGGAGCAACAAATATTGCTTGGGCGAGTGTCCGATGGGGATATTGCAGCCTTTAGAATATTATTTGATACCTATAATAAAAGACTGTATGCTGCAGCCTTAAAAATTACTAAATCTCCCTATGGTGCGGAGGAAATTGTACAGGAAGTTTTTGCCGGACTTTGGGAAAGTCGTACCCAATTGAAAGAAGTTGAAAATCCGCCTGCTTATATCTTTACCGTAGCCTATAATCGAACATTCCGCTATTTAAAGAAAGTATCCAAAAGTAAAGCGTTGAAAGAAGCACTTCGCCATCGCGTTCATGAAGCAAGGAACGATACCGAAGAATGGATGGATGTAAAAGAAACCAATGCATTGATTAATAGAGCGATTGGGCAACTTCCTCCCAGGAGACGGTTGATTTTTAAACTGAGCAGGGAAGAAGGCCTGAGCCATAAAGAAATTGCGGAACGATTGAATATCTCTCCTTTAACGGTCAAAAAGCAGGTTGTGATAGCGTTGAGGAATATTCGTGCCAGTATCTCGGCCACGGCTCCTTTATTAGCTATTTTGTTTTTTATACACTAAGTGGTGTACCGCACGCAAGGGCATTTCGACCGGTTCCGGAATTTACAAAGACAGGTGTTATGGCGAGGGAAGTATGACCGAAGTCATCTCCTAATGAATATTACTGTTCTTTTCTTTTGTCTTGAAACAAAAGAAACAAAAATTCAAGACGGTAGAAAAAAAGCTAAAAATGGTTTCGTACGGCTAAATGAAATAAGGTCACTGTTTTTTTCAAGCAAACAGTCTTTTTTCTGTTTTATGAAGAGGAAATCCGATACCGTTTGTGTTAAAAGGACTGTATTTCATTTTTAACGCCTCCCTCTTCCATTTTTTTAACGCTTTTTTTCTAAGGTCGGAGAAGAAAGGGTATAAAAAGGAAAGGTAAGCGCCATGGCGAGGGAAGTATGACCGAAGCCATCTCCTAATAAATATTACTATTCCCTGTCTGTCAGATTTGGTCAAGGTGAGAATGAACTCAATCGATTAATCTTTTGGATTAGGTATTTAGGTCTCGTATAGATAATGTGGCTAAAGCCCATTCTAGTTAACTGTTAAGCCCCGTTGCCTAAAGGCAACGGTAATAGATGGATAGCGAATTATTACCGTCAGTTTTAACTGACGGACTAAAAGCCATAGACTTTCCCGGCTTTAGCCACATTTATGATAACTATCTACCTAATTCTGTAATTTTTTTTTAAAAAAGAGTACTCCCTCCCCGCTTTTTTAGACTCTGTCTATATAGAGGAGTTTGAATAATTCTTCTGTCATCAAACGAAATAACAAAAGATGCCCGACAAGAACAGACTGACCTATTTGTTTCAACAATATTTAAGTAATAATATCACGGATAGTGAGTTAGAGGAGTTATTTGAATATGTGAAGCAGGTCAGGACGGACGAAACACTGAAAGCATATATAACGAGTGTATATCAAGAGACCCGGGCGGAAACTGATGAGGAAGGAAGACAGATAGATTGGGATACGATGTTTGACAGCATTGTCCATGAATCTTTAAAGGCAGAAGCAGGAACAGAGGAGACTACAGGAACTTATGGGAAGAGGTTCCCTTTGTGGAGAAGTATTGCGGCGGCAGTCGTGCTGTTGATCATTGGTGTGGGAGTCTATTTTTATAGGCATAAAGCAGAGCTCCCACAGGAGATTGTTCGGCATGAAGAAAAGAAGAAGCGGGATATTATGCCGGGAGGCAATAAAGCGACGCTTACTTTAGCCAATGGAATGCAGCTGGTATTAGACAGTACACAGAAGGGAACGCTTGCCGGCCAGGGGAATATGAAGGTGCTGAAATTAGGAAGCGGCCGATTGGCTTATCAAAGTGGGGCATTAAAAAAAGGAAATGAAAAGCTATCTGACCGGGGGGCAATAGCATATAACACGTTAACGACTCCGCGTGGAGGGCAATATCAATTGACCTTATCGGATGGCACGAAGGTGTGGCTGAATTCCGGTTCCTCCATTCGTTATCCTGTTGCTTTCAAGGGGAAGAAACGGAAGGTGGAAATGACCGGGGAAGTCTATTTTGAAGTGAAGCATGACGAGGACAAGCCCTTTAAAGTTTGGGTGAATGGAGAAGTGATTGAGGATATAGGTACCCATTTTAATGTGAATGCTTATGCGGATGAACCGGCCATGAGGACCACCTTGTTAGAAGGGGCTGTAAAGGTTAGGAAACGCATTCTAAAACCGGGCGAGCAGGCGGTCCTGGAAAATGGTAAAATGAAAGTCCTGGAAAATATAAATACGGACAATATCGTGGCGTGGAAAAATGGCTATTTTGCTTTCAATGATGCTACGCTAGCGATGGTCATGCGAAAATTGGCGCGCTGGTATGATATTGAGGTAGTCTATAGAGAGGGCGTGGATAGTGAACAGCGATTTTCCGGAAGGATTGGCCGGGACCTGACTTTGTCACAGGTATTGAATGGATTGAGACAGACAAGCGCCCATTTTAAGATTGAAGCAGATCGAAGGAGAGTCATCCTTCAGTAAATATAGAAATAATTCCAAAAAAGTCGGGGATGCGGGAACATCCCCAACGATTAGATTTTGGGTTATTTCAATAAAAATGCCCCGAACGGCAATCATTTATTGTTTAACAACCTAAAAACCATACAAAAGTATGAAAAAAAATTATAGGTTCAGGAAGCACTACCTGCTTTCTCCCGTTTTACGACAATTTCTCCGAGTTATGAAGCTAATAGTTGTCCTTTTAATTGTCGGTTCTTTAAGTATTAGTGCTAAAAGTTTCTCACAGACCGTAACTTATAGCGCAAAGAACGTTTCACTTGAAAAAGTGTTTTCCGTTATTCAAAAACAGACCGGGTATTCGTTTTTTTATAACGCTGATGATTTAAAGAAAATAGGAAAAATAAAGGTTTCTTTTCAAGATACCGATTTAAAAACGACCCTGAATAAATTGTTAACGGACAGACATCTGGGTTACACCATACAGGGAACGACCGTTTTCCTGCATGCTACTTCGGCATCTGAATCTGCCCCTGAAGAAAAAGTATTACCTGTGCACCAGATAGAGGGAAGGGTTATCGATTCCACTAATGGAAATCCATTGGTAGGGGTAACCATTAAAGTAAAAGGAAGCACGAAAGGAACGACAACCGATGATAAAGGACATTTTGTTTTAAAGGATATCCCGGAGGATGCGGTACTTGTGGTGAGTTATTTGGGGTATGAATTGAAGACTGTTTCTGTGGAGGGGAAGAGTGAGATTAGTATTTCTTTGGTTTCGGCAGCAACCGGATTGAACCAGTTGGTGGTCGTGGGGTATGGGACACAAAAGAAAAAAGATTTAACCGGGGCCGTATCTATGATATCATCCCATGATTTTAATCAGGGCCTGGTATTAAGCCCCCAGCAATCGATACAAGGTAAAGTGACAGGTGTCAATATCTCACAGAACAGTGGTAAACCGGGGGGCAGTAATACCGTACGCATACGTAGAGGTACTTCATTAACTCAATCTAATAATCCATTATATGTAATTGATGGTATGCCTATCTCAAACAGTGCAGGGGTGGCGCAGGCAGACATTAACAATTATGGTGTTGACATATTTGATGAAGAGCCTACCAATCCCTTGATGACCTTAAGTCCTGATGATATTGAATCTATAACTATTCTAAAAGATGCTTCTGCAACAGCTATCTATGGTTCAAGAGGCGCTAATGGCGCTATTGTGATTACAACAAAAAAGGGAATTGCCGGTTCACCAAAAGTATCGTTAAATGCGTCTGTAGGCATATCTAAGGTTGAAGGCACACTCGATGTGCTTACTGCAGATCAATATCGCCAGGCGGCAAAGGATTACGGTTTAACGATTGATGACAAAGGCGCCAATACAGACTGGCAGGATGAGATTTACAGAATAGGTATTGCTCAGGACTATGATTTATCTTTTTCCGGCGGTGGCAATAAAACAACGTACCGTGCGTCACTCGGTTACGGCAGACAGCAAAGCATTATCATTGGCTCTGATTTTAAGCGCACCAATGCGCGTATCAATATTAATCATGCAATGCTTGAAGACCGTCTTACATTCGATCTGCGTCTTAATTATGGTCAAACCTTTTCAGCGCAGGCCCCCGTATCAAATACGGTAGGTAGCGAGTTTGGAAGCAGTATGAATTATGAAGCGCTGGTATTCAATCCAACATATCCTGTATATGATTCAGATGGTAATTATTATAATGTTCCTCCATATAGGGTAAACCCGGTTTCCTTTTCTGATCAAGTACTTGACCAGGTTACGAATAATAGGTTTATCGGAAATCTTTCTACTACATTAGAACTGTCGAAACCACTTAGTTTTAATGTAAATCTTGGTTACACTGATCGGAATATCAACCGCAATTCCTACATATCAAAAGCAAATCTTTTAGGACAGGGAACGAGTGGTTATGCAAGCGTTCAAAAGCTGGAAAATTACAGCAAGCTGCTGGAAACGATATTGCGGTACAACAATCATTGGGGCAATCATTCAGTCGATGCCATTGCAGGTTATTCATGGCAGTATTTTGTAAGCATGGGAGACAGAACGGAGGCGAGCGGTTTTCTATCCGATGTTTTTAAATGGTATAGCCTACAGGCGGCAAGTACTGTAAATGCCGTTAATACATTCCAGGGAAGCAATAAGCTAATTTCTTTCTATGCGAGAGTAAATTACAGTTATGCAGATAAAATATTAGTTACGGGTACAGTAAGGCGGGATGGGAGCAGCAGGTTTGGTAAAGATAACAAGTGGGGCATATTTCCTTCTGGTTCCGTGGCATGGAGAGTTTCAAGGGAAAATTTCTTTAAAGTAAAACCTGTGTCTGATCTTAAACTTCGTGCAAGCTATGGCACAACAGGCAACCAAGAGATTGGCAATCTTAATTCGATACAAACATTAGGCGCCACATCGACAGGATATATTGTTGGTGGTAACAGAGTAACAACTGTATTGCCACAACAATATGCAAACCCGAATCTTAAATGGGAACAAACGAGCCAGTTGGATATTGGCCTTGACTTTGCATTTTTCAACAGCAGGCTTAGCGGAACCATAGATTATTATAATAAGAAAACAACCGATCTTTTATTAAGAATACCTGTACCTTCTCCAACAGTAGTTAGTACGCAGTTGGCCAATGTTGGGAGCGTTCAAAACAGAGGCGTTGAAATAAGCTTTACCGGAAGAATAATTGATAAGACTGATTTTAAATGGACATCTAATTTTAACATCAGCTTTAATAAGAATAAAGTATTGAGTCTTTCAAACGAACAGTTTGCCGGTAATAATATACAGATCGCACCTTTGCAAGGAACTGTATCATTAGGTAAATATGCGCAATTAATTATCCCTGGGCAACCATCGGGTACTTTTTGGGGACCTGAATTTACGGGTATAAAAGATGGTAAAGAAACCTTTGCGTATGATGGGACAGATACTATAATTGGTTGTGCACAGCCCAAATACACATGGGGATTTACCAATACATTTACTTATAAAAAATGGACATTGAACTTTTTGTTCCGGGGTTCGGTTGGCAACGATGTTTTCAATCTTACCGCTGCCAATATGAACTACCTGAGCAATCTGCCTGGTAAAAATGTTTTAGCTTCTGCATTAACTGATGGTCTCAGTCGCGATGCTCCAAAACAATACTCATCTAGATGGATTGAAGATGGGAGTTTTATAAGACTTGATAATTTAACGCTGAGTTATGACCTTGGATTGAATAAAACATTTATCTCATCTGCAAGAGTTTTCTTAACAGGACAGAATCTTTTGCTGATAACAAAATATTCTGGTGTTGATCCGGAAGTAAATGCTGAAGTGTCCGGTACAGGTACGGCTCCATTGGGAGTGGATTACTTAAGTTATCCAAGAGCAAAAACCGTAAGCTTTGGCATTAACGTGACATTTTAATCATTAATATAACATTCTTCAATATGAATAAAGGCATTAAAATATTTGCTGCAGGTTTATTACTAAGTATCATCATATCAGGTTGTACAAAACTGAATGAAGAAACCTTTGGAAGCCTCCCCCCTGACACTTATTATACTGATGAGGCCACAGCGTTATCATCTGTAGTAGGTATATATCAATTACTTTCTTATAATATTGATATCGGCGACCCCTGGCGTATGAAAGAATTCAGTACGGATGAATTCATTGTTCCCGGAAGGGCCAGCGGCGGATGGTATGATCAAAGCAATATAGATCTCACTCATCATGTGGAAGATGCCAATAACAAAACTATTGCAAGAGCCTGGGAATATATGTTTCAGGAAATAGGAACTGCCAATGCAGTTATTGAAAGCCTTGATGCATCTCCGTATAAAGGCAAATTCCAATCATTAATTGCAGAGGCAAAAGCATTAAGAGCTTATGGTTATTACTTTGTAATGGATTGTTGGGGCAATGTACCGTTAGTAACTATAGCAAGGCAAGACCCGAAGGACCTGGCCCCTACCACGCCACGTGCAGAAGTGTACAAATTTATAGAGTCTGAATGGCTGGCAGCTGCAAAACAGTTGCCTTCAGCGAAAGATGTCGATCATGCATCCTATTATCCCCGATTTACAAAAGAATCAATTTATACAGCGCTCGCTTACATGTACCTAAATGCTGAAGTTTATACAGGCACACCCCAATGGCAGAAAGCTATTGATATGTGTGATAAAGTAATCAACTCAGGCGCTTTTAGTCTTATGCCAAATGTAATTGATAATTTTACTTCGCCTACACAAGCTTCTTCAAGCGAAATTATATCTGCATTTACGAAAGACCCGACTAATAATGCAGGCAATAATCAGTTTATCTTATATACACAAAACGGATTAGACCAGTTGAAATATACCCTACCTTTTTCTCCTGCAAATGGCTACAGTACAACACCGGCGGCATTGAACAGATATGAAGATCAGGATGTTCGCAAACAGATGATAGAATACGGCCCGCAGTACTACCTGGATGGCATTACGCCTTTAACATATCCTGACGGCACTCAACTAAATTTAGTACCTGTGCAGGATATTGTTGCGGCACAGGACAATGAAGGCTATAAAGTATTAAAATATAGCCCAGTAGGTGCAGCATTTTCAGGATTTAATGCTGATAATGATTTGGTGCTCGAGAGATATTCAGATGTGTTGCTGATAAAAGCAGAAGCTTTGTTCAGAACTGACCATGCAGCAGATGCATTAAAACTGGTAAACCAGGTGAGGGAAAGAAGTAAAGCCACATTACTTACCTCGCTCACCTTACAGGATATTGAAGATGAAAGGGCACGTGAGTTTTTGTGGGAAGGTTGTAGAAGAACGGATATGATCCGTTTTGGTGATTATTTCACAGGTAAATGGCCGTTTAAAACAACACAAACGGAATCCTTCCGTAAAGTATATCCAATACCAAATGAGCAATTGGTTGCAAATCCAAACCTTACTCAGAATGAAGGCTATTGATAACGTTTTTTGGCTCATGAGTTAAATACTGTTGATACTTAAATTGCTAACAATTTAATTTATTTTGCAAGCATGATTAGAAAGAAAAATTTTCGGTTATCTTTAAACAGCGCCCGGTACCTGTTATGTTGTGTGTTGTGTATTTTGTGTATTAAGCTAAGTGCACAGTTACGTACCGGCATCACCAATGAACCAGACACTTCTTACAGCAATTACAGTGCCTATAATCACGACAAGCCTTATCACCCTAACATTAAGCTTATAACTGAGTTTGATTATGATGATGTTATAATAAAGAGGAACATTACCTATTGTTCTGTCAATAATCGTAATTTAATGATAGATGCTTTCATCCCTAAGCAATCATCATCAAAAAAAATTGCTGTTATTATGATCCATGGTGGCGGATGGCGTAGCGGCAACCGAACACAACATTATTCACTTGCAGAAAGTCTTGCTCATCTGGGTTATGTATGCTTTACACCGGAATACCGTTTATCTACTGAAGCATTGTTTCCTGCAGCAGTGTATGATATTAAGGCTGCCATTCGTTGGGTGAGGGTCAATGCATCAAACTATAATGTTGATACATCAAAAATTGTCATAGCAGGTTTCTCTGCTGGTGGCGAACTGGCAGCATTTATGGCTACAACGGGCAATATGCCCTTGTTTGAAGGTTGTCAATGCAACATGGGCATCAGCACAAACGTGAATGCCTTTATAGATATTGATGGGATACTATCATTCGTGCATCCTGAAAGTGGCGAAGGTAATGATAGTAGGGGCAAAATTTCAGCGGCTACTTATTGGTTCGGTTATAATAAAAAAGAGAATCCTGGTCTGTGGATGGCGGCCTCACCTTTAACATATGTAAGTAACAGAACACCGCCAACATTATTTCTCAACAGCTCTGTAGCACGCATGCATGCCGGTCGAAATGACTATATCAAGGCGTTAAATAATTATAATATTTATACGGAAGTACATAATTTTGATGATGCGCCACATTCATTTCCTTTGTTCTATCCATGGTTTGACCCAATGGTGAATTATATGGACCGTTTTTTAAAGAAAGTATTTAACCCACTTTATTCATCGGCCGAATAAAGGGTAACCATTTTTTATGGATTAATTAATAATATTATATATCGTATTTATTTTTAGGCTTTCTGTTCATTTTTTCAATGCAACACATAACAATATATGCTATTTGATATCGACTTTGTAACAAAACCCATATAATATAGTCAGAAAAGGTTCACTTTTCAGGTCAGGACATACCTCTCCCATTGGGTCACTTATCTGGTTTTTATGAACTTATCAATTGCCTGAACAAATCCTGATAGACAAAGGAACTTGAAAGTTTATAATATATCCTCCTCTTTGTCTTCTTGATAGTGGTTCCTACTTTTAATCCCTAACTCCGCTAATTTAGGTAGTCTATTTCTATTTTCTTGAAAAGGTCATTTG
>CAZYHV010000010.1:77652-119113 GCA_964647485.1 uncultured Chitinophagaceae bacterium | reverse complement strand
CCATAAAAAACGGTTACCCTTTATTCGGCCGATGAATAAAGCGGGTTAAATTCCACGTCTAAGGAAGACCGAATTTTATTCAGGTCGGGAGTGGGTAGTTATATGGATGATTACCTCGTACAAGTGGGAAAGCCTACAGGTCTTATTTTTGGATATGTTTATGATGGTATTTATCCGGTTTCTGATTTTGATGCAAAAAAGGATCCAGAATCTGATAGATATATCTTTACTTTAAAATCTGAAGTCCCTTCCTTAAGTTCACTTAGTAGGGAAACTGTGCAACCGGGAAGTACAAAATATAAGGATACGAATGGGGATAATCTAGTTACTCCAGATGATCGTGTGGTCATTGGTAATACAAATCCTAAACACTTTGGTGGAATCACCAATTTTTTATCTTATAGAAATTTTGATCTGTCGGTATTTTTGAATTGGAGCTATGGAAATGATGTATTAAATTATGCAAGAGCAAGGATTCTAGCTACTTATCAACCTAATCAAAATCAATCTTCCTTATTGAAAAATAGGTTTACCTATATTAATAATCACGGTGATTTTATTACTGATCCAAAATTACTTGAGTCGATGAATATTACAGCCAAAAGACATGCTGCAAATACTGCAGGACCGGAAAGTAATAGGACTTTAACTACTTCAGAATTTGTGGAGGATGGAAGTTTTTTACGAATTAGTAATCTAACCCTTGGATATACTTTTAATCCGAGATGGACAAAAAGAATAAAAATTAGAAAACTTAGAATATATTTCACTGCTCATAATTTATACACGTTTACTAATTACTCCGGTTTTGATCCTGAAGTAAGTAAAAGATCTAATGGAGGATTAACTCCGGGTATCGACTATCAAGCGTATCCAGGTATGAGAAGCCTCGTCTTTGGTCTAAATTTAAATTTTTAAATATTAAAAGTATTAAAATGAAAATATCAGAAATCAAAACCCTTAGCATTTTAAGTGGATTACTTTTATTAATATTTTTTTATAGTTCTTGTAAAAAGACACTTAATATTACCTCTAAGACATCCTATGAGATAGACAATGTTTTTACATCATTAAGTAGGACAGAAAGAGTTGTAATGGGTGTATATCCAGAGTTTAAAGGGACGGCATTTATGACTTATTTTACACCTGACAATGATGAGACGTATTCTACTAATAGATCAGGAGAGAGGTATGGGCTTGCAAAATACGATTTTGGACCAGCTAATAATCAGATGCATGGTCCATTCAGACAATTTTATACGGCGGTAGAGCGATCCAATGAGGCTATTTATGGAATCATTGCAGAAAGAGACACCCTTAAAGGTAGTCAAGAGGAAAAGGAGTCATTTAAAGCATTATATGGTGAAGCTCTAACACTGAGGGCTTGGGCATATTTTAATTTGATTCGTTTTTGGGGTGATGTCCCTTTTCTGAAAGAACCTTCCAGAGCTGGAGATAATTTTAACCTGCCCAGGACTAGCAGGGATACTATTTATGATTTTATTCTTAGGGATCTTAGACTTGCTGCTAAATATGTCCCTTGGAGTTCCGAGGTTTCATATCATGATCGAATAACTAAAGCAGCAGTGTATGGATTTATGGCAAGGATAGCATTACACGCAGCAGGTTATTCTTTGAGGTGGAATTTAAAGACTGGGAGTAATGTAGGGATGAGGCGGAGAGATGATAAAAACAGGATACATGAATTATATAAAATTGCCAGAAATGCATGCAAAGAAGTAATTGACCAAGGGGAAAACCACTTGTTAGAAAATTATGTTGATGTTTTTAAGCACATGCACAATCATGTTTATGATTCAGAAACTATTTTTCAAATTGGAAATTATGGTCTTAATGCAAATAATGGCGTTGGTTATTATATCGGCTTGTCTATAAGTAAAAATGATGGGACATATTTGGCAGCCGGGCCTCAAGTTAGAGTTATGCCAACCTTTTATTTGGGTTTTGATTCTTTGGATAAACGCAGAGATGTTACCTGTGGTAATTATCATATTAGTGGAAATCCTCCTACTTTCGATTTGGTGACTTTGAGTAATATGACTTGTGGAAAATGGCGGAAATGTTGGCAAGACAACCAAGGTCCCTCAAATGGACAGACAAATATTAATTGGTCTATAATAAGGTATTCTGATATTTTGTTAATGTATGCAGAAGCTACTAACGAGCTTTTAGGTCCAACTGCTGAGGCCAAGAAAGCCTTGAGCGCAGTAAGGTATAGAGCCTTCCCTGAATCGGCTTATCAATCCGAGGTACAGGATTATGTTGATGACTTAAGCGACAAAGATTCATTTAGAAATGCTATTATAGATGAAAGATCTTGGGAATTGGGATGTGAATCTAATTTAAGAAGGACTGATTTGATAAGATGGAATAGGTTAGCAAAGACAATAAATAAGACCAAAAACATGATGGATGAAGTATGGCATGGAATTAATCCATATACCAGCAAAAAGATCCCTGTTTATCGAGTTTATAAATCTAAGTCATACATTGGAAATGAACCAATCGCTGTTCCTTTTATTGCTTCTGACTCTAAAGATAATGTTCCTGTCGGAGATTCTGCTTTTACTTTTGTTGTTTTAAGTTCCTTAAGAAGCCAGGCTCATAATTTTGCCACTCATTTTGAAGAAAATAAAAAAGAATTAATACCTTTTCCACAAACCTTAATGGATGCTGATTCAAAGATTACTCAACTCCCAGGTTATTGATTTCCGTGAATTCATTATCAAGCCACCTCATCTATTGATCTTATTTATAATAAAAATCGAAATGATATATCTATTGTGTTTTGATATAATATCAATAATTTGCTGTGTTTTTTTATCAAGCTTTTTCCTGATTAATCTGTCCGAATAAATCAATCTTTTACCTATTGTTATTGTTCCAATTTTACGTAATCGTTCCCGGGAACGATTACGTAAATAAAGGAGGAAAGGCAGGACAGTGCAGGACAGTTTAAGTACCCTATTGTTATATATTTGATGTGTTGATATAATAAAAAATATATAAAATATGAATATGGAGAGTATCGTCTACATTTAGTAACCTTTGACTTATAAAGCCTTACTTTTTTTAATCCCGAGTTAAGCTTTTTGGTAACCAAGTAATTCATTATACAAGGAATCATATGGTATAAAATATACTATAGCGAGTTTCTTTCTATAATAATTTAATGATTACATAATGGCACAATCGTAGGTGGGATTTTCCATATATGAATTAAACTTATTATAATATAGATATGCTGAAAAGATATTTACAACTTTTTCTTAGTATCCTTTTGCTTATATTCTTTTTTACAAGTTGTCGTGAAAAGGAATGGGATAAATTTTATGGAAGACCTGATTCATTAGCTCCTCCTATATATAAAGTGCTAAAATCAAAGGGACATTTTAATGAAATATTAAAATGTATTGATAAGGCAGGATATAAAAGGATTCTGGGTAACGCTGGATATTGGACCTTTTTTGCACCTAATGATAGTGCATTTAATGCTTATTTTAAAGAAAGAGGGATAGATGGAATTAAGGATATAGATTCATCTTCTGCACGTGATATAGTTCAATGGTTATTGGTATTTAACAAATATAAAAAGGTAAGATTAGATGATTATCAATCAACAAAAAACGATGCGGGATGGGTTATGGATGATGCTTTTAGAAGAGGTACTGCATACTATAATGATTTCTATCAGACTTCTGATGCTGAGGGTAAAGAAATAGTCGCAATAGCAGATAACAGAAACAATAGTGGGGGCGAAATAGGGAATTATGTATCAGCGGATCATAATAATAAATTTATCACTTATTTTACAGATAATTATTTTGATAAATATGCATTGTCTTCTGTTGACTATAATTATTTTTTCCCTACATCCCAATATACAGGTTTTAATGTAGAAGGAGCCAAAGTTATCACAAAAGATATTCTAGCAGAAAATGGAGTAATACATGAAATCAATAAGGTACTTACTCCTCCAAAAAGTATTGATGAATATTTACGAAATAATACCAATTATAGTAAATTTTGGTCAATTTTAAACCGGTTTAATATAAATCGAACAGTCCAGTATATCTATAGTCCGGATGCAACGCATCGTCATGAAATATTAACGGGAAAGAGTGATTCTGTTTTTGTAAAAGTATATTCTTCGCAGTTAGCCTATTCTCCTGATAATGAAAATTTCCTAAAAGAAGAAGTAAATGATGGGCAGAAAGATTGTTGGACGATGTTTGCGCCAAATAATCAAGCGGTCGAGAAGTTTGTGAAACAGGTACTCTTAAAATATTATTCTTCATTAGATGATATGCCTGTGAGTATTATTAATGATTTTCTGAATGCACAAATGTTTCCAACAGCAGTATGGCCAAGCAAGTTTGGTGTGACTTATAATAATTTTGGTGAATCGGCAGGAGATTTAGATCCTTATGGGGATATAAAGGATAAAAAGATTCTTAGCAATGGTTTTTTTTATGGTACGGATAAAGTTATTTCTCCTGATGTATTTAGTACTGTATATGGAGAAGCATATTTGAATCCTTCTTTTACAATGATGACAAAATTGTTTCAAATTGCAGATTTGAAGTTGCGAATCGCCAATTCGATTGTTCCGGTAGATATTTTTCTCATTCCCGATTCTATTTTCCATCGGGTAGGCTATAGCTATAATGAATCAAAAGAACAGTTTGAATATCGCCCCCCTGGAAGTAGTCACTCTACTACCAATTCCGTTAAAGATGATTTGACCAGGATGGTAAAGACTTGCGTCTTTTTTGATCCTTATAAAGGAGAAATAGATGATCTCTCGGGATCTGGTATCGTAAAATCTGGAACAGAAGGGAGTGAAGGAGAGTATATTAAATATAACAACAATACAATACAGACTTCGGGATTGATGGATAAAGGAGAGGTTGCTCATGTTACCGAAACCAAGTTGGCAAGTAATGGAAAGGTTTATTATCTCGATAAATTACCTGTCTTCTCTGAAGAAAATGTGGGATATCATTTAAAACAAATTGCTGAGGAACCAGGCTCTGAATTTAGCTACTTCTATCAATATCTTAAGAATTCTATTATTTATAATCCGGATCAAAACAGCATAATTGGATTATCCGGGTTTTCAACGGTTTTTGTACCTGATAATGATGCTATTGTACAAGCTGTTCAAGATGGAATTCTACCGGGAACAGAAAATAACCCGGATTTCGACCCTAGTTCATCCAAGGACAAACAGGATGTACAAAACTTTATTAAATATCATATTTTGGATGGACATACCGTAATTCCTGATGGTCGTTCAAATCAAACATATAAGACCTTTTTAAAAGATCAGATGGGGGATAATTTAGAAGTAGATATAAGAGGAGGAAGAGGGAATATGATTATTACGGATAATCATGGCAGGGAAGCTAATGTTATCCTATCACAAAGCAATCATTTATCTAATAGAAGTGTTATCCATCTTATTGATAATTATCTACAGCATTGATTTAAGAAATTTAAAATATTATGAAAATAGGTTACTTAATTTTTAAGGTTTATAATCATATAAGAGCGGTTTGTTTACTCTTTGCATTTATCCTTTTCAGTTTTTCTATGCTTTCTGCACAGGCACAGGAGAAGAATGATGTTGTCAGAGGGAAAGTAGTAGATCAGACAACCAAAAAACCATTAGAGGGAGTATCAGTAGGGGAAATGGATCAAGAAAATAGAAATGTTGGAGGAACTGTAACTAATATTGATGGTGAATTCTCTTTTAGGATTTCCAACACTAACAATAGAATTATTATTTCTATGCTTGGTTATAAAAGCAAAATAATTCCTATAGGTAATAGACGAAAATTTAATATTCAATTGCAATCAACGTCAAAGATTATGCAGGAAGTACAGATTGTTGGTTCGCAGGAAGTGAGTAATGGAATGCTTCCTATTCCGGAAAAAGATCTTACGACAGCAATCACTACTATTGATGCAAAGGAGATGGAAGAGATGCAAGCGCCTTCTATTGGGCTCGCATTACAAGGTCGAATGCCGGGGGTTGATATTGCTGCGAATTCGGGGGATCCGGGATCGGGTCTTCAAATTAGAATTCGTGGAACATCTTCTATAAATGCTGAAGATAATCCACTTATAATTGTTGATGGCATGCCTTATGAAACCGAAATACCGACAGATTTTAATTTTGGAACAGCTGACGTTCAGGGATATGCTTCTATGTTGAATATTGCTCCGGCTGATATTAAAAGTATTACGGTTTTAAAGGATGCTGCGGCAACAGCTGTTTGGGGTTCTAGAGCTGCTAGCGGTGTACTTATAATTAAAACGAAGCGCGGAACTATGGGAAAACCTAGCCTGACCTATACTTTTAAAGGTTCTATGGCGATGAAGCCTAAACCGATTCCAATGCTTAGTGGAGATCAATATTCTGGACTAATTCCTGAAGAATTTATGAATAGAAATGGAATCCCTTTGAATCGAGAGGACGTGAATGAATTTACTTATGATCCTAAAGATAATTATTGGTTCAATAATTATAGTCATAATACTGATTGGATTGATGAGGTATCTCAAAATGGATATACCCAAAGTCATAACCTCTCTCTTAGAGGTGGAGGAGAGAAAGCGAAATATTATATTTCACTTGGTTATCTGCATCAAACGGGTACAACAATAGGACCGGATTTAGACCGTCTTACTGCGAGAATTAACCTGGATTACAATATCTCAAAAAGGATTAAAATACAGACAGATCTGTCATTTGCGCATAGTAGCAATGCACGAAGCTATTCAAGTGGAATTCGCAATGTGGCTTATATAAAGATGCCTAATATGGGGGTTTATGAATATGATGAATTTGGGAATAAAACACCTAATTATTATACCCCGGAGTCTAATATCCAAGGGCAATATTCAAGCACATATAATCCAGTTGCAATGGCCAAACTTTCCAACAATAAAATTATTACTGAACGAGTTATTCCAAAGTTCCAAATTAAATACTCTATTATTCCTGAGATTTTAATAGCTAAGTCTATTGTACAATTTGATATAAGAAATTTAAAGAATAAAAAATTCTTACCTCAGATTGCTACTGGTAGACCATGGACGGAACAGGTAGTTAATCAAGCATATGATGGAGATAACGATGCTTTTAATGTGCAGACTAAAACAAATTTTGTTTTTACTCCTCATTTTAAGAATAAAGATCATAACTTAATTAGCTTATTAAATATAATGACTTATGATAATACGAGTACATCTTATCAAGTTCAAACTTCTAATACTGCTTCATCACATTTAAAAGACCCTTCTGTCCCTTCTCGGGTACATGGATCGGCTTCTAAATTATCTTCAAGTACCTCTAAAAATAGGAGTGCATCAATTTTAATTAATAGTCAATATAGTTATAAAGATAGATATATTATAAACGTTGGATTAAGAGGAGATGGGACCTCCCGACTTGCAAGGGATAGTAGATTTGGGCTTTTCCCTTCTATATCAGGTCGTTGGAGGATTTCAGGAGAGCCCTTTATGGATTTTGCAAGCGATCAACTGGAGGAATTAAGTCTCCGAGTTAGTTATGGTCACAGTGGGAATGCTCCTGGAAGTAATTATGGTTTCTATAATGTTTATGATAATTTATCTTGGAATTATTTGGGAAATGGTGCTGTCTATCCGAAAAATATGGAATTGAGAAACTTAAAGTGGGAAGTGGTTGTCGGTGAAAATGTAGGAGCTAACTTAAGGATGTTTGACCGTCGTTTAGAATTAGATGTAGAATTTTATAGAAAGAGAACAAAAGACCTGTTGATGAAGAATCTTCAAATTAGTTCTATAAATGGGTACAATACGGTTGAGATGAATGTCGGTACTCTTGATAATCAAGGTTGGGAAATTGGTTTAAAAACCACCCCTTTTAAGGGGGAAGATTGGCGAATAAATTTTGATTTCAATATGGCAAGGAATGTCAATATGCTAAGAAAAATTTCTCCTTTTTTTCCGGTTGAAAATGGAAACGTAACAAGTAATGGGACATATAGAACCTATATGCAGATAAACAATCCCTTCGGCTCTTTTTATGGTTTTCGATATGAAGGAGTCTATAAAAATAAGTCAGAAACCATAGCTACGGACAAAAAAGGGAAAATAATACAAGATCCCAATGGGGATAAAAAATATATGCAATTTAATTACCCTGCTATTGGGTATGTTTTCCAGCCTGGTGATGCTAAATATAAGGATGTCAATTATGATGGAAACATAGATTATCAGGATATTGTATACCTAGGCAATAGTAATCCTAAGTTTACCGGAGGGTTTGGATTTAGTTTCTTCTTTAAGCATAGGCTTAAAATAACTACATTTTTTAATTATCGCTATGATTATGATGTTGTGAATAGAACTAAAATGTTGAGTACTAATATGTATGGTTTTAATAACCAGAGTACTGCTGTTTTAAAAAGATGGAGGGAGATAGGAGATGAAACGAACATGCCTCGTGCACTTTATAATTCTGGGTATAATTGGTTAGGATCAGATAGGTATGTTGAAGATGCTTCATTTATTAGATTTAGGACTGCAACTATTAGATATAACTTTCCTGATGATCTATTAAATAAGTGGAAAATACGAAATCTGAGTTTTTATTTCACTGTTGAAAATATTTATACTTGGACACATTATACCGGACAAAACCCTGAGGTAAGTGTTCGGGGAAGTAGCCCTTTCAGAGTTGCAACTGATAATTCAAGAACCCCCCCTCTTATGAATTTTACATTAGGACTAAGTGGTACATTTTAATTTTTATATCTGATTGTCCAACTCAAAATCTGCTTAAATTATGAAAAAGCAACACTACATAAAATTATTTTTACTGATAATAATGACTTTTAGCATCTCTTGTAATAATTGGCTTGACCTTAAGCCGGAAAGCGGAATATTAGGAGAGGATTATTGGAAAACAAAAGAACAGCTTAAAGCTGCAGTAATGGGATGTTACGGATCGCTACTTGCCCCACCTGAAGGAGGTACTTCCTTAGCAAAATTGTTTTTTTTATGGGGGGAATTAAGAGCAGATATGCTTTCTCCTTCTTTAGGAACCACAAGTGAGGAGCAGAGTATAATGAATGTAAGTATAGATCCTGGGAACTCCATTGTAAATTGGTCTCCGGTATATCAAACAATAAATTATTGCAATACCGTTATTAAACACGCACCTGAGGCATTTAAAAGCGATCAAACTTTAACAAAAGAAAAGTTTGATTCCTATATGGCAGAAGCTAAGGGGCTTAGGGCTCTAATGTATTTTTACCTAGTACGAAGTTTTAAAGAAGTCCCTCTTAAGCTTAAACCAACCGATAGTGATGATGATATTAAAAATCTACCTAAGAGTTCCCAAGAGGAAGTATTTAATCAAATCATTAAAGATCTGAATGATGCTGAAAAAGGAGCTAGTTTAACGTATGGAAATCAAGCAGCAGATAAGGGTAGGATAACACGTTATACTATTAATGCAATTCAAGCTGATGTATATTTATGGATTGGTGACTATTCAAAATGCGTGAGTGCGTGTAACAAGATTATAAATTCTGGAAAGTTTGGACTTATCCCCTCAGGAGAAGGTTGGTTTACTACATTATATAGAGACGGGAATAGTAATGAGAGTATATTCGAATTTCAATTTGATAGACAAAAGCTAAATCCCTTCTATAATATGTTTGGGTCAGGTAATAAAGAGTTCATAGCTGCTAATCGAGTAATGGATATAGTTTATACGACTCCGGATCCGGACGATCCTGATGTCGAAGAAGATATAAGAGCAGATGGTGGCTCTCTACGAGCTGATGATGGTACTATCTGGAAATATATAGGAGAAAATAGAGATAATATGATTTCGTCAGATGGTTCGTTTACTCATTGGTTTGTTTACCGTTACCCTGATATTCTATTGATGAAGGCAGAGGCATTGGCTCAGATCGGGGGGAGAGGACAGGATGCCTTGGATTTAGTAAAGCGAGTAAGAGATAGGGCAAATGCATTGCCAGGTACGAATGAGGAACCAGACCCCGAAAATAAAAATGGAGTTACACGATTCATACTAGATGAAAGAGCAAGAGAATTTATGTTTGAAGGAAAAAGGTGGTATGATATATTACGATATATCAAAAGAGACCATTTTGAGCATTTAGATTACTTGCTAAATATGGTTCCCAATTTGGTGACTCCGGAAAAGGTAAATACTACAAAAGCAAAATTCAGAAATCCGAATAGTCTTTATTTCCCTATCTATCAAGATGAGATAGAGACGAATAAAAATCTAAAACAAAATCCTTTTTACGAATAAAATCAGAGGTTTGTTATGAAAAAAATATTATTTGTTAGTGTCTTTGTCTTATTTTTTGTATCTATAGGTTTTAATGGGTGTCAAAAGATAAAATTAAAAGAAACAACCACGGAAGATGTTAATCTATTAGAGTTTCTTAGGAATGACAGTACTCAACGATTTACTGAATTAGTATCTATAATAGATAAGATAGGATATAGCTCGTTTTTGAACGCTTATGGTACTTACACTCTTTTTGCACCTACTAACAAAGCCATTAACGATTATTTGAAAGAAAAAGGGGTTTCTTCGATTCAGGATCTTTCTAAAGAAAAATTGAAAGAAATAGTAAACTTACATTTGTTAAGCGAAGAGGTCTTTACAGATGATTTTATAGACGGAAAATTACCCTCGGCGACTATGGAAGGGCAATTCTTAGTAACTAACGTAAAGAATATAGATGGCAAAACTGCTTATATCGTTAACAGGCAAGCTAATATTCTTGAACGGGATATTCAAGTTGGCAATGGTATTATAGATATCATAGATGCTGTTTTGACTCCTGCCAAAAAAACTATTTCTGAACTACTGGATGAAAACTCTGATTATTCAATCTTTACTCAAGCGCTAAAAGAGACTGGTTATTATGATACTCTTGATCGCGTTATAAAGATCAATGATACTACTACAAGATGGTTTACTGTTATTGCAGAATCTAATTTAGCTTTAAAAGATTCTGGCATTTATTCTTATCAAGATTTGAAAAAAGAATACAGTAATCTTGGAGAGCCTAGCAATCCTAAAGACAGTCTTAATTTATTTGTAAGATATCATATTTTGCCCGGTTTGAAATATATGTCGGATCTTGTTGTCGCGAGCTCCCATCCTACGATGGTAAATCGGCAAGTTATTACGATTAAAATTAAAAATGATAGTATTTTGCTTAATGACGTTGAGTTTAAAACAATAGACGGAATAACTCATGAACCGGGTGTTGCTTTAGATAAGGAAAATAGTGATATATCTGCCTCTAATGGAGTTATCCATTCAGTTGTGAGTGATTTCTCCATTAAACAAAGAAGTCCTTTTCCTGTTTACTGGGATTTATGTTCGAGTGTGCCTGAATTGACAAGGCTTTCAAATATATATAGAAAAAAAACCTTCCTTTTTGACTATGGCGATGGAAATACTTTTGAAGATATAAAATGGGAGAGAGGTTGCTTAAAATACAGAAGTGGGGTGAGAGGTTACCTTGGAGATTATTGGCAAGTTGGCTTTGGGACTAGTACAAGTAATACGGCAGGATTAGGAACGTGTCCCGGAATTAGTTGGATTGAATTTAAAACCCCATTGTTAATTAAAGGAAAATATAAAGTATGGGTATGTTATTATACTCAAAATACAAGCAAGAAAGTTGCTGTTCAAGCTTCTTTTGATTCTATCCCTTTAACGAATGCTTTAATTAGATTTAGCGATAAAATTGCCTCAATAAGTCCATCTAGAGCTTCGGAATTGGAAGCTTTAGGTTGGAAATGGTGGGCTGGTCAGAATGAAAAGTCTGGATCTACTGTTGCTAGAATGGTTGGTATTATTGATGTCAAACAAACAGGGAGGCATAAAATAAGGTTTGATTTAGTTTCAGGACAAAACCCCGATTGTAATTTAGATATGGTGCATTTTATTCCTGTTGGAATGGATCAACTAAAGCCTCGTTTTAATAGAGATGGATCAAAAGAATATTAATAATATTATATGTGTAATAGATATGAATATTTAAGTTGTGCATCTATTGTTTAATAACCTACTTAAAAGAAAATAGATATGTATAATGTCTGTTAAAAAAAAATATAATTAAAAAAGCTATATAAATGATTATAAATAAGAAATTAGTAGTCTTCATTTTATGTATTGTCTGTTTTTGGTCTTGTAAAAAATGGGATCAACATATTAGGCTTAATGAAGGGGTGCCAGATCATAATTTAGAAGAATTGATTGAAAATCATGATGAATTAAGTGTTTTTAATAAATACTTGAAAAAGTCAAATTTAGTTGAAATGATTCAATCTTCTAAGAATATGACTATTTGGGCTCCCAATAACAAAGCCTTAAAAAATTTACCGGACAGCATTGTGAAGGATACTAGTAACTTAAGAAAGTTTATCTTAAATCATATGTCGTATGGGCTCCATTTTTCTCCTTTTTCTGATTCCTCGAGAATAGAAATGATAAATGGGAAATATCACTTTTTATATAAACAAAAATTTAATAATTCTACTATTGAGAAGAGCAATATTAGAGCTAGTAATGGGGTGTTAAATATTATTGATCATTTTGAGATTGTTCGACCAAATCTCTGGGAGTATATATTGAAAACAAGAAATAAGTTTAAACAGAATATGTATATTTCTACATTAAATTATACCTCTCAAGACCCCTCTCAGGCTCAGGTTGATAGCATTAATCCATCAACTGGCGAGCCTGTATATGTTCCAGGTACCGGAATATTGAAACTGAATTCATATCTTCAGAAAGTTTATGATTTATCAAATGAAGATAGCTTATATACTTACATTATTTTAACTAATACAAAATTTGAACATTATAAATTAAAAGAAAGACCCTATTTTAAAAGTAGGATTGATTCTATTGCCAATGGAAATACCAGCTGGAATATTGTGAAAGATCTAGCGTTTAAGGGGCTTCATTCACCTGATGATTTGCCTAATATATTAGTTTCTAAATTTAATGTTCATATTCCTGTTAATAAGGCTAATATTCTCTCATATAAAAAGGTGAGCAATGGTATTGTTTATGTTATGAATGAGGCAGATTGGGCTATGAATGAAAAAATACCTGTTTGTATTATTCAAGGTGAAAATCCCGTAGGTTTTAGTTCCGAAAGTGAAAGCTTTATGGATAACGTTTTTTATAGAACACGACTGAACAAAAATACCGGAGAAACTTTCAAGGATATTTACCTGTCATTGGGGTCGTCAGGAGAAGGAGATTATATTGATTATTCTTCTAATAGCATTTTTACAACAACTTACAAAATATATTGGGTTGCATTAAACGATTTTACTATATCTGGTCAAAATGATGACCCGTATGGTACAGAAGATTCTCTTTCTCAGATTCTTGAAGTTGGTAACTTCCAAGATTCATTAGGAAATTATAGTGACTCTCTTTTTGTTCCACAGTTTTCGAAGGATACGCTAATCCCACCATACTATTATAAAGAAATGTATATAGGGGAATATACAAACGATGAGTATAATTGGTTACTTTCAAATCCATCAAGCTCTTTGCATAATGGAAGCCTTGAATTCAATCCGGCAACAAAACGATTAAGGATAAAATCTCCTGCGGTTATTCCTTCTGGTGCTCCTCATAATTTAACAGTTGATTATATTAAGTTGGTTCCTGTAATAAAATGATTATTATAAAAATAGATATAAGATATGTATAGATGTAAGGTGTGTATTATTTTTACACTTGTCTCTTTGTTTCATTTTGCAGCTTTTGGACAAGACAATAAATTAGAAGAAGATTCTATTCAAAAGAAGAATTTTACTTATCATATTGTTGGTAAAGTTATCGATGCAACAAATGGAAAGGGAATCGTAGGAGCTAAAGTCAATTATCTGAATGAATCTGCATCAATAACAGATAGTAGTGGACGCTTTATGATAGGGTTGCCTGACAATAATACTTCGGTAAGAATTGAGGGCGTTGGTTATGCACCGAAGGAAATAGGAATAAGAGGAAGAGATTCAATCAAAGTCTCTCTTTATAAAAAGAAGGATAGAAATTTTTATAATAAAGCAAATCTTTCCCTAAGATCAGTTCCTGTTAGTCATTTGCCCTTCTCAATTACTTCTATTGATACCAAAGATAATTGGGAAAGTTTTTCCGAGACGCCAGAAGAGTATTTGCAAGGAAAAGTTGCAGGGTTGAATGTGATTCGACGTTCTGGAACCCTAGGAGCAGGAGCTAATATGTATATACATGGCATTTCTTCCTTATACGGTAATAATCAGCCGTTGATTATTGTTGATGGTGTTATTTATGATATTAATTCTCCCTCTAATTCTCTGATATCAGGTTATTATAGAAACCCCTTATCACTCATTGATATAAAAGATATCGAAAATATTACTGTGTTGAAAAATGGATCGGCTTTATATGGATCTAAAGGGGCAAATGGGGTTATCTTTATAAAAACTTTAAGGGCGAAAGAAGAGGCGACTCGAATTGATGCAGCTATTTATGGCGGAATAAATATTAAACCGGTTAATATTCCTGTTATGAATGCTTCCGATTATCGCGTTTTTGTTTCTGAGATGTTACAATCAAAAGGAATGAAATCCGGAGCATTAAAAGATTTTCCCTATTTTAGGAAGGAGAATGATGATAATACGTTTAGGTATTATAATAGAAATAATTGGCAGAATTTGATTTTTAGAAATAGTAGTACTAAGAATTTATATCTAAAAATTACCGGAGGAGATAATATTGCAAAATACGGCTTATCAATTGGGTATTTAAATGGGAAAGGTATTATACGGAACACGAATCGAACAAGATATAATGCTCGGTTTAATGCTGATATTAATTTGAGTAAGCGTTTAACAGCTACTGCTAATGTAAGTTTTGGATACAGTGAAGATAATGTAAAAAACCTAGGACTAGCTTCAGAAAGTAATCCAATTTATACAGCTCTCGTAAAATCTCCTTTCCTTCCGGTTCATAGTATTGGAGAAAACGGTTTACCTTCTCCTTCATATGCAGACTCAGATACCTTTAATATTAGTAATCCTGCTGCACTTATTAATAATTCGACCGCTTTTAACAGAAATTATCGTTTTCTAGGTTCTGTAGATCTAAACTACAGACTAACACCTTCTTTATCAATTAATTCAGATATTGCTGTCACAATGGATAAAGTAAGAGAATCCTTTTTTATTCCTAATAATGGAGTGGCTAATGATTCTTCAGGAAGTACAATCAATGAAATAGTTGAAAATCGGTCTGGGGCTCGTGTTGCCAGAATGTTTAGTATCTACAATAATACACATTTGACCTTTAATAAAACTATTAATCAAGTACATAAATTAAATTTATCGTTAGGAGTACATTATAAAAGTATTTCGCATGAGAATGATAAAGGGATGGGATTCAATGCTGCTACCGATGATCTGAAAAATGTACAATATGGAATAAATAATCTACGGAAGATTGGAGGTGACCTTCAAGATTATCTATGGATGAATACTTATTTCAGTTTTAATTATGATTACAAGAATAAGTATTTTTTGTCAATAGATATGTCTTTAAATGGATCCTCTAGGAATGGAAATTTACCTAGGAATGGTCCTATGGTAAATATTGGGGATAAAAATTATTCAATTATGCCTTCTGTCTCAGGAGCTTGGCTGATCTCTTCTGAACGGTTCTTAAAGAAGAATGATTGGATTGACCTTTTAAAAATTAGAGCTTCTGTTGGCTTATCTGGGAATGATGATATAAGAAATTTTTTAGCTCATAAGATTTATGTCTCCCAGAACCTTCTCGGGATGGAAGGCTTGGTTCGTGGAAATGTTGTTAACGATAAAGTTCAATTAGGTGTAATTAAACATTTGAATACAGGTGTAGATATTGCTTTGTTTAATGATCGACTAGACTTAACTTTTGATTATTATCATAAGGAGAATACAAACATGTTAGTGAAGACTCCACTACCCGTGTTTACAGGTTTGGACTACGTGTTTATCAATTCAGGAAAATTGAAAACGAATGGATGGGATATCGGTCTGAACACACGTATAATTAATAAAGAAAAATTTCTATGGGATGTTGGGCTCAATGTAAGTCATTACCAAACGATTGTTGCTAAGTTGCCCATAGAACAATCTTTAACGAAAGTTGCTGATGCGACGATGATTACACAAAAAGGTCATGCTCCCAATTTATTCTTTGGATATGAAACAAATGGAGTCTTTTCTTCAGATAAAGCTGCCTCGGGTCTAATCAATAAAAATGAAGATGGAACCTATAGCCCTTTTAAAGGTGGGGATGTTCATTTCGTAGATAAAAACAATGATGGTATTATAAATAAAAAAGATAGAACTATTATAGGAAATCCCAACCCAGATTTTTATGGATCCTTGACGACTAAACTAAGCTATAAAAGTTGGTCTATAAAAGCCTTATTCACCTTTACTCAGGGGAATGATATATACAACGCTACACGTCAACGGTTAGAATCGTTGAAAGGATACCAAAATCAAACTCAAGCAGTACGAAATAGATGGAAGGAGGAAGGGCAAATAACGAATATCCCGAGAGTCGACTGGAACGATCCAATGGAAAATAGTCGATTCTCAGATAGATGGATAGAAGATGGTTCTTATTTTAGATTGAGATCTCTTTCTCTTTCTTACAAGTTCTCATTTGTATCAGGCGCATTAAAATACTTGGCTATATATGCCAATGGTTCTAACTTATTTACTTTGACAAATTACTTAGGTTATGATCCTGAATTTGATGTAAATAGCGGAATTTGGGGGAAAGGTATAAATACATTTAACAGTCCCCAATTCAAAAAGATTCAATTAGGTGTTAGGATTGGATTATAGCTAAAATTCGTTAAAAACTTAAATACTTAATCTAATATGAAAAAGAAAATACCGTTTTATTACTTAGCAATTCTATGCTTCTTTATTTTCAATTCCTTGTCTTGCAAAAGGGCTTTTGATATTAACCCTGAACAAGAGGTTGACGGAGAAAATGCATACCAGGATATATTTGATGCAGATGCTGCCGTATTGGGGATATATGGGAAGCTAATGGAATTAGCTAAGCCTTATGTAATACTGAATGAGTTGAGAGGGGATTTAATGACAACTACCACGAATGCAGATAAATATTTAAAACAAATAAGTGAACATGATGTAACAAAGGATAATCCTTATGTTGATCCAAAACCATTTTACAATGTAATATTGAACTGTAATGATGCGATGGAAAATTTTAAGACCATGTTGGATGAGAATAAGCTGACGGTTAAAGAATTTAATATGCGTTATTCCGATGTTGCAACTGTTCGATCATGGGTTTATCTTCAACTGGGAATTCAATATGGAGAAATCCCTTATGTGACTGCCCCCCTTTCTAAGTTATCAGATGTAGAAAATAAATCGTTACACTCCATGGTTACCCTTAATCAATTAATTGATAGATTGATTAAAACTATGAACGATTTACCCTATATGGAGCCTTATCCGGAAGGAACTAGTTTAGTCACTTCAGTAGATGGATATAGCACAAATAAGTTTTTTATTAATAAAAGGATGTTCCTAGGTATTTTGTATCTGTGGAAAGGGTATTATCACAAGGCTGCTATTCAATTTAAAGAGGTAATGGAGACAGGTGGTTCCGGGGATTTATATACTTATCGAATTACGGGGCAGCACAAGGCAGATAACAACGACCTAGCCGTAGGATATGTCCGTTGGCAAGAAGAGAATGATTCTAGTTTGATAGATAATAATACCCAAGGGTGGCGATCCATATTTGCCAGAGGGCAAGATAAACTTTTCAATCAAGAATGGATCTGGTATTTGCCCTTTGATAAAAATTTTGATCCTGAGGATCCTTTTACTGATTTATTTTCTAATAGAGGAGGAAATTATTTGGTTAAACCTTCTCAAGTGGCAATTGGCAATTGGAATAATCAAGTTCAAAAGAATGACTTCCCCTTTGATGCCAGAGGAAAAATTTTCACCTGGAGGATGTTGAATAACCAACCTGTTATTATGAAATACCTTTATAATTATTTAGATGGAAATTCTTTTTTGCCTGTAAATATCTTTCAGAAGGAAGGGAAATGGTTTTTGTTTAGAGCTGCTTCTCTGCATCTTTACTTTGCAGAAGCGGCCAATAGGGATTATCATCGGTCATTGGCATATGCTCTAGTTAATCAAGGTCTTACGACAATCCCCAATAGAAGGACTGAGGAATCGTTCCCTTATAATTTTGATTCCAGAAAGATTACTCATCCTACCATTATTGGGGACTGGGCATTAAGTGCAGGTATTAGAGGTAGAGCTTATTTATACTCAAGGGAAGTTAAAGGTGATAGTACTATATCTATTGAGAATAATATTATTAAAGAAGCTGGGCTTGAAATGGCCTATGAAGGAAGAAGGTGGCCGGATCTTTTAAGAATAGCTCTGAGAAGAGGAGACCCTTCCTTTTTGGCTAATAAAATCTATAAAAAATTAGTAGAAGAAAATAATCCCAAAGCTGAGGCAATTAAGCAAAAGTTAATGAATAAAGAGAATTGGTATCTGCCTTTTGAATGGAGTAAATAAAGATATTGAAAATATAATATTATGATTTATTATCTAATAAAGTTAAGAAAGGGAATAAGATTTATTACGTTTATTTTATTTTTATTTTGTTTCCATGTTTCTAATGCACAAATGTCTGCATTTCCTGGAGCCTTGGGATTTGGAGCAAATGCTACCGGAGGTAGGGAAGGTTCGGTTTATCATGTTACTAATTTATCTGATAGTGGACCGGGTAGCTTTCGAGATGCGGTAAGTGAACCAAACAGAATTATAGTATTTGATGTTGGAGGGTATATTACTTTAGAAACAAAGGTAGCTGTTAGCAGTAATATAACCATTGCCGGGCAGACTGCTCCTGGAGATGGAATAGGATTTAAAGGACGTCAAATATCCTTTGCAAATAACTCAAATATAATCTGTAGGTATATAAGAGTGAGACCAGGATCAGATGCTCCAAGAACAGACAATGGGTTTAGCTTTTACCAAGCAAGTAATATAATATTGGATCATGTTTCTGCTGAATTTGCTTCATGGAATAATATAGATGGAGTAAGCCAAGATTGGCAAAATAAACCAGTTAAAAATATAACGGTGCAATATTCTATTATTGCCAATCCAATTGGGCAGCAGTTTGGAGCACATACAGAATCTCTTGATGGGACATGGTCTTGGTTTTACAACGTTTTTGCCAACTCACATAACAGAAATCCATTAGCCAAAATAAATACTGTTTTTATAAATAATGTCCTATATAATTATCAAGCAGGATACACGACTCATACAGGGAGTCATTTTAAACATGATATTATTAATAATTATTTTATATTTGGTCCAGCCACGACGAGTGATAATACTTGGTTTCAGATGGATGAAAATCAGTCTATTTACTATTCTGGAAATTTAAAGGATAGCCTACCTGATGGAATTCTGAATGGCGGAATAACCACCCCTTATTGGTATCACGGTACTGCGAGTACAATATTGACTAGCCCATGGTCATCCATCGCTAATGAAGCACCAATTTATTCTGCACAAGATGCTTTCCCTATTGTCCTTTCTACTGTAGGAGCTATGCCTTTGGATCAGGTGGATTCTTTGGTTTTAAGTCAGATCAAGACCTTAGGCAACGGAACTTCTGGTACGGGCATTGGAACTTCAGGTCCTGGTGGAGATCTTTACACAAGTCAGACGCAGACAGGCTTACCAAATAATGGATTTGGAAATTTAGAGGATGGTCAATTACCCCCTGATAGGGATGGAGATGGAATGCCTAATTATTGGGAATTAGCTATTGGCAACGATCCAGATCAAGATGATGCCATGACAAAACAGGCTGATGGTTATACCAATATTGAACATTATCTTCATTGGTTGGCATCCCCTCATACAAAAATGGTTGAAGATGACTCCCTCAATATAGACCTTTATGAATATGCCGGAGGTTTTATTGAAAATAATCCTACTTTTTCTTTAAGTAATGTAAATCATGGAGATGCATCTATTGGATCAAATGGTCATTTTGTACGATTTCATCCAGATCCTTCCTTTGTAGGAAAGGCTAGTTTTGATTTTTCGGTTACTATTGCTGGTAATATTATATATGATACCACGGTAACCATATTAGTCGTGCCAAAGGTTGCAATAGAGGCTCCTTCAGATGTTACACTAACCGCAATTTCCAAAAAGACTACAAATGAATATAGTGTTATAACTGTAAAATGGAGAGATAATTCCGATAATGAAACTCATTTTATTCTTGAACGTAAAGCTGAGGATAGTACTTCTTTCTCTCAAGTTGTCCAACTATCTGCAAATGACAGCTTGTATTTGGATAGTACAAATGTTTTCCCCGGGAAAAAGTATAGTTATAGGATTAAGGCAATAAATGCAACGGATTCCTCTTTGTTTAGTTTACCAGAATCAATTACTACCCCCAACCTTCCTCCTTCGCCAAATGATTCTGTTTTTGACTCTTCTTATAAAGGCTTGGTAGGATATTGGAGTTTTGATGAACCGAGTGGAAATGTAGCTATTGACTCAGTAAAATTTCATGATAATGGTCATTTAGGTACAAATATTTCTAGGATTAACGATGGCAAATCAGATAATGCGATAGAATTAACAAATATGGAACAGAGTGGATATGGAGTGAAAATCCCGGATGCCCCTCAAATCTATTTAGATACCAGCTCCTTTACTATTTCATTTTGGATGAAAGCAGATGTCTCCCAAATGCCAGCAGAGGGGATTAGTGCATATATATTATGTAAAGGTTCAATAGGGACAGATCCTAATATTAATACAACTGGAAAAAGGTTTAATCTCGAAGTCAAAAATGGTGCATTGAGTTTTGCATTGGATGCAGGTGATGCAGGAGAAAATACTGGAAAGGATGATTTGCAAACGGATGCTAATCCATTGTACACAGGAGAATGGGTGAATGTAATCTTAGTTAGGGATATGACAAACCAAAAGATGAAAATCTACTTTGATGGGAAACAGGTGGCGGAGGGAGATATCAAAAAGTCAAAATATGGAATTGGAGAACATAGCGCATTAATCTTAGGAAATATTGGGGAACGAGAACTCTCATCAGGAGGATTTACTCCGGCACCATTTAAAGGTAAATTAGATGAATTGAAAATCTTTAACTATGCAGTTCCTCCTTCTAAAATAATAGAACTAAGTGGTTTTGTGCCTAAGGGATTGGTTGGTTATTGGAGTTTTGATGATGAACCGCAAAACGCAGTGGCTATGGATTCTACTAATTATAGAAATAATGGAGAAGTAGGAAAGGAAACAAAATGGGTTCAGGGGCACTCTAAAAATGCTGTTAGTTTTGAAGCTATGGATTATGCCGGCTACGGTGTGAAAATTCCTAATGCGCCTCAACTTCTTTTGGATACGAGCTCCTTTTCTATTTCATTTTGGATGAAAGCTGATTCTTCCTTAATGCCCCCTTCCGACATTAGTGCATATATTTTATGTAAAGGGTCAATAGGCACAGATCCTAGTTTGAATACAACAGGAAAAAGGTTTGATCTTGAAGTGAAGAATGGCGCATTAAGTTTTGCATTAGATGCTGGAGATGCAGGAGGAAATACTGGAAAGGATGATTTGCAAACGGATGCTAATCCATTGTATACTGGAGAATGGGTGAATGTGATCGTAATTAGGGATATGACCCATCAAAAGATGAGAATCTATTTTGACGGGAAACAAGTGGCTGAAAGGGATATAGAGAAATCAAAATATGGGATAGGAGAAAATAGTTCGCTTATTATCGGTAATATAGGAGAACGAGAGTTGACTTCAGGAGGTTTTACTCCGGCTCCTTTTAAGGGTATAATAGATGAATTGAAAATATTTAATTATCCGATTAGTTTGGCTGAGATCCTTACTATTTATGCTGGTGGCGCTTATCCTCAAAAGGCCAGTAATCCCTCTTTTAATAATACTATCGTAGATGGTTATTCAGATACTTTAGATCTTACTTGGGACGGGGGGATAAATACTACTAAATACCAGCTTTATATGGGATCTGATTCTACCAATATGGAATTGGTTGATGATAGTATAAATGTAGATAAATCTATATTTAATCTAATAAATTTAAATCAGCAAAGTTCTTATTATTGGAGAGTAGATGCTGTAGGAGTTTTAGGAACAACAAAGGGGGATATTTGGCATTTTACTACTGGATTCCCTAAAGGATTGGTCGGTTATTGGAGCTTTGATGGAAATGATTCAAATAGTAATGTAATTGATTCTACCCAATATGAAGATCATGGAGTTCTAGGAACGAATATTAATAATATTCCCGGCTACAAAAATGATGGACTTAACTTACAAAATATGAATGATGACGGGTTTGGAACGAAAATACCTGATGCCCCTCAACTATTTTTGAACACTAGCTCATTCTCTATTTCTTTTTGGATGAAAGCAGATCAAGATTTGCTACAAAAGGATGTATATCTTTTATGTAAAGGATCTATTGGTACCGATTCCAATGTAGGTACAACAGGGAAAAGATTTAATCTTGAAGTTAAAAATGGCACCCTCTATTTTGCATTGGATGCTGGTGATGAGGGTAATAATACAGGGAAGGATCAAATAAGTGCTGATGCTGCCGATTTAGCTACTAGTGAATGGGTTAATGTTATTGTAATTAGAGATGTTGAAGATCAGAGAATGAAGATTTATATTAATGGAAATTTGGTGGGAGAAGGGGATATCTCAAAGTCGAAATATGGAATTGGTGAACATAGTGCAATGATCGTTGGTAATATAGGAGAATTTGAGTTGTCGTCGGGTACTTTTACACCAGCGCCTTATAAGGGAGCAATGGATGAATTAAAAATATTTAACTATCCATTAACAGACGACCTTGTTCAAAAGATAAACAATGATGTTCCTTTCTTGAAGAAACCTACAAATCCAACTCCGATTGATTCTTCAATAGGGGCTGGTCCTGAAAAAGTCCATTTTTCTTGGATAGAAGAAAGTGGAACTGCTCTCGCGTATGATTTCTATTTTGGAACATCTGCTGATTCATTAAACTTAATACAAAAGAGTCTTAAGGAACCAATGTTTGAGATAGATTCACTGTCTCCCAATGCTACTTATTATTGGAAAGTAAAGGATAGTAGTGACGCACAACAAATCCTGAGTGACACATGGACTTTTACCACAGGGGCAGATACTACCTCTCCCGTTGTTAACCTAAAGGATATTTCTGTTGTGCTGAATAAAGATGGATATGTGAATATAGAGCCTTCTGATTTAGATAGTAATAGCCATGATGTATATGGGATTGATACATTACTAATCGATAAAACAGAATTTGATTGTCTAGATATTGGTGATAATAAGGTGTTATTCACTGCGGTAGATAATTATGGAAACAGTTCTAGTGATACTGCAATTGTTACTGTCAAAGGAATTATACCGAAACAACCCTCTATACATCCATCGGATACCCTTCTTTGTGATGGAGAAAAGATAGATTTATTTGTAAGTAATGATGATGCAGATAGATATAAATGGTTTTATGAAGGGGAAGCTCTTGAAGGTAAAAAGGATGAGAAATTATTTACAGGAAAATCGGGGAATTATTCTGTAATAGCAATTTCAAGTCAATCTTGTATGTCTGATACCTCTGAATTTGTAAGTATAAGAATTAGTAGCGATACCACACTTCATGTCAGTAATGATGTTAGTATTAATCGTGGTTCCAGCATTAACCTACAAGTAACTGAATCTGATAAAGGAACGGTTAGTTGGTCGCCGGATATTGCTATAAGTAATATTAAGGGTAAAAGTGTAATGGTACAGCCCAATCAAACGACTACTTATATAGCTACATTAACAAATGAAGATGGTTGTAAAGTAAGTAGAAGTATTCAAGTTAATGTAGAAGAGAATTCTGACTTCTCATATAACAGGATACTTTCACCTAATGGTGATGGCATTAATGATAAATTAGTTATTAAAGATTTAAAAGGTTATCCTAATAATAACTTACAAGTATTTGACGAATCTGGAAGGTTAGTCTATCAAAAAAATGGTTATGACAATTCTTGGGATGGAAAGTATAAAGGAACGTATTTGAGTAATGGAACTTATTATTTTGTTTTGTCTGTTAACCATAAGATTGTTGTGAAGGGATCTGTCGTAGTCGTCAATTAATAATTTAGGAGACTATAGAAATAAGAATATAAAATTAAAGAAAATGAAAGTACAAATATTTAAAATTTTAATTGTTATCTTATCTTCAATTGGATTGAGTCTTCCAGCGTGGTCTCAACATACTTTTAATCATTCAGTATCTCAATATTATCGGGATGGTTATCTTTGGAACCCTGCGTTAGCAGGTAAGGATGGCTCAAGTGTTTATGGCTTGTTTAGTAGCTCGTGGTCCGGATTTGACGGGTCTGCTAAATTGGTTGGGATAGCAGCAGATTTTGACTTAGGACATAAGATGGGGGCTGGATTACATTTTACGAGTTATTCTAGCGGTATTTTCAATCGATACAATGGAGCATTGAGCTATGCTTATAAAATAAAGCTTAAAGGCAATAATAGCCTTCGAATTGGAGGAAACTTGAGTTTCTATAAAGGACATTTAAGTTCAAAAGAAATAGAGTCCAATGGACAAGTGGATCCGGCAGTTATGTCCTTTAATGAAAAAAAGATTCGATTTGACGGAGATATAGGAGCTTCTTTCAGTAATAAAAGTTTTACTTTTGGGTTAACCGGATATAATTTGAGTTCATATTTTAAGAATACAGCAAATCTTCAGTCTGATCTTGAAATAGCAGAATTATTATCTTCCTATAAATTCAAATTGACAAATCAACAGTTATCTCTGGCACCCTTAGCTGCATATCGAGTGTTTACAAAATCAGATAATATTTTTGTTGGTGGATTACAATTTCAATATGATCATATATTTCATACTAGTATTTATTGGCAAAGTTTGGGAAGTGTTATGGGAGGATTAGGAGTCATGCTAAAAGATATAGCTGAGGTTAATTTCTTTTATACGGGAAAGAATAAATATGGTTACCGATCCCAGTATGAAGCTGGAATAAAATATAATATTAAATAATGTATAAATGTGTATAATATGAAAATGTGGACTTTTTTCTTGTCTTTAATATGGGTTTCCTCATCTCAGGCTCAGCAATTGGCTTTCCCTTCTGCTGAAGGGTTTGGTCGGTATGCTGTTGGTGGACGTTATGGAGAAGTGTATCATGTAACCAATTTGAACGACACGGGTTCCGGATCGTTTCGTGATGCAGTGAGTAAATCCAATCGAACCGTTGTTTTTGATATAGGAGGGATTATCAAGATAAAAAGTAAAGTAAAGGTTTCAGATTCTATTACTATAGCTGGACAAACAGCCCCGGGTGAAGGAATTATAATATATGGAAATGGTGTAACTTTAAGAGGCGCAAAAGATGTTATTGTTCGTTATATGCGTTTTAGAGGGAGTTTGGATATGTCTAGAGGAACCTGTACTCTCAGTGCTGACTATGTTGATAATGTGATATTTGATCATGTCTCTGTCGAATGGGGACGCTGGGATAATTTACATATTAAAAACAGCAAAAATATAACATTACAATATTGTATTATTGGTGCTGCCATCGGACCTCAACGTTTTGGTGCACTATTGGAAGGACCGGAAAATCTCACTATTCATCATTGCTTGTGGGTAAATAACCAGAGTAGGAATCCAAAAGGTAAAGCTGGGATGGAGTTTATAAATAATGTTATTTATAATTGGGGAAGTAATGGTTTTGTAGGTGGACATTCTGCCGCAGATCATTATCAAGATATTATTGCTAATTATTTTATAGCAGGCCCTAACTCTTCATTAAATAGTTATCTAAATCAATTTACCAAAACGGATCATGTCTTTCAAGATAGAAATTTTGTAGACCTGAATAAAAACGGACGATTGGACGGAGAATTAATTTCGAAAGAGATATTTCAAAAAACCGGAGCTACAATTATAAAAAGAGCAAGAAATGTTTCAATTAAAAGAAACCACATTGAAGCAGCGAAGGATGCTTATCAAAAAGTTATAAATACAGCAGGAGCCTCCCTTTTTAGAGATCCGATAGATTCTATTCTTATAAGTCATGTTGTTAGTCTTGGGGAGAAAGGTTTCATTTTTGGACATGAAGAAAGAGAACCTGAAGAAAAACAAAAGATTGATATGGGAAAATCGATAAGAGATAAAGATAAGGATGGAATACCTGATCAATGGGAACTGGAAAATCATCTAAATCCTCATAATTCCAGAGATGGTGGAGAAATAACGGATAATGGATATACTAACCTTGAGAACTATCTCCATAGCATACTTACTAATTAGGGGATCCTCCTCTAAGACTTCCTTTGTGAAATTTAGATAAAGAGATAAGAATGTGATAGAGTTATAGCTTTTTTTGAGGGCTCTTCTTTTAGTTCTAAATGATGGAGGAATTATGCACCAACTGGTCATAATATCACTCATACAGGACAGTACGGGATAGCCTTTTTTGTAAAAAATCCTACATTGGACTTTTAAATGAAAACTGCCTATTTTTAAAAGCTACCCATGAAAAAAATACTACTATTTCTTATTTCCATTATAGGGTTAAACAGTATCGCTATAGCGCAGCATCCTTTTCGACCGGATGGTCCCCGGTTTTCTACAGCCGGTTTTTTTAAGCTTCCGAATGACGATAGCCGTCAGGTATTTAGTTTTAATAATGGCTGGTTATTTCATAAAGGAGAAGCAAAAAAGGCAGAAACTATAGATTATCAGGACAAGGTCTGGCAACAAGTACAGTTACCGCATGGGGTGGATATCCGTCCGGAAGAGGTAAGTGGTGGAGCAAACTATCAAGGAGTGGTTTGGTATCGAAAACATTTTGTGCTCCCTAAGGGAATTGCTGACAAAAGGCTCTCCCTTACTTTCGGTGCCATTATGGGGAAATGTAAAATCTATCTGAATGGCAACTTGATAAAAGAACATAAGGGAGGCTATCTTCCGATAGTTATTGACCTGTCAGCAGAAAATAACTTACGTCTAAAAGGAGAGAATATCATTGCGGTAAGAGCAGATAACAGCAATGACAATACTTTCCCTATTGGGAAACCGGAATATGCGTTGGATTTCTCTTACTTAGGAGGAATCTATCGGGATGCCTGGTTGGTAGCCACCAATGATATTCATATTACCAATGCTAATTTAGTCGATAAAGTGGCCGGGGGAGGAGTGAGAGTTGCTTATGATCAAGTTTCTAAAAAAAGTGCGCGTGCTCATATTAGTGTGGATATTCAAAACGGAACCACCAAAAATAAATCTTTGAAACTCTCTCTCTTAATGAGAGATAAGAATGGAGAAACAGTTGCTTCTTTGAGCAAAAAATTCAAAGCTCCAAAGCAGGAATCTAAAACGGTAGAGCAAACTTTTGAGGTGAAATCCCCCTTGCTGTGGAGTCCTGACCACCCGTATTTATATAACTTGTATGTCTTAGTGAAAAATAAACGCAATGAGGTTGTGGACGGTTATTATTTACGAACAGGGATTAAATCGATTGTTTTGAAAGGAGAGAAAGGTTTATATCTCAACGGAAAACCTTTTAAGGGAAAATTAATGGGAGCCAATCATCACCAAGATTATGCCTATATTGGAAATGCAGTTCCTGATAATCTGCTTTGGCGAGATGCTAAACTTTTGAGAGATGCCGGCATACGTATTTTAAGATTGTCACATTATCCACAATCTCCTGCTTTTATGGATGCCTGCGATGAATTGGGGATTTTCACGATTGTTTGTGCACCCGGCTGGCAATATTGGAACAATAAAAATCCGCAGTTTGAAAAACTATTTGAAAGAAACATACGGCAGATGATTCGTCGAGATCGGAATCATGCGAGTGTTTTCGCCTGGGAACCTTTACCTAATGAGACACACTATCCGTCAGATTTTGGGAAGACAGCTTATGATATTACCCATGCAGAAGATCCTTCTGAAAATTGTATAGCTACCAATAATTATGGTTTCCCTTATTGGGAAAGTTATGAACTTATCTACGGGCATCTTTACGATGATATTAAGCTGAATGATCATCAGGGATTATTTGTAAGAGAATGGGGAGATGATGTAGATAATTGGACGGATCAAAACTCTCCCAGTCGGGTGAGCATAGCTTGGGGGGAAGTTCCGCAATTGGTACAGGCTCGTCATTACAGCAATCCTCCTTATTATTTCGGCTGTTGGGAAACCTTTTACGAAGCACCACCCAAAATGATTGGAGGTTGTCTGTGGCATGCTTTTGATACGCCTAGAGGATACCATCCGGATCCTTTTTATGGAGGTATTGTAGATGCTTTTCGGCGTCCTAAATATTCCTATTATTTGTTTCAAAGCCAGCAAAATCCTCAAAGTACCTATGTTCAGAAAGAGGAAGCTAATCCATATTATTTGTTTGTTGCCAATATTATGTCTCCTTTTTCTCCTAATGATGTAACGATTTATACCAATTGTGATTCGGTAAAGCTTTTAGAATATAGTTTGGATTCACTGACGATGATTCCTGACAAGCGTATGAAAATGCCTCATCCGCCATTGGTGTTTAAAAATGTTTTCCATTTTATGCAAACCAAAGATATTGCAGCTCCGCAGCGCAAAGGAGGCCGTAGGGCAACAAAAGCAAATGGCAAGCTGACCGCTATTGGATATGCAAACGGGAAAGAGGTTATTAGAAGGATACAAGAACCAGCGGCAAGGAGTACTACAATAAAACTAAAAACGGATCTTCAAGGATTGAAACCCATTGCTGACGGCAGTTTTATTATTCCGGTCTTTGCTGAAATTCAGGATGATAATGGACGCGTAAAAAGGTTGAATAATAAATGGATTCATTTTGAGGTAAAAGGAGAAGGCGTCTTAATAGGGCAACATACCTTGGGTATTAATCCACGTCCTGTAACCTGGGGAAGCGCTCCGGCTTTGGTTCGTACCACTTTAAATGCCGGTGAAATAAAAATCATCGCTCATGTAGAATATCCGGGCATTCATACCCCCCAATCAGATACCCTGATAATAAATTCTTTGTCTCCAACCATACCTTCTGTTTTTGAAAAAAAATATACGACTCACCTCAAAGAAAAATCTTTTTCAACCGAAAGAAGCCCTCATTCTTCTCAATTAACAGAAGAACAGAAGAAGGATGTTATCAAAAAGGTGGGTAATCAACAAACCGAATTTATGCAATAAAGAAAATGTTTTTAACAAAAGAAATAGCCTTCACTACAATGACTACAAAAAATAAAAATTATTCTCTAACAACAATGTTGTTGATTTTTCTGATTATTGGAGTTAGTTCATGCCGGGACGCTCCATCGACTACGGAGAATCATTCAAGTAAAGACTCTACTCGTCAGCCGAATATTATTGTCATCATCCCGGACGATATGGGATGGTCGGATATTGGATATAATGGATCAGCCATAAAAACTCCTCACTTGGATCGACTGGCGAAAAAAGGGAAAAAGCTTAATCATAACTATGTCATGGCTACTTGTACGCCAACCCGGGTAGGATTATTTACAGGACAGTATGCGAGTAACTTCGGTGTTACAGCTCCGGCTTATGGAGAAGTCATTCCTGAGGGAACAGCAACTATGGCTTCCGAATTAGACAAGCAAGGATATTTTACGGCTTTGGTTGGAAAATGGCACATGGGATCGCCACCCTATATCCCCGTAAAATATGGATTTAAGACCGCTTATGGATATCTGGATGGTCAAATTGATCCTTATACTCATAATTATAAAAAAGCCTATCCTCATCATAGTCAGGAAGAAGATACCTCTTACGTGACGGATCAATCCTGGAATGGAGAAGGTGAATATCTTACAAATGAGCTTTCTAAAAAAGAGGTTGATACCAATCTTTCTTTTTCTAATTTTAAGTTTTTACATCAAAAAGGACATGCGACCGATTTAATCACAGAACAGGCTATTCGACTGATCAAAGAGAAAAAAGAACATCCTTTTTTCATATACTTAGCTTACAGCGCTCCTCATTTTCCATTGGAGGAACCTGATAAATGGCTGTCAATGTATAAGGATACCTTCGCTTATAGCTCTCGCAGAAGGTTTGCAGCCAGTGTGACCCACATGGATGATGGGATTGGGAAAGTGGTAGCAGCATTAAAGGAAACCCATCAGCGTGAGAATACAATTATCCTTTTTATGAGCGACAATGGGGCACAAAAAAGCTGGCCGAAAGCCGTACGTGAACGCTTGTATAATGGGAAATATAAAGATGTTTCGCATAATGTATTAGGGAATAATTATCCGCTAAGAGGCTGGAAAGATGAATTGTATGAAGGCGGAATCCGAACTCCGGCTTTTATTAATTGGCCGGGACATCTCAAGCCGGGAGAAATTAATATTCCTACGAAATGGACAGATTGGTTCCCCACCTTTTTAAGTCTTGCGGGAAGTAGTAGGGAGGAAATCCAACATCTTCACTTAGATGGTGATAATCTGTGGCCGGTTTTGACAGGGAAAAGCGCAAGCGTTGAGGATACGGATCGGGCTTTCTTTTGGGAAACCCCTCATTCCTATGCCGTTCGGAAAGGAGATTGGAAGTTGTTGGTACACAAAAAAACACAGCAGGCAGAACTGTATAATATCAAAGAAGATTTTAGAGAGATACATGAATTAAGTCAACAAAACCAAGAAAAAGTACAAGAATTACAGAAGTTATTGGCGCAATTTAAATCTCGGAATGAATAAAACGTATAAAATATTAAGGTGCTTGTTTATTCTTCTTTTTATCGGAGGAATATTTTCTAATAAGGCAGATGCTCAAATGAACTATCATGCCATTTATTCAGGAACACCTTGGTTTGATAATAATGGAAATATCGTAAGTGCACATGGTGCTTGTATTATAAAAGGGGGGGGTAAGTATTACCTTTTTGGAGAAAAACACTCAGATACCGCTAAGGCATTTACAGGATTTAATTGTTACTCCTCTTCAGATTTATATAATTGGAAATTTGAAAGTCTTGCTTTGCCTGTACAAAAAGAGGGGCAAGCAGGACCTAATCGAATTGGTGAAAGAGTGAAAGTAATGAAATGTCCCTCGACAGGAGAATACGTGATGTATTGGCATGCTGATAATTTACAATATAAAGATCCTCATATTTGCTATGCTACTTCAGATAATATAACAGGACCTTATACGTATCAAGGAGTCTTGCTCTTCAGAGGTCACTCCATTCATAAATGGGATATGGGAACCTTTCAGGATAAGGATGGAAGTGGATATATATTAACACATGGTGGAGATATTTATAAGTTGAGCAAAGATTACAAAAGAGTAGTCGATAAATGGGAGAATGAAAATATTGTAAGCCGATTTGAATCTCCTGCTATGTTTCGGAAAGATAGTATCTATTTTTTCTTAGGATCGCATTTGACGAGTTGGGAACGGAATGATAATTTTTATTATACTGCTACATCATTGAAAGGTCCTTGGACTTACCGAGGTAATTTTGCTCCCAAAGGAACGCTTACTTGGAATTCACAAACTACCTTTGTGCTCCCCGTCAAAGGTTCTAAGGATACCTCTTATATGTTTATGGGGGATAGGTGGTCTTATCCTAAACAAGCATCGGCAGCAACCTATGTGTGGCAACCTTTGACAGTTTCCGGTGATGCTATTTCTATCCCCCAATATAAAGAAGGATGGAAAATAAGTCTTTCCTCAGGAGTTATACAAAATATCTCCTTTTCCGGTAGGGAAATAATACCGAGTAAAGAGGATAAGGACAGAATTACTTATTCAGGAGAATGGCGGAATGATACCTTGTCTGTTTTTAGTTCAGATGAAAAGGGAGCTACTTTTTCATTAAAATTTGAAGGTAAGAAAATTGGAATCTACGGATTATCTCGTCCGGATGGGGGATATGCAAAGGTGGTACTTCAGAAAGAGAATGGGAAGCAAGTTTTTTCTTCTATCGTAGATATGTATTGTAAGTATCCAATTGTAGAATTGAAGTTTTTAAGTCCCGATATGCCGTCCGGTCATTATACTCTAATCGTTTCTGTGATGGGGACACATGGAAACTGGTCGGATAAAAGTAAAACAAAATTTGGAAGTATAGGCAACTATGTTTCATTAAATAAAATAGTCGTTAGATAAAAAGAGTAATAACTAAAAACAACAATTATGTCTATTACAAGAAGAGATTTATTGAAAGTGTTGGCAAGTTCAGCCCCCATTTTGGCAGTTCCAAAAGGGATTCAGGCTTCTTCCGCTTTATGGCCTAAAGTGAGTGCTTATCATCGGATTCCCAAGAAGATGTTTGAGAACAACAGAAAGTTCAATTTTAATAGTGATTGGAAAGTATTTGTTGGAGACCCGGAGAATGCAGAAAAACCGGACTTTAACGATAAAGAATGGAAAGGGATAACACTTCCTTATGCCTGGAATGAAGATGATGCTTTTAGAAAAGATATAAAAGACTTATCTACCGGAATTGCCTGGTATCGCAAGCATTTTAAATTACCAGGTTCTTTGAAAGGGAAGAAAATATTTTTTGAATGTGAAGGCCTTCGGCAGGCAGGAGAATTTTATGTGAATGGACAAAAGGTCGGATTAAGTGAGAATGGAGTGATGGCTTTTGGTTTTGATTTAACCGATGTGCTTCATTATGGAGAAAAGGAAAATATCATATCGGTCAGAACGGATAACAGTTGGGATTACAGGGAAAAAGCGACCAACAGTCATTTTCAATGGAACAACAAGAACTTTTATGCCAATTATGGAGGCATGAACAAGAACGTTTTTCTTCATGTGACCAATAAACTATATCAGACGCTTCCACTGTATTCCAATCTCAAAACCAAAGGAGTGTATATTTATGCAAACGATTACAACCTTCCTGAACAATCGGCGGTCCTTCATGCTGAATCAGAGATAAAAAACGAAGAAAACTCTTCTCAAAAAGTAGAATATGAGGTGGTCGTATCTGATTTGAAAGGAAAAGAAATTAAAAAATTCAAAGGGAAATCAACGACCATTGAACCGGGACAGGTGAAGATAGTGAAGGCAGAGGCTAAAGTAAAAGGACTTTACTTCTGGAGTTGGGGATATGGATATCTTTATAATGTCGAAACCATCCTAAAGGTCGATGGTAAAATCAAAGATGTCGTTAATACAAAAACCGGATTTCGGAAAACCGCTTTTAAAAATGGAATGATTTATCTGAATGATCGGGTCATTCAGGTACATGGATATGCACAACGAACTACTAACGAATGGCCGGCCATTGGTTCTTCGGTTCCTGCTTGGCTAAGTGATTATAGTAACGGACTTATGGTAGAGAATAATGCGAATCTGGTAAGGTGGATGCACGTCACTCCTTGGAAACAAGATGTAGAAAGTTGTGATCGGGTAGGGTTGATGCAAGCCATGCCGGCAGGGGATTCCGAAGGAGATGTCAAAGGCAGAAGATGGGAACAACGGAAAGAGGTAATGCGAGATGCTATCATTTATAATCGGAATAATCCCAGTATTATATTTTATGAATGTGGAAATCATGGAATTAGTGAGGAGCATATGCGGGAAATGAAAGATATTCGCAATCAATTTGATTCAAGTGGTGGTCGTGCTATAGGTTCCAGGGAAATGTTAGATAGCAAAGAAGCAGAATATGGAGGAGAGATGCTCTATATTAACAAAAGTTCTACTATCCCCTTTTGGGCCATGGAATACTCCAGAGATGAAGGGTTGAGGAAATATTGGGACAATTATACCGCTCCTTTTCATAAAGATGGCTGGGGAAAACCATATAAAAAAGAACCTTCTGATGCCTATAATCATAATATGCAGTCGTTTTCGGTAGAGGCGGTGAGGCGTTGGTATGATTACTGGAAAGCCAGACCCGGAACGGGGAGACGGGTAAACTCCGGAGGGGTACACATTGTTTTTTCGGACTCCAATACCCATCATAGAAGTGAGGTGAATTATAGAGTGAGTGGAAAGGTGGATGCGATGCGAATTAAAAAGCAAAACTTTTTTGCCAATAAGATGATGTGGGATGGTTGGGTTGATGTGGATAAGGATAATATCTATATTATAGGACACTGGAATTATTATCGAGGAGTAAGAAAGGATGTCTATGTTGTTTCCTCAGCAGATCAAGTAGAGCTATTTAAGAATGGAAAATCATTAGGAAAAGGAGAGAAGAGTCATCGGTTTTTATATCAATTTAGAGATGTCAAATGGGAACCCGGAAGTATTGAAGCGAAAGGATATGATGAAAATGGAAAGGAACTTTGTTCTACAAGTAAAAATACCGTTGGCAAACCGGTAGCGCTACGATTAACGCAAATAGAGCGACCAACCGATTTTCTTGCGAATGGACAAGATTTGGCTATGGTAGAAGTAGAGGTGATAGATCAGGAAGGAAATCGTTGTCCTACAGCATTAGATATGATCCATTTTAATTTAAATGGACCGGCAGAATGGAGAGGCGGAATCGCTAAAGGACCGGGAAATTTTATCTTGTATAAAGATATTCCTGTAGAAGGAGGAGTGAATCGTGTATTGATTCGATCTACTACACAGGCAGGTAGAATTACGCTAGAAGCAGCAGCAACCGGATTAAAAACAGCTACTTTGACTTTCCGATCAAGACCGTTTGCTACCCAAGATGGATTAACTTCTATCCTTCCGGATGAAGGACTTCCTATTCGATTAGATCGTGGTCCTTCTCCACGAAAACAAACCTATCATATCTCGCGTATTCCTTTAATGATTGCAAGTGCTACCGCAGGAGTGAATAAGGATAAGGCCCAACAAAGTTATGATGATAATGAACGAACAGCCTGGGAGAATGACGGGAAACTTTCTACGGCCTGGATAGAATATACTTTGGAAAAAGAATCAGAAATAAATCAGGTAGTGATGAAACTTAACCGCTTTCGAACAAAATCCTATCCTCTGATTATTTCTGTAGATGGAACAATTGTGTATGCCGGAAACACGGATAAAAATAAGGGATATTATACAGCTGTTTGTCAACCGGTAGTAAAAGGAAAGAAAGTGAAGATACAGATGACTGATCTTTCCCAAGAAGAAGATACTTATGGAAAAGAACTTTCAGGTAAAAAACTGGAAGAGGGCGTCATCAGTAAAAATAAAAATGCCGAAGGAACCCTAAATATTATAGAAGTAGAAATTTATAAAAATAAGGAAGAATGATGATGAAAAAGATTGTATTTATTTTAATGATTGGGCTGATGAGCTGGTCCTCAAAAGCCGCAGTTCATCTACCGGATGTCCTTTCAGACAGTATGGTTTTACAACGGAATACACAAGTGCCTATTTGGGGGAAGGCGCTACCGGGAGAAGAAGTAACGGTTACTTTTAATGGTCAGAAGAAAAGTACAAAGGCCGATGAAGAGGGGGAGTGGAAGATTTTTTTGGAGCCGATGAAAGCTAATGCTACTCCTCAGATGATGACTATTCAGGGAATTAATACTTTTCATCTGAGAGGGATTTTAATTGGTGAAGTTTGGCTTTGTTCCGGTCAATCTAATATGCAAAGAATCTTGGCAAAAACCGATAAAGGAGATTCTGTCATTGCTTCTGCCGATTATCCTTTACTGAGATTGTTTAATGTGAGCAGAGATGTTGCATTCCAACATAAACATGGGAGGATAGGAGAGTGGAAAAATTGTACCCCATCTTCTGTACGTCCCTTCTCGGCTGCCGCGTATTATTTTGGGCTGGCTTTACAAAAAAAATTAGGCGTGCCGGTGGGCATTATTAATGCTTCTTATGGGGGCTCTCAGGCGGAAGCATGGACGCCCCGCTCCTATTTGCATACTCCTGATTTACAACCCTGTATTGATCGCGAGAAAAAGTGGCAGTCACAAAGAGCTTCCGTTCAAAAAAAGTATGCTAATGCGTTAAGAAAATGGAGAAAGTATGCAGATAAAGAACAGGCTGCCGGACGCAAGCCTAAAGGAGCACCTCATCAACCTGAAGCCCTGCGAGAATACAGAATAGCAGGATCCATCTTTCAGGCAATGATTGTCCCCTTAATTCCCTTTGCAATTAAAGGAAATGTGTGGTATCAAGGTGAATCTAATGAAGGTCGAGCAGAGCAATACGGTATTTTATTGCCTCGAATGATTCAAGCCTGGAGAGCGGAATGGGGAGAAGGACGCTTCCCGTTTGGAATCGTTCAATTACCTAATTTTCGAGATCATAATACAAAACCAGAGGATGAAGCCTGGAGCCATTTGCGCGATGCTCAACGCAGGACAGCTGATACGGTATCAAATACCGGGCTAATAGTAACTATAGATATTGGTGAGGCTCATAATATTCATCCGCATGATAAATATGATGTAGGAAAACGGATGTGTCAATGGGCATTGTCTTCGGTATATCATAAGAATATCTTGCCGGGCGGACCTCAATTTGATACGGCCATAGTGAAGAGAAGGACGATGGTGGTCTCTTTTGATAACGCGGGATCGGGATTGCGTACTACGGATGGAAATGCTCCTCAAGAGTTTGCGTTGGCCGGAAAAGATCATCAGTGGCATTGGGCAAAAGCAAAAATTATTGGAAAAAATAAAATCAAAGTGTGGAGCAAAAAGGTGAAGAAGCCAATAGCAGTACGCTATGCTTTTAATAACAATCCACAACATCCCAATTTAACAAATGATAGCCGAATTCCTGCTGCGCCATTTCGTTCTGATCATTGGCCGGGACCGACGCATGGAAAAAGATAATAGAAAGTTATCAAAAAGACTCATTGAGGCTATTGATAGGGGATGTATTGTGTGTTTATACGCATTTAGGGATGTTGTTATATTTTTTTAGAATAAACGGGATACCACAGGATGGTTAGGCTTTTGATATACTTTATCTTTGATCAGAAGCAAACGTTTGCATTTATAATTGGAATAAAAATAATTAAAATGAAAAGGATGAGAATTTGGGTATTAAGCTTGACCACTTTATTCATCTTAGGTGGGGGAAGTAAGGTAAATAGTCAAAATTTTCCGGGACATCCCTGGAAAGATTTAGATGAAATAAAGGCAAAAATTCAACCTCCGAAGTTTCCCGATCAGACTTTTAAAATTACTGATTATGGAGCTGTGGGAGATGGCAAAACCATGAATACAAAGGCTTTTAAAAAAGCCATAACCACTTGTCATCAGCAAGGCGGCGGAATGGTAATTGTTCCTAAAGGAGTTTGGTTGACCGGGGCTATTCATCTGGAAAGTAATGTGAATTTACATGTTACTAAGGATGCGACGATTCTTTTCAGTCAAAATCCGAAAGATTACCTTCCTATGGTTTTTACTCGTTTTCAAGGCATTGAGCTGATGAATTATTCTCCTTTTATTTATGCCTACGAAAAAGAAAATATAGCGGTTACCGGTCAGGGGACTTTAGATGGAAATGCAGATAAAAAACACTGGTATCCTTGGAAGGGACGGTCTCAATATGGTTGGAAAAAAGGGGAACCCCGTCAACAAAAAGGCTGGAAATACCTTTTACAAATGAATAAATTGGAAGTACCACCAAAAGAAAGAATATTTGGAGAAGGCTTTTACTTAAGACCCATGTTTATTCAATTTTATAAATGTAAAAATATACTTCTGAAAGGGATTACATTGCATCATTCGCCTATGTGGGAAATTCATCCGGTACTATCATCGAATGTTATTATTGATGGTATCCATATAAAATCACATGGTCCGAATAACGATGGGATTGATCCTGAATCTTCAAAAAATGTATGGATTAAGAATTGTTATCTTGATACCGGAGACGACTGTATTTCTATTAAATCCGGAAGAAATCATGATGGACGTCGAATAGGAGTGCCATCAGAGAATATCATTGTTGAAAATACTCATTTTGAAGACGGACATGGGGGGATTGTGATAGGAAGTGGTACTTCCGGAGGTATGAATAATATCTATGCACAAAACCTGAAGATGAATAGTTCAGATCTCAGTAGGGTCTTGAGAATAAAGACAAGTACCATGCGAGGAGGAGTTATTAAAAATATATATCTTAGAAATATAAAAGTTGGGACTTACGGGAAAGAAGCAATACGAGTGAATATGTTTTATGGGGATGATGAACCAAAGTCAGGAGAATTTATGCCTACCGTAAAAAATATTTGGGTAGATAATCTCCAGGTCAAAAAGGGAGGTGATTATGGCATTCTCATTAAGGCTAAAGAAAAATCTCCGGTGCAAAATCTTCTAATTACCAATAGCACGATAAAGGGGGTTACTACCCCTTTAAAGGTTAATCATGTAGAAAATATGAGACTAGAGGAGGTGGAAATTAATGGGAAGAATTGGAATAAAACGTTAAATAAATAAGGCTTGAAATAATGGTTAGAAGAATAAATTTATTGACGACAGTACTTCTTTGTCTGACTTTTAGTTATAACAGCATACAGGCTCAGGTGGCCATGCCTTCTTTGAAAGATAAGGCACATCTTCAATCTCTGAATGGAACCTGGAAATTTAAATATTTCCCTTCTGAAGAGATGGGTTCGGATTCCTTATTTTATCAACCTCCATTTGATGTTAAGAATTGGGATGCGATTAAAGTTCCCGGAAATTGGGAACTCCAGGGTTTTGCAGAACCCAAATATGGAAAAGAATTAGCGGAAGGAATAGGTCTTTATAGAACCAAATTTAATGTAAAAAAGGCTTGGAGAAATAAACCGGTATATTTAGCTTTTGACGGTGTATTATATGGGTATAAAGTGTGGGTGAATGGCCATTATGTGGGTCGTTATTCAAGTGGCTATAATCGTCATATTTTTGATATTTCTTCTTATATCCAAACAGGTAAAACCAATGTGTTGGCAGTGAAGGTGGTTACCCATCCCAAAGGTTGGGATTTCGACACGAATGATGCCTGGTCACTTTCAGGAATATTCCGGGATGTTACTCTTTTTAGCCTCCCCGAAGTACATCTTAAGGATTTGACCATTCAAACACCGGTTCATTCAAATTCAGCATCAGTTCGAGTGGAAGGAAGTATAGAAACTATAAGCAATCAACCACTTTCGGAGGATTTAAAAATTATGGGGGAGCTGTCTGCTCCTGATGGGAAAAGTGTTCGGACGTTTACTATTCAGCCTTCATTAGAAGGTTCAGAACCGATAGCGCATTTTTCTACCCTTGTTTCGGTTCCGAATCCGAAATTATGGACGGCTGAGACCCCGTTTTTATATCATCTTCATCTTTCTCTTTATCGAAATGGAACAGAGATACAAGAATATACCCGTACAGTAGGTCTTAGAGAAGTAACCTGGAATAATGGAATTTTAAAACTGAATGGGAAACCTATTACCTTAAAAGGAGTCAATCATCATGATCTATCTCCTCTTCATGGTCGTGCCATAACAGAGAAGGAAATGAAGGAAGATATAGAATTAATGCAAAAAGCAAACGTAAATTTTATCCGTACGTCTCATTATCCTCCGAATCCGCGATTTTTAGAACTTTGTGACTCAATGGGGATGTATGTGATGGATGAAGTGCCTTTTGGTTTTGGCGATAAACATCTTTATGATACGACCTACTTACCTCTTCTCTTTCAGCGGGCAAAAGCGACCATTCATCGAGATAAAAATCATCCCGGTGTGATTGTATGGAGTGTTGGAAATGAGAATCCGGTGACAGATATGGTGAGAAAGGTGGGTAATTATGTCAGAAGTTTGGATACTACGCGTCCTTATTGTTATCCACTGGTTGGCTCTTATTTTAGAAAGATTATTAACAGTGGTAAGCTGGATGAAGAAGAGGTGTTAGCAGCTCACTATCCTTCTGTTTCTGATGTTCGAAGATATAGTGATAAATTTCATCGTCCTTTAATTTTTTCAGAATTTGCTCATTCAATGGGAACAGGTTTTGGCAGAATGCAGGATATTTTTCAGATTATATATGCCAGTCCCAAATTAGCGGGAGGTGCGGTTTGGGCTTTCTTTGATCAGGGTATTTTACGAAAAGCAGATCATCCGATTTCTAAGAATGAATCGACTCGATATGCCTGGCCGTCTCCCAATTCCTACTATGATACCCATGACTTTGATGGAATGGATGGTATTGTGTATGCGAACAGAAAACCGCAAGTGGATTTTTGGCAGGTACGAAAAGTTTACGCTCCGGTGGTGGCGATGGATGATAGTTTACAGTATAAGCAGGGAACAAACAATTTTAAAATAAAAGTCATCAATCGTTATGATTTTACCAACCTATCTCAAATAAAATGTAACTGGCAGTTGTACGGTGATAAAGAAAAATTGCATTCCGGGAAGATATCCCTCTCCGGAAAGCCGCATGATACGGTTACGATGGAAATTAAAACTTCATTGCCTGATCCTCATTCTCATGCTGTTTATTATCTAAAATTAGCTTTCTTAAATAAAAACCAAGATACAATTAATGAAAAAAGTTACCTCTTTCATACCGATAAGAATTTGTTTAAGCAACTGAAACAGGATTTGCTTACCAAGAAAATAAAGCCAAAAAAGAAAGGCTCAAGTATTCAGGCTAAGAATTATCAATTTACCTTTCAGCAGGAAAAAGGAGAAATTACTTTAAAAAATAAAAGCGAGAATCTATTAATAACTTCAGGGCCCTTTGCAAGGTTGGGGAGAAAAATTACAGTATGTGAAGAAGCAGCCGATGTTTGGGATACTTCAAAACATCACTTATGGACCCCTTTTTTATTGCATTCCAAAATGTCTCGGAAATTAAAGTTTACCAAACATCAGCTCAAAATGCAATACAGCTATGAGCCGGAAAGTCCCGCAAATAGACAACTCCGGGGAACTGTGAACTATGATTTTACGAACAAAGGAAGTATTCGTGTACATTATCATTTTGTGCCAAATGGAGATGGTTTGGGATTGGAAACCGGACTTTCATTCCTGATTCCTTCTTCCTTAACAGAATTCAGATGGATAGGGAAAGGACCTTATGCTTCTTATCCGGGAAAAGATGTGTTGAGTGATTTTGGAATATTCCATTTGAATAGCGGGGATATTTATTATCCGGGGAATCGGCAGGAAGTATCTTGTGCAGTCTTTTCGGATACCGAAGGGAATGGATTTGCATTACTTGCTCCTAAAGCCAATATTGCAGTTGAACGGACAGAGAAAGGGATTATTGTCAGTCA
>CAZYHV010000010.1:0-77552 GCA_964647485.1 uncultured Chitinophagaceae bacterium | reverse complement strand
CTCCTAAAGCCAATATTGCAGTTGAACGGACAGAGAAAGGGATTATTGTCAGTCAGAATGCAACAATAGCCGGTCGTTTTAATAAACGGAATTGGCCTCCAAATGTTTATCACTTTGAAAAAGGAAAGGCAATAGAAGGAAGTTTTATTATTATTCCATTGAGTAATCATTGGTCTAAAAAACTGATTGAACTTTTTGGCAATCCCAAAGAAAAAACAAAAGTGTTTGCTCCTTTCTTTAATAGTTATGATCAATAAAAAGTTTTATTGATAAAATAGTAACTTGTTTTTTAAATCTTTTAAAGATGTTTTTTATAGAGAGTGAATGGAACGGGAACGCAAAATCAAACATTAAAGGATATGGAAATAGTTACAGGTAGTTAACTTTTCATTATTTCACATTCATTTGATAGATATGCTTTAGTATTTTTAATGCATATCTTTTTCCCAGAATAAGTTGACTTTGATTATTAAAATGAGGGTTTGTTGAGTCTCCTTTTAGCGGGTGTAACTCATCAGACTTAATAAAATCTGCATTATTTATTTTTTGGGGGATTTCTGAAATTGCTTGATTAACAGTTTTTGCACTGCTTCGCCATCGTCCTAATTCCCCTGCAAGAAAGTAAACATCTGTTCCCAGATCCTGACGTAAATCTGAGACTAATTTTTTCAATTTTGATAGGTATGCTTCTTTTGACAAATGTGGGTCTGATTCTCCTTGATGCCATAGAATAGCCTTTAAAATACCATGTTTTTGAGCTTCTTTAATGGCTTTTAATGCTTTTTCATAAAGGTTGAAATCATTGTTGCCATGGTATCCCTTTTCCCACCATTCTATTTTCGTACCTCCTCTTGCATTAATGACCAATCCTATTTTTTGATGTAAATGTATTGCCAATGTTTTACCAAATGCGTATCCAGGGTTGAGTTTTTGCCATGATATGGGTTTACGTACTGTAGAATATTGATTTAGTGGATTAACAGCTGGCACGAAGGATGAATCATTAAAAAGAAATACCTGTTGTAAGGTATCCTGTTGTGATTTTTTAATAGGTGCACGTCCCGCCATGTTTGACTGACCTATTAACAAGAAAACATCCATGTTTAACTTTTTTACAATCTTCTCCAACCAAATCTTAGCTAAAGGCGGCCAGGCTTCAGCAGCGGGATTCCCTTTTCTTAATCCATAGCCATGTCCTCCCTTAGGGAAAAGATGATATTCTACCGGAATACCTTCCTTTTTTAAGGCCTGGGTCATTACTTTTGAAGATAAATAATGGTCATCTTTTGTTTGGAAAATGAACATAGGAGGTGTTTTACTATCTATTGTTAACTCGGGAGTCAAACTCTTGTTTGGACCTCTGTTTAAATAGGCAGGATAGATGAGTAAGGTAAAATCCGGACGAGCCGAAACGCTATCTGCAGGTCCTATAGAAGGATATAAACTCTGATTATATTCTGTACTTAGGCGTGCTCCGAGGCTTCCTCCGGCAGAAAACCCTATAAAACCTATTTTGTCGGGGTTAATTTTGAATTTATTGGCATGATACCTAATCAACCGAATAGCTCTTTGTGCATCTTGTAAAGCTCCTGCTTCTTTATGAGGAACTCTATACCTTAATACAAAAGCAGTATAGCCCAATTTATTCAGCCAATCGGCAACTTCACTTCCTTCTTTATTGATTGTAAGATATCTATAACCTCCCCCTGGGGCAACGATAATCCCAATATGTTTATCGTTTTCATTTTTAGGTTGAAAAATCTTAATTCGAGGATCGGTGATGTCTGTTATTCGGATAACACCACCGCTGGAATCCGCTCTAACTCGTGCGGGATGTTTAGCTTCTGTTTCTCCGGGCACTGTTCCTGGCCACAGCTTGATCACTTGTTGTTCCTGAGCATGGCAGCCGAATGTCCCTGAAAAAATTACCAGTGCCGTTAGAAGTAATTTTATATTCATAGTGTAAATGTATAATTCTAATGATTACCTACTATCCTGTACTATCCTATTTTCATTAAAGGAGTTTTACTTTTCTCAACACCTATCAGGACAGAACAGGATAGCTAGTGCTAATTATTATTTTAATTTTAACCCTAAAAATTTTATGAAAAAGAGTATTTTTAAAATAAGTACTATTCTTCTCTTAGGGTTAATGTCATTTACGCTATTACAACAGAAGAAAATAAAAATATATTTGATTGGGGACTCTACGATGTCTAATAAATCTATATCGTCCTATCCTGAGACAGGCTGGGGAATGCCGTTTCAATATTATTGGAATTCTACCGTAACAGTGGATAACCGAGCAAAAAACGGGAGAAGCACAAGAACCTTTATTGAAGAGGGGCGCTGGAAATCTGTGATGAAAACTTTAAAGGCCGGAGACTGGGTGATTATTCAATTTGGCCATAACGATGAAGTGCCGTCAAAAGGGAGTTATACCCCGCCAAAACAATTTAAGTCCAATTTGAAAAAATTTGTAAAAGAAACCCGCAGCAAAAAGGCGCATCCAATTTTACTCACTCCGGTGACCAGAAGACGCTTTGATTCTTCAGGTCAGGTAGTAGATACGCATGTTCAATATTCTAAATTGGTAAAGGAGGTGGCCTCTACTCAGGAGGTGCCTTTGATAGATTTAGATAGTTTAAGTATCAATTTAATTCAAAAACTGGGTCCGAAAGGTTCCCAATGGTTGTGGTTAGATTTAAAGAAAGGAGAAAATCCTCATTATCCGAATGGACGGCATGACAATACCCATTTTAATGAGTTGGGAGCCAGGAAAATGGCAGAACTGGTATTGCAAGGAATTGAGAAATTAAAATTACCCTTGGCGAAAAGAATAAGTTTTAGATAGGATTTATTTTAATAATTATAAGTTTATGTTTTATAAAAAAATATTTTATTTATTAGGTGTTACTATTCTTTTGGCTCATACTGTTATTGCAAAGGATCGTCCACAGAGATTAACAGTACCTCCTGAGTCAGCGACCCGACATAGCATTACCTTGCTTTGGGATAAACCGGAAGAATATACCGATATTTCTACTTATTATATATATCAAGACGGAAAAAAGATAGCTTCTTCTGACATTACCAATTATACCGTCAAGGATTTGAAACCCGATACCCGTTATAATTTTTATATCAAGGCAAAATACCAAGACGGAAGGTTGTCCGCTGCCAGTAAAAAGATAAAAACCCAAACAAAAGCTCCCGGTAAAGTTTTCAATATATCAGACTTTGGAGCAAAAGGAGATGGAGAAACAATTAATACCAAAGCCATTCAAAATGCCATAGATGCCTGTACAAAAGGAGGAACAGTACTTATTCCTGCCGGAACTTTTAAAACAGGAGCCTTGTTTTTAAAAAGCAATATGACCTTGTACATCGAAAAAGGAGGAACGCTACAGGGAAGCATAAATCCTAAAGACTATCTTCCTATGATTCCCAATCGTTTTGAAGGATGGGAAATGACTACTTATGCCAGTCTATTGAATGCCGGAACTTTAAACCATGAGGGAGGTTTCTCTGTCAAACATCTTTCTATTCGTGGAAAAGGAACCGTTAATGGCGGTGGGGGGCGGTTGGCAAAAGCCATGACAGACAAAAACGGAAGAAGAAGCCGAGGTCGGTTAATCCTTTTAATGAACTGCCAGGATGTGAATATTCAGGGATTAACTATCTCCGGGTCTCCTTGCTGGACTATTCATTATATTTATAGTGATAATATTACGCTCCATGATTTGAACATCAGTAGTAATGTGACAAACGGGGATGGAATAGATCCGGACTCTTCAACAGATTCTTATATTTTTAACTGCACTTTTTCTACCGGAGATGATTGTATTGCTATCAAATCTGGAAAAAATCCGGAAGGATACCAAATAGCGAAGCCTACAAAAAACGTTTGGATTTCTAATTGTAATTTTAAAAGAGGACATAGTATTGCCATTGGGAGTGAAATGTCCGGTGGCGTTAGTGATGTATTGGTGAGAGATTGTATAACAGGCAACTTGCTTCATGGACTGCAAATAAAAGGAACCAAAGACAGAGGGGGGTATGTAAAGGATATATCTGTAAAAGATTGTGCCTTACGACAGATAACAGTTTATTCGGCAGTCAATTATAATAATGATGGCGAGGCTGCTCCACAGTCTCCTTATTATAAGAATTTGGAGTTTTCTCATATTGATATGAGCCAAACGAAGAAAAAAGAGGTCATTGTTATTCAGGGATTTGAAAAGGATAATCATTTTACAGAAAACGTCCGCTTTGAGGATGTTCGGCTTCCTAAAGGCCCTATTATTCAGTTAAGTGATAGTAGAAATATTCATTTTAATCGAGTATTTGCTGTTGATGGAAGTAAAGTAGATTATCAGGTGCAGAATGTGAAAGGAATGCTTATAAAATAAAGGTGATAATGAAAATGAAAGTTGGAAGTTTAATATGGGGAATACTTTTTTTTATCCTTGAAGTAGGAAATGGACAAACCAAAAATTCAACAAACCACCCCTTCATATTAGCCACTTCTCAATCTTCTCCTGTCATTGTAGTAGATAATCAAGAAGCGGAGGTAGTGAAAATTGCTGCAAAAGATTTATCGGAAGATATTAAAAAGATCACCGGTAGAAAGCCAATGGTTCTTTCAGATCCTCCTAACCCAAAATCGGGAACAACCCTATTGATTGGTACAGTGAATAACCCCCATATTCAATCCTATATCCAAAGTAATGATTTACCGAATATTCAAGGCAAATGGGAACATTTTTTTATTCGATTAGTGCCTAATCAAACAGATTCCTCTCAAAAGGTACTTTTGATTATCGGGAGCGATCCCCGAGGAGCCGCTTATGGCGTATTTACATTGAGCAGAAAGATTGGAGTCTCTCCCTGGGAATGGTGGGCAGATGTGACACCGGATAAAAAAGATACCCTTTTTCTCAATGCATCTATACATATTGATCAAGAACCTTCTGTAAAATATCGGGGGATTTTTCTTAATGATGAAGATTGGGGTTTGCGCCCCTGGGCTTCCAAGACTTTTGAACCCCAAGCAGGAAATATTGGGCCGAAAACTTATGCTAAGATATTTGAGTTGTTGCTTCGATTGAAAGCCAATACTATTTGGCCGGCCATGCATCCTACCGGTTCAGGGACAACTCCTTTTTTTGAAATGAAAGGGAATGAAAAAATGGCGGAAAGATACGATATCGTGGTGGGAACAGCTCATAATGAACCCATGATGACCAATATTCCGGTGGTTTGGAATAAAAAGAAGATGGGGAGCTTTAATTATGTAACCAACAAAGAGGCCATCCTTCATCTATGGACGAAGAAAATTAAAAAATCCCGACAGGGAAATAACATCTATACCCTGGGGATGAGAGGGGTTGGAGATTCGCGAATGAAAGGAGTTTCGGGTATTGACGAACAGGTCAATTTAATGTCCCGAATATTTAAAGATCAACGTCATTTGATTAGAAAATACATCAATAAGGAGGTGACGAAAGTGCCACAGGTGTTTGTGCCTTATAAAGAGGTATTGCCAATATATGACCATGGATTGAAAGTGCCGGAGGATGTCACCCTGGTCTGGCCGGATGATAATTATGGTTATATCCGGAGGTTGAGTAATGCAAATGAAAGAAAACGTAGCGGATCGGCTGGTGTGTATTATCATATTTCCTATTGGGGACGTCCGCATGATTACTTGTGGTTGTCCTCCACGCAGCCGGGACTTATTTGGGAAGAGTTGAAAAAAGCCTGGCGGTATGGCACAAAAAGATTGTGGATGATTAATGTAGGAGATATTAAACCGGCAGCTTATAATATTCAATTTATTATGGATTTAGCTTGGAATATTGATAGCCTAAAATCGGATAATTTGAATGCCTACATGAAGCAATGGCATGCACAAGCTTTTGATGCCAAGAATGCAAATAAGATTACGAGTATTATGGAGGAGTATTATCGCCTGGCAGCAATCCGCCGTCCTGAATTTATGGGCTGGAGCCAGACCGAACCCACTACGCCAACGCACAATACCGCCTTCCAACCTTTTCTTGACGGGGATGAAATAGCAAATAGAGTAAGATCCTATAATCACCTTATTGCGGAAGTAAACGAGGTAAAGAAACAAATCCCTAAAAATAAAAGGAATGCTTTCTTTGAGCTGGTTGCCTATCCGGTAAAAGGAGCTGCCTATATGAATAAGAAATTTTTGTATGCCCAGAAAAGTCGTTTATATGCTCAATATCATCTTCCGGTAGCCAATCAATATGCAGCATTATCCAGGCAGGCTTATGATTCTATTAAAATACTGACAAATGAATATAATCATCTGCTGAATGGAAAATGGAAAGGAATGATGGATATGGCTCCTCGAAACCTGCCTGTTTTTCATGCTCCTCAATTACCGAAAGAAGTAACTTCAAAAAGAGAAGGATTATTGATTTGGCCGGAAGGACTGACACAACCGGATTCTACAAACCAACCTCTTGAGTTGCCGACCTTTAACCCCTATAGTTCAAAAACACATTTTATCAAGCTCTTTAATAAAGGCAATCAACCAATTAGATGGCGGGCTTCGACTACTTATCCCTGGATTCATTTGAATAAAGTCTCAGGAAAGTTGGATACCGAAGATCAATTAATTGTTTCGATTGATTGGGCGCAAGTTCCACAGCCTATTCATGATGGGAAGTTGGTTATTCATTCCGGACAACATACTTACAGTGTCAATGTATCCTTAGCACCGGCTATTCCCGCTAAGTTATCGGAGCATCCGATTGTAGAGGACAATGGTCGTGTTTTTATGCAAGCAAGCGATTTTATAGAAAAACGGGATTATTCAAAGAAACATCAGTGGAAACCTATACAGCAATTAGGATATGGCAAAAGCGCTTATACTATATTACCTATTCCATTGGAGAATAATGACCAAGGGCTGGGAAAAGCTTATTTGAAATACAAATTTTATACTTACAGTAAAGGATCGGCGGAAATTACGGTATATACTTTACCTACTCATCCGGTGAATGATGCAGCAGGAGTGAGGATGACCCTATCCGTAGATGGAGGAGAAAAAGATACCCTCTCGTATAAAACAGAGGGCAGAAGTGAGACATGGAAGCAAAATGTCTTGAGCAATCATGCCCAATCAGTATTGAAGTATGATTTTAAATCCGCCGGTTGGCATACTCTTCAGATTAATCCACTTGATCCGGGCGTCATCATTGATCACATTATGGTGAATTTCAAACCGGGAGAAAAGATATATGCCTTGCCGATGAAATAATCAGGGATCAGCTCTTCCTTTTAAAAAAAGCTCTCAAATTGAGATGAATAATACCATTGACTCATTCTAAGGCAGGATTGGGAAAGACAAAATTTTCATATTAAACTCTTTTATGGGAACGATTGCGTAAATAAGAATGAGAAAACAGCATAGTGCAGGATGCTTATGTGACAAAAGAGAAATAAATTGCTTCTATTATTGAATTAAAAGGCTCTAGCGATATAGAATCTTCTCTTCCTTACAGGGATATATTAAGAGCTTAAAACACAAATTATTATAAATAATGAACTTGTATTTAAATTGTTTTTTTCAAGAAAAGAAAGGAAGGCATTATGGGAAAGCGCTTTTTTTTAGTTTGTCGTTACTCCTTTTCTTTTTTTTTATTTCTCCTCCGTTATTTGCTCATGCTGATGCCGCTTCAGTGAATCTTCCGGAAAAGACGGTTTATGGGGAAGTTGTAGATTCCTTAAGTGGCAATGCCCTTCCCGGGGTGACCGTAAAGGTGAAAGGAGAAAATAGTGGAACAACGACCGATGAAGATGGAAAATTTCAGCTGTCTGTTTCCGATAATGCCATTTTGGAAATTTCTTATTTAGGATATAATAAAAAGGAAGTACCCGTAAATGGACAATCAGAAATAAAAATAACATTGTCATCTACTGCAACAAGCTTAAACCAAGTAGTGGTTGTCGGATATGGGACATCCAAGAAAAAGGATTTGACAGGAGCAGTATCTAAAATTGGATCGGAAAAAATTGAAAAAAGACCGATGAAAGACGCAGTACAGGCAATGCAAGGTCAAATAGCAGGTGTTGATGTCGCCTCAAACCAACGTCCGGGGGAGGTTGGTGATATTAATATTAGAGGAGTTCGCTCATTGACAGCTTCTAATAAGCCTCTTTTTGTGGTTGACGGGATTCCATTAATTTCAGGGGGAATTGATTATTTAAATCCTAAAGATATTGAATCGATTAGTGTGTTAAAAGATGCCTCAGCTACTGCTATCTATGGTTCCCGGGGAGCAAATGGGGTGGTACTTGTTACAACCAAAGGTGGAAAGAAAGGAAATCTAAAGGTGAGTTATTCGGGGTCTGCTACTATTCAAAAATTAGTGGACAAAGAAACCCCTATGACGGCTTCTCAATATATTACTTGGCGTCGTTGGGCTTATTATTATTCTAATCCCTCCCTATACCCTAGAGGAGATGAACCTAATAAAACTACAGATTATAAGATATTTAAGGGCTCCAGTGATCCTTCTGCTTGGAAAAATATTTTACGTGGATGGTCATCAGGAACTTGGGATGGATCAAAAGTTCAAACGACCTGTTGGACTTGTATGGTCACGCAGACGGGAGTGTCTACTCAACATACACTAAGTGTGAGCGGAGGAACGGATAAGTTAAAAGGATACGCCTCTTTTGGGTATTTAAATAACAAAGGGACATCTAAAGGACAGTCTTATACTCGCTATACAGGTAATACTAAGCTTACTTTCTCCCCTACAAAGTGGTTTACCATGGGAGCAAATATGAGCGTTAGCTACAGTAAACAAGAATATGGTCAATCTAATACAGGAAGATCTTCTATTAGTTCTTCAAGCAGTATTTATAATGCTGCAAAAGGTGTATATCCTTATGCAGTCCCTTATGATAGTGCTGGTAATCGAGTGATTTACCCAGGAGGAGATCAAGCTGTGAAAACAGTAGTGGATGAATGGAAATTTTCGACAGATGAAAGAACTTCTCTAAGAGCTTTTGGAAGTTTTCATGCTCAATTTGATATAGGAGAGATTTTCCCAGTACTAAAAGGATTGAAATATAGAATGAATTTTGGTCCCGACTTTTCTATGAACCGAGATGGTGTTTATATTGATGGAAAGTCCGTTATTCGGAATGGCACAAGTTATGCCTCTCTTTCAAAAGATCAAAAGATTTCGTATACTCTAGATAATCTCATTTATTATAATAGAATTTTTGGTAAAAATGACTTTCGGCTTACTTTATTACAGACGCAAACGAAGTATCATACTGAAGGGAGTTCTATTTCAGCAGACGATATCCCATTTGCAAGTCAAAAATGGAATGCTTTAACAACAGGAAACGTTCCTAATCTAAGAAGTTGGAATTCTAATCTGACAGAGCAACAATTGATGTCTTATATGGGTCGTATTAATTATAGTTATAATGATAAATATTTGCTTACGGTTTCAGGAAGGTGGGATGGAGCTTCTCAACTGGCTGCTGGGAATAAATGGTCTTTTTTCCCTAGTGCTGCATTGGGATGGAGAATGGATCAAGAAGAATTCTTGCAATCAACATCCTGGATCAACCAATTAAAAATTCGTCTTGGTGTTGGAGTGACAGGAAATTCAGCGATTGAACCCTATGCCACAAAAGGAGGAGTAAGTGCTTTATTTTATCCCTTTGGAACTTCTATTACCGGAGGCTCTATACCTTCTTCTGCTTTGGCTAATCAAAATCTGGGATGGGAGAAAACTACTCAATATAACCTGGGATTTGATTTTTCCTTCTTTAATTCTCGGGTCTCGGGGACACTTGATTTTTATACTTCAGATACGAAAGACCTGTTAATGAAACAATCTATTCCTACTGTAACTGGTTATAGCTCTACTTATGCTAATGTGGGACAAACAGCAAATAAGGGAGTTGATGTTACATTAAATACTTACAATATTCAGACTGATAATTTCCAATGGAACACAAACTTAAATGTATCTTATCATAAAGATCATATTGTTGCTTTAGCTAATGGAAATGAGGATGATATTAGTAATGGCTGGTTTATTGATGAACCAATTGGGGTGATTTACGGCTATGAAACGGATGGATTGTGGCAGCAATCAGATAAAAAATTGATGGATAAATTTAATGATAATGGAAGTGATTTTGAATTAGGAATGGTCAAACCTATAGACCAAAATGGAGATTTTGAAATTGACCCTAATCATGATCGGGTAATCATTGGAAATACTTTACCTCGTTGGGTAATTGGAATGGTTAATAATTTCTCGTTCCATCAGTTTGAATTTTCGTTTTTTCTCTATGGCAGATTAGGCTATAAATATGATACAGGAGGAGAAGCTCAAACGGGAAGGTTTAATCAACGTTTAATAGATTATTATAATGAAAATAATACGGATGCATATTATCAAAAGCCGATATACACTGTTGGAACAGGAGATATTTATTCTAAATATTTGGGATATATGAATGGATCCTTTTTGGAAATTAGAAATATTTCCTTGGCCTATAACCTTCCCAGAGAAATATTATCTAGATGGGGAATGTCAAGGTTTAAAATATACGTACAGGCCGCGGATTTGGGAATGCTATATTCAGGGATAGATTTTATGAACATGGATGTTAGAAGCCCATATTGGAATAGAGGTTTTACCGCTGGTATTGATGTTACATTTTAAATTTGAAAGTTGTTAAAGTTATAGATATATGAAAAAATATAATAAAATTAAGATTGTTGGTTGTGGCTTGTCAATTGCCTTATTACTTGCGTTTTTACCATCATGTAAAGACTTGTTGAAAGAAGATTTGACAACTGCTCATGGAATGGATTATTACAAAACGGATGCAGGCATAAATGATTTGGTTGTAGGAGCATATTATCAAGTTTTATGTGCTGCCTTTAAAGGAGAATCAGTCTTTTGTAATACAAATTATGGAACAGATGAATTTCATGTGGGAGGGGACGCCTCTAATGCCATGTGGAATAATTATGATGGTAGATTAGGTCCCATTGTCAGTGAGGTGAATTCGAATACTGTTGATGCGGATGCCCAATGGAATGACCTTTACACTGGAATTTCAGATGCGAATTTAATTATACAGAATGCGAAAGCTAGTGAATCGACTAATGAAGATATAAAAGAAACAGCATTAGGCAGTGGATATTTCTTTCGCGCTTTTAACTATTTGAAGCTGGTAAGTCAATATGGTCGAGTACCATTGAAATTGAAACCGAGTAATACGGTAGAATTAGAATTTAAGAGAGAGTCAGTACCTGTGATTTACCATCAAGTTATTTCCGATTTCAGAAAAGCATATGAATTATTACCAGATGAACCTTCTAATTTCGGAAGATTGAGTAAAGATGCGGCTGCACATTATTTAGCAAAAGCTTACCTGTTTAGAGCAAGTGAAGTAAATGATTCTTGGAATAATGCAACTAAACAGACTGATTTAGACTCAGTTATTTCTTTGGCTGATATTGTTATTTCTCATCATCCTTTGGCTTCTAATTATAAAGATCTTTGGGCTTACACTAAGCCCGATGGAGCTAATGAAAATTTAGATGAGATAATATTATCTGCTCAATTTTCTGGTGATCTGTCAACTCGAGGAGAGAATCATCAACATTTATACTATATTTCTAAATATGATGACCTCCCTTATATGGAAAGAGATATTACAGGGGATCGACCATACAGTAGGCTTTCTCCTACTTATTATATGTTTAAAATTTATGATCTCGTTAAAGATTCTCGTTTTTGGAAAAGTTTTAAAACAAAAGATCGAGTGAATAATGCTTCCGGTAATTATTACGAGAATGGAGACTTAGGAGTGATGTATATTATTAATCAACCTGGGGATAATAGGTTTGCTAAAAGAGAATTGCATGATGTCGTTACCTATGACTCTACGGGGAAAACTATACCAACAGTTTATGTTGCTTATCCCAAAGGGGAAACGAAACCTGGAGCTTTTTATGATGATTATGTTAGGTTTCCCTCTTTAAATAAATTTATTGATGCGTCTCGTTATAGTATAAATGATGGACGTGGGTTGAGAGATATCATTTTGGCTCGTTCAGCAGAGACCTATTTAATGGCTGCTGAAGCTGAAATTCGCTTGCATCAATATCAGGAGGCGCTCCAATATATAAACCCTGTTCGAGAACGTGCTGCTTGGAAATCGGGAGAAAATCGGGAGAACTACATAGATGGAGGGGCTGCTTATCCTTCTTCAGCGGTCAATCAGGATCCTGATCTTAATTCATATTATCCAGAGAATTCTTATTATGAGTCTAATGATGTTAGTAGAACAACCACCTCGACAAATTTAAAGGTGACTGATCCTCAAAATTTACCTCCTCAAGATGAGGCAATTATTCAAAAGCTTGGTTATAGTAGCGAATATGATCGAATGATGTGTTTTTTATTAGATGAGCGTTCTAGAGAGTTGGCGGGAGAATTTCATCGTTGGGTAGATTTGGCCAGAACGAAAACTCTGGTAGAAAGGACAAAGGCTTTTAATGTTGATGCTGCACCCTATATTCAGGAATATCATCATTTACGACCTATTCCTCAAACCTACTTAGATGGTATTCAAAAGAACGGACATGCCCTTACATCAGCTGAAAAACAAGATATGCAAAATCCGGGGTATTAATAAAAGTTTTTGTGATTGAAATGCAAAAATCGACAAATGGACAGCAATTTCCCATTTGTCGATTTTTTTTGACTTGAATTTTGCTAATGATAAAATGATTTCAATATTGAACATGATACTACAGGATAGTTAAGAGGATGGGGAAATATATCTTTGTAAGGAAAGAACGTAAGATAGTCTATGCATCATTTCTAAAGAACTTTTATTGATTCATTCGATTAATGTATCAATAAATTCATTGGCCTTATTTATTGGGGCTTTCAATATGATTAGATTCATTTTTATTCCATTTTTTTATTAAAACCATTGTACTCATGTCTTTTTGTTTGAAAAAAGCATTTATACCTATTTTTACACTAAGCATTTTGTTGCTATCCCTAAATTCCAAGGCTCAGGAATCGGAAAGTATTTCCGGAGTTGTAAAAGACGAGTCTTCGGGTGATCCGCTAGCCGGGGTATCTGTTGTACTTTTGGGAACCTCAAATGGTACCATTACAGATGATAATGGCGCTTATGAATTAACGCAGGTAAATTCTTCAGATACCTTAAAATTTAGTTTTCTGGGCTATACCGATAAATTGATTTCTGTCCGCCAGGCGAAGAGCCAGGATGAAGTCCTTTTAACTCCTGGTGATAAAGCCTTAGACGAGGTTGTTGTGATTGGTTATGGTACCGAGAAAAAAGGAAATGTTCTTGGCTCAGTGGCTACGTTTAATACAGACAATTTAGATGAACGTCCGGTAGGCAGAATTGATCAGGCGTTGGTTGGAGAAATGCCGGGGGTGAGAGTAAAACAAACTTCCGGAATACCCGGACATGGACTTAGTGTCCAAATTAGAGGGTCGGGATCTATCTCTGCCGGAGATGAACCTTTATATGTTGTGGATGGATTCCCGATTACCGGGGCAAGCCCTAATGGATCGGGAAATTATTCGAATGGAAATCCTTTGGATAATTTAAATCCCAATGACATTGAATCTATTCAAGTACTCAAAGATGCTGCTTCTGCAGCTATTTATGGTTCAAGGGCAGCTAATGGAGTGGTGATTATTACGACAAAACACGGGAAAAAAGGAGCTCCCGAAATTTCTCTAAATGCTTATGCGGGTTTTTCAGAAAGAAGCAAGAAATTGGATATGCTGGATGGTCAAGAATGGGCGAATAGAGCTACGGAAATGATTAATGCTCAGTGGGAGGCTTCAGGCCCCGGTCGTTCTGCCAGCCAATCTAATGAGGAAAGACGGCAAATATTAGGTCTCTCAGACGGAGAGGTGAATACTAAGTATATGATTGATCCCCGTTGGGCAAAAGCTGGACATCCTGGTTTACAATATATTGACTGGCAGGATGAAGCCTTCAGAAAAGGATTGCAACAGAATTATGAATTGTCTGCAAGAGGAGGTACCGATGTTGTTAGGTATTTTATATCAGGGAATTATTCTAACCAACAAGGAATGATTAAAAATCTTGATTATAAAGATTATTCTGCTCGTGCAAATGTTGATGTGACGCCTAATGATCATCTTCAGTTTGGAATCAAAATTGCTCCTACCTATTCTGAGTCAAATAATCCGGGAGTCGAAGGAAAGGATAACATCTTGCATGAACTTGTTGGAATGACTCCGGTTCAGGAAGATACCATGGGACTTTATCCCAATGTAGGGAAAAATGGGCAATATAGATGGGGAACATCCAGAAATAGTCCTATTGGTGAGTTAGAGAATATCATAGCGAAAACAAAGAAATTTAGAACCCTTGCAACTATATATGGTCAATATGAACTAACGAATGGACTACAATTTAAATCCACCCTTAATGTAGATAATACCAATAGTGATTTCAAGAGATATATTCCTTATACGGTTACCGGCTCTCTTGAATCCAGAGAATCACGGTTGACTGAGAATACATCCGGAGCCTACAATGGTTATCACCGACTCACCTTCGTGAATGAAAATACGATTTCTTATCATCAGATTTTTAATGAGGTACATAGCGTTTCCGGTGTGGTTGGTTTTTCTTATAATTATAATAAGCTGAATAATTATGGATTATCTTCTAAAGATGGATTTAACAGTAGTGTGGTCACGACCTTGAATGCTGCAAATGCGATTTCTGGTAGTACAACAGAGACCAAAAACATATTGCTGTCTTACTTCGGTCGTTTACAGTATGCCTACAATGACAAATATTTATTCTCGGGCAGTATTCGTCGGGATGGTTCTTCCCGTTTTGGTGCGAATACGAAATGGGGATGGTTCCCCTCTTTATCGGTAGGATGGCGCATATCTCAGGAAAGTTTTATGGAAGGAATCTCCGGCGTATTGTCTAATTTGAAATTACGTGCCAGCTGGGGAGAAGCCGGAAATTATAATATAGGGGATTATAGCAGCATTCCGGTCTTGAGCACCTATAATTATTCTTTCAATGGAAAATCCGCTGTTGGACAAGCTCCTTCTAATATCGTAGATCCCGACTTGACATGGGAAAAATCTAGAACCATGAATGTAGGATTTGATTTTGGAGTGTTGAAAAACAGAATTACCGGGTCTTTTGATTATTATGTCAAAGAAAATACTTCCTTATTGATGAATGTAGCGATCCCTGAAGCATCAGGATTTAGTTCCACATTGGCAAATATTGGTAAAGTAGAGAATAAAGGTTGGGAGTTGGATATTACAAGCAGGAATTTGATTGGAGATTTTAAATGGAAAACAACAGCGAACATCAGTTATAATACAAATAAATTAAAGAAGCTTCCTGATGGGCAAACGCGAATTTATGTACCTTCTTCTTTTGATATATCACACAGTGTTCTTCAAGTAGGTAAACCTTTGTACAGTATCAATGTGGTCAAACAAATAGGTATTCTTACCCAGGAAGATATTGATAATGGGGCGGCGTTATTTGGATCAGAAACAGTAGGAGATCCTAAATATTACGATGCCAATAGAGATGGAGTGATTGATGCAGATGATCGGGTTATTGTAGGCCATCCAAATCCTGATTATATCTGGGGAATTACAAATACTTTTTCTTACAAAGGATTTGATTTGTCTATCTTAATTCAGGGACAATGGGGCGGATCTATCTATTCTCTGTTTGGCAGGGCAGTGAATAGGACAGGAACCGGAGTGGCTGATAATGTACTGGGAAGCTGGGCGCATCGTTGGCGTTCCCCCTCCAATCCGGGAAATGGAGAAGTAGGAAAGGCCTATTCGACCTTTGGTCGAATAAAAAATACAGATTGGTTGTATCCTTCTGATTATATCCGTGTTAGAAACATTACGTTGGGATATGACCTTGGAAGAATTTTAAAGACTTCTTTCTTAAAGAATTCTAGATTGTACGTTTCTGCTGAAAACTTTTTCGGTCATGATAAATATACCGGAGGTTTTAACCCGGAGGCTGCTAATACCAATTTGAGTGGTAGTGGTACTTATCCTGAACCGGGGGATTATGGAGGTCTTCCATTGCCTAAATCTCTGATCTTTGGCGTGAATCTTACTTTTTAAGAATAAAACTAAATACTGATAAATATGAAGAAAATATTTTGTTTGATAGCAGTTATAAGTGTTCTTTTCCTTAGTGCTTGCGAAAAAGACCTGGATCAACAACCTATTTCTGATGCAAGTACAGAAACTTTTTATTCGGCTCCTAATGATTTTATCCAGGGGGTAAATGCTGTTTATTCCGCTTTAAGAGGATATCCTGATAGACAACTTAATCTGTCGGAAACACGTTCAGATAATTTATATGCAGTGTCTGACGGAGGTGTTCGAGATTGGGAGGGTATCAATGGTTTTCATAGCTCTATTGCAAGTAATCCTTATGTTGAAGAAGCTTGGAGTTCTAATTTTAGTGGTATTTATAAAGCCAATGAAGTCCTGACTCAATTGGATTCAAAAGGGGATAAGTTTTTTGAGAATAAGAATTTGGAGACGCGGCTTGAGGCAGAGGCCAAATTTCTGCGTGCTTTTTATTATTTTGACTTAGTGAGATGGTTTGGAGAAGTTCCTTTAATAGATCATCCTGTTACTGCGAAAGAGGCGGATACCATTAACAGAAGTGAAGTAGGGAAAGTATATGATTTAATAATCTCTGATCTCCAATTTGCCAAAGAACATCTTCCTGAACAATATTCGGATGATAATGTTGGTAGGGTAACGAAATATGCCGCAGAAGGAGTGCTGGCTTTGGTTTATATGACCAGATCAGGACCTACCTATAGCATCAATGGCCCCGGAATGGGAGTCGATGAGTGGGGGAAGGCTCTTCCTTTGTTAAATGATATTATTAGCGGGCCTTATAGCTTTATTTCTGACTATAAAGATATATATGCCTATGATAATGAAAATAATTCGGAAGTTATTTTTGATGTGGAATATTCAACAGGTTCAGATCCTGTAGTAGGAGGGACCTTCCCCTGGGTATTGGTTCCGGATGCCTGGTTTAGATCAAAGGGGAAAAATACCCAGGGAGGACTTCAGATCCGACCCATATCTGAGGATCTTTTAAGTTCCTATGAACCCGGAGATGTACGTAAATCTTTTTCGATACAACAGGGATATACTACCAGTGATGGGGTAACTGAATCAAGATCCTTTTTTGTAAAGTACGTTGATCTTTCTAAAGTTCCCGATAATAGACATGATTGGCCCATTAATTATATTGTCCTTCGTTTAACGAATGTTCTTCTTCTAAAAGCAGAATGTATTTTAAATGGAGCTTCGGGAGGAAGTCAAGCAGATGTTGACGATATTGTAAATGAAGTAAGACAAAGGGCCGGATTAAATGCAATTTCAAATGTGACAATGGAAGATTTAATGGCAACTAGACGGAAAGAATTTGCAGGAGAAGGAAAAAGATGGCATGCTTTGGTTCGTAGTGGAATGGTCGTAGATAAGATGAAAGCGTGGATTCAAACGGAGGATGTTCAAAATAAAATCTCCCCATTTGATAAAAACTATATTATCTATCCAATTCCGCAAAGTCAATTGGACGTTAAATCAGGATTGTATACTCAGAATCCGGGCTATTGATTGCAAGAATAAATGAATAGAAGAAGTTTTTTTAGGCAGGCTGGTACTTTAGGTGCCGGTTTATTTGTCCCATTTAGTAACTTAAAAGAAGAAGGAAAGAAAATCTCTGATTTTGCAAAACGGTTAAAACCAGTAGGTCGTGCTTTGGAAATGGAGGGATATTATGTTTGGGGGAATAGCCCCCTACAAGGAGAAGATGGGAAGATACATGTTTATTTTTCCCGTTGGAAGAAAGATAAGGGGATGGGAGGATGGTTGAATGGAAGTGAGATATGTCATGCCGTTAGTAAAAGCCCGGAAGGCCCTTTTGAATATGTAGAAACGATTTTATCGCCTCGTACCGGATTTTTTGATGCAACTACCTGTCATAATCCTACGATTAAGAAAGTGGATGAAAAATATTGCTTATTTTATATAGGTTGTAGCAATGGAAAAACGAATGGTAATCGTATCGGTGTTGCTATTGCGTCTGCCCCTGAAGGTCCATGGACGAAGCCGGATCAACCTTTAATTTATCCCGAATCCAAAGGAAGTTGGGATGATCATAATACTTCTAATCCAACTTTTATTAAACATCCTAACGGACAATATTGGTTGTATTATAAATCATGGAATACGAAAAATTATCAAACAGCGGTTAATGGGATAAGAGGAAATCGTAAATACGGGCTGGCAATATCTAATCATTTAGAGGGTCCTTATAAGAAATATTCCGGGAATCCGGTGATTGATTTCTCTACCAAAGGGGGAAATACTCAATTGGAAGATGCTTATGTTTGGAAAGAAAAAAATAAATTTAAAATGTTGGCTCGAGATATGGGATACTATAATCATACCGATGGACTCATCATGGAATCGGAAGATGGAATTCATTGGAGTGAACCTGAAATCGCCTATTTTGATACCCGGCATTATCATATTCAGCAGCCCCCTGCTCCTTCTTATTTGAGTAAATACGGCCGTTTTGAACGACCCCAAATTTTATTTATTGAGGGTCAGCCGGCCTATTTGTATGTTACCTCACAGGGAGGAAAATATATGACGGCCTCTTCCTTTATTTTTGAAATAACATAAAGAGGAATTTAGAAAGTATAGAAAAAAGAAGTCAAAGAAACGGAATAATTCATTGACTTCTTCTTTATCTATTCATTATTTAATTTATACCTAAAATTTCTTTCTCTTCAGCGGTTGTAGAGTTACCGGTCCAACGAGACCTGAATTTTTGGGTGACCAGTTTGATGCATCGAAAAGTCCATTTTCCCCTTTATCTTCCTTTAATTTTGGCGGGAAGTTGACATTATAAAAATGCTTCCATTTTATCCCCTTTTTATCCATATCTGCAATACGGTTGGCCATTAAATTGGAAACCTCTATTTCTAATGTATTTTGCTCCTTAAGACTATCCATAGGAATGACAACTTGATAAGGAGGGGCAATAAGCGTGTCCACATAGGATCCATTTAATTTTATGCGAGCACTTTCATAAACTTTCCCTAGATGAAGTTTCCAGGCATCTGCTTTTGTTTTTGGTTGAGCAAAGTTTATCGTGTATCGTGCTGTGCCTGAGAATGCTTTGACTCCGGGAGTGTTGAAATTTGTCCAGGAAGTAAGCTGAGAGATGGTAGATGAAGAGGGGAGGGTAGGACCACCCTTTACAAAATCTACCTTCCATTCTCCTTTTAAAGGTTGAGGAGCTGCCTCTGATTGATAATAAGGATAATCCTCATAACTGTTTAGGGGCTTTTCTTTAAATACATTTAATAGAACAGCTTCCCCCGGAAGCAAATGAAGATAAACCTCCGTCTGTTGATCTTTTTGTCTTATTTTCCCCATTCCAAATTTAGAGTTTTGGGGATTGAAAATGGCGATAGAGGCTCCGGCTCTTTGCAGAGGAATCCATTTCTGTATGGCGTGAGTGCTCTTATTTACGATAAAATAATAGTTTCCAAAGGAAGATTTTCTCCTGGAGAATCGAAGACTGTCATCTACCATGACTTCTCGATGAATATGTACCTTGGAGAGCAAAGTGCTCATTTCTTCTCCCTTTAGAAATTGACCCTTTCCCATCTCTGCTTTCTGTATATCGCCTTGGGAATTTGTATTAAAATGAAGTTGATCTTTCATTTCTTTCAGTTCCTCTTCTCGTTTTTTCCAATCTTTGAACCCGGGGATGGTCGTTGGAAGGGTATTATGAATGATAATAGTTGCTCCTTTTTTCGAAAGGGTAACCAACTTCTTCATTGTTTCAATCGGAATATGTTGACTCTCAGGGATGAGAATGGTCTTGTACTGAATATCTCCTGATTGAATTTTATTACTAGAGGTCGTTAACTTTTGAATCTGATGATCAGAAATAAAATCAAATTTGTATCCTTCTTTTGATAGTGTATTGGCAAGTTTGAAGAAATCGGAATTTTCTTCTCCTCGTCCTCCCCCGTCAAAATCTTTTAATAGATGGGAGCCCGGATCAGACCAATAATCAAAGATGGGATAGTAGATTAAGAAGTCATTATCGGGTTTCCCTTTTTGTAGGAAGGATTGAACACGGGCAATATAATGGTTTAATGCCGTGAAATCGTCCCAAAAAGAGTTAGAAAGGTTAAAATCTACAGCGGCGTAAAAGAGCCAACCCGGCCAGTCGGCATCTTGTGGAGAATAGGATGTGCCATGATAAAAAACGTGATTTATTCCATTAAGTAAAAATAGGTTCACTGTTTTTTTTGCTTCGGCGAGCGTTCCCAGGAAGTGTTCGTCCATCCAGGTACAGGATTCTGTAGAGATTAAAGGTCTGTTCATTACATGACCCGCAGAAGATGCAAATTTTGCTTTAATAGGATCATAACCTTCTGTCTCAGGGATATCACTGGCTCCGTATAAATCTAATATATTGGCAGGTGAACCGTGAGCCTGATTTCTAATGACAGCATCATGTTGTTTAGCCCATTTTTTCCAGGGTTTGGTGAAATCGTTTAACAATAAATCGGAAATTGTGGCTCTGTAATCGGTAATGACTCTTTTGTTTTCTTCGGGAGAAGCATCCCCAAATAAAGCCGGTAGGTGTTCTCTTAGATCGTATCCTTTATATTTTTTAAATGCTTTGAAAAAGGACGGCGTCCAATCTGCTTGTCCATGTCCATCATTATACTCATAAGAATCTTGGAAGAAAGCTCTTGTATAACTAAGATCATGCCCTTCGAAAGCACTGTCAAAATGGGATAAGTAGTCTTGTAATGCTTTTTGAGAAAAGGGATCAATAACAAAACCTTCTCCTCCCGGAGCTGCCCGTTCTACCATTTTACCATGATAACCTTCAAAAACAGCATATATTTTCCAGTTGCCTTTCGGAGCAGTCCAGTTGAGATGGTCGGAAGAATCGACCTTCTCTTTTAATTGAATAACATCTCCCTTGTCAGAATAGGCGACTAAGGCTTTAAGTGGAATCTCCCGGGGAAAAATGACCTGAAATAAAGATAATTGCTGCATATCCTTATTGGCACTCATTGGTCGTTTTATATTTTGAATAGAGACCCGTTCCCCATTGGTGGAAACCAATCCTTTTTGTTGATATTTTACCGGCTCTTGGAGGGTTTGTCCTCCTTTTAAGGTATAAGTTTTATGAAAAACTGTCTTACTCTCATCTTTAGCCTCCACCCAGGGACCTCCAAAGGGCCAGCTTGAAGCATTATCCAGGTCAATACCTAAATTCAGTTTCTGGGCTTGATCTAAGGTGTATTGATACATTTCCATCCACTGTGGGGATAAATACTGGATAAATTGATCTTCTGCACCTTTCACTCCATAGATGGGGGTGAGTTCGAGACCTCCTAGACCATGATCTTTGTAATCTTTCATAACCATACTCAGGTCTTGCTTGTTGACGGCGCTTCCCATCCACCACCAGCGAGCCCATGGTCGGGTTGTTTTGGTGATTGTAGGCCATTTTAATTGGTTTAAGTCAAATTTCTTGCTTTGACTTTGTTCCTGACAAGAGCTAAATACTATTGTTGTAAGGAAAAAGAGCAGCATGATACCTAAAGAAGGGTTGGTATTTTTTTTCAAATGTATATTCATTTCTAAAGGATATTTAAAGTCTTATTTTAGTTGATTTTTCTACTTTTACTTTCTGATGATTTTTTGCATGGATATGAACATTTTTGAACCTCCAGTTTTTGGCATATTCTATTTTTCCTGCTTTATCTGCAGTAATATCAATATTTTTTAATTTAAAATTCTGTAATGGGGAGGTCTTGATTCCTGAAGCATGTATGGCAATATTGCAGTCTGTACCCCGAATGTTACTAATTGAGATGTCTTTTACAGTAGGAGTTCCCTCGGAGGCAGGAACCTTTTTTAACATCACTTTCCAATAGGCAGGAATGGAATCATAATCGTAGCCTTTGGGTAGCTTAGTATAGCTGTAACTAGGATTCCAGTTTAATCCCAGATTAATAGCCCGACGTACTTTATTCAATTTCAGATTTTGAATATAGACATCTTTAACGGTTCCACCGCGGGTAATGGCAGATTTAAAATTAATACCATTAGAGGTACCTATAGCTTTAGAATCTTCTACCAAAATATGATGAATCCCTCCGGATGTTTCACTGCCGAAGGTACATAATCCTCCGCCCGATCTGGCAATGCAGTGACGGATGACTACATATTCTGTGGGTCTGTTTACTCTTAGGCCATCAGCGTCTCTACCCGCTTTTAAGCAATAATTATCGTCATTACAGTCGATATCACAATTTTCTACCAAAACATAAGTAGAAGAATCGATATCTATACCATCTGTACTTGGTCCGTGACCTCCGATATTATTTTCTATTTTAAGTCCATTGATGGTGATATGGTTGGAATATAAAATATGAACAGTCCAAAATCCGGAACGCTGTAAATGAAGACCTTCCAAAGTCACATCTTTAGAGTTAGAAACCAATAACAATCTTGGGCGCTTACAATCATAATCTACTGCCCAACGAAGTCCTTTCTTTTCATAGACCTTCCTCATATCCCAATATTTATCCCAGAATGGTTTCCCTCTTCCGTCGATAATCCCTTTTCCTGTTATTTTTACATTATTCTGATCTTGAACATTAATGAGCGCAGCAGGCCATTTCATTTCGATACCTGCAACGCGGGTTGGGATAATAGGATAGTCCTTGATATTTTGACTGCCAATAATCTGTACGCCTTCAGGAATTTTTAAGGTGACTCCTGATTTGACAAAAATAGAACCGGTAAGATAGGTTCCTTTTTTAAAGGTCACAATTCCACCTCCCGCTTCGGCACAGCGGTCAATCGTTTTTTGTATAGAGGAGGTATTCATCGTTTGACCATCATTGACAGCTCCTTGATTATTGACCAGATAAACCTTCTTTTTCTCCGGGGTTTGTTGAGCGCCCACTTTTTTTACCCAATGAGGGATAGAAGAAAAAAGGTTAAAAGTAGGTGCCGCTTGTCCGTGATATGAAGTCCATAGAGGGAACGTCAACAGTAGAAAAAAGAATGATTTTAAAGTTGTTTTTTGCATTATTATTACTTTTAGACATTTTAATTTCCATAAGGTTTAATGCTGGTAAACATGGGAGTCCATGGCAAATACCAGTCTTTAAAACTATCCGGATGCGCAGGATCAAAAGGAGTTAGGTTGGGTTTTAACGCTTTTGCTAAATCAGGTAATTTCTTTTTTATTCCTTCCACCATACATTTGGCTATTTCATACGCTCCATAACCACTAAAGTGTGTATTGTCTTCTAACTTCTCTTTTTGTCCCGGGAAGGTACCTGCCGGAAATTGTACAAATAGCTTTCGAGAATCTTCTACTCCTAAGGCTACATAAAGTGTTTTGGTCATCTTGTTTAAGTCGATAAGAGTAACATCATCTTTAGTTGCTTCGTAACGCATCGCGTCCGGAAAATCACCCAAAGTGCCATAAAACTTTCCATTAGAATCGAAACGACGACGGTTTGTTGATGTAACAAAAACAGGAATGGCTCCATGTGCACGAGCAGAATCTACATACTCTCTTAAGTATTTATTATAGGTGGTGTATGCTTTTTCTCCGGAACCCTTTTTTTGGTCATTGTGAGCAAACTCAACAAAAAGATAATCTCCCGGTTTTAGCATGCTGGAAACTTTCTCTAATCTCCTTCTTCCAATAGATGCTCTTAAGGTAGATCCGGAAGCAGCATGGTTAGAGATGACTACTTTTCCAGATTTAAAGAAGGCAGGAATCATTTGACCCCAGCAGCTCCAAGGCTCTAAAGATTGATCTGTAACTGTAGAATTCCCCATTAAGAAAACTGTTGTTGCATTTTCCACTTTCTTTATGGTAATGGCGTTGATGCAAGGTCGGCTATTGTTGAATTCAAGAGTAAGTTTATGATCCCAATCCAATTTATCAAGTTCTCTTGATTTTAGTTTTACTTTTCTGTCTCCTCTAATGGTGCTGTTCCAAACGCTAACCATAAAAGATACGGTCTTAAATTCTCCCGGTTTTGTAGTTATTTCTTTTTCCATCAATCTACGAGATTCTGCTTTGATAGTTGTTTTAGAGCTACGCCATTGATCACCAAGAGTTACAGTTACTTTATAATTCCCTTCAGGAATTTTTACAGAAAAAAATAAGGGGGATTCACTGGTACAAAAATCACTTTTTAAGGGATCATTGTCTTCTCTGTCTATGGCAATAGGAACCGACCCGTAATCAAAACCAAAACTTTGATTCTTATTATATAAAGTGGTGGCAGTTACTTGTTGGTATCCTTTTGCCACTTCTCCTGTTCCAAAGTCGAATTGATATATTTCTGAGGTATCTTTGGTTTGTCCTTTTATTGAAAAAGAAAATAGTAATAAAATTAAAAGTGAACTTAATAATATTTTTACTTTCATGTGATTATATTTAATAGATTAATAATTATTCTTTACTTCTGTCTTTTACTAAATGATAAGTGGTATAAGCAGGAGCCGGTTTGTAGGGTTTAAGTTTCAACATTTCTGCACCGGCACGAATGACAGGACCTTCCCCCATCGGTCGGTTGGTGGTTTTAGGGCGATTATAATAGAAAACGGTAGAATAACCGATTCCTGTTCCGGGACAGATATCTATCACATCTCCTTCTTTGGTAATTTTATTTTTAACAAGACCCCGCCAACCATAGTGGGCTACTTTTTCAAAATAAGGTTCCAACCAACCTTCATTTACTCCTTTAGCCATGCAATAAGTAAAAATGGCTGAACAACTGGTCTCAAAATAAGAATTGGGTTTATCTAACAGTTGATGCCATAAGCCATTAGAACCTTGATAACGCGCAATTCCTCTGGCTTCTTCCCTATAAAGTTGGATTAGCGTATCTCGTTGAGGATAATCCTTGGGTAAGACAGAAAGCAAATCGGCTTGCGCCATCATCACCCATCCGTTACATCGTCCCCAATAAGCGACCCCGTTTTGTCGGGTATCTGTAAAATAAGCATGATAATAGATTTCTTTTGTGGGATCCCATAAATAATGGTGGAATTTTAGCACCTGATGTACAGCATCATCAAAATATTTTGTATCTCCGGTAAGTTTTCCCAAACGAGCCAATAAAGAAACACTCATATATAAATCATCTGCCCAAATGGACATTTTGTGGGGAAAGTATCTGGCGATGGTACTATCCTTTAGTCGCGGCTCTGCATAAGTTAAAGCATGAGCAGCTTTGTCGATATACTTTTTAAATGCCGGATCTTTATGTTTCTGATAAAGGTCAATCAGACTTGCTGCCATCACTCCATAATCATCGAGACGAATCATCCTAAAAATCATATACCAAGAAAGGTGACTTACTTTGTCTAATCCGTCTTTTTGTTTTAAGACTGTATTGTATTGTTTCTTAAAGTAATTGATATTCTCAGGAGTGAAAACAAAGTCCATATTCTTAAGGACATAATCCTCATACTTGGGATTATTCAGAGATTGAGTGAGCTCCATTAAAGCAATGTCTAAAACGCCATTGGTATAATGCCAATCATTATATCGACTTTTAACCTTCATGTCTAGCGTAAAAGGTACCTCTTTCAGATTGTCATATGTCTTTTTTGTTTTGGTATTGATAAACTGATCAGGAGTCTGTTTTATAATGCGATCGGCAATTTTTTGGAGAACTTCCTTCGTTTGTTTCTTAGATTGTGCTTGGGCTGGTAGGGTAAATAACCCCAATATAGCCAACATTAAAGTGATAGATCCTATTTTTTTCATGATATGTGATTTTTAAAATAATTCGTTATTCTTGTTTTTGAAATAAATCTGTTATTGTTTGTAAATTTACTTTTTGTTGAGGCTTAAAATCATTAGACTCCATATATTTGGTTAAGCTATAAAGCAATTGACGTGCTGCCGGTCGTCGGTCTAAATTAGAGGATAAGTCTGCACTGGAAACCATTAGTTTTCCTTTTCCTACTTGTGCTTCAAAGATTAATCCTAATCGTCTATCCAAGAACCAGGTATCTATTGGTTGAACCAGCGGTCGAAAGTCTGTTGGGAAGTCTTTGAGCCACATCACCTGTTGTTTATTCACCATACTCCACCACTGGAAGTTACTATAGTCTTCTGTGGGAAAGTATTTAAAAGCAGGATTTTTTGGATCTACATAAATTCCGGTGGTATGGGGTGGACGCATTCTAAACCAAGAGGTGTTCCAAAAAACAGGAACAAAATGCATAGAAATATCTTTGCCTTTCTGAACATTCTCGGCCGCCATTAGAAAAACTTTTCCTCCTTTATTTAAAAGATCCTTTGCTTTTTTATCCAAGTGATGACAATAATAAATTTTGCTACTGTCCTTAGCAGATATTTTATTGGAAGGATATACCCAGATGTCCCAATCATTTTCATAATCAGAGCCTTTAATTGCGACCTTAAATTTCAACCTTTTTGGGCTGGTAAGCCGGTTTAAGGGGACATCAACTTTTCCTAAGGAAATATTGTTACCGATAGAAATATCTGTTACAGACAGGGCTCCGGAAGCGATGATGTTCCCTGATGTGTCAGTTAATTGCCAAATGGGGTGTGCCTTTTTAATTTTTCCTTTCCCGAAGTTTGCTATTTCAATAGAAGCATGAAATGTTTCATCGTTGTTATAAACAAATTTAGGAATACGAGCCAGAGGAACTACAGGACTACAGAAACGACGAAATTGTTTGGGCGTGATGTAACCTTTGGATTCCCAAAATACATTTAACAGGCCGACTAAGGCAGTTCCCTGTCCGGTATAATCATTTAGTGCCAACAACTCAAAACCCGCCATCCCGGGTGTTCTCAAAGTGCCTTCTATATCCCCTTTATAACTTAATCGCTGGAGCTCCCCGGAAGAGTGCAGAAATTTTTTGGCTTCATCTCCCATATGATGGTCATTTAAAACATCTCGAAATAATTCAAAATTTCTGGGTTCAAAAACACCGGTATATTCTTTAATTTGACTAAAATCAGGAAACGCACAATATTGTCCTAATTCATGAGCAATATAGGGAATGTCGTGACCTTTTAATGCCTCTCGATGATCAAATTCGGTTCCGGGACGATGTTTTGTCCAGGGTAATCCTCTTGGTCCCGAACGAACAATAAACTGTTCTTTATCCACCCACGGCCAGCTCATTCCGGTAGAAGCTCCGGTGTATAAATGGCGAGGGTCTTTTTTCTCCCAATAAGTAATAAATTGATTTAAATATTTCACCTGTCCTCCTCCTCGAGGCTCATTTCCATAAGCCAACATACAGAAAGAGGGATGATTGCCGTAAAATCTATCAATTTTGTTGGTCTCATCATAAAGGTACTGATCTATTGGTTTCCCCGCCCCCAAAGAAGATCCGTGATTCGCCCAACTGGGACCTTCAACATGTAAATAGATACCTGCCAGGTCGGCGGCTTTAAAAGCCGCTTTGGGAGGGCAATAAGAATGAAATCGCATCTCATTTAATCCGTATGATTTACAGACTTTAAAAACGTGGAGCCAAGATGCTACATCCATCGGAGGGTATCCGGTAATCGGGAAATTACAATTTTCGACGGTTCCTCTAAGAAAAGTTTTTCTGCCATTTACAGTAAATTGTGTACCCTCAATTCCAAACGTTCTCATTCCAAAATCAGTCGTTCGAGTATCTTTTCCGGCATTCGTTTTTAAATTGACCCTAAGGTGGTATAAAGCGGGATGAAATTCATCCCATAATTGAATCTTATCACCCAAAGGATAGGTGACTTCAATGATGGTATCTTTGGTAGATATAGCTATTTTTTTAGATATAGGTTTTACTTGTATGGTTTGATCAGAATTAAAAGTATGAGCTTTTAAAGAAAGTCGTGCCTGACGTTTGTTATTAAAATCATTATGCAGATGGAGCTTTACCTTGACAGATTTATGAGCTATATCCGGGAAGGTTTGGATTTGGTTTATCCATACCTTGGGAGTAGCTACCAATCTTATTTTTCCCACAATCCCGTTCCAATTGCCTTGGGTATTATCCGTAATACTGTGTGAGTCTTTTCCCGGGTTAATATCTTTGATGCGATTGTCAATGCGAAGCGTAAGTATATGTTTTCCCGGAGATAATATTTTACTCAAATCATACACATGAGGTGCACTTAAACTATTCTGCAAGCCTATTTCTTTTCCATCTACCCATAACCTTGATTCCCAATGCACTCTCTCCATAAATAAGACAATATGTTTTTTACTCCAGTTTTGAGGAATTTGAACTACTTTTTGATACCAGGCCGGATTGACATAGCGTTTTTTGGGAGTGAGGAAAAAAGGAAATTTTAGGCTATCCGGTTGTCTGTACTTTGCCATTGCAGAATCAAAATACCAAGAACTGTCTCTAATGCTGGCAGTCCATTGGGTGTTAATAGTGGTAGGAAATCCTTTGTTATTCTGAACCATAGAACCCGGTAATTGGATGGTTTGAGATAATGGCGTATCAAAGAACTTCTTTTGTATTCCTACATCAGCTGTATCTGTCCTAAAATGCCAGATTCCTGCAAGAGATAGAGTGTCATCATTGCTTTGTGCATGGGTGAATTGAACAAAAAAGAAGATGCAAGCCAAAATGAAACACATTTTCCTTTTTAATGCAATTCGTTGTGCGGGGGATGTTTTAATCTTTGGTTTCATGAATGTGTTTTATTTTTTTCGAATAAGGGTAATACTCATTAAGCCAATAACAATGTCATTGGCTACTGTTTTTAATTCTAAAGAAGCTAAATCTTTATTTTCGTTTAACGGCATATCCAAAAGGGTAGCGGCTCCACCTTCTATCCCCAAATCTGTTAGGCCTTTTATGGCTTTATAATGTTTCGTATGACGAGTGACAATTCCTGTTTGTAGATGTACACGCCAAGGTACGGAAGCTTGGGAATAAAAGGCGTATGAATCATACAAATAATCTTGGGAAATCGGCCACCAAGTCGTTGGATTCTTCAAAATAAGAATATCCTTTGTTCCGTCAGTATAATGAATAATAATTTTACCATTCGTTATTCTTGATTGCATCGGATTAGTAGATCCGGCCATCATGAAATAGGCATGAGAGGCACGACCTTTTAAAGGGATTTTAGCCTCTTTGGGATAGTTTTCCCATTGTGAAGTGAATAAAATATCCGGAACATTTTTCGAGGAGGGTGTTCTAAAGGGAACTCCCATTGGAGTATCAAAATATCCTTTATTCTTTGATCGTTCTTTCAATCCGGAAGAGTTAATTTCAGGATGAACGAGTGGACTACACCAATTGCCAATCCCTTGTATGGGAAGTTGTAAGGTGGGAACCTGGGGTCTTGGAGAAAGGTATTTTTGGTTAAAAATCTGATCGACTTCTTCATTGAAGAAGGAGCTTATCGACAACATATCTGTACCCCCATTCATGTCATTTAGTTTTAGTCCCCAATTGGTAATAAGAGTATCTATTTCCCTATCGGCTATTTGAGCCGAAACCTTATTTGTACCCGGAGTCAAAAATTTCTTGTCAATAAACAACGTCTTAGAACATTGTCCTTCCGGAATAGAAAGGTGTAGTTGCTGTGAATATGATCCGGATGAAAGCTTAATCGTATGATCAAATTCTTCGGAGCTATTGTTTCTTATCTTGAATTGAATACCCTTTTGTGGTTGTTCAGAGGAGAAAGCAAATTCGTAAGCAGACCGAACTTTAATATTAATAGGTTCCCACCAATTCATCTCTCCTTGTTGAAGATTGATAAAAAGAGTGTGTGGACCTTTATTTTTATTGACTGCCCCTTGTATCTCGTGTTGCTTAACACCTGTGTGGGATAAAACATCTTGAGGATCCTTAATGGATATGATGTTGGCTTCTCCGGTATATACTTTAAAAATATCTCCAATGGTAGCGATAGAATCAAATTTCGCTTTTGCCAATGTATTGTGCCCCCAGTTAATTTCTATTTTATATTGTTCATGATAGGGAATTGAAATAATGATTTTTGGCTTTCCAATGGTTGCTTTCTTATACTTCCATTGCGTGGGCTGCCCGTTGACTGTTAAAGTATTGATTTGACTTTTTGGAGCATCTATAACCAGTTGTAAATTCATTTTTTTATAAAACGAAGGTGTAATGAGATAAGTATCCTTGTTGTTTTTTCTCTTAAAGCTATAATCAATATCCGGTAAATGTATAGCGGCGTGATTCCAGCTTTTTGGGAAGCCGGGCTGGATAGTTAATGTATCCAGAAGGGCATTCGGTCGTATTCCAAAAAGCCCCTCTACTAAAGCTCTGGAACTAATCCCGATAGGATCGGCAAAGTCTCTGTATAATTCTCCTCGAAAACGATCATAGTAAGAAAGCTGTTCAAAATTTCCAGGGCTGGATCCCATATACATACTTTCTAAAATAATACTCTTAAAAAATTTGAAAGCAGTTTCTTTTCTATTGCCTTCCCAGTAAGCAAGAGCAGTATGCATTATCTCTGCCATTGCTACATTATTGACGCTCCAGGTATAGGGCATCCAATTGGAAGTGGACAACAGGTGGAAATCCTCCTCTAAGTCGTCACTCTCTATAGGGATATGCGGTATATAATTATCAATATATCTTAAAGCTTGGTAAGCCTGAAATGGGGTAGTGATTTGTTTATCTATAGCGTGGTAAATGGTCCATAGCCCCGGATTGCTGTGGAGTTTTTGTTCGCCTAATCGATCCTTAAATTCAGCATACCATCCCTTGTTGGGTAGCCATAGTGTATTATTTAATGCTGCTTTTATTTTTTGCGCTTCCTTTAGATAAGGAGTTGGATCTTCCCCCAAAATTTGCGCTATTTTAGCCGCGGTTTTATTTTCAAAATAATTGTATGCAGAACTGTAAGTAACATCCCCACCACTATATTGAAGTGCATCGCTGGCCCAAATACAGGCGTAAGCATCAAAAAGACCATTGTTATCTATGTCAAAATTCCGTTTTTCCCAGGCCAGATGTCTTTTAATGACCGGCCAGCATTGACGGATAAAAGAGGTATCTCCTGTCCAAAAGAAATTGCGCATCATGATATCTATATAAACGAGGTTCATGTCATAATGATGGGCAACAATTTTTCCGGTAGGTTTTCTGTTGATATAACCGCTATTGAATATTCCAACTCCAATTTCTTCCTTCTGACGAGCCAAATGCTCTTTGGGTGAGGGAAAAGGAATCGTACTGTCCGGAGTAGTAAGTTGTTTTTGGTTGTAGGCTGAAAATTCTGTTTTAGCGCGTTGATGCCATCCTAAATCATTCGCTACATAAGCTCCTCGCCAACCGGGGATATGCATTCTCCAGGCAACTGCTCCATGCAAATAAGCCGGGGATTGCCATATGGCATCTGCAGCTATACTGATGGCTCCTCCAAGTGTATTCAAAAATGGATCTGGCGTCTGTATTCGTACTCTTCCTGCTAATTCTTGAAGGTGTTGTTTTGCCTTGGAAAAGAGAATAGGAACTTTCTTATTTGTTAACCTAGGAGTGCTTTTCCTCTGAATCGCCACATGAATGGGCTTCTCTTGATCTAGTTGTAAGGTGGATACCAAGACCGGAGTGCTATCGTTTTTCGCAGCGTTTAAAGCTTCAAGAGGAGTTGTTATTTCTCCGGCATCACCGATCTGAAGTTGTGCATTTTTGGGAAAAATACCGGATAGCGTATCCCATCTTTTTCGATCTTTGAATTGTAGAGAGAAAGTATTTTTATTAATATTTATTTTGTTGCCCTGAGCATGTTCCGGAGTAAGATAAAATAGAGAACGGGGATCGGCTCCTAAGTCGCCATTACGATGGGGATGGATACCACTGGCTCCGCCATATAAGGCGACAATTTTTATGGGATGGGCGTTTCTTTTTACTGTTAGTTTAAGAACCATTCCTTCTCTGTCACTCATTGCCAGGAGCTGAAGATGAATTTCTGAAGTATGGATAAGGTGGTCTTTTAGCCGATATAGCATGCTCCCGGGTCGATAACGGGTCTCTACGGTATCAAAATCATTGAACCATTTTGTACCCTGTGGAGTGACTATTCCTAGTTTTAGATCTCCTCCAATCCCGGGAAAGTATAAAGCAAATTCCGGAAGATCCCCCGCTTCTATTCGAAAGGAGGTGTGTGTACCATATAAAGCTCTATTATATCTTTTATGTCCATTAACGATAACAAAGTCTTTCCCATTGGGGCTATATCTCAACTTTCTTTTTGGAAAAGAAGGAAAGCTGGAATCTTTTTTTTGCTGAAAAGAAGAAGGATGCAAATCATTTGCCCTTGTTTGAGTAAATACACAAGCAGAGGCTAATAATAGAAATGTACACAATATTCGCATCTTATAAATCTTCATCTTTTCGTTATTTTTGAATATGAATTTGAAGATCTTCTTGGCTTCCTTTGGCAGGAACTATCTTTAAAATTTGAGTCTCATTATCGTATTCCCAACCGGTATCCCCTGATGCTGCCTTTGGGAGGTTTTTATTCCCAACATGAACAGCTATTGGTTCCTTGTTGAGATGGATTTTTAGAAGGTAATGTCTTAGGGGTAGTTCATATTTCCCTTTAGGTTTTGAGATGTGAATCTGAAGATCATTTTTTGTTTGTGTACAAGAAATATGAGTAAGGGCATAGCTACCCTTTTGATATTTCATACTCTTTCCATCATCGTCATAAAGGGTATAACCGGATTTTTTACCGGGATAAATATTCCAGGTAATGGTGTCAACAGTTTTTTCTCCAACATATTGCATCTCCGATTGTGTAGGGATGATCGCTCCGGCTTTGATGAATATGGGGATTTGCATTAATGGAGCAAGAACGGTAAGGTATCTTTTCCCTTTTAATTTTTCTCCTGTCCAATAGTTATACCATGTTCCTTTTGGAAGGTAAACAACACGACTGCGAGCGCCTTTTTCGGTTACCGGACAGATCATCATATTGTCTCCAAATAGATATTGATCTGAAATATCATATACATTGTGATCATTTTGATAATCTAATACCAAAGCTCGCATGATAGGCATGCCTGTTTTATAAAGTTGATATGCAGTAGAGTAAATATAGGGTAACAGGGTGTACCTTAGAGAGTCATATTTTTTAAAATTGGCAAGTCCTTTCTTCCCGTAATTCCAAGGCTCTTTATATCCGGGATGATCCATTCCAAAAGCCATAGCAATGGGACTAAACATCCCAAATTGACACCAGCGGATATATAATTCGGGATCTGCTTTTCCTTCAAATCCTCCCATGCAATGCGTCCAATAGCCTACTCCGGATAATCCTATGTTAATTCCTGCCTTAATGATGGGGCGGAAAAATTGCCATTCACTCGGCCAGTCCCCGGCAAAGATGTAGGGATAGCGTTGAATACCTGCATATCCTTCTCTAGTTTGATTTAAACCACGACCTCCATTGTATTCCCTGAATTTTTTGAAGGCAGCTTGCGTATAAGCCAAAGGAAATATATTATGGAGAGACAGGGCTATGGAATCGGTAGGTCCCATTTTTTTACTCTCGTTTGCTTTTCTTCCAAAGGCACTTCCTTCATCAGTTTTGAAAAACTTGGCTCCTTGGGAAGCTACTTTTTTTGCTGCATGATTCCACCACCAATTTACTGCAGTAGAGTCAAAATAATTAGGAAATTCTCCCGGTTTCCCGTGTTCGGGGTAGGTTATTCCTGCTTCCCGGGCTTTGTCTAACAAGTGATATTTTGGTCCATTATCTAATCTTGGTCGGATATGTAAACCTACTGCATGCAAATGCAAAGCATACAGGCTGTCAAACATTTTTTTAGGATCAATAAAGGCATCCCGCCATTCGAAAGTGGTGGCTCCATGACCGCCTTCTTCAAACAATCTCCAGGTGGAATCTAAGAACAAAAGGTCGATAGGGATACCCATTGCTCTAAATTTTTTAATCAAAGCAATAACGTAAGCAGGAGAGGCCTGTTTTTCATGTCCCCATGTTCCCCCGCTGTAGGTGCCAAAGTTCAATCCCAAGGCATACTTAGGTAGTAAAGGTGAACTGCCTGTGAGGGAAGTATAGGAGTAAAGAAGGGAGGGAAAGTCCGGACCATACATGAAGTAATAGTCAATCTCACCATCAACAGCCGAAAAAGAAAAAGTATTCGGTTGGGACGAACCCATATCCCAAATTGTTTTATAGGGGGTATGAAAAAAGATACCGTAACCTTTGGTACTCATAAAGAAAGGAATAGGGCTGTAATTGGCCTTTATGGTGTTATAAGCTCCTTTTAGATGACCATGAGCACTTCCTCTTCCTACGTTTAAACTGACCTTCTTTCCTCGACGATCAAGAAAATCCATTCTTTCGCCAAATCCGAAAAAATGTTCATCGGGCGGTAATTCCTTTTTAATAGAAACCGTATCTCCATGTTGGAAATAACCACCAGGAGTATGATTACTGCTTTTTTCTGAACTTAATAAAGTGCCATTATTATCATACACTTCAATATTTACCGGATTCTTTTTAATGATAATTTTTAATGCGGAAGTCGCAATCGTAAGTGCTTGATGGTTGGAATCTATTTTCAAGGGAACCGTTGCCCATTGATTAGGAATGACCATCCAGTCTTTTTTATGTTTTATTTCCTTGGTAGAAGAATTTTTAATTTGAACTCTGAATATTTTTGGGGTACAAAAATCTAACGCTACCAATCTATTGGAGGTAGAAAAAGTGATTTTATTATTTGTTTCCTTAAAATGTCCTGCATAATTCCCTATCTGTTCTTGTGCATTCGTTTGTATTGCAATGAATAGGGATAGCAATAGGAACAGTTGTTCTTTCTTCATTATTGGGGTCTATTTTTCCTGCTAAATCAAACAATAAATAGAGTATCCTCTATTTGTCAGGAAGTGAAGTTACAGGAGAAAATTTTCAGCACCATCCTGTACTGTCCCGTAGTCTTGTTGTAAATATGATATGCAGGATGCTACAGGATGGTTAATTGTTGTCAATGATTAGCTTTGCATAGGTTTCAGATTTGAAACAGATATTTAAAAAGAATTTTTGGATTAAAAGAAAAAATGTCAACAAAATCTCTCTATATTGTTTCTATTGCTTTTTTGATAGGAGGGGTTTTATCTTGTAACAAGTCAAAAAACGCAAAGTTGCATGTGGAGAACTTGCGTTGTGAATATCTTTCAAATCCTGAAGGAATTGATGTTATCCATCCTCGTTTAAGTTGGGAAATACAGAGTAAAGAAAGGGGAGTTATGCAAACAGCTTATCAGGTATTGGTAGCTTCTTCCGAAGATTTATTAAAAAAGGATAGTGCTGATCTTTGGAATTCTGGGAAGATATCTTCTGCTTCTTCTATAAATATAAAATATGCAGGAAAGCCTTTGCAAAGCCGTACGGATTGTTATTGGAAAGTGGAAATATGGACGAATAAAGGAAAGAAAACAATTTCGGATATAGCTCATTGGAGCGTAGGATTATTGAAACCAACAGATTGGAGTGCTCGATGGATTGGATTGGATAGTTCTTTTGCCTGGGAATCTCCTGATGCTACACATACTCGCTTATCTGCACGCTATTTTAGGAAAGAATTTAATACTGATAAACAGGTAAAGAAAGCTAAAGTCTTTATTAGTGGGCTTGGTATTTATCAATTATTTATAAATGGTGAGAAAATTGGTAAGGCGGAACTATCACCGGATCCTACCCAGTATAACAAACGAGTTTTATATAATACTTATGATGTAACTAATCAGTTAACGAAAGAGAATAATGCTATAGGAGTCATTTTAGGAAATGGTAGATTTTTTACTATGCGTAAGGGGGATAGCGGTCTTCCTACAATTACAAATTTTGGGTTTCCAAAGATGTTACTCCAATTAGAGATTACCTATGTTGATGGATCGGTACAAAAGGTTGTGAGTGATAGCACATGGAGTGTTACGGCTCATGGTCCGGTTGTAGCTAATAATGAATATGATGGAGAAATTTATAATGCCACTTTAGAGATGCCCGGATGGTCAACTTCCGGATTTGATGATGGCCAATGGGTACAGGTAGAAAGAGTTGCAGCGCCGTGCGATACTGTTGAGGCTCAGATGGATCCGCTCATTACGGTAATGGATTCCCTGAAGCCAAAATCTGTTATAAAAATGTCGGAGGGCCATTATCTGGTAGATATGGGACAAAATATGGTGGGATGGGCACGCATAACGATCCCGAATGGCAAAAAAGGCGATACGGTTGCCATGCGTTTTGCAGAAAGAATAAATCCGGATAGTACCCTATATACTGCTAACTTGCGTGGAGCTGAACAAACGGATCTTTATATTATGAAGCCGGGGAATCAAGAGTGGGAACCACATTTTACTTATCATGGTTTCAGATACATTGAAGTGAATGGTTTTCCCGGGGATTTAACAGCTTCGGATATTCAGGGAAGAGTAGTTTATGATAACTTGCCAACGAGTGGTTATTTTGAGACTTCTAATAAAGTAGTGAATACGATTTATCAAAATGCTTTCTGGGGAATCAGAGGAAATTATAGAGGAATGCCTACAGATTGTCCGCAGCGGGATGAACGCATGGGCTGGTTGGGAGACCGTGCGGTAGGTTCCTATGGAGAAAGCTTTATCTTTGATAATAATAAATTATACGCTAAATGGTTACAGGATATCCGGGATGCACAAAAACCGGATGGGAGTATTCCGGATGTGGCACCTACTTACTGGAAGATATACAGCGATAACATAACTTGGCCGGGAACCTATTTGACGGTAGCCAACATGCTTTATCATCAGTTTGGCAATATGGAACCGATTAAAAATCATTATGCTTCCATGAAGAAATGGATGGGGTATATGAAGGATAAGTACATGCCTACCGGACAGGCAGGCACGGAGGATTATATTCTGAATAAAGATACCTATGGCGACTGGTGCATGCCGCCCAAGAATCCGAATCTTATTCACTCGAAACTACCTGAACGTATGACGGAAGGTGCTTTTCTGGGTACTGCGACTTACTATAAAATGCTGTCTTTAATGGAGCATTTTGCCGATTTGTTGCATAAACCAAAGGACAAGCAATCTTTTGAGACATTGGGTGCAAAAATAAAGACGGCTTTTAATAAAAAGTACCTTAATGATACAACAGGGGCTTATGCCAACAATACAGCGACAGCGGATGTGTTAGCCCTCGCTTATGGACTGGTTCCGGATAGCCTTCATGAAAAAACATTTAAACAGGTCGTGAATACTACGATGAATGAATTTCACGGACATATTAGCACAGGTTTGGTTGGGGCACAACAATTAATGCGTTGTTTAACTCGAAATGGACGTGCAGATATTGCGTATCAATTGGCTTCCAATACGACCTATCCCAGTTGGGGATACATGGCGAAGGAGGGAGCTACAACGATTTGGGAATTGTGGAACGGAAATACAGCCAACCCGGCAATGAATTCCGGAAATCATGTGATGTTGTTAGGAGATCTGTTAGTTTGGTATTATGAAGATTTAGCGGGGATTAAAAGTGATTCAACGGCAGTTGGGTTTAAGAAAATAATCATGAAACCTTATCCGATAAAGGGACTTGATGATGTGGATGCTTCTTACCATTCTGTACATGGGCGGATTAAGAGTCATTGGAATAAAGAAGATGGAGACTTTGATTGGGAAATTACCATCCCGGCAAATACGACAGCAACAGTATATGTACCTGCAGAAAGTGAAGATGATATTACCGAGAGTGGAAACAAAGTGAAGGCTGTGGAAGGAGTGAAATTTTTGAAGATGAAAGATGACAGAGCCGTATTTGAAATAGGATCGGGAAGGTATCATTTTGTTTCGGAAGATTTTTTAATAGATGAAAATTAAAAATATTGATGACGGATATAAAAAACATTTGAAAATACTGAATAATGAAACAGATTAATATATCAACTATTAAAAACAACAAAAGATGGAAATAGAAACAGGAAAATTTAAGCACGTCAGCTATCTCTGGGATGAAAAAGAAGTAGCGAAATTTGATGATGAATCTTCGTCAGAAAAGGAGATTGATTTATTATTATACCGTTCTAATAAGTTAGGCGCAGATTTGCGATTAACAAATTACGGTGGAGGAAATACCAGTTGTAAAGTAACTGAAAAAGATCCGTTGACCGGAAAGGATACTGAAGTAATGTATGTAAAAGGTTCCGGTGGTGATATAGGCACTTTGAAGAGAAATGGTCTTGCAGGATTATATTTGAATAAACTGCAAGATTTAAAAAAAGTATATAGAGGTATTGAATATGAAGATGAAATGGTTGGATTGTTTAATCATTGTATTTTTGATTTGGATTCCAAAGCGCCTTCTATTGATACCCCCTTGCATGCTTTTTTACCCTTCAAACATATCGATCATCTTCACCCGGATGCAGCAATAGCAATTGCTGCCTGTAAAGACGGGAAAAAGATTAATGAAGAACTGTTTGACGGAAAAATGGGCTGGGTCGACTGGCAACGTCCGGGCTTTGACTTAGGTTTACAGTTAGAGAATTGTCTCAAAGAGAATCCTGACATTAGAGGAATTATGCTCGGAGGGCACGGATTGTTTACTTGGGGAGATACCGCTTACGAAAGTTATGTAAACAGCTTGGAGGTTATTGAACGATATTCCGAATATTTAGAAGAAGGTTTTTCCAAACAGTCGAAAGTTTTTGGAGGAGTTAAAACAGAAGCTTTATCCAAAAATGACAGGTTGGAACAAGCCGCTAAATTGGCTCCGGTATTAAGAGGGTATTGTTCTAATGAAAGACAGATGGTCGGTCATTTTACGGATGATGATCGGGTGTTGGAATTTATTAATAGTCAAGAGGTAGAGCGGTTAGCAAAAATGGGTACCAGTTGTCCGGATCACTTTCTCCGTACCAAAATATGCCCTTTGGTCTTAGAGCTTAATCCTGATTTTGATTTAGATGATGTGGATCAACTGAGAAGTAAATTAGAACCTGCTTTTGAGGACTATCGTGCGTATTATAAAAAGTATTATGAAGAGCATAAGCATTCGAACAGCCCGGCCATGCGTGATCCAAATCCGGTCGTTATTTTATATCCGGGAGTGGGTATGTTTACCTTTGCAAAAAACAAACAAACCGCAAGGGTGGCTTCCGAGTTTTATATCAATGCCATCAATGTAATGAGAGGGGCAGAAGCTGTTTCAGAATATGTATCTTTACCTTTACAAGAGGCTTTTGATATTGAATATTGGCTATTGGAAGAAGCGAAACTTCAAAGAATGCCTAAACCCAAACCTTTATCGGGGAAAACGGCATTAGTTACCGGTAGTGGCGGTGGAATAGGAAAGGCTATTGCTCAGAAGTTCCTAGAAGAAGGGGCTTGTGTTATGATTACAGATATTAATGATGAACGTAGTCAAGCTACTGTTGAAGAATTTCAAAAGGATTATTCAAAAGATAATGTTGATGCTATACATTTAGATGTGACAAAGGAAAGTGATATTGAGGAAGGTCTGCAAGCAACTTGTTTGTCTTTTGGTGGAATTGATATTGTAGTGAATAATGCAGGGTTATCATTGTCAAAGGCTTTAAATGAAACTACCTTAAAAGATTGGAAAATAGTGCAGAATATTCTGGTAGAAGGACAATTTTTGGTTTCGAAATCAGCTGCCGCTATTTTACAAAAACAAGAAATAGGTGGAGATATTGTTAATATTGTCAGTAAAAATGCTTTAGTTAGCGGACCGAATAACGTGGCCTATGGAACAGCTAAAGCAGCTCAATTGCATATGAGTCATTTATTGGCGGCAGAACTGGGGAAAGATCGCATTCGAGTAAATGTAGTCAATCCGGATGCTGTTATTCAAGGAAGCAATATTTGGTCCGGCGGATGGGCAGAAGGTCGTGCTAAGGCATATGGTATTTCTGTTGAAGAATTACCGGATCATTATGCGAATAGAACCATATTAAAGGAATCAATTCTGCCCGAAGATATTGCAGAGGCAGCCTTTACTTTTGTCAGTGGTCAGTTAAGCAAAAGTACCGGAAATGTGTTGAATGTAGATGGTGGTGTAGCAGCGGCCTTTGTGAGATAAAGAAATAAAGTTATTAGCCACAAAGACACGGAGTCACAAAGAAGTTTCTTATGGAATATTCAGAGTTGTCAGAGGAGGAAGAAAGTATCGGAAAGGCTGTTGTGAATGCAGCTTTTAATGTACATAAAAGCCTTGGACCGGGCTTATTAGAAAAGGTATATGAAACTTGTGTAGAATATGAATTAATTAAAGCAAGTTTTTCTGTAGAAAGATAAGTAAATATTCCTGTTGTTTATGATGGTATAACTTTTAATGAAGGGCTCAGAATTGATCTCTTGGTTGAAGAACTTGTTATAGTTGAACTTAAAGCAGTCGAACAGATAAATCCTGTTTGGGATGCACAGATAATAAGTTATTTAAAATTAACGGGATTAGAACTTGGTTATTTAGTTAACTTTAATGTGCCTTTAATCAAAAAGGGAATAAAAAGATTTAGAGTTTAAGAGAATAAAAAATCATAGTGTCTTAGTGCCTTCGTGGCATAAAGAAAAAAAACTTAGAAATATGAAGATATCAAAAGAACAAATTGCAGCTTCAAATGAGCAGCAATTAAAAAGGCATCAATCTCAATGGGATGTTTTAAAAAAACAATTAACAGAGAAAGGAGCGGATATAGAAGGAATGGTTAATCGTGTTCGTGAGTTTCAGATCGCTATTCCATCTTGGGCTTTAGGATCCGGAGGAACCCGCTTTGGACGTTTCCCTATGGGGGGAGCACCGCTAAATCTGGAAGAAAAAATGTATGATATTGGCTTAATTCATGCCTTAAATCGTTCCAGTGGCGCAATTTCTTTGCATATCCCCTGGGATATTCCGAAAGATGCCGCCGGTATTCGCCAGCTTGCGGATGAATTGAATTTACGTTTTGATGCAGTCAATTCCAATACCTTTCAAGATCAACCGGATCAAAAACATTCCTATAGGTATGGTTCGCTTTGTCATACGGATAAGGCGGTCAGGGATCAGGCTATCGAACACAACCTGGAAGTTGTGAAGTATGGCGAAGAATTGGGAACCAATGTATTATCGGTTTGGCTTGCTGATGGAAGTATATTCCCGGGACAACATAATATACGTGAAGCACAACAGCGTACTTTGGACTCATTACAACAGATCTATAAGGGAATGTCCAAAGATTTTGAAATGTTGTTGGAATACAAGCCTTTTGAACCTGCTTTTTATGCTACTGTTGTTCCAGATTGGGGAACTTCTTTTATGATGGTGAATAAATTAGGGAAACGGGCGCATACTTTAGTCGATTTAGGACATCATTTACCCAATACCAATATTGAACAAATTGTTTCTACGCTCTTAGCAGAAGAAAAGTTAGGTGGTTTTCATTTCAATGACTCTCAATATGCGGATGATGACTTGACCACCGGCTGTATGCACCCTTATCAATTGTTTTTAATTTTTTATGAATTGGTAGAAGGATTAAAAAATAAAAATAACGCGATGCAGGATTTGAGTTGGATGATCGATGCCAGTCATAATCTTAAAGATCCATTGGAAGATCTATTGCAGTCGATAGAAGCAATTCAGTTGGCTTATGCTCAGGCTTTATTAGTCGACGATAAAAAATTGGCAGCTGCACAACAGAATAATGATGCAGTGCAGGCTCAGGAAATATTACAAGATGCTTTCCGTACTGATTTAAGACCCTTGCTGGCCGAAGCCCGCTTGCAAGAAAATGCTGCCATTAATCCTATCGCAAGTTATAGAGCATTAGACGTAAGAAAGAACTTGATTGCTGATAGAGGAGAAGATACCGTAGCAACGGGACTGTGAAGGTGTGTTGGTGATCGGTAATCAGTGATCGGTGTCTTGTAACTGGTAATTGATGGTTGGCGTTTTGTAATTTATTTTTTGTAAATAAATAAAATAATAGAGATATGATGAGCTATGTTGAAAGTTTTAGATCATTGGAGACTTATAAGCTGGCGAGGGTTTTAGCAAGAGAAATATTTGAAACTTCAAAAAGGTTTCCTAAGGAAGAAATGTATGCTCTTACAAATCAGGGAAGACGATCCTCTCGTTCGGTTGGTGCTCAGATAGCAGAAGCTTGGGGCAAAAGAAGATATGAAAAACACTTTATGAGTAAACTGACTGATGCAGATGGGGAACAATTGGAAACACCGCATTGGGTAGAAATTGCATTAGATTGTAACTATGTTTCTAAGGATAAAGGAGCCCATTTATTGTTAGAATATGAGAAAATAGGGAAAATGTTGAACAGTATGATGCCGAAGTCTGCATCTTTTTGTAAAAAAGATTGAACCGATTACCAAACACCAAACACCAAACACCAAACACTGAACACTGAACACTGAACACTGAACACTGAACACTGATGCACGCTGTAATAGCCATATTCGACCTTGGAAGAACCAATAAAAAATTTATTCTTTTTGATAGGAATTATCATATTGTAGAAGAGAGAACAACTGTTATTCCGGATGTCAAAGACGAAGATGGATGTGATTGTGAAGATCTTTCTGCAATTTTATTATGGATAGAGAAACAATTACAGACTACTCTGGCGGAAGGGAAGTTCACTATTGAAGGTATAAATTTTTCATCTCATGGAGCCTCCCTGGTACATCTAGATAAAGAAGGACAACCGGTTACTCCGCTCTATGATTATATGAAGCCTCTGGAACAGGAGTTTTTAGAAGAGTTTTATGGTTTATTTGGAGGGAAGGAGCATTTCCCATTGTCTACCGGTTCGCCGGTGCTGGGGATGTTGAATAGTGGCATACAGTTATATTGGTTGAAGAAAAACAGACCGGAGGCTTTTAAAAGAATAGTAACGAGTTTACACCTGCCTCAATATGCCAATTATTTCTTTTCTCACAGGATCCATGCTGATTATTCCAGTATAGGATGTCATACCGGACTTTGGGATTTTGAGAAGAGAGCCTATCATTCCTGGTTAGAGAAAGAAGACTTGAGACACCTTGTTCCTAAAGGAGAAGCCAGCGAGGTGTTTGATTGGGTTGATTTTGGGAAGAAAAAAATACCGGTCGGAATCGGAATGCATGATAGTTCTGCGGCTTTATTGCCTTTTGTAAAGATGACCAAGGAACCTTTTTTGTTACTCTCTACCGGCACCTGGAATATTACACTGAACCCATATTTTGAAGGGGCTCTAAATGGTGATAAATTTGAAAAAGATTGTTTGTTTTTTCTCTTAGACAAAGGGCAAAAAGTAGCGGCTTCCCGTCTTTTTCTCGGTAAGGAATATGATTTTCAGGTTCGGAGATTAGAGACCTATTTTGATAAAAAGAAGGGCGCAGATCAGGAGATACCCTTAGATCAAAGAATGATTGAACGTTTGATAGAAAATCAATCGGAGAAGATTACTTTTTATCCTGAAAAAATGTTGGGAACCGGTCCTTTCCCTCATTTAAAGGGAAAGCAACCTCAACTATCTTGGTTTGACTCTTTTGAAGAAGCTTATTTAAAATTGATGTTGGATTTAACCCTTTTACAGAAGAAGTCTATTGAAATGGTTTGTGGAAATATCAGACGAGTGTATATCAGTGGAGGGTTTGTAAAGAATAAAGTCTTTATGGAACTTCTGCAAGCCTTTCTGCCTGATTGGGAAATAGGTATTGCAGAAAATAAAAGGGCTTCCGCCTTAGGAGCTGCAATTGCTTTGCATGAAGTATGGCAGGATGAACCTTTGCCGGAATCCATAAGCCCGGTCGTCCCTTTTGTACGAGAATTAAATCTCGATTGTAGAACATATCAGTGGGATGAGCAGTTAACAATAAAATCATCTAACCATTAAACAATCTATTATTGAAAGTCATTAAGTTTCTGTAACAACTTCATCAAGTATTTGTGGGTAATAAAAAAATGAAACCGCAAAGAACAGAGAGAAGGCGAAATGAACGTAGATTAAACCATATAACAATCAAACAATAAACCACCTAACCAAAATAATCAATCATGGGAATCATATTAGGAATTATTTATCATTTTCTCGGTGGCGGCGCTGCGGGAAGTTTTTACATGCCTTACACCAAGGTAAAGAAATGGTCGTGGGAAAGCATGTGGATCATAGGTGGGTTGTTTTCCTGGCTGATAGTCCCGCCGCTAGCGGCATGGTTAACGATCCCCGGATTTTCTGATATTATCAGTGCTACAAACGGCAGTACGTTGTGGTGGACTTATATTATGGGGGTTCTTTGGGGAATTGGCGGATTGACTTATGGTCTAGGCGTTCGCTATTTGGGAATGTCGTTAGGGAATACGGTTATTTTAGGATTGACGGCTGCTTTTGGCGCCCTCTTACCTTCAGTCTATTATGACATCATGGCGACACCGGGGAAGGTGACATTTACACAAATGTTGGATAATACCTGGGGACAATTTGTGTTATTGGGAGTTTTAGTCTGTTTAATTGGTATTTTGGTCTGTGGTAAAGCCGGGATGATGAAGGAGAAAGAGATGACAAAAGCGGAAGAAGAACGTGAGAAAAAAGAGGGTACAGGGGAATTTAAATTAGGAGTAGGATTGATAGTGGCTATTGTCTCCGGTATTCTTAGTGCTTGTTTTAATTATGGTATTGAAGCCGGTAGTTCTATGGCTAATGCAGCAGTGGCACAGGGAATTAATCCTTTATTTCAGAACAATGTTACCTATGTAGTGCTTTTATGGGGAGGATTGACGACGAATTTTGTGTATTGCCTCTTTCTGAACCTCAAAAATAAAACCTATAATGATTATGGGAATAAAAAATCTCCCTTACTTTCAAATTACCTCTTATCTGCTTTAGCAGGAACCGTTTGGTTTTTACAGTTTTTCTTTTACGGAATGGGAGAAAGTAAAATGGGAAATGGAGCCAGTTCCTGGATTATACACATGGGTTTTATTATTTTGATTGCCAACGTGTGGGGCTTGTTTTTAAAAGAATGGAAAGGGGTAAGTAAAAAAACATTGATTACCGTTATTTCCGGTATTGTTACTATTTTTATTGCTATTTTACTAGTTGGTTTCGGCAATGGTTTGAAGTGATTAAAATGAAGATGGAAGAAGAACCTTTAATTGTTGAGAAATGATAATATCGTATAATGATAAAAAAAATATTATTCTATTAAATAATTGATTATGAACTAATTGTGTTTTTTTGATTTGATATTTTTTATACGAACAGGATAGTACAGGATAGTGATTACAATGAAAGAATATAAATTTACATATTAGAAAACGTTAATAGAATTTTAATTATAAAAAGAGTAAAACATGTCTTATTATTTACATTAAATCTAAATAGCCGTATTGTTGGAAGATGTTTTCTTCTGTTAAGAAGAAATTTAATCTAAATTCTTATTCTTACGGTTTTCATTCCTTATAAGAGGGAATTCTATTCTATTTAATGTCTTTTTCTAAAAAAATATTTTAGAAAAAGTGGTGGGACGATCATGTAATATTTATCTGAAATTAAATAATATGATGAAACATTTCTGTACCATATTTTCTCTATTTTTTCTTATGTTTTTACTAACCAACTGCCATAAAAAAGAATGGGATAAATACTATGGGAGACCTTCCTCTTTAGCTCAGCCCATTTATCAACAATTGGAAAAGAGAGGAAATTTTACACATCTTCTATCTGCTATTGATAAGGCCGGGTATAAAAAGACTTTGAGTAATGGGGGATATTGGACAATGTTTGCTCCGAATGACTCTGCCTTTGAAACCTTTTATAGAGAAAATAATATTTCCGGAGACAAGAACCTGGATACGGCTACTGCAAAGAAAATAGTGAGATATGCTTTGGTATATGATGCTTATAGAAAAGCGGAATTGACAAACATGCAAGAGTCGGGAGGGCCGGATACGAGTGCTGCTTTTAAAAGGAAAACGGTTTATTATAATTGGGTCTATCAAGAAGATGGAAAAACGGTTATTTCCTCAAATAGGAATGGTTCTTATGAATCAAATGACAATAATAATAAATATATTCCCTATTTCATTAGCAAGTATTTTGCATTTAATAATTTAAATGCAACAGATTATAATTTCTTTTATCCAAATGCTTCTTTTACCGGATTTAATGTGGCGGGAGCTCAAGTGTTAAAATCTGATATTGCAGCAGAAAACGGGTTGATTGATATTGTGAATAAAGTCATTCTTCCTTTACCTAGTTTAGAAGAGTATTTAAACACCCATCCGGAATATAGCGAATTTAAGAGATTGTTGGATAAACTGGTGAGTTATCAATCAAATGATGCAGTTACAGAGAGATACAATGCACTTTCGGGCGCTTCAGATTCTGTTTATGTTAAATTGTATGATGCCAACGGAGCGGATGGTCTGGCTTTTTCTCCTAACAATGAAAATTTCTTATCCTCTAGTACGGATGCACAGGGAGATGGATGGAGTATGGCCATACCTACGAATCAGGTACTTGAGTCATATGAACGAAAAATATTGGCGCATTACCATACTTTTGATGCTGCTCCTCCTGAGGTCTTAATAAACTTACTCAATGCTCATTTATGGACGACTACCCTATGGCCCAGTAAAATGAAACATACCCCAAATAGTCAGCAGGAGAATGCAACTTTCAGTTTATCTAATGTTGTAGATAAAAAAGTTTGTAGCAATGGTTTTTTCTATGGTATTGATGAAGTACAGCAGGCTAATGTTTTTCGCACTATTTATGGAAAACCTTTTTTGGATCCTGCCTATTCCCTGATGACAAAAGCTTTAGATGCTGATATTAAATTTTCAATTCTGAATCCATCCGGACATTTCACCATGTTTATGATGTCCAATTCGGTAATGCAACAATATGGATACGATTATGATGCAGATCATGAAGAATGGAGGTACCAACCGCCCGGAGGAACAGAGTTTGGAGGAAGCGCAGCGCGCCAAAGAGTCATGAGGATCTTGCAAACTTCTGTTTTTGTTACCCCTAATGGTGAATTGGATGATCTGTCAGGAGCGGGTATCGTAGAATCTTGGAATGGGGAATATATTCGTTATAAAAATAACACCATATGGGCAGGAGGAAATGCAGATGATGGTGTAAAAATCCATATTGATAGTTCTGTAAATACGATTAATGGGAAGGTCTATTATGTTGATGGGCTATTGACTTTTTCTGAAAGGTCTATTGGTATGCATCTGGAAGATCTGGTAGCCTCGGATCCCAATGATTTTGAGAGTTTCTATAACTATCTTTCTCATTCCTTGCTTTGGGACGAAGATACAAAAACGATTACAGGCATAAAACCCGGTGCTTTTTATACCCTTCTTGTCCCCACGAATAATGCGATCTCTGATGCTGTACAGCAGGGGTTGCTTCCCGGTGATCAGGTCACGGGTACGCCGGACTTTGATCCTTCGGATCAAGAAGACAAACAAAAGGTTGTTGATTTTATCAACTATCATATCCTTGATAAGAATGCAGTTGTACCGGATGGAAAGAAATCCGGCTCTTTTGCCACTTTCTTAAAGACATTGGATGGGGATATAAAGTTTGTGAAGGTTGAAAACCAAGTGAATAGCATGAATTTAATTGATTCAAAGGGGAATACGGCTCATGTTAATATTGCCAATAGCAATCATTTATGTAATCGTGCTGTGATTCATTCAATAGATAAGGTTCTAAATTATAATCCAGATTAGATTGAAATAAAGTATTATGAAAATATTCTCTATATCATTTTTATTTATTTTTCTTTTTAGTGCTTCTTTCGTTGAAGCACAAAGTAATAACGGTCGCTTTATTCTGAGAGGAACAGTAGTAGATGCTGAATCGGGGACTCCGCTGATAGGAGCTACTGTGGTAGAATTAGATAAGGATAATCGAACAATCAATGGTACTGTGACCGATGCTGATGGAAATTACGCTTTGCGGGTAGATGCTCCTCAAAAAAATAGAGTAGCTGTTTCTTATATTAATTATAAAACAGTAGCTCAGCCAATTAATAATCGTACAACGATTAATATAAAATTGGGTAATGCAAACAAAAAACTAAAAGAGTTTACAGTAACAGGCCAACAGATGGTGGACAATGGTACCGGATTGAATATTCCGGTTTTAAATTCAACCACAGCAACTTCTCATATTGATATAAAAGCATTAGAGAATTTATCGACTCCCAATATTGCATCTGCTTTAGAAGGTCGTATGCCGGGATTAAATGTGACAGCTGCATCTGGAGATCCCGGAGCCGGCATGCAGATTAGAATTAGGGGAACAGCAACCATTAATGGGAATGCGAATCCTTTAATTGTTCTTGATGGAATGCCTTATAGTACAAGTATCCCCTCTGACTTTGATTTCGGAACAGCAGATGTACGTGGATATGCACAACTTCTCAATATTGCGCCTTCTGATATTAAATCTATTACCATCCTCAAAGATGCTGCTGCTACGGCAGTATGGGGCTCTCAAGCTGCCAATGGTGTTTTATTAATTAAAACAAAAAGAGGAAAGACCGGAAAACCGGCTATTTCTTATTCTTTCCGGGGAACTTTTTCCAAACAACCTGATCATATCCCCTTATTGAATGGAAATCAATATGCTACATTGATTCCTGAAGAAGTGGAAAATACCGGCGGAAAACCATTAGATATTAGTAATAATAAAGAATTTTCATTTGATCCTCAAGATCCTTTTTGGTATTATAATTACAGTAGAAATTCTGATTGGATTGGGGCTATTACTCAAACAGGATTTTCTCAAGATCATAACATCTCGATGACAGGTGGGGGACAAAAAGCAAGATATTATGCGTCAGTAGGGTATTATAACTCCAAAGGAACAACAAAAGGTACTAACTTAAAACGTATTACTTCAAAAATTAATTTTGACTACGATGTATCTGATCGAATTCATTTTAAGTCGGATATTACGTTTACTCATTTGAATAACAGAAAGAGTTACTCTAACGGAATAAGAAATGTAGCTTATAATAAAATGCCGAATATGTCGGTTTACAAATATGATATGTTTGGTCATAAATCACCCAATTATTTTTCTCCTGCTTCCAATATACAGGGGCAGTATTCGGGAACTTACAACCCTTTGGCATTGGCTGAATTAGGAATTTATACCCAAAAAGGAAATCGTATCACTCCCACTTTTAAAGTTCGTTATGATGCCATACCATCCGTACTGTCTGCTACCTTTAATGTGCAATTTGATATTAATAATTCTGAAACGCATACTTTCCTACCTCAGGATGCTACAGGACGTCCGCTCAATGAATCTGTAGTCAATAATGCAAGTTTTAGTGATGGAGATGTCTTTGATGTATATACTAAAACAAACTTTATTTATACCCCCAGAAGCAATAATGAAGATCATATCCTTCAAGCCCTGTTATCTATTCAAACGGATGAGAATAAATATGTATCCTATAACTCCCGTGCTACCAATACAGCCTCCTCAAAATTACAATACCCATTTAATGGAGCCAGAGTCCATAATAGTGCATCTGAATTATCTGCTACAAAAGGAAAGAAAAGGAGCATAGGTGCCTTATTGCAAGCTCAATATAATCTATTTAATAAATATATTATGAATGTAGGGGTGCGGGCAGATGGAAATTCTCGTTTCGGACCGGATAACAGATATGGATTGTTTCCTTCGGCATCTGTTAGGTGGAGAGTCTCCGATGAAGGATTTATGCAACAGTTTGATTTCTTAGATGATTTCAGTTTCAAAGCTAGTTATGGTCATGCGGGTTCCGCTCCTCCGGATAAGACTATTTGGAACTATTACAATACCTATAAACCTTTTTCCTATAGTTATATGGGAGCAACAGGAACTTATCCGACAAATATGCAATTGTCTAATCTCAAATGGCAAACACTTATAGGGACTAATTTTGGATTTGATATTTGGATGTTTGACCGAAGAATAGAATTTAATTTTGATGCCTATCGAAATCGGATTAAAGACATGTTTTTTGATGACTTGAATATTCCTTCTTATACCGGATTCTCTAAGATGCCTGCCAATGTGGGCACTATGGATAACCAGGGATGGGAAATTCTATTGAGAACTGTACCTGTAAGAACAAAAAATTGGAGAGTGGACTTTAGAATAAACATGTCGCGGAATACCAATATTATGAGATCTATCTCTCCCTTTTATCCCAAAACAAATACGTTGACTGTAGATCAAAATGGGTTGTATAAGACCTATCTTCAAATTGGTAATCCTTTTGGCGCTTTCTATGGTTTCAGGTCTCTGGGGGTGTATAAGGATAAGAGCGAGACCATCGTTAGGAATGCCGACGGTCAAAAAATTAATGGACCAAATGGAAAGACTCTTTATATGCGTTTCGGTTACCCTAATATCGACTATGTATTTCAACCCGGAGATGCCAAGTATGAGGATATTAATCATGATGGAAATATTAATGATCAAGATATCGTCTATTTGGGGAATGGCTTGCCAAAGGTCGTTGGTGGTTTTGGCTTAAATGTCACTTTTAAAAAGAATCTGAAGTTAATTGCTTACTTCGACTATAAACTGGATTATGATATTGTCAATCGTGCAGATATGTTACTTACAAATATGTATGGATTTGATAACCAGAGTACAGCTGTGCTAAGTCGATGGAGAAACCCGGGGGATGAAACAAATATGCCCAGAGCTTTGCATCGGCAAGGATATAACTGGTTAGGTTCCGATCGTTATGTGGAAGATGCTTCCTATTTGAGATTCCAAGCTTTGACACTTCGCTATAATTTTTCGGCTGATATTCTTAGTCGATGGAATATAAGGAATGCCTCCTTCTACATTACCGTAGAAAATTTATACACCTGGACGAAATATAAGGGACAGAACCCGGATGTGTCTATTATCGGAAATAATAGCCCTTTCTCTTATCCGGTGGATAATGCATTGACGCCTCCTGCGCGGACTGTGTTATTTGGTCTTAACCTAAGCTTTTAATGATAAAATTACCTTTTAATGAATAGAAAAATTAAATATCTTATTCTCTTGCTGGTTATTGTGGTATTGACTCCTTCTTGCAGCAAATGGTTGGAAGTTAAACCTCAAAATGGTCTGATAAGAGAAGATTACTGGAAGACAAAAGAGCAATTGAAAGCTGCTGTAATAGGTTGTTATTCTTCATTGCTTGATAATGATTTAGTGACTAAATTATTTGTCTGGGGAGAATTACGAGCAGATATGGTAGTGACTACCTTGCATTCCTCAACTGATGCTATTAATATGGCACAAGGGAATATCTTGGCAACAAATAGCTATACGGATTGGTCTCCCGTTTATCGTACAATTAATTATTGTAATACCGTTATAGATTTTGGCCCTCAGGTTTTGGAGAATGACAACACCTTATCGAAAAAGAAATTAAATGAATATTTATCGGAGGCTCATGCGCTAAGAGGTCTAATGTATTTTTATTTATTGCGTACGTTTGGTGAAGTTCCTTTACAATTGGAAGCAACCGCCAGTGATGAGGAAGTGAAGCAGCTGGAAAAAAGTTCTAAGGAGGAAGTATATCATCAAATCATTAAAGATTTAAAATTTGCACAAAAGCATGCGGTCGATTCTTATGATGAATTTGTCAAGAATAAAGGAAGGATAACAAAACCAACCGTGTTTGCGATGGAGGCAGATGCTTATTTATGGGAGAATAAATACGATAGTTGTATCGCTGCTTGTGACTCTATCATTGATTCTCGCAGGTATGGTCTGGTAGATGGCTCCAATCAGGAGAGTTGGTTTAATACCCTTTATTACAAAGGAAACTCGGTAGAGAGTATTTTTGAGTTTCAGTTTGATGAACAAAAGCTGAACCCTTTTTATAATTTGTTTATTACCTCTAATCGACAGTTCAAGGCCGGTTCGGATGTTATTCAAGATTTTTATGGTATGGATCAAACAAGTCAGCAACAGGATATAAGGGGAAATGCGGGTTCTCTTAATTCTGCAAGTGGAATGATTTGGAAATTTAGTGGAACGAATAGCGGGACAGATCCCGATATAGAACTCATTGCCAGAACCGCAGATGAATCTTATGCACATTGGTTCGTTTATCGTTATCCCGATATTTTGTTGATGAAAGCAGAAGCGCTGGCATGGACGAAAAGAGGACAAGAAGCTTTGGATCTTGTAAATATGGTGAGAGAACGCGCTCATGCTCTTGATATAACAAAACAAAATCCCTCTCCCTCTTCTGCTGAAGGAGTCTCAGAATATATTTTGGCAGAACGGGCACGTGAATTTGCTTTTGAAGGGAAGCGTTGGTTTGATGTCTTAAGAATGGCAAAAAGAAACGATTATGCACATATTGATCTCTTGTTAAAGGTAGCCACGAAGAATGTACCGAAGAATATGTTGAATGGAGTGAAGAGTAAGTACAAAGATGTGAGAAGTCATTATCTGCCCATCAATCAAAACGAATTACAAACAGATCATCAGCTGGTGCAAAATCCATTTTATCAGTAATTGAATGAATAGAATATTAAATTTTAAAGTCATGAAGAGTGTGAATAACTTGAAAATAAACTGGATAGGAGGGATGGCTCTCGTAAGTCTTTGTTTGGTTATGTTTTTGGGATGTAAGAAATCGCCTATCGTTTACGCTACATCTGATGTAGTGAATATTACAGGATATTTGGATGCTCGTCCCGATTCTTTTTCTGAATTTAGAACAATGCTTGATATTGCTGACGATGCAGATTTTCTAAGTGCTTATGGCGATTATACGCTATTCCTTCCGACCAATAAAGCGGTGGATGCCTATTTACAAAAGGTGAATAAATCTTCTGTAAAGGATCTGGATCCTCAAACTGTAAAAAATATCGTGGATTTCCATATATTACAAGATACTATCCCAACCCTTGATTTTACTGATGGAAAGTTACCGGATTCTACACTTTACGGACAATACCTTATAACAGGCGTGACCAATTATGAAGATGGAACGAGTTTAATCACAGTGAATCGTCAAGCAAATATTATTCAAAGTAATATAAGGTTAGGAAACGGAATGATACAGGTGATTGATAATGTCTTAATACCGGCGCAGTTTACTCTGGCTGAAACCATTGCCAAAAATAATCGATATAGCATATTTACCAAGGCATTGAAAAAGACAGGACTTTATGATGCCCTTGATATTCTACCGGATGATAATCCTGATTCATCTAAAAAATGGTTAACTGTCTTGGCTGAGTCGGATTCTGTTTACCAGACAGTAGGGATTAATAGTTATGCAGATTTGAAAGCTAAATATTCTGATACTGGAAATCCGATGAATATGGAAGATAGCCTATATCTATATATGGCATACCATATTTTATATGATAATAATTATATGGCAGATTTAATCACACAGTCTTCTGTAAATACTTTGATTCCTAAAGAGGTTGTTACGCCCAAATTGAGGAATGACTCTGTCTTGTTAAATGATGCAACTTTTAATGGAGTGCATGAGCTGGGGATTGCATTAAATAGGAATAGAAGTGATGTCTCTGCTTCAAATGGTGTTTTACATGATTTGGAAGGAAACTTATATATTAAAGTGCGTTCTCCCTTTCCGGTATATTGGGATGTGTGTAAAATGCCCGAAATCATGAATAAACCGTTTTATGGGAATGCAAACTATGATTTTTCCTTTGAAGATTTACCGGATTTTATAAATGATGATGAGGCTAACTATTTCCCTACTTATTCGATAGGTGGAAATTTTGTCAATGGAGATTATTTAGCTATTCCAATTGGAGCAAGAAGAACCCCATGGATTGAATTTACTACGCCTTTGTTAGTCAAAGGGCAATATAAAGTGTGGATTTGTTATAGATCAGCCGGAAATAGCAATATTAACCAAATCTCGATCGATAGTATTCCTTTACAACGTACGCTCAATTTTGGAACTTACATGCCAAATCAAAGTGATGCCGAATTGTTAGCACAAGGATGGAAACATTATACCTATCCTGCACAAAGGAATTGGGCCGGGTATTTAGTAGGAACCATTGATATTCAAACGACGGGGCAACATGTGCTAAGGATTACCAATTTACAAGGATCCGATGGTTGGAATTGGTTAGACATGATTCATTTTATTCCGGTGGGGATGGAACAAACGTGGCCGCGTTTTAAAGAAGATGGTACTGCAGTGAATGAACCTTGAAAATAGTAGTGAGTCTATCATTATTAAGAAATCGTTTTTATAAATATTAGAATAAAATCATGTATAACATGAATAGAAATAAGTTGTTAATTATCATATCCTTGGGCATATTTATCTTTTCTTCCTGCAGGAAGGAAGAGTGGAAGACGAGAGGTTCCATTTCGGATGCTCGCCTTTCTATCAATTTACTTCAAGCCATCAAGGAGAATCCTGATTTGAGTTTATTTAATAAATATTTGAAAAAGACAGGCTATGATGCTGTGTTGGCTTCTTCCAAAGCCTTCACGGTGTTTGCGCCTACAAATGATGCATTGGAGAAGGTAGATGCTTCTATACTTAATGATTCTGTCCAATTGGATCTATTGATTGCCAATCATATTGCTTTAGAGACTTTCTTTACTAAAATGGCACAACCCTCCCTACGTATTAAAACTCTGAATGGGAAGCATCTCACTTTTAGAGGTGCCAAGGTAAATGATGCGGAAATCTTAAAAGCTGATGAGTATGTAAATAATGGCGTTCTTCACGTTATAGATGCTCCCTTAATTCCCAGAAAGAACATTTGGGAGTATGTTAATTCCACCTATAAAAACAGCTTACAGCAAAAAGTGCTAAAGGATCTGGATTATACCTTTGTGAATCCTGATAGTGCGAAGCAAATAGGGGTAGATGCACAGACGGGTGAACCTATTTATGAGCCAGGTACCGGTCTGGTTACTAGAAATCGTTATTTACAAAAAGTAGATCTTGATAATGAAGATTCTCTGCTTACCTACGTCATCTTAAAAGACGCTGCCTTTACTTACGAAAAGCAAAAGCTACGTCCTTATTTTCAGGATACAACGCAGGTTCAAACCGATAGTTTGACTGATTGGAACATCGTTAAGGATTTGGCCTTTAAAGGCGAATATTATCCGGATCAACTGCCCTCTGTATTGTATTCGGCCAATGACAGTGTCCAATTTCATATTAACAAGAGCAGTATTGTAGAGGTAGATACGGCCAGTAATGGGATTATTTACGTCTTAGATCATGCCGATTATCAAATGAAAACTAAATTTAAACCGATTATTATCGAAGCAGAGAAGTTTTTCGATCGTATGGATCCTTCTGTTTCTGTAGAATACCGAAAAAGAAGAAATCTAAATACGGATTCGATCTTCCATGATATATTGGTTCAAAATTATAGTTTAGCTTCTTTTTGGCTTCGTTATCCAACGACATTGAATTCAGTAGAATATAAGGTCTATTGGGTGGCCGTCAATGATTTCCAAACCGGAACATTCCCCATGCGGGTAAGTTTTAAATCTCATACAGATACAGCTTTTGCAGATCCTACTCATGTAAGTTTTGATAAGGAATTACCTTACCATACGGTTCCCCTGGAGGACTATGAGGAAGTATATGTAGGAAATTATAAACCGGATTACTATGGGCTGTTGGATGTTTTCTTAAAGGGAAATAATGTAACGACGTTAGGGGAGAATACGATCGTTTGTGATTATATCAAATTGGTACCTGTAATAAACTAATTTTATGACTATATATTTTAATAAAGAAAAATTTATCTTATTGTTTGCCCTTTTAGGAGGGTTGCTTGGAAGCGTTCGAGCTCATTCTTTGACGAACGAGAGTAAGGAAGATATTAATATGGCTGTAGATAGTCTTCCTCTTACCGGTGTCGTTGAAGATGCCAGCACAGGACTTCCTATTTCCGGATTGAATATTACTATAGAAAATTATTCAGCTTCCATTACGGAAGATGATGGAACTTTTTCTACAAAAGTACCTTCCTATCATGCTGTGGTACATATTTCGGGGCAGGAATATCAAAATAAATATGTGGCGCTTAAAGGACGTCGTCATATTGAGGTGAAGCTTAACAAAGAACCTTTTCATTCAGTTTATGACAATGCCCTGCTCCCTTTTGGCGAAAAACCAGAGTCCCACATTATGTATGCTATAGGGACATTAAATTCTGCACATTATCTATCTAATGATGAACAGAAGTGGGGAAGAAGTACAAAAGAAACCCCCGGATCCTACCTTCAGGGAGCTATTGCAGGACTAAATGCAGTAAGATTGTCGGGTACTCCGGGAACGGGTTCCAATCTTTCGATACGTGGCTTTAATTCCATGTTGGCTAATAATCAACCCTTGATTGTGGTCGATGGTGTCATCTATGATAATAATGAATATGGAAGCTCTATCATTGATGGACAACATTATAATCCACTGTCTGATATTGATGTGAAAGATATTGAAAATATTACGGTACTAAAAAGTGGGACATCGACCTATGGTACACGGGGGGCAAACGGAGTCATTCTTATAACGACAGAAAGAGCCAAAGAGTTGTCCACTAAAATTGATTTGGCGGTATATGGTGGTTATAATGATAAAGGAAGAAGACTGCCCATGATGAATGCAGCGGATTATCGGATTTATTTGACTGATTTATTTCAGAGTGGAGGATTTTCTCATGATTCTATTGCCGAGTTACCCTATATGAATGATCTGAAGAACATGAAGAAGAACCCGGATTATTACCGCTATCATTATAATACGGATTGGCAAAAGCAAGTTTTGAATCATAGTTATAACCAAAATGTTTATCTTAAGGTGACCGGTGGAGATAATATTGCAGCTTATGCCTTGTCTGTAGGTTATCTGAAAAATGAAGGAATTATAAAGAATACGGACATGACACGTCTTCAAAGTCGTTTTAACGGGGATTTGAATTTATCCAATCGTTTGAAGGCTTCTATCAATGTGTCTTTTACCTCCAATCAACGCAAATTACAGAAGCAAGGGCTGAAAAGTCAAGTAAATCCATTGTATTTAGGGCTTATAAAATCGCCGTTTTTGCCGGTAAATGCGGTGGATGATTCGGGCTTGGTTTCCCCCAATCTGGCAGGTGTAGACGATTTTAATAATTCAAATCCGGTAGCGCTTATTCGGAATATGCAAGGAGATCATAGGAATTACCGGTTTAGAGGAACGGTGAAGTTTAAATATGATTTTAATGATAAGTTCTCTTTACAAACACTGTTGGGGCTTACTTTTGATAAGGTGCAGGAAGAAATGTTTATTCCGCAAACAGGAGTGGTTGCCGATACTTTGAGCACTGCTATTGCTTATAATCGTACCGGAGCGAATGTTGAACGTTTTTTCTCTTTGTATAATGATACCCGATTGAGCTATTCTCAATATTTTAATCGCGTTCATCACATTTCTGCCCATGTGGGAATTCGATATAATCATAATCAATCACAAAATGAATATGGATATGGGTACAATACGGCTACTGATGATTTTGTGAGTGTAGGACAAGGGGATCCTTCTCTTAGAAGCCTAGGAGGTGGAATAGGAGAATGGAATTGGATGAATGCTTATTTGAATGCAAATTATGCCTTTCGAAACAAATATTTCTTTTCCTTTAATCTGGCTTTAGATGGGTCTTCTCGCTTTGGGAAACAAGTAGAAGATGGCTTATTTATAGGAGACAATGTCTTTGCTGTAATGCCTTCTGTTGCTGCAGGATGGTTAATCTCTTCCGAAAACTTCCTTTCTCATCTGAATGGATTGGATCTATTGAAATTGAGAGCTTCTTACAGTAAGGTCGGTAACTATGATATTGGTAATTATGCTGCCAGGCAATATTTAAAATCTCAAAACCTGTTGGGAGTACATGGATTGGTCAGAGGTAATATAGGGAATCCTAAATTAAAATGGGAGGATGTAAATAAAGTAAACCTTGGATTGGATGCTGCGGTATTGAATGAAAGGCTGCGATTCTCTTTTGATTTTTTTAAGAACAAAACCTCTGACATGTTAGCCGTGAAAATGATTACCGAAGCCAGTGGATTTAAATATGTCAATAGGAATATGGGAGCTATGGAAACCAGTGGTATAGAAGCGATGATGAATGGCAGAATTATTAACAATGTTTTTAAATGGGACTTGGGAGTAAATATTGCTACTTATAATAATAAAGTGACTGCATTACCCAATGGGCAAGAATTAACCTCATATGCAGGAGCCACTTACCTTACCAAAGAAGGAGGGGTAGCCAATCTTTTTTATGGCTATCAGACAACGAACCAAAGTACAAACGGAACAGCATTAAAATATATCAATGAAAAGGGAAATTTAGTTTCCTTTCAGGAGGGAGATGTTCATTTTAAAGATATAAATGAAGATGGATTGATAAATGCAGAAGACCGAACCGTCATTGGTAATCCGAATCCCGATTTTACAGGAGGTGTTAACACTACTTTTTCTTGGAAACAATGGAGTCTGAGTGCACTCTTTACCTTTAGTTATGGAAATGATATTTACAATTATTCAAGAGCTCAATTAGAGGCTATGAGCGGGACGGACAATCAGTTGAAATCAGTAGTGAATAGATGGAGGATGACAGGACAGACGACCGGAATGCCAAGGGTAGCCTGGAATGATCCTTCCGGAAATGCACGTTTTTCTGATCGCTGGATTGAAGATGGTTCTTATCTAAGACTGAAATATCTTTCTTTAAGTTATGATGTTCCGGTACATAATGACATTCTTAGATACATTAAGATCTATGCCTCGGCAGATAACTTGTTTACCTGGACAAAATATCTAGGCTATGACCCGGAATTTAGTGCTTCCAGGAGCCTGTTTACACAAGGGATCGATCTTTTTTCAGAACCTCAGTATAGAACCTTCCAGTTAGGAGTGCGTCTTGGGTTTTAGGAATATATTGACTTGAAAATTTAAATAAAAAAATATGCGTACTAGATTATTTTCTATTATAAAATTCGGAGCGTTGGTCATCCTGTTGACTTGTTTCCTGTTTTCTTGTAAGGATGCTTTTGATATTCAACCAGAGAATGTACTGAGTGAAGAACAAGAGTATAATGATGTAAATGATGCTGATGCTGTTATTTTGGGTATTTACGGGAAGTTAGTCAATATCTCTAAGCAATATGTTATTCTAAACGGACTGCGAGGAGATCTAATGGATGTAACCCAAAATTCGGATAAATATCTTCGGGCAATTAACCGCCATGAGGTGACCAGTGAAGCTAATCCATATACCAATCCTCGACCTTTTTACCAGATTATTCTTGACTGTAATGATGCGCTGCACAATTTTAAAGTCATGTTGAGAGAAAATAAATTGACCAGCCAGGAATATAATATCAGATATTCTGCAGTGGGCTCGATTCGCTCATGGCTTTATTTAGAACTAGGAATACAGTTCGGAACCATACCTTATGTTACAAATCCTTTGAAAAATATAGATGCTTTAGAAGATATCAACAACTACCCAAGGTTGTCATTTGATATTCTGTTGGATTCTTTAGTGCAGTTTACCGAAGGGCTTCCATATAAAAAAGCTTGGCCGGATGACCTCTCTCTTATTACCAGTGTAGATGGTTATTCCACAAGTAAATTTTTTATTCCTATCAAATGTTTACTTGGAGATTTGTATTTATGGAGGGGAGATTATGAGAAAGCAGCTGAGAATTACCATTACATGATGAATGATGCCGATATCCAATATCCTGCAAAAAATAGTGAACAGTATTATGAGACCTATAAAATTGCATATACCGGGGATATTAATGATGCCAATTGGTTTAATATATTTAGTGAGCCTTATGGGGAACGGTATTCGAATTATGAAATTATTTGGGATTTACCATTTGATAAAGACTTTAATCCCAAAAATCCTTTTATTTCACTTTTCTCTTATTCTGAGAATTCGGCAGGAGGGTATTTACTCCGACCTTCTAAACTCGCGATTCATAATTGGAAAAATCAAACCAGAGATGATAATACGCCCGGAGATTATAGAGGTGAAAATGCCTCTTGGAAGAGGGTAGGAAACCATCCTCAGATTAATAAATATATTTCTAATTTTGATCCCTTATCCCCTTTTGAGACCAATGGAAAATGGATCCTTTATCGGGCAGCCGAATTACATTTGAGGTATGCAGAAGCTGCTAATAGAGATGATCGAACCCAATTGGCTTATGCGTTGCAAAATTGGGGATTACGATATACTTTCGATCCTGAACATTTAGGGACAAGCCATGATTCCAGAGATGTTACCAATATTGAACAAAGTAAAGGATATCCCTATGATTTTGATGCCCGGATGGGAGATTATCCTCATTATAGATCCTCGTGGTATCGTAATACAGGCATTCGTGGTCGGGTAAGTTTACCTTTAGTGAAGATTGATTCTGCTCGTTATTTTGATATGAGTTCCACTCCCCGACAATTTCTCAATGCATCAAAAAAAGACAGCTTAGTGGTGTTTATGGAAAATAAACTGATGGAAACAAATGCGAAAGAGCTTGCTTTTGAAGGACATCGTTGGCCGGATCTGTTACGAATCGCGTTGAGAAGGGAAAAAGAAAATGCAGGTTCCGGAGTGAAGTTTTTACAAGAAAAAGTGGGAGCTAAATTTGAAGAAAGAGGAGAACCCGGATTGGCAGCGACGATCAAAAGCAGATTGGCTGACCCTAAAAACTGGTATTTGCCTTTTAATTGGAAATAGGCTCGATTATGAAGTAGATTATCGTATAGGAGGGGATTATTTTCTTTAGACGGTATCAAATAAGATAGATTATTAAAATATATGAGTTTATAACGGAATAAAACATAACCATGTTAAAATTTTACATTATGAGGAAAAAGATATTGTTTGTCATTGCATTGATGGCTGTTATTTTTTCCTGTTCAAAAATAGAAAATACGGCCATACTTGAAAACCTTTCCGGTACAGATAGTAGTTTGACAGCTTCTCGGATTCCGGAAGCAACAAAACTTTTACAGCCCGCTGCAGAGAAGTTATACAAGGATGGAGAGATAAAGAGCGATTCGACAAGTGAAGTGTTTTTTAAGTGGCAGAAAGCTGAAAATGCAATTGCTTACAAATTGGTGGTACAAAATCTATTTAACCAAAAGGAATGGTCGGAAATTACTTCTGATACCACATTAGGAGCAACCCTTAAACAAAGTACCCCCTATCGTTGGTATGTGGTATCCCAATCGGAAGATAGTTCAAAGACAAAAAAGAGCGATGTAAAATGGTTTTATAATTCGGGAGAAGGGGTGACAAATTATGCCCCTCTTCCGGCAGATTCTCTTTCACCTCAAATGGGGAAAGGATTTTATCCTTCAAAAGTAAAGAAGGTTGATTTTTCCTGGCATGGCTTCGATATTGATGATAAAATGTTGAGTTATGACTTTTATTTTGGCACCGATTCAACGGATTTGAAAAAAATTGGAAACGGATTGACGGAGAGCACATATTCTGATGTTGAAGTTGAGCCGGATTCTATCTATTATTGGAAAGTGGTAACCTCAGATCAGGCAGGAAATACTACAGCAACACAAATTTATCATTTTAATATTTATTCTGTTGCTCATTCTCATACGCTTTCTGTTGATTCTCTATATCCTCAAAATAAGCAGGTCTTTCCTGCTAAAGACAGTGCCAAAATAGCATTATCGTGGAAAGGAATAGATGAATTGGAGGATATTACTTCTTATGATGTTTATTTCGGGACAGATTCTGCTCAATTGAGCAAGGTGGCAGAAGAAGTTACGGAAGAAAATTATTCGGATATCTCTATTCATTCCGGTAAAACCTATTACTGGAAAATAGTAGGCAATGATGAAATGGGGCAATCTTTTACAACGGATGTTGTACACTTTAGAGTGAGAGCATTGATTCCTCCTCATACCTTATATCCTGCCCAAAACTTAGAACCTGCTGATAAAAGTAGTGTGCCGGCAGCTAATTCGCCGATTACCCTTTCCTGGGAAGGTCATGATGAGCAAAATGATATTATCTCTTATGATTTGTATTTTGGAACGGATGTAAATAATTTACCGCTTTTAGAGAAAGGAGTAACAGTAGAACAATATCAGGATGTATCTGTAGATCCGGGAACGACCTACTATTGGAAAGTGGTATCTCATGATAAAGCCGGGGATTCTTCTGTTACAGATGTCCATTCCTTTGACGTAGGAACAGTAGTTTCTACCACTCCGCTCTATTGGGACATAACCGATAATCCGGACATAACAAGCCAATCTTATTATGGAGTGGAAAGTCATGGGTTTAGTAAAAGTGACTTACCAAGTTATATCAATGATGATGTGGCATATTTTTATCCGACTTATGTATTCGATGATGGAGCAGGAAGTAGTTTTGTTAATAATGATTATTTAAAAATTCCATTGGGAGAAAATAGGACAGATTGGATTGAATTTACTACGCCGGAAGTAAAAGCAGGAGAGTATAATGTGTGGATTTGCTATAGATCAGCAGGTTATAATAAAAAGATAGCTGTTACTGTTGATGAGGATACTTTGATTACGGACTTTAATTTCGCCGAATATATGCCTAAGTTAGGACAAGGTGATTTTTGGTCAGAGGAAGATCTGTTGCAGGCTGGTTGGAAATTCTATACTTCCCCTGTTGCACGGAATTTTGCAGGTAAATTGATAGGAACGATAAGTTTCAACAAGGATGGGACTCATAAGGTAAGATTCACTGTTGATATTCCTAACTCAGACAGAGGAGATGATTTTAATTGGTTAGATATGATTCAGTTTATTCCGGTACAGATGAATCAGATAGAAACAAAATTTGATGCTAATGGGAATCCGGTAACCAATTAAAAGGGGGAGGATGTATTTAATAGGAATTAGAATTTTTATAATAAAATGTCAATAATGTCAATGATGTCAATAAGAAAAAGTATAAGCTTAGGGGGAATAATTCTCTTTTTGATTTCAATTTCTTTTGTCTCTTCGAAAGGGAAGACAATGGGAGAAAGAGCGGATGAGAATGTAAAATCTGTCAATAATTCTTCACTTTATGCGGATGAATATGATTGGGTTTCTGATTTTGGATTAGGGAACTATTTTGATGCTTATATCCATCCCTTTGCTATTGAAAGAGGGCAGGCTACCTCAGCCAATAGCCTGTTGCATATGCTACCTTCCGGAGGTCAGGTGACCGTACAAGACGATGGCTCTACTGTTTATGTTACCAATGGTACGGTTTCTTTTAGGATACAAAAAAGCAATGCGACAATGGTCTCTCTTAAATATAATGGAGTGAATATGTTAGGAGGAGATTATAGTGGTGGTAAATTATATTATGTTTGGGTGTTAGGACGGTTTCAAACTCCCAGTCATTGTACCTATTCTTTAGACGTTGATCCTTCTACCAATGGGGGGCAATTTGCCGAATTACGGTTCCATATGGACTGGAACCACAGTTCTGATGATGCGCCTGTTGATGTAGATATTTACTTTTCTTTAAAGGCAGGTGAGCATCAGGTATATACGTCCATGATGATGCATCATCCCAAGAGCTATCCTCAACTCAGCTCGGGGCAGATCAGCGTAACTTCTTATGTTAATCCGGATGTTTTTGATTGGATTACAGTAGATTCTCTTCGTAATTTTCAAATACCTTCAGAAAGTGATATGCAAAAATCTGTTCCAGTGGATGGTGCTCCGAAAGAGGTGACTCGAATTACTACAGGACCTTACGAAGGGCGTTATGAATGTAAATATAATTATAGTTCTGACCTTGGAAAGCTTGATGTTTGGGGCTGGAGTAGTTCAAGTGATAAATATGGGATCTGGATGACCGTACCCAGCCATGAATATTATAATGCAGGACCTCTGAAAAATGAATTAACTTCTCATGAAACAGGAGCCTTACTTAATTGTGTAGGTGCAACTCACTATGGAATGGGAGGAGATGGAACCGTTCCGGCCGGTGAGGATTGGCGCAAGATATACGGACCATATTCCGTTTATATGAATCACATGCCCAACGTTACCTCCGGGGTACATGATTCTCTATGGCATGAAGCAATCCAACATGCGAAAGAGGAACAACAGAAATGGCCTTATGATTGGTATACTAACCCTTATTATAAAAAAGAAAATAAAAGAGGAACCATTACCGGTAAGCTCGTAGTTTCGGATCCCGGAGATAGTCTGGCCTCCGGTGCAAATAAATGGGTAGGTGCTATTATCCCTCCTCCATCGGTGCAAGGGTTCAACAATTCTTTTCAACTTTGGAGTAAAGGTTATCAGTTTTGGACTAAAACAGATTCCTCCGGTAACTTTACGATACCCAATGTAATTGCTTCTGATACGGCCTATAATTTGTATGCCTTTGGAACAGGCTCTATAGGTAAGATGGTGAAAGAATTATATGTTAATGTAGACGCAGGGAAGACGACTGATGTCGGCAATGTGAGTTGGACTCCGGAAAGAAAGGCCCCGACAGTTTGGGAGATAGGAGTACCGAATAGAACAGCTCAAGAATTTAAAGATGGACTTCAGTGGTGGGATCCGGATGATTATCCGAGTACACATTGGGGTAGATTCCTGAATTACTATAAAGAATTCCCTGATAATGAGATCAATTATACCATAGGTAAAAGTGACTGGTCAAAGGATTGGTATTTTGTTCAACCTTATTATTCGGATTCTACCAATTCCTCTCCTGTTTGGACCGTGAATTTTAACTTAACAAAGGATCCTAAGGCAAATAGTACAGCTGCTCTTTATATTTCTTATGCTTCTCATTTTATGGCAGCTACCATTATCAAAGTGAATGGAACGCTCATTACGCCTTCTTCAGGTTTTATTCCTTCAGATAGAAATGATGCAATGATTCGCCTGGCTATTCATGGAGCATGGTCGGAACATTGGTTCACTTTCCCTTCCAAACTTTTAAAGGCAGGACAGAATAAAATTACTTTTGAACAGCGTATAACGGGAGGAAGTAATCATTCTTCTAATATGTTTGATTATATAAGACTTGAAGCAGAAGGGACGAAAGCAACCACCAGAAACCTTCAGGAGATTACTTTTGATTCTATAGATAGAAAATTTCCTGAAGATTCCGATTTTGTCCTTCAAGCTACAGCTTCTTCTGGGCTTCGGGTACATTATGAGAGCAGTAACCCGTCCGTAGCCACTGTTGATAATGGATTAGTTCATATTGTGGGAGAAGGAACAACGATGATTACAGCCAGTCAACCGGGGGATAGCTTGTGGTTGCCTGCTGAAAAGGTTACCCGTGAGTTTAGAGTGAGAAGAAAGAGGAAAGAACAAAAGATTGACTTGGGATCTATACCTAATCAATATTTAGGACAATCCAATTTTAAAATGCCGGTAAAAGCAAGTTCCGGATTGCCAATTACCTATACTAGTAATAATCCTGAAGTAGCCATTGTAAAAAATGGAGCGCTCATATTAAAATCAGTTGGGCCTGTTTCTATTACAGCAAAACAGCCAGGTGATAGTATTTGGTCTCCGGCTCAATCTGTAAAACAATCGTTTTATGTGAAGAAGGCGAATAATAGTCCCAAATATAACAAATTACTTACTCCCAATGGAGATGGTATTAATGATAGGTTGGTCATTAAATCAATTGATTATTATAAAGATAATGAGTTATTGGTCTATGATAGGAATGGAAAATTGATTTATCATAAGAAGAATTATGATAATAGATGGAATGGTAGAACAGAAGATGGAAGCGTCTTAAAAGGTACCTACTATATCGTATTAAAATCAGAAGGAAATACCATACTTAAAGGAACAGTTACTGTAATATATAAATAAATAATCTATATATGTTGAAAGACAAAAATATTTTGTTGGGTTTAGCACTTATGCTATTTGCTCTGGGGTGTAGTACAGGAGGAAATAATAATTATGCCAGAAAGATTATTCCTTTTGATAAAGATTGGAAATTTATGGAAGCAGAGGTAGAAGGTGCGGAAAATCCTGATTTCCAAGATAGCAGCTGGAAGGAGGTCAATGTACCCCACGATTGGAGTATAAAAGGTGTTTATGATGAAAACAATCAGACAGGACATGGAGGAGGATATTTACCCTCCGGCATAGGTTGGTATCGGAAAAGTTTTTCTTTAGATAAAAAATCGGCAGCCAAGAAGTTTTATATAGACTTTGATGGTATAATGGCTAATTCTGATGTATGGATTAATGGACATCATCTGGGACACCGACCCAATGGATATGTGAGTTTTAGGTATGATTTAACTCCTTATCTGAATTTTGGTGAAACCCGGTCGAATGTGATTGCTGTTCGTGTGAATGATTCATTACAACCGGCGTCTCGTTATTATACTGGAGCTGGAATTTATAGGCATGTTCGTTTAGTTGCTGTCAACCCTGTACATATTTCACATTGGGGCGTTTATATTACCACGCCTGAAGTAAATAAAGAGAAAGCTGTAGTAAATGCAGAAGTAAATATTGTGAATGATGATTCTGTAAAAAAACAATTGAAAGTTGTAACGAATATTATCAATCCGAAGGGAGAAAAAGTGGCTTCAGCATCTACGGAATTAAATCTCTCAGCGGGAAATACAGACAAAAAGGTGCAGGAAATAGAATTAGCTCATCCGCAATTATGGGAATTAGCTCAACCTCAGCTTTATACTGCAGAGACAGAAGTTTATTCTAATAATAAGCTTATAGATAAACAGGTTAATACTTTTGGTGTACGTTCGGCTGGATTTAAAGCGGCTACAGGATTTTGGCTAAACGGAAAAAATATAAAAATAAAAGGCGTTTGTCTGCATCAGAATGCCGGTGCTCTCGGGGCGGCGGTTCCTTTGACTGCTTGGAAAAGGCGTCTTAAATTGTTGAAAGAAGCCGGAGTAAATGCTATTCGTACAGCGCATAATCCTCCGGATCCTAAATTTTTAGATTTATGCGATCAGATGGGATTCTTAGTGATGGATGAGGCGTTTGATACTTGGAATGCGGCTAAAAATCATGCAAAATATGGGTATAATCTGTATTTTGATGATTGGTGGAAAAAAGATTTAAAAAGCATGATCCTTCGGGATCGTAATCATCCTTCGATAGTTATTTATAGTGTGGGAAATGAAATTCGTGATAATCTTAACGATTCTTCCGGTTTTAGAAAATATAGAAACCTCCAGGATTTAATTCATAAGCTGGATCCTTCTCGTCCGGTAACCATGGCCATATTCCGTCCCGGCAGTTCGCATGTATATACCAATGGATTTGCCGAAATGATGGATGTGGTTGGTCAGAATTACAGAGAGGACGAATTGGTAGCTGCGCATGAGAAACATCCGGACTGGAAGGTAATAGGTACTGAGAATAAGACTTTTAATAGAAAAGCTTGGTTAGTGCTTAGGGATAGACCTTATATGTCGGGTCAGTTTCTGTGGGTTGGTTTTGATTATTTAGGAGAAGCAGAATGGCCGGGTATATCTTTCGGACGCGCCTCTTTATTTAATCGGATTGGTGGTTGGACTTATCTGGGATATCAACGTCAGAGCTGGTGGTCAGATAAGCCGGTCGTCCATATTGTTCGTCATAAAAATAATTACAAGGGGAACAAGTATGGAAATGGTAAATGGGTGGCTGATTGGACTCCGCTAGAACAAAAGGAAGGGGAGCAACAATATGTAAATGTGTTTAGTAATTGCGAAGATGTAGAATTGTTCCTTAATGGGAAGTCATTGGGGAGCCAATCTAAGCCTGAAGATGCCTCTCCCAGAGTATGGAAGGTGCCTTTTGAGGCGGGAACGCTGAAGGCAGTAGGTGAAAATGAAAATAAAGGGGCTGTATCAGATAGTTTGACTACAGCAGGAACCCCTGATCATATTGTGCTGTCGACCGATCAAAAAAAGATCTCAAAAGATTGGGATGCAATATCTTATGTTGATGTGAAGGTTGTGGATAGTAATGGAGTCGTATGCCCAAATGCTGATCAATTGATTCAATTCTCAGTAAATGGACCGGGAAAAATAATAGGGGTGGATAATGGAAACCCTACCTCTCATGAGTCGTATTTTGCTACCGAGAGAAAAGTATATAAAGGGAAAGGAATGGTCCTACTCAGAGCTACAAAAGAGGAAGGGCAAATTCACTTAACAGCTTCTTCCGAGGGAATAAAGAAGGGAGAAGTAGAAATAAATATTAAAAAATAAATTAACTAAGATTTAAAAATAGAAAGATGAAGGTAATAAAAAGAAAATGGAAGACTTTTGCTTTTCTGTTGTTGGTGACAATACCGGCATTCCCGGCAATGGCACAGCATAATTTCAATAATTCGGCAGCTCAATATTATCGAGATGGTTATCTTTGGAATCCGGCAATAGCGGGCTTTGATGGCTCAAGGATTTATGGTCTTTTTAGTACGGGAGGATCCGGGTTTGAGGATGCTCCTAAGAATTTGGCATTGGCTTTAGACCTGGACTTTCATAATAAAATGGGAGGGGGATTACGCTTTCATTCCTTTTCGGCAGGAGCGCTTACCGAATATAGTGGAGCACTGAGCTATGCTTATGAGTTGAAGTTTGATGACCAAAATAGCCTTCGGCTGGGAGGAGAATTAAGCCTTTATAATCAACGTATTGATTCCAAATATATTTCCGATGGAGGACAGGTTGATCCTGTCGCTGTAGACTTTAACAATCAATCTGTACATTTTGATGGTAATATCGGAGCTTTTTATAACATCAAAGGTTTCTCAATTGGTGCTGTAGCATATAATCTAAGTTCTCATTTTAAGGAAAAGAAAGACCAGCCGGATGATTTAGAGGTGGCTCAATTTCAAACGTCTTATAGATTTACGTTGGAAAATGAAGAACTGTCTCTAACTCCCTTAGTCGCTTATAAGATGTTTTCAAAATTAGAAGACTATATGGTAGGTGGAGTACAATTCCAATATGATCATGTCTTTCATGCCGGTATCTTCTATCAATCAACGGATCGATTTATGGGAGGGGTAGGTTTTATGCTTAAAAAAGTAGCAGAAATAAACTTTTTTTATACGACAAAAAATAAAGACGGGTATTTTAATAAGTATGAAGTCGGTTTGAAATTTGCACTAGAAAAGGAATAGAGTCTGTATCCGGGGGGAATGAATTTTGACACTATTTAGGATCTGCTTACCGGAATACTCCAAAATTAGGAGGCTGCTCCTGCAATTTTTTATTGACAAGATTGTTCACTTGGTTCAAAATGACTTCAAGTTTTTATGTCTGGAGAATGGATTATAATCAACTGTCTTTGTTACTCATAAGCTCCTTTCTTTTGAAAAGAGACTTTTATTTCAAACCTACGAATAACAAGGATCGAAATGAAAAAAGTGGAATCATCGACTCCTCAACTTAAAACGCCCTATCAATGCACAGACTAAAATTGCCCGGTACTTAGTAAGACCAGGGTGCAGGCTTTTAAAGCTTTAATATGATGTATTTCTGCCAATTTTTCTAACTCCGGATTTTCTGCCCCCGGATTAAAGATTATCCTTTTGGGATGAAGAGCTAAAATATAATCGTAGTAATCCTCTTGATTTTTAGCATTCAGGTACAGCGTTACGGTATCTACATGTAAGGAATCGGGTTGTGGACGTTTTCTACTGAAAGTAACATCTCTTACCTTTCCTTGCCTGTTTCCAATGGCCAGAACGGGATGGGCGTGTTGTCTGAGTTTGTGGATGGCTTTGAAACTATATCTTTTGGGATTGTCTGAAGCCCCCAATACGAGCGTTTCTTTGGATTTGGACATCATTTTTCTTTTTCTATCCCAAATATAAGGTTTTTGGAGGAAAAAGCGGAAAGCATAAAGAGGGGAGCGTGGAAGAAGCGCTGAGCTTTCCTCTTTTATCCTTAATTTTGCAGTATGAAACGAGTAGTTGTCGGATTATCGGGGGGGGTAGACTCCAGCGTAGCTGCTTATTTGTTAAAGGAGCAGGGCTACGAAGTGATTGGCGTTTTTATGCGAAATTGGCATGATGATACAGTCATTAAGTCGAATGAATGTCCCTGGATAGATGATTCTAATGATGCACTTTCGGTAGCAGAGCATCTAGGGATACCTTATTATGTATTGGATTTGAGTGAAGAGTATAAAGAGCGGATTGTCGATTATATGTTTGCAGAGTATGAAAAAGGGAGAACGCCTAATCCGGATGTACTTTGTAACCGGGAAATCAAATTTGACGTCTTTTTAAAAGCTGCAATGAATTTACAGGCAGATTATGTAGCTACCGGGCATTATTGCCGGAAGAGGACGGATGAGAAGGGATATCATCATTTATTAAAAGGAAAAGATCCGGGGAAAGACCAATCCTACTTTTTATGTCAGCTTGACCAGCAACAACTGGCGAAAGCTTTGTTTCCCATTGGAGATTTGTTAAAATCGGAAGTAAGAGAAATAGCAAAAGAAGCTGGTCTGTCTACGGCAGGAAAGAAAGATTCTCAAGGTTTATGTTTTGTTGGAAAAGTAAGTTTACCTACTTTTTTACAACAGAAACTCGCACCCAAGAAAGGAGACATTTTAGAAATAGATCCTGATCTGGAGAAAATAAGAAACTATCATGAGCTTCCGGCTACTGAAGAAAATGTAGCTACATTGGCACAGCCTTTCTCTTTTAATAAAGAGGAAGGGATAAAAGTTGCCGAACATCAGGGAGCTCATTACTATACTGTAGGACAACGGAAGGGATTACATATTGGGGGGCGTCCCCATCCATCTTTTGTCTTACAGATAGATACAGTACATAATTTGGTTTTTTCGGGCCAGAAAGGGTCACATCCCGGCTTAAACAGACGAGCATTGAAGATGTTTCCTGAGGAAGTGCATTTTATCAATCCGAATGATTCATTAGCAGTGGGAGAGAAGTATGAAATGCAAGTTCGTATTCGTTATCGGCAGCCTTTACAAAAAGCAACGGTTATTCGAAAAAAAGAAGGGGTGTATATCCTTTTTGATCAATTACAGCGTGGGATTACGCCCGGACAGTTTGCAGCATGGTATCGTGGGGAGGAATTAATAGGATCAGGAGTGATTGCATAGAAACGCACGATAGAGATGCACGATCGTGCGTCTTTACTGTGGATCACGTCTATCTATGTCTGTTTTGCCTCTGTTTGCCTCTGTATGTTTTTCATTAAACGACTATAATTATGTTAAGACGGGGAATGATATTCTTTTTTTTATTATTGGTTTTCAATAATAGGAATGCACATTCCTCTCAAAGGGTTGATACGACGGGGAGAGTCATGCAGAAGGTTATTGTATCTAAAGACAAAAAGGATTTTCGTCTGCAAGCTACCGGGGAAATCTTTCATCCCTGGGGAATGAATTATGGTCATTATGATGTGATTATAAAAGATAGAAACGCTCCGGTGTGGGATACTGTACGTTCTGATTTTGAAAAAATGAAGAGGATGGGTGGGAATTCTGTGAGAATAACGTTGGAATATGATTTAGTGATGCAATCTCCCACAGATGCCAACCCTCAGGCTTTGCAAGGCTTTAGACATTTGATTGAACTCGCTCATAAAGTGGGTTTATACATAGATGTCACGGGCTTGGCAGAATATCGACCGACGGCTAGAAAACAATGGTACGATACTTTGTCTGAAAAAGAACGTTGGGAGACACAGATGGCATTTTGGCGTATTGTTGCTGAGACCGGAAAAAGCGATCCTGCCATTTTCTGTTATGATTTAATCAATGAACCGGTAATCAAAGGTAATCCTGAAGATACGAGTTGGTATACCGGTCATCTCGGAAAATATGATTTTTGTCAGTATCTCTCTTTGTATCCGGCGGGTAGAAGTAAACGGGAAATAGCGTATGAATGGACCAAAAAGATGACAGAAGCTATCAGAGGAAAAGATCCACAAACCTTAATCACTATCGGCTTTGCTACCTGGTCCAACGCTGTTTTTGATACGGTGGAACCATTATTGGACTTTATGTGTGCACATATTTATCCGGAAAGCGAGGATTTAGAAAAAGCAGACCGACAGTTGAAATTTTATGAAGTCGGAAAACCCATTTTAGTAGAAGAGACTTTTCCTTTAAGATGTGATACGGCAGAATTGGCAAATTTTATGAGAAAGTCGAAAAGGGTCGTAAGTGGTTGGTTTGGCCATTATTTGATGCCTTATTCTTTAAAAGAAATGAAGAAAATGAAACATTTGACCATAAAAGAAGCCATCTATAAAAATTGGCTGGAGCTATTTGTGAGTATGGGCAAAGAAATGAAGTGATGAGGATTGATTAAAAAGGAGAAGGGAATAGCTGAGATGAAAATACCTTACACGGCATCTTTCAGCAGTTTCTCATTAATTTGTTTTTTCAAATCATCTAAAGATACATTCATGTGGAGTTCTCCTTCTTTTGCATAGGAAATATTGCCTCGTTCCTCAGAAACGATGATAGCGAGGGCATCACTTTGCTCCGTAGCGCCTACGCCTGAGCGGTGGCGTAGACCTATCCGTTTCGGCAGAGCAGGGTTTTTAGAAACCGGCAGTACTACTTTGGCGGCGACTAATTTTCCCGCTGCAAGGATGACGGCTCCATCATGTAAGGGGCTGTTTTTTTTGAAGATGGTTTCTAAAAGTCGAGCAGAAACTTCTCCATTGATAACGACTCCTGAAGAGGTGTTAAATTTTACTTTGTAATTCTGGCTGTCTGTAATAATAATTAATGCGCCGGTGTATGTGTTTGCCAGATTTGCTGACGCTAAAGCTATAAGTCTGACCAATCTCTTTCTTTTTTCGGCATCTTTTGTCTTATCTGAGGATAAGAGTCTTTTCCATATATTATTTTCACTGAAGGGAATATTTTCTCCTAAAAGGAGTAAAAACCTTCTTATCTCGGGTTGGAAAATAACAATTATGGCCAATATTCCAACTCTTATGAAGTTGTCGAGAATACTGGTCAGCAAAGGCATTCTTAAGGCATGAACAATGAGATAAGCAATGTAGATGACTACGATACCCCAGAAAATCTTAAAGGCAATACTCCCTCGTAGCACTCGATAGAGTTGATAAATCAAAAAGATGACAATAAGTACATCCAGAATGTTAAGCCAACGAAAGGTATATCCCCAAAGGTGAATCACTAAAGTAAAGTTTTATGCTCGGTTAATATAATAAAAATTAGGTATTTTCTGCAAAATACTGCCAAATTTGTACCAATTCTTTCGCAGGCTTGATATCATGAACCCTTAGAATCTGTACGCCTTGTTGAATAGCCAACAAATTTAATGCAGATGTTCCATTTAATGCTTCTTCCGGTGAACTTTTTAACAATTTATATATCATTGATTTTCGGGAGATCCCGATAAGAAGAGGATGGCCTAATTGATGAAATAATTTGAGGTGGTGCAGTAACTGATAATTATGCGATAAATTTTTTCCGAAGCCAAATCCAGGGTCAATAATTAAATCCGAAATTCCTGCTTTTTTACATTCTTCTTTTTTATGAATAAAATAATCGAACACTTCCCTGACAACATCTTCGTAATGGGGCCGATCCTGCATGTGAGTAGGCTTTCCCTGCATATGCATGGCGATATAGGGTGTTCTCAATTTTCCTGCCAGCGGAATCATTTCATCGTCCATTTCCCCGGCACTGATATCATTAATGATGACGGCACCATGATCCACAGCTGCTTGCGCTACTTTAGCGTGATAAGTGTCGATCGAAATCAATGCTTTTGGAAAGTTTTTTATTACCGCTTTTATTGCCGGAAGTACCCTTAGAATTTCTTCTTCAGCAGACAATAATGGGGCGCCGGGACGGGTGCTTTGTCCTCCAATATCCAAGAAATCGGCTCCTTCTTCCAGCATTTGTTCCGCTTTTTTAAGTACAATATCCTCGTTGTTGTATCTACTTCCGGAATAAAAAGAGTCGGGAGTGCAGTTGAGAATCCCCATCAGCATGGGTTTGTCGATAGAAATTAACTTTCCTCCTACATTCATTGAGAAAGTAGGCATTATTGATGTATTTTTGGGTGTCATTATTGGATATTGAGAATGTATACTGCAAATTTAATGAAATAGAGATGAAGGAAAAACAAACCCTACAGCAATATGATGAAGAAATGCTGAAATGTATCACTGTTTTTAAGAATAAAACCAAAGACTATGGGACTTCCTGGCGGGTATTGCGACCGATATCGATCACAGATCAGATAATGATAAAGGCGCTGCGTATTCGTCAAATTCAGGAAACAGGGCAACAGGTGATAGCAGATAGTATTGAGAATGAATTCAGAGGTATTATTAATTATGGTATTATTGCCTTGATACAGTTGAGTCTGCCTAAGGATGATCAGTGGGAGTTGCCGACAGAAGAAGTAGAGAAGTATTATAAAGAGAAGGCGGATGGTGTACGTCAGTTGATGCTGGATAAAAATACAGATTATGGGGAAGCCTGGAGACAAATGACGCAGCAGTCAATGGTGGATCTGATTCTTTCAAAATTACAACGTATACGTAAGATTATTGAACAACATGGAAAAACAGTAGTTTCTGAAGGTATAGATGCTAATTTTTCCGATATTGTCAATTATGCTGCTTTTGCACTTATTAAAATTACAGAAAATATAGAGATTTAAATTCGGATAAAATGCGTGGTTTAAAAAAAGTTCTTATTTTTCTTTTCCGTATTCTGGTTGGTCTGTTGTTTATCTTTTCCGGCTTGGTAAAGGCCAATGATCCTTTGGGGTTAAGTTATAAAATGGATGAATATTTTCACGTTTTACATCTTCATTTTTTGGTACCTGCGGCACTGACTTTTGCAATCATCATGATCGCGTTTGAAATTATTGCCGGAGTAGCGCTTTTGTTAGGATTTAAAATGAGGATTTTTGGTCCGTTATTGTTGATTTTGATCGTCTTTTTTACCTTTCTTACGGGCTATTCTTATCTTAGTGGAAGTATTCATGAATGTGGTTGTTTTGGGGATTGTCTTCCTATTACGGCAGGAACCTCTTTTACCAAGGATGTTATCCTTCTTATCTTAGTCTTTTTCTTGTATAGACATCGGAGGAGTATTCATCCTTTCCTTGGTGGATTTTTGACCTGGGGCTTGATGTTGGCTTCTGTTGTATTCTCTTTTGGATTGCAACGTCATGTGCTCCGTCATTTGCCTATTGTAGATTGTCTTCCTTATCAGGTGGGAAATAATATTCCGGAGCTGATGAAACTTCCTCCCGGAGCGACACCGGATAAATATGCCTCCGTCTTTGTTTATGAGAAAAATGGTCAGGAAAAAGAATTTTCTGAAGATAGTATTCCGTGGCAGGATAGTACCTGGCATTTTGTTAATAGAAAAGATAAATTGATTCAAAAGGGAGATGCGCAGCCAAAGATTACCGATTTTTCTATTACCGATTTTGCAGGAAATAAGTTTACCGAGCAAATTCTTCAGAACGAAGGTTATACCTTTTTGTTTTTTGTGAAAAGTACAACGGATGCCGAGCAAAAAGGCTGGCAGAAAAAAATCCGACATTTACAGGAAGATTGTCAACGTTTTGATATTCCTGTTTATGGTATTACTACCTCTTTTCAGGGGCAGGTAGATCATTTTAAGCAGAAAGACAGCCTTCATTTTCCTTTTTTACAAATGGATGGTGTTATCATTAAGACGGCGGCGAGGAGTAATCCCTGCTTAATGTTGTTGCATGGAGGGGTGATAGAGGGAAAATGGTCTTATCTGGACATGCCTTCCGGAGCAGTTCCTTCTCCCAAAAATGGAAAGTTAATTCTTAAATATTGATACATTATTTAATAAAAAGAATGAGTTATGGATTACTCGTCATTTTTGGCGTGGTAACCTTGGTCTTCTTTTTATTTAATGTACTTCCTGCCGATCCTGCCAGGTTGACATTAGGGCAAAGGGCCGATGTTTCTTCTTTGGAGAATGTACGACATCAGTTGTACCTGGACAAGCCGCTCTATTTACAATATCTACTTTATTTAAATGATCTTTCTCCCATTGGCGTTTTGGATAAGGATTATCCTTTGCAGGCAAAACGAAAGCATGTGATCCTTTTCAAATTTTCTTCTCAAAGGACTTTAGTTTTAAAATATCCTTATTTGAGGCGATCCTATCAAAGCAAGAAGGAAGTATGGAATATTCTGATGGAGACGCTTCCCAATACGATTATTTTGGCATTAGTGGCAATGGTTTTTGCAACAATTGTTGGTGTTTTATTGGGAATGTTAGCAGCTGTAAAACAGAATACCTGGATGGATACCGGAGCTGTATTTTCTAGTGTGATAGGCATTTCGGCGCCTTCCTTTTTTACCGGTATTGTGATTGCTTATCTCTTTGGTTATCTTTTAAACGATTGGACTCACTTGCAGATGACCGGTAGTTTATATGATTTTGATCCTTTCTATGGAAGAGAAGTGAGATGGGAAAATATTATTCTTCCGGCCTTAACTTTAGGTATTCGTCCTTTAGCTATCATCGTACAGTTGACCCGCAGTGCGATGTTGGACGTTCTCCGTCAGGATTATATTCGTACGGCGAAAGCAAAAGGTTTAAAGAAGCGTACGATTTTATTTAAACATGCGCTCAAGAATGCTTTAAATCCGGTGGTGACTGCCATTACAGAATGGCTGGCCAGTCTGATGGCGGGATCTTTTTTTGTAGAATATATTTTTGGATGGAAAGGAATAGGAAAAACAACCGTAGATGCACTCATGAAATTTGATTTTCCGGTCGTTATGGGTAGTTTATTGGTGATTTCTGTTCTTTTTGTCTTTGTCAATATGCTTGCCGATATTCTCTATGCACAATTAGATCCGAGAATTGTACTGAATTAACGAATAATAACTTTGTCAATCAATTTTTCCCCCATGGCTTTGTTGATTCTGTCTTTAATCTTTTCTTTTGAATAAGATAATTCTTGTTTTAGTGGAGCAATATCCGTCGATATAATCAGGTTTCTATTAAAAATCTTGATGGAGCGGGTATATTTTGCTATTGTACCTCCCATCTCTTTTTCCCAGATGGATTGAATTTTCACTTCGGTCATTTGTTTTCGGAACGGACTGTGCCGAAGATAATCTTTGAGTGCATCGCTTAAACTTATTTCTCCCATAAGATGACGAAGTTAAAGAAAAAAGTGGTTATAAGAAGAACATTCCTTTGTTAACCCGCAATATTCACCATTTTTTTGAAACAACTCTAAAAATCGTTTAAAAT
>CAZYHV010000009.1:0-119700 GCA_964647485.1 uncultured Chitinophagaceae bacterium | reverse complement strand
ATTAATTTATTATTTAATAAAATAAAATAATAAATTAGGTTGAAGAAATTAAAATTATAAAAATACTAATAAAATTAGTTTCCTTTTAAAAATATAGATTTGTTACGTTAAAATGTTGTACTAATAAAAATAGTAAAGTCTATTAAAATTAAATAATTGATAATCAATAATGAATATACATCTATCTGTTAAAAAATAAAAAACTATTAAATAGATAAAATATTTGATTGTTACGCCATATTTTTGTAATTTTGAAATATAAAGAGATATTAAATGGATAAAATACTATTAACTGATTTACAACTATTTGGAAATGTTAGTTATTATTCGAATTTAGTTAAATATAAAAAATTGAAAATGGAGCAATATGAACACTTTAAAAAGGGCTCCTACTCCAACCGATATTACATAGCCGGAGCAAATGGCGTGCAGTTATTGACGATTCCTCTAGTGCATAAAAATAGGAATCGTACCCCACTTAAAGACTTAAAAATTGCTAATGAAGATCCTTGGCAAAAACAACATTGGAGATCTCTTGTTTCTGCTTATCGTAAATCTCCCTGGTTTGATTATTTTGAGGTCGATTTAAATATTATATATAATAAAAAATATAAATTTCTTTTTGACTGGAATCTTGACACTTTCGGATTGATACAAAAATGGCTTAAAATGAATTGGGAAATAACATGGACTACAGATTATAAAAAGGAATATATAAATACTAAAATAGTAGATGGTAGACATCAATTTAAACCCTCGAAAAGTTCAGAATGTCAGATTAGATATCCACAAGTTTTCGAAGAAAAAAATGGTTTTTTCTCTAATTTGAGTGTTTTGGATTTGTTATTTTGTGAAGGAAACAATGCAAAAAGAATATTGCAAGAAGGTTAAATTGGGTTTATTAAGCAGTACCTATTTAATATGAATATCTTTTCTATATCCTCTGAGAAAGTCTTCTATTTTCATTCTTTTTTTTCCGGCCGGTTGGATCATTTTTAATGAAATAAAACCATCCTTGCAAGCAATTTTCAAGAAAGATTTCCGGTCGGTAATGATTTTTGAACCTGATTTTTCGGGAGCTGTTTCTTCTTTCCCAACTTGGAAAATTTTCAACTGTTTCCCGTTCAATGTAGTCCATGCGCCGGGATACGGGCTTAATCCTCTAATATGATTGTATATTGCACTGACGGGAAGAGTCCAATCGACTCTACAGTCTTCTTTAAATATTTTCGGTGCACTTTTTAGGGATGTTTCTTTTGTTAAGTTAGATTGTGGCGTGAGTTGTAAATGTCCCGATTCTATTTTATTGACTGAAGTAAGAAGGAGTTTAGCACCGGTGAGCATCAATTTATCGTGTAAATCTCCTGCTGAATCATTGGCATCAATAGGAATCGCTTGTTGGTCTATAATCTGTCCGGAATCGATCTCATGCTTCAACTTAAAAGTAGTGACGCCGGTTTGAGTTTCACCGTTCATGATAGCCCGATTGATAGGAGCAGCTCCTCTATATTGTGGAAGAAGCGAAGCATGCAAGTTAATCGTACCTTTGGGAGGCATATTCCAGACTACTTCAGGTAACATTCTAAAGGCTACAACCACTTGCAAATCAGCCCGAAAACTTTTTAACTCTTCCAAAAAATCGGGAGACTTGAGTTTGTTTGGTTGAAGAATCGGAAGTCCTTGCTTTGCAGCAAATTTTTTTACGTCACTTTCATGGATTTTTTGCCCTCTGCCGGAAGGCTTGTCCGGAGCAGTAACTACCGCTACTACCTCAAAATTATTTTCTATCAGTAAGGCTAGAGAAGCTACTGCAAATTCCGGGGTTCCCATGAAAATAATACGCATATAGGGGCTGTTTTATAATCGAAGGTATCTATTTTGCACTAAAATCAGGATAGAGAAGATACTTTTTTCTAATTTTCTTAAAGTGATTCAATTGAGGCTGCCAACTTTCCCGAATGTGTTCTGCGCTTACTCCATTTTTAATTTTTTGCATAAGGGTTTTGTTCCCGGCTAGAAGATTAAAGAAGTTTCTGAAGAAATGAGCCTTGTCAGGATAGAGTTGATAAGCTTTGATAATCCAGTGAAGATTGATTTGTCCATCTGTTTTTTTTAATGCGGTTTTTGCTTCTGTAGCAACAAGATAGCCGTAGCATTTTTTGCCCTCTAGTTTCGGATGTTTTGCACCGGGCATGCTTACAGGAGTATAAGAGAAAAGACTGTCCGGAAAATGTGGATTGCCAAAAAGTTGAAATTGATGATGCGTTCCTCGACCTACGTTGACTTTGGTTCCTTCAAAAAGACAAAGGGAGGGATATAGGTATATGGAGGCCATGTTGGGTAGGTTAGGAGACGGTTTAACGGGAAGTCGGTAGAGGCTGTCATGGGTATAATGTAGGCATTTTATTACAGTGAGATCCGGTTTAAGATTGGGGTTATCCAGCCAATGTTCGCCAATGAGCATTGTTGCATATTCTCCTATGGTCATCCCATAAACAATAGGTATTGGTTGTTGTCCTACTCCCGATTTTTGTTCTTTTTGTAAAATAGGACCATCTACATAAAATCCGTTAGGATTGGGACGATCTAATAGAAGCAATGGCTTTTGATTTTCTGCCGCTGCTTCCATAAAGTGTTGCATGGTATTGATATAAGTATAAAAACGAGTCCCTACATCCTGAATGTCATAGATCATGATATCTACGTCTTTTAATTCTTCGGGAGTTGGTTTGTTGTGAGAGCCATATAAAGAAATGATAGGAATTCCTGTTTTTTTATCTACAGCATTTTTTACAGAGGCGCCTGCACTGGCGGTACCTCTAAATCCATGTTCAGGACCAAATATTTTGACGATATTTATTCCTTTATCGAGTAAAGTATCTACTAAATGTGTCTTATTTTTTCCAATGACAGAGGTTTGATTTGTTAGGATAGCTACTCTTTTTCCTTTCAATAGAGAAAGGTATTGGTCAAAACGGGCAGCGCCTACAATAATCGAAGAATTTGATTTTGAGCTTTGGTTATTTTGAGATCTTGATTGCCCGAAACATCCCAGGCTGAATAATAACAGAAAGAGCAATAATTTACGCATTTTAGTCTGATTTTAGTGTGAATATAGGGAATTTTAGTCGAATAGTCTGATAGTCGGATAGTCTGATAGTCTGATAGTCTGATAGTCGTTTAGTCGTTTAGTCGAATAGTCTGATAGTCGAATAGTCGTTTAGTCGGATAGTAAGTTAATTATCTCGCTTTTTAGTTGCCCACTCGTCCTGTCCCCCTTCGCCTTGTATCCTTGTTGTCTTCTCACCAATTAAACAGCCATAAGACTACAACCTCTTAAATCGCTAAGATCTCTTCTTCCTCGTACTTCGAAACTATTGTCTGCATGCAGTATACCAATGTCGTCTGTAGCGATAAAAGCACAGGAGTCGATATTAGCAAGGTCTATGATATTCAGGAGCCCGGTTGGTGAGGTTCCGGTTTGAGGTGTAGGTAATAAGGTTAGAGGATCATCACTATCTCTTAGGGTAACCTTCATCCATGGCGGACACTGGAAGATTCCATTTTTTTTGGAATAGGCCTGGCTAAGTAACTCGGTCATGCCATATTCAGAATGAATGGTTTGGACGCCTAATCTTTCTTTTAGATAATTTTGAACTTCATCTCGGGTTTGTTCTTTTCTTCTGCCTTTCATCCCGCCAGTTTCCATAACAATGGTATTCTCCAGATTCAGTTTGTATTCTTCTGCAAAATCCAGAAGACCAAAAGTGACACCAATTAAGAAGACTTTTTTCTTTGACTGATTTGCTTTAATCAGGGTATCTTTTAATTTATGGAATTCATTCAGGTAAAAACCACTTTCTTTATGTCCACTATGTTGGATAAAATCATTCACCATATATACCAGAGAGGAATGCTTTCGTTCGAGGTAGGAGGGGAGCAGCCCAATAATAACAAAGTTGCTGATGTCTCCATAAAAGAATTGAAAAGCTGTTCGAAAACTCTTTTCATAAATTTGAGATTGTTTGACATAGTGCCTACTAGGGGTCGTTTCTGTAGTGCCACTACTTTCAAAAATTAACTCCGGAGAAAAAGTTCCGGTTTGAATCTGATGTGTTTTAAAAAGTCCTATAGGTAGATAAGGAATATGATTAGCGGACGAAATATTGTTCGGATTTATTTTTAATAGATCCAAGTAATCTCTATACACGCGATTGTTTTCGTACTGATAATGAAATAACTGTAAGGATAAATCCTCAAAATTTATCTTGGAATTAAACAAGGATTCTGTATATTCGGTTCTGGAAAACATTATTCATCTTATATTTGTATCTTATGAATGTCCTTTTTGAAAAAAAGGAGGACTTTTAAATGAGACAAAGCTACAGCTTTTCTGAAAAGAGAAGTGCAGTGCATTGAAGTTTGAATGATGGCAAATAAAAAGAAAGGAATGAAAAAATATCTGCTATATATTGGAATCTCTTTAGGTTTCCTTTTCATGGTTTCCTGTGGGAAAGATAAAACATATCCCTCTACTCCAATTTTGAAGTATAAAAGTATTTATCCTAAAGAATTGAGTGTGTCGGATTCAGTAGCGATAACTTCAGAATTTAAGGATAAAGAAGGGGATATCAAAGGAGAAGATATTTTTTGGTATAGAGTAGTAAATCTTACTACTCCTGCTCATACTACCGGTTTTGATAGCTTGGCATATCCTGTTCCCAATTTCCCACAGAATAATAATGTTGGAGGAGAGCTTATCCTGGTTTTGAAACCCGGTATTGATTTTTCTGTTGGAGCAATGCAGGGCAGTGGTTCTGACTCTATTTATTTCGAACTATTTATAAAAGATCAGGCAGGACATATCAGCGATACGATTCACACCGATACGGTGCTGGTTCATAATTAAAAAGCCCTTATTTCAATCTTTTTAGAAGCCATTTTTTAGCGAGTTCAGGCCAGGTTTTTCCTGCAGGATTATCCTTTCGCATACCATATCCGTGATGTCCTTTCGGATAGAGATGGAATTCTACCGGAATTTTATTTTCCCGAAGAGCCTCGGCCATTACCAGACTACTGTGTCCATAAGGGTCATCAGCTGTCTGGAAGATGAACATAGGGGGTGTTGTGCTGTCGATGGTCAATTCGGGAGTTAAGGTATGATCAGATCCTTGGTCTAAATAGGCCGGATAGATTAATAATGAAAAATTCGGTTTTGCAGATACTTGGTCGGCTTTTATCTTGGCAGGATAGTGGGGGGTGTCATATTCTGTACTTAATCTGGCGCTCAGGCTGCCACCGGCAGAAAATCCCATCACTCCTATTTTTTGGGGATTAATATTCCATTTAGAGGCATTGAACCTTATGAGTCTTAAGGCTCTTTGTGCGTCTTGCAAAGCTCCTTTCTGTTGATCCGGAACTCGATATTGCAATACGAATGCTGTTATTCCCATAGAATTAAGCCAATGTGCTATTTCATATCCTTCCAAATTAATAGCCAGTATTTTATAGGCTCCTCCGGGACAAACCAGTACGGCAGCATGACGATTTACAGATGAATCGGGTTGGAAAACTGTCATCGTCGGATCTGTAACATCAGTAAGCCGGGTTACATGATTGCTGTGATTCTCCGTAACGATGGCCGGATGTTTTTTATCATTGAGCCCCGGAACTTGCTTCTCCCATAGATGAATAACCGTACTGTCTTGTCCAAAAGCTAAATAACTACTTAAGAGCAAAAAGCTTATAATAAGCATTCCTTTCATTTTGTTCTTATTTTTACTTTGATGAGATATTAAAAATCGATATGAAAGTAGAATAAATTTTTCAGATAATGGACAGGAATAGACGTTATTTAAACATTTCTTACTTTTGCTTCTTTATCAAACATTTTAATATGAAGAAGCTAACTATTCTATCCGTTATTACTTTAATGCTATTTACGATGATGAGTTGTAATAACTCAGGAAAGGAAGAAAGAAAAGATCCGCTTGATCTTTCCGGTCGGGATACCACTGTAAGTCCGGCTGACAATTTTTTTGAATATGCGAATGGGAATTGGGTAAAGGATACAAAAATTCCTTCTTCCAAAACGGGTTGGGGCTCTTTTTATATCGTTCGAGATCAGGCATTAACAAATATGCGAACCATCTTGGATTCTTGTCAGGAGTTAGAACAACCCAAAAAAGGATCGGTAGCCCAGCAGGTAGGAGCTTTATATGCGAGTGCTCTGGATAGTGAAGCAATAAATAAGGCAGGGATAAACCCAATAAAAGACTTGTTAGAACAAGTAGATTCGATTAAAAATGTAAAGGAATTCCTCAATAGGATAATTACCCAATATACGAAAGGAAACGGTGTTTTATTTTCTTTTTATGTTGGAGCAGATGATAAAAACAGTACGGTTGAACGTCCTCACTTTGGACAAGGAGGGCTGGGACTCCCTAATAAGAATTATTACCTTAAAGAGGATTCCTCTAATAAGGCTATCCGGGAGGCTTATCATCATTATATTGTTAAGATATTAAAATTGAGTGATGCAGACAGTTCGGGAAATGTAGAGCAGGATGCTACGGATATTATTCAGTTAGAAACAAAACTGGCAGAAGCATCTAAGACTCCGGTACAGCTGCGTGATCCGGAAGCAAATTATCATTTATTGTCGGTGAATGAAATGGAAGATATTGCTCCTGCTTTTGACTGGTCGTCTATGATTCAAAAGATGAAAGTCAATCAAGATACCTTATTAGTAGGACAACCAAAATTCTATAAAGCGGTGTCTCATTTGTTAAATGCAGTTCCACTTTCCACCTGGAAAAAATATTTGAGTTTTCATTTAGTAAGTGGATATGCTTCTTGGTTAAGTCAGCCTTTTGAAGAGGCACATTTTGAATTTTATAACAAAACACTCAATGGACAGCAAGAGCCGGAAGCGCGCTGGAAGCGTGCTTCTTCTTTAGTAAATCATAAACTGGGAGATGCTCTGGGTAAACTTTATGTAGAAAGGTTTTTCCCTCCTTCTGCTAAGGAATATATGCTGCATTTAGTGGGGGATTTACAAAAGGCTTATGCGAAAAAGATAAATGGAGCAGATTGGATGAGTGATAAGACAAAAAAGAAAGCATTGGGAAAATTGAATGCTATTGTCAAAAAAATTGGCTATCCAGATCATTGGAAAGACTATTCTTCTATTAAAATTGACAAAGGATCGGTAATACAGAATATTCGAAATATCAATGTATGGAAATACAATTATAACATTGATAAATTAGGGAAACCGGTAGATAAAACCGAATGGTTTATGACACCGCCAACAGTGAATGCCTATTATAATCCTTCTTTTAATGAAATTGTTTTTCCTGCCGGAATTCTTCAGCCTCCCTTTTATTTTCAGGATGGAGATGATGCTGTAAATTATGGAGGAATTGGGTATGTAATTGGACATGAAATGACCCATGGTTTTGACGATCAAGGCAGCCAATTTGATAAAGAAGGGAATTTAAAAAACTGGTGGACAAAAGAAGATCGAAAGAAATATAATAAGCGTGCACAGAAAATTGTAGATCAATATAATCAATATACGGTGTTGGATTCTCTTCATGTAAATGGAAAATTAACGGAAGGAGAGAATCTGGCGGATAATGGGGGATTGGCTATTGCTTATGCAGCCTTTCAAATGACTCCGGAGGCACAGAAGGACACTTTGATAGATGGACTTACTCCCGATCAACGATTTTTCTTGTCTTGTGCGCAGGTATGGCGAATAAAAACGCGTCCGCAGAGGATGCGCTGGAGAATCAATAATGATCCTCATTCTCCGGAAATATATCGGGTGAATGGACCGCTGTCCAATATGACTGCTTTTTATAAAGCTTTTGATGTAAAACCGGGGGATAAGATGTATCGACCGGATAGCTTAAGAGCTGTAATTTGGTAAAATTATTCGCTCTATCCTTTTTGATTAGCGGGAAAGAATTCATCTTTCCCGCTTTTTTCATTAGGGAGTATAGTTTTTTATTTTTTTGTTAAAAAGAGCAATTGGGACTTTTATGAATCTTTTTCTGTCCTTTTATTCGATTTGAAAAATGTAACTTGCGAAAAAATTTGATAAAAGGGAAAAGATGAAAATACAGAGGACAGGTGTCTTTTATAGTTTGGTTGGGTTATTTTTGTTATTTAATCTGTTGATGATGAATGCCTGTCAAAGTGTAGAAAGTGAGAATACAACGACTGAAAACAATGAGGATAGTGTGGTCGTAAAAAAAGTGCAGAAAGCATTTGGAATCCCGATCGATCCCTATATAGAGAAAAAGGATATAATTCATTCCGGTGAGGTTTTGTCAAATATCTTGTCCTCTTACCAAATTGATGCACAAGAGATTGCTAAGATTGCCGATAAGTCGAAAGATATCTTTGATGTTCGTAAGTTTAAGGTTGGAAACCCATATACTATTTTTTATTCTAAAGACAGTCTTCACCAGGCAAAGTATTTTGTTTATCAACCCAATGCTATAGATTATATAGTGTATGATTTGACCGATACAATACATATATATAAAGATCATTTTCCGGTAACTACCCGAGAACAAACTGCTTCCGGGATTATTGAGGGTTCTCTTTATAGAGCTTTGTCTGACGTCCAGGGAGGCAAAGCATTAGCAGCTAAATTAGGAGAGGTGTATGCTTGGGATATTGATTTCTATAGAATTAAAAAAGGAGATTGGTTTAAGGTGGTTTATGAGGAAAAGTATGTGAAAGGGAAACCGGTCGATTTGGGTAAAATCAAAGCTGCGGTTTTAAATCATTCCGACCATAAATATTATGCATTCTATTTTAAGGGAGATAGTTCTGAAGGAGGATATTATAATGAAGATGCCAAAAGTCTGCGGAAAGCCTTTTTGAAAGCACCATTAAACACTTATCGAATTAGTTCGCATTATACGCATCGTAGATTTCATCCTATTCAACATCGTTGGAAAGCCCATTTAGGAACAGATTATGCTGCGCCAAAAGGAACGCCGATAATGGCTACAGCCGGAGGGGTGGTTATTGCTTCTCGTCGTACTCGTTATAATGGAAATTATGTAAAAATACGACATAACAGCGTGTACACCACTCAATATTTGCATATGAGCAAGCGTGCTGTTAGAACCGGACAGCATGTAAAGCAAGGACAAACAATCGGATATGTTGGAATGACAGGATTAGCTACCGGTCCTCATGTGTGTTACCGTTTTTGGAAAAATGGAAGACAGGTAGATCCTTATAGTCAACATTTTCCTCCTGCCAATCCTATTGCTAAGAGTGATTCTTTATCCTTCGTCAGGATGAAAAACCAACTTGAACAAAAGTTGACCGGGATTAGTTTGAATAAAATGAAAACATCTTCTTCCTCTAAGGGATAACCTTTTCTCTTGTGTTTGTTGGCTTGATTTGATAAACCGAATAATGAAGTCCAATCACCTGCTTCGCTATTCTTTCATATAGTTTTTTAATAGTGATTTGTTCTTCCGCTTCTATTTGTTTTAAAGGCTCGATAGTGTCATTTAATTCGTCTATATCAAAAGACTCAGGTAAAGAAGAAAAAGAACTTGCCGGAGGATTTTTCATCGTTATTCTTTCAGCAGAATCTTCTAAAATATTTATCAACTTATTTTTAAAGTCTTCTAGACGTTCAGGAGCTATATTTGGAATCTCCTTCAGTTCTTGATTTAAGGTTTTGAGTAAGCGAGTCAGCCGAATATTAAACCCGATAATTACATAATATAATTGAAGCCTAGATCGTTTTTTACTAGGTTCTTCTTTCATTTTATTGAGAGATTGGAAGGCATTGAAATTACTTACTTCTGCTTCTCTTCGGGGAGAAACGAGATCTATATTACTATGATCTGAGACCGTCTGAGGAATAGAGAGTAGAACATTCAAGTAGGCAATATTAGATTGAATAGCCTTTTCAAAGAGGGTGGGTGTTTTTTTCTGTTCCCATAAAGGGAAGAAAGCATATCCTCCCACGATAGCCAATCCTGCTCCGAATAAGGTGTTTAATATACGGATAAGTCCTAATTCCCAACTGGTGGGTTCTATTAGGTGATAAAGGGCGATGACCATCAATGTAATAAAAAATGCAGCAAATCCATATCTCTTTTTCATGTAAAAAGACATAAAAAATGCACTCCCGGTCACAATAAAGAAACTGATATAATAAGGCATGGGAACAAGGAATAAAAGAAAACCTACGGTAGCTCCCGAAATCGTTCCGATAATGCGCCTGTATGCTTTTTTATAAGTGGCTCCATAATCGGGTTGAAGAATAATCATACTGGTCATGGCAATCCAATATCCATGAGGAATATGGAAATATTCATATACTGCAATCCCAATGGCCATAGTGAGGGCTACGCGTAGCGCATAGCGAAAAGCAAAAGATTGGAAATTTAACTGAAATCGTACAACAGGGAATTTTTGAGGGATCGTCATCCCTGTAGCTAAATTATGCATAAAAAGAGTTATCCTCCTCGATTTGCTGTACATCTCGTCCAGAATGGCTGTTGCCTCTTCTAAATAATTGATAATTTCTTGTAAGGATTGGAAGGAAGGTTGTTTTAAATAATAGCTGTTTTTATTGGGAAGGTGCTCTAATAAGATGACTTTATTATTTTTCAGTCTTTTGATATTTAATTTAGCCAGATAGAGATATTCAGAACGCCCGGAGGCGATATAAATAGCAATGCGTCTTATAGCAAGGGAGAGGTTTTCGAGAATATATTTGATGATGTTGTTAGGGAAGTCTTCATCCTCTTTTAAGTTGCTTAAGGTGTCTTGAAAGGAAGATACTGCAGGATTAATAAAAGATATAATTTTTCTCAACTCTACAAGTTGAAAAGAGAGTTTGTTTTTCTTGGCATGAGCAATTCCTTGTTCTCTGCTGAGGACGAGGATAGACTTGTCTAAAGCTTCTCTAAAGTTTAGTTCTTTTTCATCTATTAGGGTCGGATGATCTTCATCTCTTTTCTCTTCCAAAAGAGGGGGGAATAATGCGATCCAGTCTGCCATTGCCATCCAGGTATTGGATACGGTTCTCTTGATAGAACTAAAGGGGGTATAAAACCAACTGATGACAGCCATGATCAAGGCCAAGCACCCACCGATCATCGTGTTTAAAAAAGTATGTAATGAAAAGACAAAATTGCCGGGGGATTCTAAAGCTAAAAGGTAAATTAATAATGCGCCGATGGCCATTCCTATCCCGTGTGTTCCACTTTGACGTACAAAACCTCCAATGAAAGCCAGTATAAACATGATTCCTGTAGCCAGAATCCAGTTATTGCCGGCTAAGGTTCCCAGCATTCCGGTAAAGGCACAAGAGATAATTGTAATGGAGATAATAGATATTCGCAAAGGGAAGCTCCCATCTATATCTACCATAGCACACACTTGGGCTCCTATGGCAATCCACAATACAGTCATGTCTCCGGTTAACATTCCCCAGAGAATCGGAAGAGCAAAAGCCAGTGTCTCCCGGATAGATCTTCCGATAGTTGGATCTAGGTATTCCTGTGTAATAATGTTTTTAACAAAGGTCACTTTGGCACCATTTAAATTGTATTAAAAAAATCAAGACTATCTGCTAAAAATCGTGCCAAAAGGTACAAATATAAAGGAAATAATAGAAGAAGTTTTTTGTTTTGAACTGTTGAATTTTTGCATTTCTTTATCAAAGCGATGGTCCAATTATATTGTAGGTTAATATAATTTCAGTTGCTTTGCATATTCTCTTTTTTTTAACAATTAAAATTGATTTATGAATAAAAAAAAACCTGATGAATCATTTGAAGCTGCTGACAAAGAATTAAAAAAAGACATGTCCTTTACGCAATTGCTCCTGTTGGGAGTGAGTGCGCAAATCGGATCCGGTTGGTTATTTGGGGTACTTGCTGCGGCAGGTATGGCAGGGCCGGCTGCCATAATTTCCTGGATTATCGCTTCTGTATTGATATTTCTTATTTCGCTGACCTATTTGGAGATTGGAGCTATGCTTCCTCGCTCCGGGGGAATTGTACGTTATACTTATCTGACACATGGCTCCCTTTCGGGTTGGATTATAGGATGGGCCTATTGGATATCGGTAGTGGCCATTCCGGCTTTGGAATCGGTAGCTGCTTTAACTTATATTGGAGGAAAATGGCCCGCCTTAGGATTATTGACCAAAGAGGGTGGTGTTGATATGTTGAGTTGGCCCATCGGTATATTGGCCGGTGTTGCTTTAATGGTTTTATTTTTCTGTTTAAATTATTTTGGAAGTAAATTATTGGCGGAGTCCAATAAATGGGTTACTTATTGGAAGATTGCATTACCTACGCTGACCTTTATTTTTCTGTTTTTTATCTTAGATGGAAGCAATTTTTCTGATTTTGGAGGTTTTGCCCCTTTGGGCTGGTCCGGTGTTTTCCATGCCATCCCAATGACAGGTATTGTATTTTCTCTACTTGGTTTTAGGCAGGCTTTGGACTATGGGGGAGAGTCGAAGAATCCGGGTAAAGATGTACCAAGAGCCACTTTTGGATCTATCCTCATTCCAACTATTATTTATGCCTTGTTGCAAGTGGCTTTTATTGGTGCTATTAGTTGGAGTTCGATGGGACTGGATCCGGGAAGTTGGAGTCTACTCACGAGTGGCGGTTGGGCAGATGGTCCGCTTTTTCATGCGTTAGAATCGGCAAATGTTGGGATTATGGCAGCTTTTGGAGTATTCTTATTGATAGATGCTGCAGTTTCTCCTTTAGCGACAGGCTGGGTATATTTAGGAACCGGTTCCAGAACGGGATATGGTCTTTCTATCCATCGTTCTATTCCTAAAATATTTTCTAAAAATAATAAACACGGGATTCCATGGGTGCCTTTAGTGCTCTCTGCTATCGTGGGATGTGTCTTTTTTGTACCGGCGCCAAGTTGGTATAAATTAGTCGGGTTTATCAGTTCTGCTGCCGTATTGACGTATTTGATGGGAGGAATCGGACTCCCTATTCTGAGAAAAACAGCTCCTAAATTGAAGCGACCTTTTGTTTTAAAAGGCCATCATTTTTGGTCCTTAGTCTCTTTCCTGGCAGCTGCTATTGTTTTATATTGGAGTGGTTTTGAAACCTTGACGAATGTGTTTACGATTACTTTGATAGGCCTTCCTATCTATACTGCTTATGATGCCAGAATACGAGGATGGATTTCAAAAACGTCCAGTGTTCTACTGAGTGTAGTCTTTTTAGCGGCCTTATTATTTATTTCTATTTCCAGTGGATGGGTGTTGAATAATGAAATTCATGAAGATGTCTTAGTTAAAAAACATCCGGCATTGGTCGAATCTGTTCGGAAAATGGTGAAGGAATATCCCAAAGTTGCAAACGAAGTGAATGAAAATTCTGCTTTATTTGCTATTGCAGAAAAAAATCCAAAGGTTATTGAGCATCCGGAATCAGATAAAATGCTGAGAGAACATCCGGAAATGATGAAGACGATTGAACAGCATCCGAAGATCTTTAAAATGGACGTGTTGCATCCAATTATTGTAAAGGCGGTCTTTGCGAATCCTGATATTGATACTTCGGGATTATGGACTTTTGGGTTGTATTTCCTTTCTTTTGGGGTATTGATTGTTCTGTTTTTCGTTATCTTAAGGTGGGTGAGTGATAAAGAGGGGAGAAAACATGTAGATGCTACTTGGTGGCTGGTCTTTTTAATGTTGGCAACCATGCTTGTGAGTTGTTTTAGTTACTATGGTCCATTCAGAGAAATTTCTCCTTTTGTTTTTCCTATTAGCACTTTTATAGAGATTGGAGTTGGAATAATAGCTTATTTTATTGGTATTAATACCGGATTTGAAACGGAAGAAATTAAAGCTATTGTAGCAACGGAAGGTCAATAGAAAAATAGTGAAAAGTAAATATTTTCAGGAAAAGAATAACCTGGTAAAAAGAGGAGCTCATCATGCTCCTCTTTTTATTAAAAAAATTATAGGTATTGATGAAAGAGGTAGTTTACCTAGGGGTTACTTAAGTAATCTTTTGGGTTTTGAAAGCATGATGATTGCAGAACCAATACCGGCTAATCCAATAATCCATCCCATGGTAGCAGGACTGTCAGTATTGAATAATGAGAGTAAAAAGGAAGAAAGGATGCCGCTCCCATATTGTAGACTGCCCAAGAGAGCAGAACCTGCCCCTGCCATTTCGGGAATGTCATCGAGGGCGGCAGCAGTAGTCGTGGCTGCAACGACGCCATTCATAGAAAAGTAAATAAATACAGAAACGAGGATCCCGAAAATACCACCCATGCCGAATTGTGTAAAAAATATGAGCGCCGCACCGGCAATCATAGATATGAAAGTCGCTCTTTGAAGAAGTTTATCCAGACTGACCTTCCGCACCCAAAATCGGTTACCAAAACTTACAGTCATCATTCCAATAGTATTGATTGCAAACAACCATCCATAGTTTTCGGACTCAACACCGAAGTAGGTGATGTAAACAAAAGGGGAACCTGAAATAAAGCCATATACTCCGATATAAAAGAAGGTGACACATAATGTATATCTCATGAACTCCCGTTTGGTCAATAAGATCTTATATTTAGCAAATGCTGCACCGATTGAGGCGTGATTTCTTCTTTCGGGAGGATGTGATTCCGGAAGCCAAAAGAGAAATATAAACATGATAATACCTATCGAAGCCAAAAACCAAAATATATTTTGCCAGCTAAGTTGTCCTCCTATGATTGGACCTAATACCGGAGCTATTGCCATAATCAACATTAAGGTAGATAATACTTCTGCCGCCTTTTCTCTGCCGAAGAGATCTCTGACCATGGCACGGGAAAGTAAAGGTCCCGAGCAGGCTCCTAAGGCTTGAACAACTCTCCAGATAATCACGGAGGTCAATGATTGAGAGGTTGCACAGCCGACAGATCCAACGATAAACAAAAAAATACCGGATAATAAGGGAATTTTCCGTCCAAACTTATCGCTAATCGGTCCGATAAATAACTGTGCGATGGAAAACCCAATAAGAAAACTGGTGATCGTTAATTCTACATTCCCCTGCAGATCTTGACGCATCTGAGGTAATTGTGGAAGATAAGCATCTACAGAAAGGGAGGTAAATGCCATCAATACACTCAATAAAATAAAAGAACCCAATGTGAGTTGGTCCTTTATATTCGGGCTACTTTTTTGTTGCTCCATAAACCAAACAATTTTCCCCCCTTTTTAGAGGGATAAAACGAACAAAGTAGATCATTGTGAACCTATAGAACTGTATTGAAATGATAAGTACTCGCTGAGCGAATAAAAAGTTTGCAAAGGTACATCGAAATAATAGAATCGGAAGGCTTAAAGAGAAGTTTTCATTTGTGTCATAAAAAGACAAATTGAATGAGAAATGCTATCTTTATTCTTTAAAAGTAGAAAGCCCTTGATGATGCAGCAGCAACAAAAAATAAAAAACGATCATTTTTTTCAGTCCCCTCCTTTTCTCAATAAAGGCGATTGTATTGGAATTACTTGTCCTGCAAGCAAAATGGCTTGGGAGGAGGTTGAATATGGAGAAAGATTATTGCAATCTTGGGGGTATCAAACACGGATTGGAAACACACTAATAGGTCATTACCATAACTTCTCGGCTACTGACCATCAACGGGTAATCGAGTTACAAGAAATGTTGGATCATCCGGATATCAAAGCAATTATTTTTGGGAGAGGAGGATATGGGATGTTACGTATTATAGATCAGCTTAATTTTGAGAAATTCAAGAAACATCCTAAATGGATCTGTGGTTATAGTGATATTACTGCCCTACATCTCCATCTTTTTCAAAATTGCCGGGTACAAACTTTGCATTCAGTGATGGTGGGAGGGATGACCTCTAAAACAGCAGAAAACAAATTTGTACAGAGTTTAAAACAGACCTTAGAAGGAGAAAAGACTGGTTATCATTTTGATACACATGCTTTAAATAGAAAAGGAACCGGTATCGGTCAGTTGATAGGTGGTAATTTGTCCTTGCTTTCCGCACTTTGTGGATCCTCTTCGGTTCCGGATATGAAAGATAAAATTCTTTTTATAGAGGATATAGGAGAATATAAATATATTATTGATCGAATGATGCTTACCTTGAAAAGAGCCGGTTGGCTCAATCATTTATCCGGTTTAATTATAGGTAGCTTTTCGAACAGCAAGGATACAGAAGAGCCTTTTGGTCAATCGGAAGAGGAGCTGATTCTGGATAAAGTCCGTGCCTTTAATTATCCGGTAGCCTTTGGTTTTCCCGTAGGTCATCAAGAAGAAAATTATACTCTTAAAGAAGGTGCTATTTATGAATTAAAGGTCGGTGAAGTAGGAGAATTAAAAGAAATTAAATTATAATATATGGAGGATAAACCTGTAAAAATACCCCCTTATTTGAAAGCAGGAGATACGGTCGGTATTACTTGTCCTGCCGGATATTTTTCTATAGAGGATGTGCAGCATGCCAAAGAGGCGTTGGAACAATGGGGATATAAGGTTAAACTTGGGGCAACCTTAGGGAATCAATATTTTCAATATGCTGGAACCGATAAAGAGCGAGCCGCAGATTTTCAAAGGATGTTAGACGATCCCGAGGTTCAACTCATTTTATTTGGGAGAGGAGGATATGGAACAATCCGAATTATCGATCAGATTGATTTTTCATATTTTCAACAGCATCCTAAATGGCTCTGTGGATATAGTGATTTGACTGTTATTCATTCTTTTGTGCATACCCAATTTCAGCTCCCTACGATGCATTGTGAAATGTGTATCGATTTAAAATATGGCACTCAAGATCGAGCCGCTGAAACAATAAAAAGGTCTTTTAAGGGACGTCCTATAGACTATAAGTCGGAGATACACAGGTTAAATAGAAAAGGAGAGATTCAGGGAATTCTGATTGGTGGAAATTTATCTTTAATTGCTGAGATGATTGGTTCCGATTCTGATTTGGATACCGATGGGAAAATTCTTTTTCTGGAGGATGTACATGAATATTTATATAAAATAGATAGCATGATGTGGACTTTAAAAAGAGCCGGAAAATTATCTCATCTGAAGGGTTTGGTCATCGGTGGGTTTACCCGGATGAAGGAAGAGGATATCCCTTTTGGAGAAACGGCTTACGAAATTATCTATGAGAAAGTAAAAGATTTCGATTATCCGATTTGTTTTGATTTTCCTGCCGGACATCGGTTTGATAATTATACCCTGAGATTGGGGATGCCTTATGTCCTCACGGTAAATGATGAAGGCGGTCGATTGAAAAGCAAATAATTCTTTTAAAATCTTATCTATTTACATGAACCTGAAAGGTATCTTTTTTGAAAAGTAATTTCGATAATTTCAGAGCTTGTGTGTAGTAAAAACCTTTGGATTTTTTATGATAGATCAACTCAACGGGCGCCTTGACTCTTTGAATATAATAATGTACCGGGAAGGTATAATGTAAATATTTTTTGATAGGATAAATAGGGAAATAATGATGGGCCACTTCTTGCAAAGAATAGAAAGGATTTGAAAGGACCAGTTTTTTACAAGATCTTTTTGTTGCCAAATAAGCAGCGGCTGCAGCGCCTAATCCCGATCCGTAGATTATTGTACTATCTGCCGACATATAATTTATGGCAAGTTTGTAAAGTATTTTTGCGCTCTCATTTACTGATTTCTCAGTTGGTTTTCCTATACTCTTCCCATAGCCGGGATAGTCTATAATAAAAATATTTTTCTTTGCCTTCAGAAAAGTGTCCAGTCTAGGTAAATAGGTATTGATATTACCGGATCTTCCATGGAAATATAGAATCTGACCGTTGGCATTTTCTGTCTGAAGGTAAAGGACATTTAAGGAGGATACAGAACTTATCTTTAAGTTGAACTCTTTCTGTTTGAATGTTGTTTGAAATACAAAATTACTATCCAGTTTTTGTGGATTGAAAATAAGTTTATCTTGCCTTCTGGTTAAGATCATTCCTGATAAAATATATAAACCGAAAAGTAGTAAGAGAAGGTAAATTACCTTTTTATTTTTGAGATTCATTAATAGAGCGGCTTTAGAGAAAGTCAGTGGCTTATTTTGTAAAGATAACCAATATAAGTTGAAATGAAACCCATAAAGAAAGTAGTGGGTTTTATGCTAAGGGAAGTTCAATTTCAAACTTACTTCCCTTCCCAAGGATACTGTCTACTTTTATTTTTCCTTTGTGCTCCGTAACTACTGTTTTTACATAAGCCAGTCCCAGTCCGAAGCCTTTTACGTTATGTAGGTTGCCGGTGTGAGCACGATAGAACTTTTCAAAGATATGGGATAAGGTATCTTTGGACATGCCGATGCCGTTATCGGAAAAAGTAATTACCAGGTTTTTCTTTTTATTGGAGGTTTCAATTTCAATGATCGGATCTTCTTTAGAATATTTTACGGCATTATCCATTAAATTAGACATGATATTAGAAAAATGTACTTCATCGGCATAGATTTCTGTCTTTTCTGCTGCAAAATGCGTTTTTATCTCTCCTCCTTTGGCTTTGATCTGCAATTCCATATTATGTGCCGTTTTTGATAGAATGTCTTGTGCGTCTACCTTTTTGAGGTCGAGTTTTATTTCCTCTTTGTCCAGTAAGGCTGATTGTAGAATGGTTTCTACTTGTCTGAGCATGCGCTTATTCTCTGTTTTAATCATGTCGGCAAAGTAGTGGAGTTTTTCTTTTTTGTTAAAAACTTTTTCGTTGCCAATGGCATCTACCGCCAGGGAAATAGTTGCGATAGGTGTTTTAAACTCATGGGTCATGTTGTTGATAAAGTCAGATTTGATTGCAGATAATTTTTTCTGACGCAACATGGCAAATATCGTTAATGCAAAAGCTGCAATGATAATGAGGGTGAATAGAATGGAGCCTGTAATAATCCATTTCAAAGACCCTAAAACAGTAGTGATATAATTGTCTGTAGGTACAATAATATTCAGCCATTCCGCATTATCCCTCATCATTTCACTGAGCCCCGAATTTTTAGGAATAAGGGGAGTCCTAAACTGTTTATGATTTCCCGAATCTTTAAAAGCACTGTAATAGTGGTTCGAATAGAGTTCTAGTTCAGCTACATTATAATGGACATGAAGTACAGCGAATTGAAAAGGAATCTCGAAACCTTTTCTTTTTAAATTCCCTTTAATAATATTTTGAATTTCTCCTTTTGAATAACGGATTGTAATAGGTACCATTGAAGTAGGGGAGAAACTTCTGAAGAAGGAATGCCAATTGTTTCCCGGACTTTGATTGTTGTGTTCGTCTGAAGCGTGGACATTGTTTACGATGTCATCACGAATCTGGTCTAAGGCATCTACCATCCTTTTTTCATATTGTTTTTCTCTTAGGTGTATGGCATTTTTTATCCAGCTATACTGGATAAATAGAATACCAATAAGAGAGAAACTCAATAAAACAACGACCCATGGAAATATTTTCTTCATTAATACAAAGATAACTCACCAAATGAAACCAAAAAGTTTTTCTTGTTAATTGTAACTGTCTTTTAACGATATACTGTAAAAATAATCTTATATTTGATTGTGCTTTTAGATTATTTATCAAAATTGCAGAGTGATTTAGCTCCCACTTCCGGGCGTAGTTTGATTGCGAGTCCCTTTTTAAAGGATCCTTATTTTCTACGCTCTGTCGTTTTTTTATGTAAACATTCTGTGGAAGGAAGTTTTGGTTTTGTTTTAAACAAACCCTATGATGATCCGCTTAATAAATTAATACCGGACACCTTTAATAAAGAAATAAAAGTTTTTTTAGGGGGTCCCGTACAGCCTGATACGGTTCATTTTTTACATCAATATCCGGAGTTAATTAGCGGAGGAGAAGAAATACAGAAAGGGATTTTCTGGGGTGGAAATTTTGAGGAAGCAGTAGCTCTTATCAATGCCGGACAGTTAGATCTGAAGAAAATAAAGTTTTTTGTAGGATATGCCGGTTGGGGCGCCGGTCAACTCAAGGGAGAATTAAATGAGGAATCGTGGATTGTATCAGAAAGCAGGAAAGCATTGCTTTTTGATAAAGGAAAGAAGGACAATATATGGTCGGAATACTTAAAGAGAATGGGGAAAGCATTTGAAATGTATACGAATTTTCCGATTGATCCTTCTTTAAACTAAAAAAAGTCCGATAATCATTTATATCGGACTTTTTTTAGTTTTTATCTATTAGGAGCTCTTTTCTTACTCGTCAGTTGGATAAGGGATAGCTCCTTCGACGAGGACTGTAGCTTTGTTATTCAAAACCTCTACAAATCCATCCTTTATTTTATAGTAAGAAGTATTCTTTTTATCATTCATTACTTTCATTTTTCCAGCTACTACAGCCGCCACTAAGGAAGCATGATGTGATAAAATTTCGAATAACCCATCCAGTCCGGGGAGTTGAATACCATCTACTTCTCCTCTGTATACTTTCCTTTCCGGGGTATATATTTCAAGTTGTAAACTCATAATACATTAGTTTTTAGCCGCCTGATCAAGTAGCTTTTTACCTTTTTCAATGGCATCATCTATTGTTCCAACCAGGTTGAAGGCTGCTTCAGGATATTCATCTACTTCTCCGTCCATAATCATGTTAAAGCCGCGAATGGTTTCTTCAATAGGAACCAATACCCCTTTTAAACCTGTGAATTGTTCAGCCACATGGAATGGTTGTGAGAGGAAACGCTGTACACGACGAGCACGGGAAACAACTAATTTATCTTCTTCACTCAATTCATCTAAGCCTAAAATAGCAATAATATCCTGTAATTCTTTATAGCGTTGTAGAATCTGTTTAACACGTTGAGCACAATTATAATGGGCATCTCCTACAATAGTAGGGGAAAGAATACGGGAGGTAGAATCTAAGGGATCTACTGCCGGATAAATACCCAGATCGGCAATCTTACGACTCAATACAGTGGTTGCATCCAAATGGGCAAAGGTAGTGGCAGGAGCAGGGTCAGTCAAGTCATCGGCCGGTACATAAACGGCTTGTACTGAGGTGATTGATCCGTTTTTGGTAGAGGTAATTCTTTCCTGCATCAGGCCCATTTCTGTTGCTAAAGTCGGTTGATAACCTACAGCTGAAGGCATACGTCCCAGCAAAGCAGAAACCTCGGAACCGGCTTGGGTAAAGCGGAAGATATTGTCTACAAAGAATAAGACATCACGACCTCCTCCGGCAGATTTGTCTCCATCACGGAAATATTCTGCAGCCGTCAAACCACTTAATGCTACACGAGCACGTGCGCCCGGAGGTTCATTCATTTGACCAAATACAAAACTAGCTTTGGAATCTTTTAATTCCTCTAAATCTACTTTAGATAAATCCCATCCACCTTTTTCCATGGATTCGATAAATTTATCCCCATATTTAATAATGCCGGCCTCAATCATTTCCCGCATCAAATCATTCCCCTCACGAGTACGTTCTCCTACACCTGCAAACACAGAAAGACCGGAGTATGCCTTTGCAATATTGTTAATCAATTCCTGAATCAACACCGTTTTACCTACACCGGCACCTCCAAATAAGCCAATTTTTCCTCCTTTGGCATAAGGTTCTATCAGATCAATGACTTTAATCCCGGTAAAAAGTACCTCCGATTCCACTGCCAATTCCTCAAAAGAAGGGGCTTCCCTATGTATCGGATATCCTTCTTTTGTAGATAAAGGCTTTAAACCATCGATCGATTCTCCTACTACATTAAATAAACGACCTTTAATTTCATCTCCGACAGGCATTTTAATGGGAGTCCCACGGTCTACTGCCGCCATCCCTCTTACTAGTCCATCTGTAGAATCCATGGCAATACAGCGTACACTGTCTTCTCCCAGATGTTGCTGTACCTCTAAAATAAGCTTCTCATCATCTCCCCGCTTTACTTCAAGCGCGTTATAGATTTCAGGAAGGCTTCCTTCTTCTTCAAAATAAACGTCCACTACCGGACCAATTACTTGTTTAATCTTACCTGTGTTAGGCATGGAATAGTGTTTATTTAATGTGTTTGAATATAAATTTCTAAAATTTGGCGCAAAGATAATTTAAAATCTCATAATTAAAGAATCGGGTTCCCCCTATTTTTATTAAATTGAAAAAATGTTACATTGTATCGCTAAAGAATGATACGGAAGATTCCCTATACACCTAAAATAAAAACAAAACAATGAAAAAGTATATGCTACTCTTATTGGGAGTGAGTTTGATCACACAGCCGGTACTTGCACAAGAAAATACCTCCGGGTTCTCAGAAGTCAGGCTGAAAAAGGATCTTAGTGTTTTATCCAATGACAGTTTACAAGGACGTAAGATTTTTACGCCCGGAATTAAAAAAGCAGCTCGATATATTGCCAAAAATTTTCAATCTATTGGTTTAAAAGAATGGAATGGACAACATCATTATTTACAAAAGTTTGACTTAATTACCGGAAAACCGGAGGTCGAATCCATCCTTTGGAATGGGAATCGTTTGTCCGATGATCATTTGATAGCCATTACCGATAAAAAAAAGATTGAATGGACGGCTGAGCAGGATCTCAAGATTGATACCCTTGCGAGTATGCAGGATATAAGAGAAAAAGTCTCCACCTTTTTACATCCCCAAAAGAATACATTGGTTTGGGTAAAGCCTGCTTTAGAAAAAATGTTTCTAAGACTAAAAAAATATTATTCTCATCAATGGCTATTTCAATCTTCGGCTTCCACTTTATTCGTTTTGGCAAAGACTTATCCGAGAAAGTTCGATATTAAGATAAAAAATCAAGTAAAACGAAGAGAAACTGCCAATATTGTAGGTTATCTTCCGGGAAAGACAAAACCTCAGGAATATGTAGTCTTTTCGGCGCATTATGACCATTTGGGAGTCGATACAACTTTGACCGGAGATCAAATCTATAATGGAGCCAACGATGATGCTTCGGGGACTGCTGCTGTTCTTGCCCTGGCACGATATTATAAAGAGAAAGGGAAGAACAACAGGAGCCTTATTTTTGTAACTTTTACAGGTGAGGAAGAAGGAGGGTATGGGTCTCAATATTTTGCTAAACAAATAAACCCGGATCGGGTAGTTGCTATGTTTAACATTGAAATGGTGGGAACCCCGGCTAAATGGGGAGAGAAAAGTGCTTATATTACCGGGTTCGAAAAGTCCGATTTTGGTGAGATTCTCCAAAAGAATTTAGCACCTACCTCCTTTTCTTTCCATCCGGATCCTTATCCCGATCAGCACCTTTTTTATCGTTCTGATAATGCCAGTCTGGCAAAAGTAGGTGTGCCTGCCCACACAATATCTACTGCTAAAATGGAAGATGAACCTCATTACCATAAAGTAAGCGATGAGCTATCTACAGTAGATTTTAAAAATATGGTGCAGATCATCCAAGCCATTGCTATCAGTGCACACTCCATTGTAAATGGGGAAGATACTCCTACCAGAGTAAAACCTCAGGATTTAGAGTAGAAAGGTATAAATAAGGTCATAAGTACCAAAAATACAGAGCATAATACCAAAAATAAGCTCCAGACTTTGGCTTTTTAGGCGAATAGCCGATTTCGCACCAACAAAAGCTCCGGGAATAGATCCTATAGAAAGAATCAGGACAACCCACCAGTCAATATGACCTAAGATCCAATGGGCGATGGTTCCGGGGATAGCCAATCCTCCGGCAAGAAGTAGCGATGATGCCAATGCCTGTTTGGTGGGTAATTTTAACCAGCGGATAAATAAAGGAGCAAATAAAATACCGCCTCCATTTGCCAACAACCCGGATAATCCACCCACAATAATGGCTACCGTGGCTATTTTCCAGAAGACCGGATGAGAAGTCTCTACCCTTGTTTTTGTGGTATATGCTGTTGAGAAACGAGGAAGGATAAAAGAAAGACCTAACCCACATACGAATACGGCTGTTAAACCCATTAAGGCTTCTCCCGGAACGAAATCGGTTAATAAGGATCCTAAAATGGTTGCCGGAGCTCCTATACCTAAAGAATAAAGTACCAAACGCTTATTAATCAGTTTTTCTTTTTGGTACACAGTGGAACCGGAAAGTGCATTAGCTATGCTGGCCGGTAGAGGAGAAGCCAGAGCAAAATAGGGGGAGAGCCCTCCAAAAACCTGTAGAGCCGGTGTCGATATAGCACTTCCGCCTTTACCTAACAAACCCGATAGAAAACCTACGGTAATACCAATCAAGAAAAATATTATGATGTGAGAAACATCAGGAAAAGATGTGATGTTATTGACTTGGAGCAGTATCAAGTTCTAATAATCCATTTTGAATCTGATGAAAGATATATTATCAATTCTTTTCTCGTGATAAAGATCATTTCTATAACCAGCAAAGATAGGGATATTAATAAGGTTATAAATATTATTTTCCTGAAATGTTTTTAACACTGGTTTAACAGGGGTTTAGGATATAGATAAGGTTGTAGGAGACCAAATTTTTATACTTTAGCAACCTCAAATAATGATAATTAAAAATGGAATCTACCGCAACAGACATTAAAGCTTTAAATGAAAAAATACATGAAGCCAGTTCTTTTATAGACCTCTTAAATATGGAGCTGAGGAAAGTTATCATCGGTCAGAAATATATGACAGAACGACTGATTATGGGCTTGCTGGCGCAGGGGCATGTTTTACTGGAGGGTGTTCCCGGATTGGCGAAGACTTTAGCGATAAATTCACTCTCATCGGCCATTAATGGCAAATTTAGTAGAATTCAGTTTACTCCCGACCTATTGCCTGCCGACGTGATTGGAACAATGATTTTTAATCAACAAAAAAATCAATTTGATGTAAGGAAAGGACCCATTTTTGCCAATTTTATTTTGGCAGATGAAATTAACAGAGCTCCGGCAAAAGTACAGAGTGCGTTGTTGGAAGCGATGCAGGAAAAACAGGTAACTATTGGAGAACAAACGTTCAAACTAGAGCAGCCTTTTCTTGTACTAGCTACCCAAAATCCAATAGAACAAGAAGGAACCTATCAATTACCGGAAGCACAAGTGGATCGGTTTATGTTGAAAGTGGTGATTGGTTATCCAAATAAAGAAGAAGAAAAACAGATTATACGTGAAAATTTGAACCCGGCAGGACTGGAACCTATCAAACAAGTAGTGAGTCCGGAAGATATCTTAAAAGCTAGAAAGTTGGTGAGAGAAGTCTATATGGATGAAAAAGTAGAGAATTATATTCTGGATATTGTCTTTGCTACGCGTCATCCGGAAAAATATAAATTACAAAAACTCAAGCCATTGATTGCTTATGGAGGATCACCCAGAGCCAGTATCGGATTGGCAACAGCTGCCAAAGCATATGCCTTTATGCAACGTCGTGGATATGTTATTCCCGAAGACATTCGCAGTGTATGTTATGACATTATGAGACATAGGGTAGGATTGACCTATGAGGCGGAAGCGGAAAATATTACCTCCGAAAACATTATCAGTGATATCTTAAATATGGTAGAAGTACCTTAGTGATTATGGATACAACAGAACTTTTAAAGAAAGTTCGCCGGATTGAAATAAAAACCAAAGGACTCAGTAATCATATTTTCTCCGGCGACTACAATACGGCCTTCAAAGGAAGGGGCATGAATTTTAGTGAAGTCCGGGAATATCAATATGGTGATGACATTCGGGATATTGACTGGAATGTGACTGCTCGATTTTCTCATCCCTATATTAAGGTATTTGAAGAAGAAAGGGAATTGAGTGTAATGTTGTTGGTAGATGTCAGTAAAAGCTCTTTATTTGGTACCAATGAACAAAGAAAGAAAGATTTGATTACGGAAATATGTGCCGTACTTGCTTTTTCTGCTATTAGTAATAATGACAAAGTTGGTGCTATTTTCTTTAGCGATCGTATAGAAAAATATATTCCTCCTAAAAAGGGGAAGTCTCACATTCTCTTAATCATCAGACAATTGTTATCTTTAGAGCCGGAAGGTACCGGTACGGATATCGGTGAAGCCCTGCGCTTTTTTACCAATGCCAATAAGAAAAAATCTATTGTCTTCCTGGCCTCCGATTTTCTGGGAACGGGGTATGAAAATGCTTTGACACTGGCATGTAGAAAACATGATCTCATAGGTTTACATATTTATGACCAAAGAGATAGAAATCTGCCAAAGGTAGGGATGATGAAGATGACGGATTCGGAAACGGGGCAAGAAAAATGGGTAGATACCTCTAATAAAGCCATTCGGGAATATTATACGAAAAAATTTGTCGAACACCAATCGTATTGTAAGACTTCCTTTATGAAAAGCCATGCCGAATTGTTAAGCATTCATACCGGACAAGATTATGTGAAGGTATTAAGAGGGTTCTTTAAAAAGAGAATTTGACCTTTTTTTGAAATGAAAAAGATTCTAAATATATATTCGAGTATTAGTAAGAGGACCGTTGGGTTGGTTATGACACTGTTCTGCTTATCTGTCGTTGTTTGCCAAAATGCAAAAGCACAGGAGAAGGCACCTAAGATTAATATCCGAGCCGGTTTAGATACCGATCAAATTAAAATAGGTGAACAGATTCAGCTGACGCTACGGGTGAACACAGATAAGAATAGTGATTCTTTTACCTGGGCTAATATTCCGGACACTTTTAATCATCTGATGGTAGTGGACAGAACACCTTTGGACACTATAGTTCAGGGGCAACAGGTGATTTATAGCCAAAAATATACAATTACAGGTTTTGATTCGGGACGATGGGAGATTCCGGCTTTCCAATTTCATCCTGTACATATAGTAGATAGCAGTGTTTTGGAAACCTATCAATCCAATCCCTTGTCGGTCATGGTACATTCTGTAAAGATTGATACCACCCAACCTTTTAAGCCGATAAAACAAATTCGGGAGGTTCCTTTTAACCTCTTAGATTATTGGCCTTACTTGTTGGCTGTTTTGGTACTCTTGTTAGTGATTCTCTATTTTGTCTTTTTCTATAAAAAGAAAGAAAAGAGAGCGAAAAAGAAAATTATTCCCGAGGATCCTCCTTATGAACAAGCCGTAAAACATCTTCTGGATTTGGAGAAAAAAGGGTTGTGGAAGAAGGGAGAAACCAAAGAATATTATTCTGAATTAACGGATATTCTTCGATTGTATATTCATCGATTGTATGAGATCAATGCTCTTGAACAGACTTCTGATGAATTATTGGAGAAAATTAAGAAAATTACCCGATTGAATCAGAAAAGAGAAGACCTGAAGTATATCTTGCAGATGGCCGATTTGGCTAAATTTGCAAAACTATCTCCCTTACCGGAAGAGCATGAGGTATGTATGAATAAAGCAAAATCGATTGTAGAGTGGAATAAACCGCAGCCGGAAAAGGAAGAAGATAAAAAGGAAGAAGATAAAAAGGAGAAAAATAAAAAAGATAAATAAACACTGACTTGGAATTTTTAGATTTTAAAAATATCACCTTTGCCAATCCGGCCTTTTTCTGGCTGTTGTTGTTGGTTCCTGTTTTGATTTTTTGGTATATCAAAAAATACAATAAACAGAAGGCTGCTTTTCAAGTGTCTTCTCTGGAAGGAATTAAACATCTACCGGTCTCCTGGAAAACAAGACTAAAGCCAATTTCTATAGTGTTACGTTGCCTTGCAGTGATTTTTTTGGTCATTGCCTTAGCCAGGCCAAGATCTTCTAGTGTTTCGGAAAATATTAATAGTGAAGGAATAGATATTGTATTGAGTTTAGATGTGAGTGGAAGTATGCTGGCCAGAGATTTTAAACCAAACAGGATGGATGCCGCCAAAAAGATGGCTGAAAAGTTTGTAGAAGGACGTCCGGGAGATCGAATTGGTTTGGTCATTTTTGCCGGAGAAAGCTTTACTCAATGTCCCATTACAACAGATCATTCGGTTCTAATCAATCAAATCGAGAAAATAAAAAGCGGTACTTTAGAAGACGGAACTGCTATTGGTATGGGGTTGGCAACAAGTGTAGATCGTTTAAAAGAAAGTAAAGCAAAAAGCAAAGTCATTATTCTGTTGACGGACGGGGTAAATAATACCGGTTTGATTGATCCCAAAACGGCTCTGGAAATCGCTAAAGATTATGATATAAAAGTATATACCATTGGTGTGGGGTCTAAAGGATATGCGCCATTCCCTGTTCCTATGCGTGGAGGAGGAACAAGAATGCAAAAGATGAAAGTACAGATCGATGAGGGGTTGTTGAAAGAGATCGCAACAGAAACAGGAGGGGAGTACTTTAGAGCAACCAATAATAAATCCCTTCGCGAGATTTATGATAAGATAGATAAAATGGAAAAAACCAAAATGAAAGTTACTTCCTATAAAAAGTATAAAGAATGGTTTTATCCTTTTGTCTTAGTGGCTTTAGGATTATTATTGATTGAGATTTTGTTGCGTTATACCGTGTTTAGAAGTTTGCCGTAAACGGCATTTCCTACCATTTAAACAGATGAAGGAATATGAAAAAGCTTACTATATTACTTTTTAGACTTGCGATAGGTGTTGATATGCTTGGCCATGGGCTGGTTCGGATTCCAAAACTAAGCAAATTCGCAGAGGGGCTGGAGCATAAATTCCTTTCTTCTGTGATTCCGGGTGGCTGGGTTCATTTTCTGGGCTATATAATTCCGTTTTTTGAACTTTTTTTGGGAATTTTGCTTATACTGGGGTTGTTCAGGAAGGTAGCGTCCTTGGCGGGAGCCATACTTATGCTGGTATTTTTGTTTGGAACATGTATGATTAGTCGCTTTGATCTGTTACCCACGCAGCTTATTCACCTGGCGTTTTTTGCTTTGGTGCTGCAGTTTTACAGAAAAGACGGAATAGCTTTGGATCGAGTATTTAAAGTGACCGCCTGAGGTTGTCGGCTTCTTGCCTCAATGAAATTTCCTGCGCTTTAAAATTATTGCAAATTTCATTGCCTTTAGCACGTATTCGTTGAATTAGAAGCCGTTTGAAAAACCTGTTGAAGTTGGGTGTTGTTCATCGTTTTCTTTTTTCATTTTGTTTCTCTCTGGCAATCATAATAGCGCGTTGTAATTTTTCACTAAGCAATTTTTTATCGGGAAGTTGCGTAAAATATTGAGCCACTTTAATATCAGAATTGTCAAGCATTAGATATTCAATATGCTCTGTATTTCCTTCACTGCACAAAATTAGCCCAATGGGAGCTTCTTCCTGTTCTTTTCGTTCATTTTTGTCAAGGTATCTTAAATAAAGCAACATTTGACCTTCGTGCTCGGGCTTGAATTTACCCAGTTTTAAATCAATGGCCACCAATCGCCTCAGTCCACGGTGAAAAAACAAAAGATCTATCCTATAATCTACTGCATCAACGGTAATTCTTTTTTGGCGGTCGAGGAAAGCAAAATCTGTTCCCATTTCTTTAATGAAAGATTGCATATTGACCAAAATAGCGTTTTCTAAATCTTTTTCGGAATAACTATCTTCCAGTCCTAAGGCATCCAAGAAATAACTGCTGCGGAAAACTACATCGGGGGTTAATGAATGTGATTCTTTTATTTGTTGCAATTCTTTTTTAACGAGTTTTTCTGGCTTCTTGCTCAAAGCGGTTCGTTCATATAACATTTTGTCGATATGGTCATCAAGTGTACGGGTACCCCATCCCTCTACGCACGCCATCTCCATATAAAAGGTACGCTTTAACTGGCCTTCAACACTCGCTAAACTCCGAAGATGTGTCCAGGTCAATTGTGTACGCAGTGCGTACCTAATTTCCTCTTCTGTAAAAGTGTACGCAACGCGTACACAATGTTGCAATTTGTAAAAACTCCAACCTCTTCCATATTTCTCGGTTAATGCTTTTGCCAATCCTTTTATCACTTTTTTCCCATATTCAGCTCTTTCATTTTGCAAAACATCTTCTCTTATCCTTTTCCCAACGTGATAATTCATTAACCCAACTTCCATATTGGCTGTCGTGGCAATTTTATTCCGTGTTTTATCAATAATATGACATACATCGTCAAACAAATCCGGATCATGTTCTTTTGTCAAGTCTTTCGGTATCATTATTTAAACTTTATTTTTATAAACATTTCGCAAATTACAATTTCAGAACTAATATTTAAATCTATTTCTACAGATGAAGGTTCTCCTTCTTTATATGAAACCAACACAATAATTAAGCCTTACCTTTGCGACAAAATCGTTGATTAATGCTGCCGAAAGAAAATTTCTTCTACAAACCGATCAAAGTGAAACAGCCTTTCCTTTTCCTTTTTATATTTCTCTTCCTTTTGTTTTTAGCTCATTTTAGTTTTGCTCAATTGCGTCTGCAGGGGATGGTTCAGGATGGCAACCACCAATCTGTTCCTTTTGCAAAAATTACCATCAATCAATCTAAACACTCCTCTCCGTTGGTTCGACAGACCAATGAAGAAGGTAAGTTTCTTTTTAAAGAGCTCCCTGCGGGTAAATATGATATTAACATTTATGCCTTTGGATTTGAAAAAGAAACCGTGTCTGTAGAACTGCATAACGATACTCTGTTATCTTTTGTCTTAAAGCCATTACATCAAACATTGACTGAGCTAACCATTAGCGGGAAAAAACCTACGATTATCAGAAAGCCGGATCGGGTGATCTATGATTTAGATAACAGCATCTCTACCGAAGGTAGCAATGGACTGGAGACATTAAGCAAAGCCCCCGGCATAAAAGTATCCGGGAATCACTTTGCTTTGGCCGGTAAGGGGCAGGTGGGAGTGATGATCAACAATCGTCCTGTACATTTATCCGGAGAAAGTCTTATTCGTTATTTGAAATCTCTGTCTGCCAGTCAAATATCGAAAATAGAAATCATTACCCATCCATCGGCAAAATACACGGCAGAAGGGAATGCCGGTTTGATTAACATTGTGACTAAGAAGAGTAGTGATGGCGGGTTTAGCGGAAACATTCAGGGAAGCCTGAAGCGTTCTGTTTTTACTGATCCTCCTTATTACGGAGCCCGGAATTATGGTTATGCGAGCGGTAGTGCCGGTTTATATTATGATCATAAAAAGTGGTCTGCTTATGCCAATATGAGCTACCGCCACGGTCGTCAGCTTGAGGGCTATGGCATTGATGTTTATTATCCCGGAAAGCATTGGTCTATGAAAGATACAGGAGATTTCAAGGGTCGGTCTTTCTCTTTCAGGGGTGGAATGGATTACCAACTATCTAAGAAAACAACCATCGGAGCAGGGTATCAGTTTGAAAAAACGATATATATAGGTGATGATCATATTAACGCACCAATATATCATTCAAATCAAAAAGTAGATTCTTTTATCCATTCCTTCGCTGATTATTATCCTGTCGCTTATAGCAATGGTATTAACTTGCATCTCATACACGATATAGGCGCTGAAGGAGCCAAGTTAACGTTGAATGCGGACTATTTTAATTACTATCGCCATGACCGCTCTCATTTCCGAACCGATATATACACCCATAAAGGTCAGCTTCTGCCGGGCAGCTCCGAGAGATATTATGATACTACTTTACAGAATATTAAAATATATACTCTGAAAGCTGATATGGAGCTTCCTACCTCTTTTGCAAACTACGCTTTTGGCGGAAAAGTGAGTTTTATTGATAATTACAGCAATATTTATTATTATGATATAACTGCAACGCCTAAAGAATTAATTGCTGCGCTCAGTAATGAATACCGTTATAAGGAAAACACGCAATCGCTCTATGTTAGCGGAAATAAAGAGGTTGGAAAATGGGGATTGAGGGCAGGGGTGAGGGCAGAATTTACGCAAACCAAAGGCCGCTCTTATTTTAAAAATACCCAAATAAAAAATCAATACCTGAAATTGTTTCCATCTTTTTTGGTAGCTTATCAGAGCGATAAACAAAATAAGTTGACCCTGTCCTTTGACAAGCGCATTCATCGTCCTACGTTCTGGAACTTAAACCCTTATAAATCTCTGATGACGGTCTATTCTTATGTAGAGGGAAATCCTTATTTGAGACCTGAATATATCAGTAATATAGAAATAGCACATCATTTTAAGCAATTGTTCACCACTTCTCTGTATGTGAATATTATAAATAACGGTTTTGCTGACATTACGCAAGCACATAAAGACAGCAGCAATATCTATACGACACCATTGAACGTTATCAAAGCCAGGAGATATGGATTCTCCGAAGAAGTAAGCCTCCATCCTTTTCCCTGGTGGGAAAATAACAGCCAGGTGAATGTATACTATACGACAACACATTCAGATTTTGATTTTATAGACGGAATCGAAGGAATGGGACTATATCTGGAAACGAACAACACTGTTTTTTTTAACAAGGAAAAAACATGGAGTGGTTTTATTCAGTTCTGGTGCCAATTTCCGGAAGTAAAAGATATGGGAAAGTCGGACACTTATTATAATCTGGACGCAGGTGTACAGACCCTGCTTTTAGATAAAAGACTGAATCTGTCGCTGACTGCTTCTGACATCCTGCAATCGAGTGCACCCGTTATTCATTCCACAGTGAACCATCTGCGAGAAACTTATACTAATTTTCAGGTATTTAGTAATGTCAGACTGGCCGTTTCCTGGAATTTTGGAAATAAGAAAATAAAACAAAAACCGGTTGAGACCGGAAATAAGTCGGAAAAGGAGAGAGCGGATTAGTTTTTCTGCTATTATCAAATATACAAAATTTTATGATTCTTCGTTTATAGTTATTTATTTCTTGAAAGGTGTACGGCTAAATATTTTCTAAGTCATTTTTCGCTTCGTAACTTAGGATATATTTCATTTCGTAACGGAATATTTTTGGTGCATTTTATCAAGAAAAGTTTCAGAGGCAAAATCTTGTACAAAACCTGAATTTTCGCCTTTTTTCAATTCTTTTATTAACCCGCATTATTCATGAGATTAGCTTTTTGTAGCTACAAGGCATCGAACTCCACCGCAGTAGTAGCCTACTGCAAGGAGTTTGTAACGCGGTAGATGCAAAAAGATAATTTCAAACTATTCCTCAAATTTGGGGAACGATCAAAACATGAAAAAGTTTGCCAAGCTATTGATTTTAAACGATTTTTAGAGTTGTTTCAAAAAAATGGTGAATATTGCGGGTTAATTCATCTTTTTTCGTTTGCTCATATTCAAACAATCGCAATGCAGCTCTAACAGCTTCGCTCGTTGAAGAAAATTTTCCTGATTTGACTTGTTTCTTTATGAACTCGTCAAAATATTCGCCTAATAATATGGAAGTGTTCTTTGCCATAAATTTCAATTTGAACCAAAGATACCAAGTTATGGTATTTTATCCGAGTATTGTTTGAGAATTCTATTTGATTGGTTGTGCAAAACGTCTGCCCTGCTTGGCGAAGGCGGCACTTTTCACCACTAATTTTCGACCGAAGACCAGACCATAAATTTAGTAAAAAACTTCAAATCGAAGATGTTTTATCGTCGCTTTTGCCAAACGGTCTGTACAAGCGTAACGCCTCCGGCTAAGACCGCTACATAAAATTGTTCCCACGAAAACAGCAAAATTTTATCGAAAATCTGATCTTTCATCTTCTGCAAAACACATCCGCAATACAAAGTATCTCCCCAAATTGGGCAAGGCGAGCATGTTCCAATATAATATAAATCTCCGGAAAATCCTCCAAAAGCCAACAAAAAAAATGGGTTTAAATCCACCAATAGAAAAACCGGTCTATGCTTAATCCCGAAGGACGGTACGGGCAGCGCATAACCACCTTGGGAGGATGTTATCGTTGGGGGCTTTCGATTATGTTACCTAATGTTGTGCATTCGTTGAGTTTACTTGTCTTTTTGTTCCATTAAAAGTTTTAATTCTTCTTTACTCGGCAAAACCGTTTTATATCTACTGGCAAATATATTTTCGTTATTTTCTGGTAAAGTAAATTCTACTACAGCATTACTCTTATTTTGACATAAGACAATTCCGATGGTTTTATTTTCATCCTCTGAAATTACCGTTCTATCATAGTAATTTACATACATCTGCATTTGTCCAAGGTCTTGATGTTTTAATTCGCCAACTTTTAAATCAATGAGGGCAAAGCATCTAAGAATACGATTATAAAAAACAAGGTCTATTCTAAAATGCTTGTCATCCAATGAAATACGTTTTTGTCGGGCAACAAATGAAAACCCATTCCCAAGTTCTAAAAGAAAGTGTTCAATTTTATCAATAAGCTGCTGTTCCAATTGGGTTTCTGAATATTCAGATCGTTCCGGTAGGCCAAGGAACTCCAAGATATAAGGATCTTTTATGGCATCTTTAGATTTTTCAAGTAATAGTCCTTTTTGAGAAAGCTCTTTAACTTTTTCTTTGTCTCTACTTAGCACGAGTCTTGTGTATAAAGCTGAATTGTATTGGCGTTTAAGTTCTCTAATACTCCAATTATTCTTGTCGGCTTCTATTTCGTAAAATTGCCTTTCTTTTTCGTTATCTATTCTCATTAAAGTCAAATAATGAGACCAACTCAATTTAAAATCAGCTAATTTTGAGAAATCTTTAGATTCCGAAGACGGTGTTTGCGATTTGTTTTCAGAAACCGCAGACAGTGTTTGCGGTTTTGAGTAAACGAGATAAAATTGTCTCATTTGTTCGAGATTTCGCTCTGAAAATCCCTTCCCAAATTCAGATGTTAAGGTTTTTGAAAGTTCCTTGATAATTTGTTTTCCATATTCAGCTCTCTCTTTGCCACCTTGTTCCTGTTCTACAATTCTTTTCCCAATCTCAAAATAGGTGGTTACCATAGTTTTATTAATGGTTTTTACCACTTTATTTCTTGCCGATTGCAACAGGTCTATGATTTGATTATAAAACTCGGTATTTGAGGGGTTTTTTGTCATACTGCCAAATATAAGTTTATTTGGGAAAATGTGTTTGTGATACCAAGGCTATTTTTTTCTTTTTGTCCATTTGAAATAGTTTGTTGCAAAACTAACGGGACAGAAAATACCGGACAATATGTACTGGGTACAGCGGGGTATATTATTCAGTTCTGGTGCCAATTTCCGGAAGTAAAAGATATGGGAAAGTCGGACACTTATTATAATCTGGACGCAGGTGTACAGACCCTGCTTTTAGATAAAAGACTGAATCTGTCGCTGACTGCTTCTGACATCCTGCAATCGAGTGCACCCGTTATTCATTCCACAGTGAACCATCTGCGAGAAACTTATACTAATTTTCAGGTATTTAGTAATGTCAGACTGGCCGTTTCCTGGAATTTTGGAAATAAGAAAATAAAACAAAAACCTGTTGAGACCGGAAATAAGTCGGAAAAGGAGAGAGCGGATTAGGCTATTTTTAATTTGTGCTTATATTTTCTTTTGATCGGGATTCTTTTTATTCGAAAAATAGGATAATATCTCGACAGTATCACCTTAATCCCGAAGAATGGGACAGACCGCATAGTTATAACCCGCTTTGGAAGAAGATATCGTTGGGGGCCGCTATGTTACCTGATGTTAGTAGATCGCCCTTGTTTTTATTCGTTTATGTATATTTTTCTGTTTACTGCGTGCAGTTGGGAGGCCACACGCTGCCGCCAAGCTTTGCTTTGTACGGTTGGTTTTGAGCGGCTTGGCAATGGGTGTGGCTTTAGTGGCTACTTACTCATTCATTTTCTTATAAATCTTTTTCATTATCATTTCTTTTACTAAGTCCCCAAATTGTTTGTCCTCAAGTATTTTTTCAAAAATCTCTTGATTTTGGTCCATTCTGTCAATCAATTTACTTATAAATGAGTCCTCAAAAGCGTATTTAAAAGTGTCAATCTTGTTAACCTTGGCTTGTGTTTGAAGCGTTTCATCTTCCATTAATTCCGCTTCAATTTGTTCGAAAAACAATTTGTCTGCTTCTTCAAATTCAGTTCCGAATCGGTCGTTTAAAACATTGATAATTTCAGAAAGTAAAGCTTCTTCATCTTTCCCTCTTTTAAGACCGGCTTCAGAAGTTCCACTTAGTTCTCCGGTTTCATCTTTTATTAAGTCGATGGAACCTTCTTTTATTTTTTGTAAACGATAATACTCCAAGGCTACCTCATCATCTAAATGCAGACTTTCAGAAAGTTCTCGTTTGGGCAATCGGGTTTGTAATAGCTTTGCGTAGGCATAGAACTTTTCCAAATCAGCGTCAATAAATGGCATAATTTGCGCAAGAAAAGCATACAGGTTTGTCCAAGTTCGTAAGCCTTTTTTAAACTCGTCTTGTTTTTCTTCTTCGCTTATTTCTTTGAATCTATCCACCGCAGGATCAGTAAATGAGTACAGATATTTTTGTTGTTTTGGGTTATTAAGTTTTGTTTCAGGGTCGAAATATACATTCGCAAAATCTTCAATTTCTTTTTCCCAATAAACTTGAAATTGGTCGAGTCTTGCTTTTAAATCATATAAATGATTGGCATCTGTTTCTTCTGTAACAGTGGTAATTTCATAGTAAGGCTGAAACGAAGCAAATATGGTTTCCCTGTCGTTTGCAAAATCCAAAACAAAAGTATCTTCTTTACCTGTACAAGTCCGATTCAAGCGCGAAAGTGTTTGAACAGCTTTTACGCCGGATAGCTTTTTATCTATATACATTGTTTGCAACAATGGTTGGTCAAATCCGGTTTGATACTTGTCCGCAACAATGAGAATTTTGTATTCTTCTTTGTTAAAAATATTGGGTAATTCTTTTTCGCTATACCCTGTCAATTGTGGTTCTGAAACACCATCGGGTGTATTATCATCTATTATTTTACCTGAAAATGCTACCAAAATTTTAATATCATCTTGATAGCCTTTTTCTTTAATGTATTTTTCAAATTCTTCAAAATACCTTTTAGCGTGCAATCTTGAGCCGCAAACCAACATTGCTTTGGCTTTTCCTCCTATTTTTTTTGAAACAATTTGTTTAAAATGTTCAATAATAACTGCCGTCTTTTGAGCCAAATTATGGGGGTGAAGAGAAACGAATTTACCAATTGCTCTGGACGCTTTCTTTTTATTAAAGTTAGGGTCTTCTTCAATGGCTTTGGTTAACTTAAAATAAAGCTCGTAGGTAGTATAATTTTGTAATACGTTCAAAATAAAGCCTTCTTCAATAGCTTGCCGCATTGAATACAAATGAAATGGTTTGGGTTTGCCTTCTGCGTCTTTATTTCCAAAAACTTGTAATGTTTTATATTTTGGGGTGGCGGTAAATGCAAAAAACGAAATATTGCTTTGGCGGCCTCTTGCTTGCGCTGAACGCTCTATTTGTTCTCTTATAAAGTCATCACCTGTGTAGTCGTCTGTTGCTTCTTCTGTGGCAGCTTCTTCCAAGGATTTTGCAGCCAACACCTCTTTCATTTTTTTACTGGCTTCACCACCTTGCGAACTATGTGCTTCGTCAATAATCACGGCGTACTTACGGTCGGGTAATTCTCCTACTTTATCGACCACAAAAGGAAATTTCTGTAATGTGGTAATAATGATATTGGTACCATAACCCAAAGCACTTGCCAACTGTGTACTGTCTTTGTCTATGCGTTGCACCACGCCGGTTTTATGTTCAAATTGATAAATGGTATCTTGCAATTGTTGGTCAAGCACCCTTCTGTCGGTTACTACAATCACCGAATCAAAAATCCTGTTGTCTTGAGTGTTATGTAGGCTTGAAAGACGGTAAGCTAACCAAGCAATAGTATTACTTTTACCTGATCCTGCGGAATGTTGCACCAAATAATTTGTTCCTGCCTCGACATCGAGCACGTTGTTACTTATCTTACGAACTGCATCCAATTGGTGGTATCTCGGGAAAATCAGCTTTTCTTTTTTATAGATTTTACCATCAACTTCAATCTCTTCCGTTTGCAAATGCACAAAACGCTGAATAATTTCCATCCAACTATTTTTTTGCAGGATATATTCCCACAAGTAAGCGGTGCGATACCCATTAGGATTGGGTGGGTTCCCTTTACCGTTGTTGTTCCCTTTGTTGAAGGGCAACCAATACGTTTTACGACCATCTAATTTGGTAGTCATAAAAACTTCATCTTGGTCAACAGCAAAATGCACCAATGTTCTCTTTTTGAAGGCAAATAGAATTTCTCTGTTGTCTCTTGTTGTGCTGTATTGTTTGAGTGCGTTACCGGCATTTTGACCGGTAAACTGGTTTTTCAATTCTAAGGTGGCCACCGGTATTCCGTTAAGGGCTAAAACCACATCAACTGAATTTTTGTTCTTTTTGCTGTAATAGATTTGCCGGTAAACCTTTAGATTGTTTTTGTTGTACAAATCAACTGCATCGGGATTCAGCCCGGAAGCAGGCTGAAAATACGCCATTTGAAAACGCACGCCATAATCTACAAAACCATTTCGCAGCACATCCAGACTACCTCTTAAATCCAGTTCTTTGTACAAGCGTTGTATAATCCTATTGTCTGTATCTGTACCGTGAATGGCAGCAATCTTTTCCCATTTTTTTGGCTGAGAGGCTTGTAAAAAAGCAAGTACTTCATATTTAAACATCCCCAGCTCTTTGCTGTAATCTTCTGCATTGCCCTGCGTATATCCGCCCTGTTCTACAAGCGATTGTACAAGAGCTGTTTCAAATGTATTTTCTGTTGTAATGCTCATAAATTTATTTTTATTTCCAAACCGGTTGTTTTTCCCATCCTTTCGGGAAACCCATTTTATAAAGTGGTACTTGCTTAAACTCTTCAAACAAGGTCAATAGTTCTGTTTTTATGTGATGCCCCGGACTTATAAAATTGTTTGCATACAAGATTGCCGAAAGAATTGGAAAAATCTTTCGCCTTTGATAATTATCCGGCACATAATCTAAAATAGGTTCGATTGATTGCTTAGGCCAATCGTATTTATTAATGATAACCCTATTCCAAAGCCTTCCGTGATGGGCTATGATGTTTCGAATCAATGTAATGGTAATCAGCCAACTGCTTAGATATTTTTGATTGTATAAGCCAAATTCTTTGGCAATTTTATTTTTTTCAGGCAGTTGATGATTAATATTCCGATAGAGTTTAGACAAAGAACCCAATGTCAACACTTCTAAGGATTTCCAACTCTCAGGATTTTCTTTAGGATGGTTTTTATAATGTTTTACGATGAACTCCTCGCTGCTTTTGGAAAGCTCCTTATGAATTTTACTTTGAAAACTACTGAAGTATTTTTTGTTGGGAAAAAGCGAAGAATCCAAATACCATTCAGCGCCAAAAGTAAGTGAAAAGTGGTAAATCATTTTGGTTCGCAAGGCTATTTCAAGGCGTTCAATAGCATTGAAAACAATCAAGCGGAAGTTTCGGTCAAAATTGTAGCGATCGATAACGTCTTCAAAATAACTTCCATTAGCGAAATGATGATTTATTTTATCGTTTTGCATTTCCCACCAATAGCCTTTGAGGCGGTAGTAACTGATGTTTGCCAAAAAGTGTGGTGCCGTGCTTTCATCCCTAAAAGCCATGTTCCTACTTTTTAGTAGATCAACTTGTTCTTGTATGGTTTTAGGATGTTTAGCCACGACAGATTGTTTTTGAAGGATTATTCAAAAACACCAAGCCTATAAAAAAAGAAGACCTGTGAGCAGATCTAACGGGATGCAACACAGGTACTGTTGCTACAAAGATAAGCCTATTGATTGTATTTACAAAATAGTTGCTCATATTACCTTTATTTTTCCCGTTACCACCTCGCTGATTAAAGCCGTGCGGTATTCGGTTAATAAGGTTATCTGTTTTTTGGTTTTGGCTATCTTTGTGTTGATACGAGAACATTCGGTTTCGAAGTATTGAACGATTTCTGTTTGCTCTTCTTTTGGCGGAACCTGAATTTTAAATTGCTTTAGCAATTCTTGACTGATATTAGGTTGACCACCTCCATAACTCATATTGATTATTTCTTGCCTAGCACTTAAAAGAAGAAAAAAAGTAAAATCAAAATTCAAGTGAGTAGGTTCTGAAAGAACGCAACAAGCTTGATTTACTGTAGTAGGAATTTTTAAAACTCCTAATTTTCCAATAGTAGCTCCATACATTGCAATAACCACAGAGTTTTCACCATATTCTTTAAGACTTGAATAGTCATTTAATGCTTTATCAGTTATTTTTTTTGTGGTTTTATGTATTTCTCCATCATTTAAATCACCTGTTAAAAGCCAATTATGAGTTCCGTTAAAATAATAATCTTGATTACCTGCTTTGGGTGTTGTTCCACTACCGATAGTTTTAAAACACCAATTGAGTTTCTTAATAACCCAATGCTCGGGAATTTCCCCCAGCCACTCAATACCGCTGTCTTTCATTGGGGCATTGGGATTAATGCCTTTGGTAACGGCCCGGTTGATAATGGCTGTTTTTTCTTCTTCGTAAAGTTCGAGCAGGCGCTTTTTGTTGGCTATCAGTTGGTCTATCTCGGCTGTTTTGCGGTCGAGGTAGTTGGCTATGGCGGTTTGTTCTTGTTTTTCAGGAACAGCAAAATAAATTTCTTTTAAAACTTCTTGACTTATGCTGGGAACTGCAGAGCCATACTTATATAAATCGAAATTTATTGTTGTTGATAGATAAAATAAATATTTAGGGAAAGTATCTTCCTTAATTATTGTGAAATATGCTGTATCAACAGCCCAGAATGGAATTTCAATAAATCTTGGCTTATCTATTGTTCCTTTCCGACCTAGAATAATCGATGGTTTATCATATAAAAAAGAATTAGCATTTCCGAATTTGCCGCCTGTCCCAATTATTGGATATTCACCATTCTCATCCCAAACTTCTTTATGGTCTCTCCCATTACCAATTGAAGTCAAATATTTTAATTTCTTCACCTCCCAATGGCTCGGAATCTCTCCAATCCATTCGATGCCGGAATCTTTATATTTTTCGTATTTCTCCATTGTCTTGAACTATGATTTTAAATGATTTTTTGAAGAGTTTTTATTTTTTGGTTTGGGTTTCATTACTCTTTTAAATTGAAGCGAGGTGTTGCCAAAATTTATAAGCAATCCTATGTCCATACCATAGGCTTCGAGATAGTTTATTGCTTGTGCCAAATGCACATCTTCGAGCTGTTTTACGGCTTTAATTTCTACCATAATTTTGTTTTCTACAAAGAAATCAACCCTACGTGTACCAATATCAAAACCTTTGTATGTTAAAGGCATTTCTTTTTCTCGCTCATGTCCTATGTTTCTCATATTCAGCTCAATACTCAATGCCCGTTGATACACAACTTCCTGAAATCCATTGCCCATATGCCTATGAACTTCCATAGCTGCCCCAATAATAGCTCCTGTTAATCCAGAGTCGGGATAATTACTGTTAATCATAGTATTCATTTAATCATTCAACAAATCATAGTTCAAGACTTTTTCCTCCAATGCCAAAATGTCGGCTTTTATGGCTTCCAAAGAGCGTAGAGGCTTGAACTCATAAAAATATTTGGTGAAGTTGATCTCGTAGCCGACTCTAGTTTTCTTTTCATCTATCCAGGCATTGGGTAAATGAGGTTTTACTTCACGTTCAAAATATTCTTCAATGGTTTGTGGCACAAGGGCACCGTCTTTATTTTTTGTCAAAAATGGAACGTTCTCATAATCTCTTAGCGACGAATCGGGTTTTGGCTTCCCTTTGGTTTTCACCATCTCCCCGTCTTTCCTTAGGGGTTGCTCTACCGTAATGCGCCAATACGCAAAATAGTCGTTGGGCACTATTTTAGAAAACTCGTTTTCCTCAAAGTTGCCATAGAGTTGGGTGATATAGCCAATGCCTTTTTCGTTGCCGTTTTCAACAATCTTTTTTCGTTTGTTGCCAAGGCTTTTATTCATTTTCTGCCAAAAACGGTTAACCTCCAATTTGCCTTCATTTACCAATTCCTCATCTTTGGAACCGGTAGCGTTTATTAATTGCACTTTCCCTTTGCATTCCGCTCTTTTGTTATTGGTAATAATCCATATGTATGTTGAGATGCCGGTGTTGTAAAAAAGCTGGTCGGGTAGGGCAATAATGGTTTCTAACCAGTCATTTTCAATAATCCATTTTCTTATCTCACTTTCACCACTGCCTGCTGCTCCCGAAAACAAAGGGGAACCATTAAATACAATTCCTATACGAGTTCCACTTGATTGGTCGTCCTTTGAAGCCGGCTTCATTTTTGAGATCATATGCTGTAAAAAAAGCAAAGAACCATCGTTGATTCTGGGCAATCCTGCACCAAAACGGCCTTTCATTCCTTTGCTGTCGGCTTCGGTTTTAATTATTTTTTTAGCTTTTTTCCAGTCCACACCAAAAGGCGGATTGGAAAGCATATAATCAAATTTTTCATCTTCCAGTCCGTCCACCGTAAAAGTGTTCCCGAATTTGATATTACTTGGATTTTGTCCTTTTATCAACATATCCGATTTACAAATGGCATAAGATTCGGGGTTTATTTCCTGCCCGAAAACTTTCAATTCTGCTTTGGGGTTGAGTTCATTGATGTACTGCTCAGCCACAGAAAGCATTCCGCCGGTTCCACAAGCCGGATCGTACATTGTTTTTACAATTCCTTCTTTGGTCAGCGTGTCGCTGTCTTCATTGAAAAGGATATTCACCATTAATCGGATAACTTCCCTTGGGGTAAAGTGTTCCCCTGCAGTTTCGTTGGATTGCTCCGCAAACCTTCGGATAAGGTCTTCAAAGATGTAACCCATTATCATCGGGTCATCATCACTCAAGTCTATTTCTTGAAATGCTTTTGTGACACGGAAGAGGATATCAGCCTTTGGGTCATCCATTCGGTCTATTTGATCATCAAAATTGAAATATTCAATAATTTCCCGGGCACTGGTTGAAAACCCATTGATGTAGTTTCGAAGATTTACGGCTACATTATTGGGGTCGGCAATTAGTTTATCAAAGTCGAATTGGCTACGATTATGGAAATTAAAACCTGCCTTTTTGTTCAATGCGATATCTTTGGCGCTTTCTTTCAATTTTTCCACTTTTGGCAGATAGTCGAGTACCGCTTGTTTGGTGTCTTTTAATACACAATCCAGACGCCTTAAAACGGTCATTGGTAAAATAACTTTTCCGTAGTCTGCCCTTTTATAATCTCCTCTGAGAAGGTCTGCCACTTCCCAAATCTTATCTGACTTTTCTTTAAAGTTCTTCATCTATATTTCTCGTTCTTTTTTTAAGGTTCTAAAGTTAATGGATATTTTTAATTTTCTGTTTGAGTACAGGTAAAAAAACAGCTCTTTTGGTTTTTCAGCGTTGGAATCGTGGGGTGGGAAAACCAAATGTGCTGTTTACTCACGAATTTTTATAATTTTTAGTGGTGTTCGTGATTCGCTTCGCTTAATTGTGCAGTTGGATTTTATGCTTTTATTGCTAAGTTATAAGTTTTCTAAAAGGGTGTCCGCTCACAAATATACGAATATTCCCTAAAAATATGTAAATTTATAAATCAATAATAATCAGTAATTTACAATAGTTTCTGCGGAGGTAATGCAAAATAAAAAATAAAAATAATACCGAACACCTATATATTTGGTAATATAAAATACGAAACTATAACCTACAAAATAATAGAGGTCATATTGAATGCAGTGAAATATCCTTTCACGAGTGATAAGCCAGAGCGATAAAATGACATGCAAAGAAAGACGATCTTTTTGAAAGAAGAATCTTATCCCATCTTTTCTTCCAGTTCCATGACTTTTTCAAACTGCCGTTCATATTTTTCTTCCAGTTGATCTACTTGTTCTACCGTCGATTTGAGGGCTTTTTCGGTGCGGATGAATTTTTCTTTATCGGCATAGATATCCGGAGAGGCGAGTTGAGTTTCTAAAGACGTTCTCTTTTCTTTCAGTTGGTTAATTTGCTTTTCCAGCTTTTCAAAAGCTTTCTTTTCTTTTTGCCAACTGCGTTTGACTTCTTTGTCTATGGATTTATTCTTTGTGGGAGAAGTGTTTTTTTTCTGTTTTTGTTTGGGTTGAGGAGAAGGCTTCTGAGCTGCTTGAGCCTTTTCTTCTTGAGCTTTTTTCCAAATTTCCCATTCCTCATAGCCGCCATTGAAGACTTTGATTTCGCCGTCTTTAATTTCCCAGATTTTATTGGCGGTTTTGCTGATGAAATACCGGTTATGGGAAACCAATACGTAGGTTCCTTCATATTGATTTAGAGCCTCGATAATGCGTTCTACCGATTGAATATCTAAATGATTGGTCGGCTCATCCAGTAAAAGGAAATTGGCTTTGCTGATGATGGTTTTGGCTAAGGCTACTCTGGCTTTTTCTCCGCCCGAGAGCACTTTTATTTTTTTGAAAACATCATCCCCGTGAAAGAGGAAACAGCCTAATAATCCGCGTAATTCCTGATCTAAATATCCACTGCCACAATCTTGCAATTCGGTAAGCAGATCATTTTTCAGGTTCAGGGACTCCAATTGATGCTGTGCATAGAAACTGGTCTCTACATTATGTCCGGGCTTTTTTTCTCCTTCAAAAGATTCCGTTCCGGCGATGATGCGAAGCAGGGTAGATTTTCCCATGCCGTTGGCACCTATCAAAGCAATGCGATCTCCTCTTTCGATGAGGGCGCCGGTATTTTCCAGAATGGTATTCTTGCCATAGCTTTTGCTGATGTTTTTTAGTGTGGAGATGATTTTTCCGGGTTGTTGTCCAATATTGAAGCGGATTTTTATCTTTTCTGGATCTGCATCAACTTCTTCAATTTTGTCGAGCCTTTCTAAGCGCTTCATGGCACTTTGCGCCTGGGAGGCTTTGGTTGCTTTAGCCTTAAATCGTTCTATAAATCTTTCTTGCTGACGGATATATTCCTGTTGGTTTTCATAGGCTCGTTGCTGCTGTTCTTTTCGTAATTCTTTTTCTTTTTGATAAAAACTGTAATTGCCGCTATAAGATTGTATGGTCTTTTGATCGATTTCTACAATTTTAGAAACCATTCTGTCCAGAAAATAACGATCGTGAGAAGTGATAATAACGGTGCCTTTATAGCGTTGAAGATATTTCTCCAGCCATTCTATGGAGGGAATGTCTAAGTGGTTTGTCGGTTCATCCAGCATGAGGACTTCCGGCTCTTGCAGCATCATTCTTGCCAGGAGTACACGCATGCGCCAACCACCGGAAAATTCGCTATAGGGTCTTTGCAGGTCTGTTGTTTTAAAGCCTAAGCCTTCTAACATGGCTTCGGTTTTATGCTGAAGATTATATCCATCCAAAGCCTCAAATTCATGCTGTAAATCGCTATATTTTTGCATGACTTCTTCGCTATAATCTTCCGCCATTTTCACTGCCATTTTCTCCATCTTTCTTTCTGCTTGCAGTGCGCGTTCAAAAGCTGTCATGGCCACATGAAGTATAGAATCATCACTTTCAAAGCTCAACAAATCTTGATTGAAAAAGCCTACAGAAACATCTCCGGCTCTTTCTACTCTTCCTTCAGAAACAGAATATTCGCGATTAATGATTCGTAATAAAGTAGATTTACCGGCTCCATTGACTCCGATCAGACCGATGCGCTCGTTGGGCATGATGTGCCAACTGGCATCTTTTAAAATTGTATGTGCTCCAAATTCGAAAGTGATGTGATTAATCGCGATTAACATTGTTTTCCTCTTTTTGCGAATGCAAAAGTATGATATCCTGAGGGAGATACCTTATATTTGCCTAAAATGAAAAAATCATGAAGATATTTAGTTTGATATGTCTGTTCACCGGATTGTTTTTGTTTACAACCTCCTGTCAATCCGGAAATGGAAATGATAATAAAGAAGATAGTACCCTGGTTCAACTGCATATTCCTGTATCGACTGAGACGGCTGCACAAGTAGATTCTTTTTTGCAAGCTTATTATCAGTTAAAAAATGCATTGGTGGATGATGATTCCGTGGCGGCTTTAAATCAAACAGAACCTTTGATGGCGAAATTGAATAACATCTCTCTGGAGGATATTCAGGATAAAAATCAAAAAAAAGTGGTTGGGAAAGAGCTTCAACAACTGAATGGTTATATCGGTAAGATGAAACAAGATTCTGCTTTGCGTAATATTCGTCATTACTTTGAGGAGATTTCCATGAGTACCTATCAATTAATTAGAGGGGCAGGTTTGAAGGATGTAAAGGTGTATAGAACTTTTTGTCCTATGGCCTTTGATAACAAAGGAGCCTATTGGTTGAGTAATTCTTCGACGATACGCAATCCCTATTTTGGACATAAAATGATCAACTGTGGGATGGTGAAAGAAACCCTACAATTTTAAGGTGTTTGATTTGTAATTGTTTTGTCAAATGAATGATCTTTAAAAGATTAAGATATATTATCCTGTTCTGTCTGACACTTTATGGTGTTTTGGAACAGGATATTTTATATGCGCAAACTTCCTATTCGTTAAGTGGATATGTGAGTGATGCCGTCAATGGAGAAATGCTGGATGGGGCGACGGTAAGAGTGAGAGGAAAACAATATACGGGTACGGTTACAAATAAATTTGGATATTATACGCTGAAGCTGCCTGCAGGAGAGTATATCCTTTCTATTACCTATTTGGGCTATGATCAAAAAACAGATACTTTAGTACTTTCTCATTCTGTTCATATTAATTATCAGCTGAAAGAAAGCGCGTTTGAAAAGAAAGAAGTGATTGTAACAGATGCCAGGAAAGATGAAAATGTATCCGGCACGGCCATGGGAGAAGTGAAATTATCGATGAAAGAAGTGAAGGAGCTGCCGGCCATGTTTGGAGAAACTGATATTCTAAAGACCTTACAAATGTTGCCCGGTGTGAAATCCGGAGGAGAAGGGACTTCTGATTTATTTATTCGGGGGGGAGGACCCGGACAGAATTTGGTGTTATTGGATGACGCACCGGTCTATAATACCGGTCATTTATTCGGCTTTTTCTCTGTTTTTAATGGAGATGCCGTAAAGGATGTCAACTTAATAAAAGGAGGAATGCCGGCAAATTATGGAGGGCGGTTGTCTTCTGTTGTAGATGTGAAAATGAAAGAAGGCAATAATAAAGAACTACATGGAGCAGGAGGGGTAGGGTTGGTCTCTTCCCGATTCTCTTTGGAAGGGCCAATAGTCAAAAATAAAGCTTCCTTTTTTGTCTCCGCCAGAAGAACCTATATTGATGCATTAATGCAACCTTTTGTTTCTAAAAGTAGCTCCTTTTATGGTTCCGGTTATTACTTTTACGATATCAATCTGAAAGCCAATTATAGTTTGTCTGACAAAGACCGGCTTTTCCTCAGTGGGTATTTGGGAAAGGATCATTTTAAGTTTCAAAGTGGCGACCAAGACTTTAAAATGAATATGCCCTGGGGAAATAAAACAGCTACTCTGCGTTGGAATCATCTCTTTTCAGACCGCTTATTTCTGAATACAGAACTGATCTATAATGACTATAATTTTAAATTAGACGGAGAACAAAAGAGCCTTCTGATGCGTATGCATTCGGGGATTCGTGATCTTACCTTTAAAACGCATCTTTCTTATTATATCAATAATCGGCATCATTTGAAATTGGGAGGAATATATACCTATCATACTTTTATTCCTTCGACTGTCTCAGGGAGTTCTAACAAAATAGATTTTGATGCCGAAAATCCTTTTACAAAATATGGTCGGGAATTGGCTTTATATGTCATGGACAAGTGGCAGCTAACCTCAAGATTTAAGGTAAATGCCGGCGTACGATGGGGGCTTTTTCAGCAGGTAGGACCTTATACCCAATATCAAAGAGACCATCAAGGAGAGAAAATAGATAGTACCAGTTATGCCGGGGGAAAACCGGTGGCGACATATAGCAGCTGGGAACCCCGACTGATTTTACAATATGGATTGGAACATCATAATTCCCTGAAAGCTTCTGTAACCAGGAATAGCCAATATATTCATCTGGTAACCAGTAATTCTACAACACTCCCTACAGACTTGTGGGTGCCAAGCACAAAAATGGTAAAGCCGGAGCGGTCTTGGCAGTATTCTCTGGGTTATTATCAGAATTTTAAGGAGAATACCTTTGAGACTTCTCTGGCTGTTTATTACAAGAAAATGGATCATCAGATTGAATTTTCTGCCAGTTATGTTCCTTCCTCCTTAGATGAGCCTCAGAATCATTTTGTCTTTGGGGAAGCAGAAGCTTATGGAGCAGAACTTTTTATCAGAAAACAAAAAGGAAGATTAAAAGGATGGCTGGGCTACACCTTATCCTGGGTTTTTAGAGATTTTCCAAAGTTAAATGAAGGCATCCGTTATCCTGCCCGACAGGATCGAAGACATGATCTAAAAGTGGTCGCTTCTTATCGGCTCAATAAAAAATGGACCTTGGCAGCAAATTTTATTCTGCAAAGCGGTCATCCGATCACCCTTCCGGAACAGTTTTACGTCATGGAAGGTACTTTATCTCAGGAATATGTCCATCTCAATACATACCGTTTGCCGACTTACCACCGTTTAGATCTTTCGGCAACTTATACACCTCCGCCCAAGCCCGATCGAAGCTTTTCTCATTATTGGACTTTCTCTTTATACAATGCTTATAGCCGGTTGAATCCTTTCTTTATTTATTTTGATACTGAAGGGGACTATTTGGAGGGAAAGATGAAAATACAACCCAAAAAAGTGGCCTTATTTCCTATTATCCCTTCCATTAGCTGGAATTTTAAATTCTGAGTTAAAAGCTTCGTTTTCAGGGAAAGACAAAATAATTGGGTAAGTTTGATTCTAAAAATTGTATTTATGGAAGAACAAATAAAAGAGCAGGAAGAAAAACAAAATCCGGTACTTTCTCAAATGGATACTTACGACCATGAACAAGTGGTTTTTTGTCAGGATAAAGCAACCGGTCTGAAGGCTATTATTGGCATCCATGATACTACATTAGGTCCCTCGCTGGGTGGTACCCGAATGTGGAACTACCAAAATGAGAAAGAAGCTTTGCGAGATGTATTGAGATTAAGCAGGGGAATGACTTTTAAAGCAGCAATTAGTGGGTTGAATTTGGGAGGAGGAAAAGCCGTTATTATTGGGGATTCTGCGACTCAAAAATCAGAAGCGCTGTTCCGTCGTTTTGGAAAATTTGTCAACAGTCTCTCTGGCAAGTATATTACGGCAGAAGATATGGGTATTTCTCCTAAGGATATGCAATATGTTGGGATGGAGACAGAATATGTAACCGGTCTTCCGGAATCACTGGGAGGAAGTGGAGATCCTTCTCCGGTGACGGCAAAAGGCGTTTTTATGGGAATGAAGGCCGCAGTGAAAGAACAATTTGGGAAAGACAGCATTGCCGGACTGAAGGTAATGGTCGAAGGCGTCGGACATGTTGGAGAATATCTGGTCAAACATATTACAGAAGAAGGAGGGAAGGCGCTCATATCAGATATTAATGAGGAACAACTTAAAAAGGTGAGTAAAGAATATGGTGCTACAGTAGTTAACCGAGAGGAAGTGTATGGCATAGATGCCGATATTTATGCGCCTTGTGCCATGGGAGCAACGATTCACGATGAAAGTATCGAAAAGTTTAAAGTGAGTATTGTCGCCGGTTCCGCCAATAATCAATTGGAAGATGAGAAAAAGCACGGAGAAGCCCTAGCTGAAAAAGGGATTTTATATGCTCCCGATTTCCTGATTAATGCCGGTGGAATCATTAATGTCAACAGAGAAGTAGCGGGGTACGGACAAGATTATGCCATGGAACATACGATGCATATTTATCATACCACCCTGGATATTTTCCAAAGAGCAAAGGAAGAAGGAATTACAACACATGCAGCAGCGATGAAGATCGCTACGGATCGAATTAAAAATATGGCACGATTGAAAGCGAAAAGGTAATTTGATAACGAGAAGTTTTTAAGCATTCCCCCCGGTGTTTATTATTCTACTCAAGTTTCGATCTTATGTCAAATGCTTGTCAATCAAGATTGTCGAGCTATAAATTTGATTTTGCGGCTATCGTTTAATTTAGTGTTGTAATAGGAGTTAAAAGCCTAAGAAGCATCTATTTTTTCAGCCACTGAAACACAGAAATTTATGCAGTGACAACCTGTCGGATAACAGAAGCAATAAGTTACAGAAACCTATGCGCTGATAAAAGGGCACTGTGATATGCTCTGTGGAAACTTCTCTGTGTCGCCCTGTGGTACTACAATAAGCGATATGCCACGGAGAACCGCAGGGAAAACACAGAGCACCGCAGTGCTTTATTCGCTGATGGGATGAGTCCTCCGTGGTAAATAGCTAAGAGAAAGTGATTGATCATAATCATATAACGTATTTATAAGTTAATGTAAGGGTTGCCCCTATTCACTACCCCCGAAATTTCCGTCATTTACTTCAAATTTTCCAGCATATCTTTGGTTGTTGCGGCCAGATCGAATTTTGGTTGCCATCCCCAGTCTGCTCTGGCTTTGCTGTCATCTACGGACGAAGGCCAGGTTTGGGCAATTTCCTGACGATAATCGGGATCATAAGCTACTTTAAAATCTGGAATATTATTTTGTATTTCGGCGGCAATATCCTGAGGAGAAAAACTCATTCCCGAAAGGTTATACGCGCTATGCAGCTTTACATGATCGGCATCGGATTCCATGATTTCTATTGTGGCACGAATGGCATCCGGCATGTACATCATGGGTAGATAAGTGTCTTTATCGATATAACTGGTGTAATTGCCTTCTTCAACCGCTTCCTTGCACATCTCTAAAGCGTAATCTGTTGTGCCTCCCCCGGGAGAAGATTTATAGCTCATGATGCCGGGGTATCTTACGCTACGCACGTCTACGCCATAATGTTTATGGTAATATTCACACCAGCGCTCTCCGGCAATCTTGCTGATGCCATAAACGGTAGAGGGTTCCATGATCGTGTGTTGTGGCGTATTTTCTTTAGGAGAATTGCTCCCAAAAACGGCAATAGAACTGGGCCAGTAGATCTTATCGAGCTCCTCCTCTTTGGCCATATCCAGTACATTAATCAGGCTTTGCATGTTGATGTCCCAGGCCAGCGCGGGATTCTTTTCTCCGGTAGCGGAAAGAATTGCGGCCATGTGATAAATCTGAGTAATGCTATGGCGGATAACCAGTACATGGAGCATTTCTTTATTCATCACGTCCAGCGTGACATAAGGTCCGGTCCCTCTGAGCAGAGGATGTTCACTACGCAGATCTGAAGCAATAACGCTTTCTGCTCCGTACATTTCTCTTAATTTCAAGGTCAGTTCGACCCCGATTTGCCCGCAGGCACCAATTACCAAAATTCTTTCTTTATGTTTTCTCATAATTGCTAACAAATTGAGCTGCAAATATAATAGCAATATTATCTTTTGTTATACAAAAGATGATTTTTCTTTGAGGAGAAATGTATTCTATATGAAAAAGCGACATTGTTGAGTTTCTCGTCAGAAAATAACTTACTTTAGTGCTTGTAAAGTGATTATTAAGTAAATAGTATCTTTTATATATGAAGAAAATAGCGATTCTCTGTATCTGTCTGATTTCCTTTTCAACGGCTCGGACACAACCTTTACGCTATGCCTGGTCGGCTTCGAGTCTTCGGTTTGGGGATTTGGAAACGCCTCCGGCTTTAAAAAATATAAGTGGTATTCAATGGGAGAAGAGGGGACATCGTTTTACCCGGATTGTGAAGACAGGAGCGGGCTTTAAAATCGTGGAGTATGATCCTGCTCATGATTTTTCCGAGAAAGTTTTGTTGTCGTCAAAGCAGCTTATCCCTGGTGGGGAAGCTTCGCCGTTACAAGTTGATGGGTATACCTGGTATCCCGAGGAACAAAAAATGCTTATTTTCACGAAGGCAAAAAAAGTTTGGCGCGCCCGTACCCGGGGAGATTTTTGGGTATATGATAAGCAGAAGAATCATTTGTTTCAATTAGGAAAAGGATTACCGCCTTCCTCCCTGCAGTTTGCCAAGATTTCTCCTGACGGGGAAAAAGCCGGTTATGTCAGCCAACACAATCTCTATATTGAAGACCTGAATACGGGGAAAAGGAAACAACTGACTACGGATGGAACCGAGAAAGTGATTAACGGAACTTTTGACTGGGCCTATGAAGAGGAATTGTTTTGCAGGGATGGATTTAGGTGGAGCCCGGATAGTAAAAAGATAGCTTACTGGCATGTAGATGCATCCGGTATCAGAGATTATCTGATGTTAAATACCACCGATTCTATCTATTCTTTTGTGGTTCCGGTGCAATATCCGAAGGTAGGCTATGATCCTTCTGCGGCGAAGGTTGGGGTGGTAAATATTGCGACGGCTAAAACGCATTGGATAGCTATCCCCGGAGATCCGGTACAACATTATATCCCCCGCATGGAATGGGCCGGCAACAGCCACGAATTAATGGTGCAACAATTGAACAGAAAACAGGATACCTGCCGGTTGTTTCTGGTGAATACAAAGCAGCATCAAGTAAAGAATATCTACACAGAAGGAGACCCTGCCTGGATAGATTTAAACTATTTCTGGCAATATGACCGGCCGGGATGGGACTGGGTCAAAGATGGGAAAGCTTTTTTATGGCGGACAGAAAAAGACGGCTGGCGGCATGTCTACCGGATCTCAAGAAAGGGTAAAAAAGAACGGCTTATTACTAAAGGAGATTATGATGTGATGGATATTAGAGGAATAGACCGAAAGAATGGCTGGCTGTATTTCTATGCTTCCCCGGAAAATGCAACTCAACAATATTTGTACAAAGTTAAATTAAACGGACATGGAAAGGCTGTTCGTTTGTCTCCGAAGGAAGAAGAGGGAACACATACCGACGATGTTTCTCCGGACGGATTGTATGCTGTTCATCGTTTTTCTAACCACAATACGCCGCCTCAAAAGGAATTGATTTCTTTACAGCCCTATAAGGTGCTGAAAAAAGAACCCGCGTCTTTTGATAAAATGCAGGTGGATCAGATGTTGAGAAATCCGAAGTCGTTCTTTCAGGTCACTACGACGGATAGCGTGACGATGGATGGCTGGATGATCCGGCCGGCAGATTTTGATTCTACAAAAAAATATCCGGTATTGTTTTATGTGTATGGGGAACCGGCCAGTGCTACGGTTAAGGATATTTTCAGCCCCAATAGCTGGTATCAGCATCTGGCGGATATGGGATATATCATTATTTCTGTTGATAATCCGGGAACACCGGCGCCGAAAGGCCGTGCCTGGCGGAAGGCGATATTCAAGAGTATTGGAGTGGGGAATGTTCATGCACAGGCGATGGCAGCAAAGCAAATTCTAAAATGGCCTTTTATTGATTCCCATCGGGTGGCTGTATGGGGATGGAGCGGTGGTGGATCATCTACCCAGAATTTGCTGTTTCAATATCCCGATATCTATCAGACCGGAATGGCGGTGGCCGGCGTTTCCAATTTATTATTTTACGATAATGTGTATGAGGAGCGGTATATGGGATTGTTACCGGATGATTTGAAATATTATAAAGCGGGCTCCTCGGTGAATCATGCCAAAGGCCTGAGAGGGAATCTCTTAATTATTCATGGCAGCGGAGATGATAATGTGCAATATCAAAATCAGGAAGCCCTAATCAATGCTCTGGTAGCGGCCGGAAAACAATTTAGCATGATGGAATATCCCAATCGTACGCATGCCATTAATGAGGGAAAGGGAACCACCCGGCACCTCTATACTTTATTGACAAATTACCTGACAACACATTGTAAACCCGGCGCAAAATAAAAGAAAGTGAGTCATCAAGATATTTTATCCAGTCCCATTGAGTATCTGAAGGGCGTCGGCCCGCGGAAAGGGGAACTATTGCGGAAAGAATTGGAGATTCATACTTTTGGAGATTTACTGGTACATTTCCCTTTCCGGCATATCGATAAATCTCATTTTACTCCCATTGGATCACTTCGGTTTCAGGAAGAATTTGTACAGGTTAAAGGCATTTTGACTGATCTGGAAGAAATAGGGGAGAAAAGGAGCAAACGACTGACGGCTACGTTGCGTGACCAGAGCGGGTCTTTGTCTCTGGTTTGGTTTAGAGGGGTATCCTGGATAAAAAAATCGTTACATCCTAATCAGGTGTATCATGCTTTTGGAAAAATCACCTTTTTTAATGGACAGCCTCAGATGGCGCATCCGGAGATAGAAGAGAGAACGCCGGAGAATAAGCAGGGAAAACGTTACCTGGATCCGGTCTATCCGGCTACCGAGAAATTAAATGCCAAAGGCCTGGGAGGTCGTGCTTTAGCAAAAATCAGCTTTGGGCTCTTTGAAAAACTCCCGGCAGATGCACTCCCGGAAAATCTGCCAAAGGATTTGCTTGAAAGATACCAGTTATTGCCCAGAAAGACTGCCTATCGGGCGGCTCATTTTCCAAAGAATACGGAGGAATTAGAACAAGCCAGAAACAGGTTGAAATTTGAAGAGTTTTTCTTGGCTCAGATCAGACTTTTCCGCATAAAAATCAATAGAAACAGGCTGTCGAAAGGATGGCCGTTTGAACAGGTAGGCACTTATTTCAACACCTATTATGAGAAATATCTTCCTTTTGAACTGACGGCTGCACAGAAAAGGGTCGTACGGGAAATAAGGAAAGATACCCGAAGCGGAAACCAGATGAACAGGCTGCTCCAGGGGGATGTAGGAAGTGGAAAAACAGCCGTGGCGTTGTTGAGTATGTTACTGGCTGTTGACAATGGATTTCAGGCCTGTATGATGGCGCCTACGGCTATTTTAGCGCAGCAGCATTATGAAGGAATTGGTGCAGAATTGGATAAGATAGGGTTGAAAACAGCCCTGCTGACCGGTAGTATTAAAGGAAAGAAAAGAACGCAAATTTTAGAAGAAGCACACAACGGGGAATTGGATATCCTCATTGGTACACATGCCCTGATTGAAGATACTGTGCAATTTAAAAACCTGGGGCTGGCTGTTATTGATGAGCAACATCGTTTTGGTGTGAAACAAAGATCGAAGCTTTGGAAGAAGAATACAATTGCTCCGCATATTCTGGTGATGACGGCTACTCCTATTCCCCGAACCCTGGCCATGACGGTTTATGGAGATCTGGATGTGTCGGTCATTGATGAGTTACCGCCCGGAAGAAAAGCAGTGACGACGGTACATCGAAATGAACTTCAGAGAGCACAAACCGTGAATTTTATCCGTTCGGAAATTAAAAAAGGACGACAGGCTTATATTGTGTATCCTTTGATAGAAGAATCCGAAAAAATGGATTTTGAGAATCTGATGACAGGATATGCAGGGATAAAGGAATATTTCCCGGAACCGGATTATTATATCAGTATGGTGCATGGAAAACAAAAGACGGATATTAAAGAAGCTAATATGCAACGTTTTGTGTCCGGGGATTGTCAAATAATGGTAGCGACTACGGTCATTGAGGTGGGCGTCAACGTACCTAATGCCAGTGTAATGTTGATTGAAAGTGCAGAACGTTTTGGTCTCTCTCAACTTCATCAATTGCGAGGCAGAGTAGGTCGTGGTGCCGATCAATCTTATTGTATTTTAATGACGGCAGAGAAAATAGGCAAGGAAAGCAAGAAGAGGATGGACATTATGACGGCAAGCAGCGATGGCTTTTGGATTGCAGAGAAAGACATGGAACTACGTGGTCCGGGAGATATTGAAGGAACAAGACAGAGTGGAACCCTGAATCTACACATTGCTGATGTTGTAGAAGACCGATCCATTTTGGAAGCAGCTAGAAAAGAAGCCGGATTACTGTTACAACAGGATCCGGATTTGACTGCGTCGGAACATGGAGGATTGAGATTGTTTTTAATGAATCAAAAGGATAAAAATATCTGGAGCAGAATATCTTAAGTTAACAAATGATGAGGTTATGCTGTTATAAAAGGGATTGTTTATTTTAAAATGCATTCATTTTTGAGAAAATTATATTTAATCATAGGAGTCTTTATTAGTCTGTTGCTTTGGGAGCAGAAAAGTGTTGCTCAGGGATACTTGCAGTTTAAGGAAAACAAAGGGCAATGGAATTCAGAGGTATTGTATCGTGCACAATTGCCCAATGGTCATATTTACTTAAGGGAAAACGGGATTACCTACAGCTTCCTCAGTAATGAGGATATGCACAAGTTGAGAGAAGGTTTTCATGGAACCTATGATCATAACAGCAATGACTCCGGCTTTTATGATAAAGGTCCCCGACATCAATCGAATACGAACGCTGCTGCACGTATTTCTTCCTCAGGATCTTCCGGCTCACAACTGCCTAAGGTTATTCATGGTCATGCATACAATGTCAATTTCTTACATGCCAATAAGCAAGCACAGCTCCTTACGGATCATAAATCCCAAACAAGTTATAATTATCTGATAGGAAAAGACCAAACCCATTGGGGACAGCATGTTTCTGCTTTTGGAGGGGTCACCTACAAGGCTTTATATCCAAATATCGATATGCATGTCTATTCCAACAATGAAGGCCTAAAATATGATTTGATTGTTCATCCGGGAGGGAATTATAAGGATATTCAGTTTGAATATGAAGGAGCAGATGAATTATATACCAAAAACAACCAACTTTATATCAAAACGTCGGTAGGAACAAATGTGGAAGTGGCTCCTTATGCTTATCAGGTCATTGACAATAAAAAGGTTGATATTAAAGTAAAATATAAATTAAAAGGGAATGTCCTGACATTTAGACCCAAAGGGAATTATGATCCGAGTTATTCTTTAATTATTGATCCGAATTTTATTTTTGCCACCTATAGTGGTTCCTCAGCTGATAACTGGGGCTATACCGCTACTTATGATGCAGCCGGCAATTTTTATATGGGAGGAATTGTCTTTGGGGTGGGCTATCCCACCACTCCGGGCGCCTTTGAAGAAAAGTTTCAGGGTGGGGGTCAAACCTACGGAAATGGAGGATTCGATATTTCTATCAGTAAATTGAGTCCGGATGGGAAAAATTTGATATATGCTACTTATCTCGGCGGAAGTGGAGATGAGCAACCCCATAGTTTTGTGGTGAATGATAAAAATCAATTGATTATTTCTGGGAGGACGAATGATGGAAGCTCCTATCCGGGGGATAGAGTAGGCCCCGGAGGAAGATGGGATATGGTATTAACGGAATTAACCGCCGATGGAAGTGGGACAGTAGGATCGTTGATTATAGGCGGAACCGGAGAAGATGGCGTCAATATCGCGGATAAATATACGCCTGTAAATAATAAGACAACCATTTCCTTACGCCGGTTTTATGGCGATGATGCACGAAGTGAAGTCAATGTGGATGCGGAGGGTAATATCATTTTGGTGGGTTCTACACAATCTGACAATTTTCCTGTTACCTCCGGTGTCTTTCAATCAGAATTCGGGAGTACGAAAGAAGTCGCAGGGGTGAAACAAGATGCAGTTGTATTGAAAGCGGCTCCTGATCTTTCAGGAGTAACCTGGGCTTCCTATCTGGGAGGGAATGCCAATGATGCGGCTTATGTATTGGCATTTTCTAATAATGGGAATATATATGTCGCCGGTGGAACCGGTAGTTCTAATTTTCCGGGAGTTTCGGGACAGGCCATTCAGTCAAAATATGGTGGTCGGGTAGATGGTTTTATTTCGGAAGTTACCCCTGACGGCAAAACATTACTTCGTTCTACTTATCTGGGATCCGATCAGGCGGATCAGATTTATGGTATTCAAACCGATAAAGAAGGGAATGTGTATGTAGGAGGAACGACAGAAGGGGATTGGAAAAAAGTTTTTTCTAAGAATATTCCATTGAAAGGAGTCAAATACGGGAAACAGTTTTTTTGTAAATTTGATCCTCATTTCACAAAGCTGATTTATTCGGCCACCTTTGGTTCTTCTAATTCGGAAAGGACTTCGCTGCCCAATATTTCTCCCACCGCTTTTTTGGTAGATCGTTGCCAGAATGTATATATGTCCGGATGGGGAGGGAATATTCAGCCTCAAAACCCTTCGGAATATCCGAATCAGGGAACCTATGGATTACCGAAAGTAAATCCGTTGAATTTAACTTCCCCGGATGGGAGAGACTTTTATTTCATTACGATGAAAAAAAATGCTGCCGGGATTTTATTTGCCGATACCTATGGTCAAAAGGGGGGCTTTACGGACCATGTAGATGGCGGAACCAGCCGTTTTGATCCGAATGGAGTCATCTATCAGGCCATTTGTGCCAATTGTGGGGGAGGAACCATCTTTCCTACCGGTCCTCCCGGAGTGGTCAGCCGAAGAAATGGAAGTTTGAGTTCGGGCAGCAGTAATTTCGCTCAATGTAATGTGGTGGGCTTTAAGATCGCTTTTAATCTGGATGGGGTACGGGGAGGTATTGCCACAAAAAACCGACGCTCGAACTACTGTTTTCATGAGGAGATTACTTTTGTGGATACCTTATACGGACGTCCTGCCGATGCCTGGAATTGGGAGGTCTTTAAAGGAGATACTGCAACCTCTGTATTTGGACCGGAAAAAACGGATACAAGTAACTTTACGCATGAGTTTACGAAGGTGGGTACCTATGTTGTCCGGCTGATCAAACATGATTCCACGGCTTGTATTGAGCGGGATACCTCTTTTATCCGAATACATATAGGAGATAATCCGGCTCAGCTTCAGGCCACTGCCGAAAAATTACCGCCCTGTAAAAGCTATAAATACCGGTTTGTCAACTTATCAAAAAGTGATCATCTGAATCCTATTCCGGATCAATATTTTACCTGGAATTTTGATGATGGAACCGGAGATGAAATACAGAAAAATGATTCCACAATACATCAATTTCCCGGGCAGGGAAGTTATACCGTCACTTTGTCTTTAAAAGATACCGCCCATTTTTGTAATACGCCGATTGATACTTCTTTCGTAATTAATGCTTCTGATATATTGGAAGCAAAGATGGATATTCCGGATATTTTCTGTGATCCCGGTGTGCATAAACTGAATAACGTATCTCTTGGAGGGACGAATTATATTTGGGTGGTGGAGAAACCCGGACTGTCAGATACGATAAGGGTAGGAGACGGGCGATCGGTACCTTATGATTTTACGACAAAAGGGAAATATAAGGTGACATTAATTGCAGAAGATACGGTTTGTCAGGAAAAAGATAAAGTGAAAGATAGTGTGGTCGTTTACCCCAAACCAACTGCGGCTTTTAATGTTACCACCGATCAGCAAGGACATAACCCTCCGGTGAATGCTATTTTCCATCTTGAAAATGTATCGCAATCCAATTTTGACCAGATAGATTCCAGCCTGACCTATGAATGGTATTTCGGAGACGGAAAATCTTCGGAAAAGAAAAACCCCGATCATTTATATGCGGAAACCGGCACTTATGAGATTACCCTGATCGTTACCAATGCTGCCAGTTGTTCGGATACGATTGTGCATGAAGTACAAGAAAAGGTAGTTCCGGCTTTGGATGTGCCTTCTGCTTTTACCCCCGGTAGTGGCGATATCAACGGCTATGCGGCGCCAAAGGCTTTTGGCGTGAAAGAAATCGATTTCAGTATTTATAACCGTTGGGGAGAAAGGGTATTCCATAGTAATGACCCCGATATTTCTTATATTTATCAAAAAGGATGGGATGGAACATATAAAGGAAAACCTCAGGAAATGGATGCCTATGCTTATGTGGTGTATGTGGTTTTTTATAATGGAGAAAAAGCAACGAAGAAGGGAAGTATTACTTTAGTCCGTTAAAAATGAGTATATTAGTTATAAAATAACTTGAGCGTGTGACATGTAGTTATCAAAAAATAAAAAAGTATGGTTGGGGAATCGTCGGGAGTATAATATGCTGTTTTTTGCTGCCGGAGGTTTCTTATGGTCAGGATCTTCACTTTTCCCAGTTTTTTAACTCTCCGCTGACAGAAAATCCGGCCAATACAGGATTTATGCCGGATGCGAACTATCGGTTTGGGGGAAATTACAGGAATCAGTGGGCCTCTTTAGGCGCTCCTTATCGTACATTCTCTGCCTATGGCGATGCGCAGCTATTGCGACATTATCTGTATTATGGCTGGGTAGGCCTGGGGGGCGTCTTGCTCCAGGATGAAGCGGGAAACGGAGGGCTGAAATCCACGAAACTTTATGTTTCGCTCGCTTATCATCAACTCTTGGGGAATAACAGCTTGTTGTCTTTGGGATTTAACGGAGGCTATGCTTCCAAGCGGATAGATATGTCTAAACTGACCTTTCCGGATCAGTTTAATGATCAATTTGGGAAATGGTTTTTTGATACAAACCAGATGACGAATGTAGATATTAATCAATCCTCCATCGGTTACTTTGATTTACAGATCGGGATGAATTACGCTTATTTCCCTACCGATCATATCTATTTTAATTTAGGTGCTTCGGTACATCATCTGAACAGGCCTCATGAGAGTTTTCTGAAGGAGGGCAAAAATGAGATTCGTCCGCGTTATATCGGGTTTTTAAGCGCTATTATGAAAGTCGGCCCCCGGGTCATTGTTAAACCGAATGGGTATTATACCGAACAGGATGATGCTCGTGAAACCGTGATCGGGTCAAGTGTGGCTTACGATCTCTCGGGAGGAGGAGAATACCAGCTCTTGGGAGGTCTTTATTATCGTTTTGACGAGTCTTTTATTCCGATGGTGGGGTATCAAATGAAGGATTGGAAGATTATGTTTTCTTATGATGTAACAACTTCTTCTCTGAGTAGTGCCAATCAACGGAGAGGAGGATACGAAATCTCCCTGACTTTTAAAGGCCATTATCATGAAGGACCGGTTTACAATAAAAAGAGCTATTTGTGTCCCCATTTTTAGCCCGTTTTGTTCCTCTTTAATGACTATAGCTATGAGGAAGGCTTTTTTCCTTTTTTCAGGGAAGATCCCCTTACAATAAGATCTGACTTCAGGGTAATGGTATTGATTTCCTGTTGAGAATATTTTCCTTCCAGCAGATGAACAAGATGATGAGCTGCTGCGGCACCCATTTCTTCCCCCGGATAGTTAATCGTGGAAAGTTGCGGGTTGGCCAATCTGCAAATGGGATCATTGTTGAATCCCACTACTGCAATATCTTCCGGAATACGTACGCCTGCTTTCTTCAGGCTTTGCATAAGCACCACGGCAGAGAAATCATGCGTGACAAATACACCATCCGGCCGGGGATGCATATCCACTATTTTTTCAGCAGCTTCCCTGGCCCAGTCTTCAGAGAGATCTTTGATGAGTACCAAATCTTCCTTAGGCTTGATTTTGGCTTCTTTTAGAGCTGCTAAATACCCTCTGTGTCTTTCGGCATAAACATTTCTCTCCAGACTGGCTGTGACAAGGGCAATGCGGGAACAACCCTGACCTATCAGGTGTTTGGTAGCATCATAACCACTTTTATAATTGTTGATGATTACTTTGGGATAGTCTGATTCTTCCACTACCCGGTCATAAAAAATAACAGGAATCCCTTTGTCTCTGTATCGCTGGTAGTGATCCAGATTAGGAGTTTCAAAAGCCAGGGCAGCTATTAATCCATCCACTCTTCTTCTGAAAAGATTTTTGACATTGGCGACTTCCTTTTTATAACTCTCGGAAGAGTGAGCAATAATTAAATCGTATCCGGCTTCATTGGTCACTTCCTCAATGCCCGATAAGACGGCTGTCATGAAATTACTTCTGAGCTCATGCATCACTACTCCTATCGTAGAAGTCTTTTGACTTCTCAGACTGCTTGCAAAAGTGTTGAGTTGAAAGCCCATCTCCCGGGCGGTAGATTGTATTTTTTTTCTGGTAGCTTTACTGACCAGCGGGTTGTCCTTCAAGGCTCTGCTGACGGTGGAAGCCGATACGTCTAATTGGTCGGCAATATCATAAATGGTGACATTTTTTTTCTTATTCATACAATCGGTTGTTGTTATTTTGCAAAGATAGTCATTGCTTTTTACTTATTGATAAAAAGGTAAAGTCCTATATAATAATTGTATGTTAAAGGATTACATAATTATATATTGTAACTGTCTTGCCTGATAAGGTACTTTACCAAAAAATATTTTTTCGATAATAAGAGTTAATGTAATTTTAAATAAAAATCTTTTTATGCAATCGGTTGTATTTATGAAAAAATAATTCTACCTTTATCCTCTGATGTACTTTTAAATGCTAAAATGCTTATGTTGTCTTTGTATACTTTTTTACGCAAAAAAATACGGATTAGTCTGTTGTCGGTTTTCTTCGTATGGGGAACTTTTTCGACGCAGGCACAAACAACCCCCGTCTATTTAGATGCCAATCAATCCATTCATGCGAGGGTGAGCGATTTAATCGGCAGGATGACGACGAAAGAGAAAGTGGCTCAGTTGATGAATAGTACGCCGGCGATTCCCCGTTTGCATATTCCGGCCTATAATTGGTGGAGTGAAGCCTTGCACGGGGTGGCCCGATCGGGGGTAGCTACCGTTTTTCCGCAAGCGATTGGAATGGCTGCTACTTTTGATACCTCTCTGGTACATTTGGAAGGCGATGTTATTTCTGATGAAGCACGAGCGATTTTCAATGCAGCCAAAGCCAAAGGGAATCATTTACAATATGGAGGGCTGACCTTTTGGAGCCCCAATATCAATATTTTCAGGGATCCCCGTTGGGGAAGAGGGCAGGAGACGTATGGAGAAGATCCTTTTCTTACTTCTAAGATGGGAGTAGCTTTTATTACCGGCATGCAGGGAAATAATCCGGATTATTTGAAAGTGGGTGCCTGTGCCAAACACTTCGCCGTATATAGCGGTCCGGAGCAATACCGGCATGAATTTAATGCGAAGGCCTCTAAGCATGATTTATTTTCTACTTATCTTCCTGCCTTTCATGCTGCGGTGGATGCCGGTGTGATAGGAGTGATGTGTGCCTATAACGGGTTAAATGGAGAACCCTGTTGTGCCAATACCTTCTTGTTGGATGATATTTTAAAGAAAGATTGGGGTTTTAATGGGTACATTGTCTCGGATTGCGATGCCATTGGGGATATATACACCGGTCATCATTTTACTTCTGATGCGGTGGAAGCTTCGGCCATTTCCCTAAAGCGCGGGGTGACGCTGGATTGTGGAAATACCTATGGCAATCTGTTAGATGCATTGAAAAAAGGACTCGTAACGGAAGAAGATATTGATAGCTCGTTAGCCGTATTGTTACGCATTCGTTTTGAGCTAGGCTTGTTTGATCCTCAGGGGAAAAATCCTTATGATAATATACCTTATAGTGTGGTCAATAGTTCTGAGCATCGGGCTATAGCCGGACGTGCGGCGGAAGAATCGGTAGTGATGTTAAAGAATGACGGGGTACTCCCGCTAAAAAATGACCTTCCTAAATATTTTGTGACTGGTCCCAATGCAGCCAATATTTATCCCTTGTTAGGGAATTATTACGGAGTGAATACTCACTTTGTCACCTTTCTTGAAGGAATCGCTGCTCATGTGGCTCCGGGAAGTCAGGTACAATATAAACCGGGTATCCAATTGAATCATCCCAATAAAAACCCGGAGGACTGGACCACCGGCGATGCTCATTCTTCGGATGTTACCATCGTGGTACTGGGATTAACCGGAGCCATAGAAGGAGAGGAGGGAGAATCTTTTGCTTCGGCTACCTATGGAGATCGGATGGACTATAATTTGCCCGAAAATCAGATTGATTTCCTCAGAAGACTGAAAAAAAACAATGATAAGCCTGTGGTAGCGGTTATTACCGGCGGTAGCCCGATGAATCTGGCTCCGGTGGATAGCCTGGCAGATGCGGTTTTGCTGGCCTGGTATCCGGGAGAAGAAGGTGGAAATGCCGTAGCCAATATTATTTTCGGAAAGACTTCTCCTTCGGGAAAATTACCGGTTACCTTCCCCAAGTCTTATGATCAACTTCCCGATTTTAAGGATTATAGTATGCAGGGGAGAACTTATCGGTACATGGAGGCAGAACCATTATATCCTTTTGGTTTCGGACTCAGCTATGCCCAATTCGATTTCTCGGATATAAAAATCTCTCACGCTACTGTCCAGAAGGATCAGACTTTTACGGTTTCTGCTACGTTGACCAACAAAGGAAAATATGCGGGAGACGAAGTAGCACAGTTGTATATAAAAGATGAAACCGGAGGGAAAGGGGCGCCTCTTTATGCCCTGAAAGGGTTTAAAAGAATCCACCTTCAGCCGGGCACATCAAAACAGGTTTCCTTTACGGTAACGCCTAAGATGATGGCAATCATCAATAAAGACGGAAACGCAGTAGTCAATGCCGGAAAACATAAAATATATATTGCCGATGCCCTGCCCACTAAAAGAAGCCGGGAGTTGGGAAGTGTGAAACCGGTTGCAGTATCGGTTAACGTACAATGAAAAGGATCAACATCTAAAAAAAGAGGTTTTTATGTACGGTATACTATTTACAACTGATAGCGTAAAAAATGCGGGAATGTTGCAGCATTCCCGCAGGATGATGAATTCATCCGTAAATGAAATCAAACCGAATATTTATTATTAAACATTCAATTACAAAATTATGAAAAATGAGTTAATTCCTTTTTTTTACTTAAAAAGAACAAAAAATCGGTATGCTCGATTTGGAAAATATTTACTTTTTCTATTATTCCTATTTGGATTTATTGTTGCTCCGACTTCCTCTTTTTCAAAGAATAAGCATATCAAAGAAAATGATGCTCAGGAAGTAGCGGATATAGCTGTTAAAGGTCAGGTAACAAATAATGACGGCATTCCGATAATTGGTGCCTCTATTCAGGTCAAGGGGACTACCCGGGGAACGATTACAGATAATGAAGGGAAGTTTTCCCTTGAGGTTCCGGAGGGTTCTACTTTGCAAATATCTTCCATTGGGTATGAAACAAAGGAAGTGAGCGTTGGAACCGAAAGCCAGGAATTGGAGATACAGTTAAGTCCGAGTTCGAGTAAGCTGAATCAGGTCGTTGTGATTGGTTATGGGACACAGGAAAAAACAACTAATACGAGTGCTATTTCTTCTATTGATACTAAAACATTAAATGCTATTCCTACTGTTGATGTTCAGCAAGCTATGCAAGGACGTATACCTGGACTTCAGGTGACTGAAAATGGAAGCCCGGGTACTTCACCATTAGTATCCATAAGGGGAATTAGTTCTATCTCTTTTGCTTCTAACCCTTTGTATGTTGTAGATGGATTTCCTACAGGAGACTTATCTACAATAGACAATAGTGATATTGAATCTGTGGATGTTTTAAAAGATGCTTCTGCTGCTGCTATATATGGATCAAGGGCTACTAATGGAGTAGTAATGATTACGACTAAAAAAGGAACAAACGATGGTAAGCTACACGTAAATTTAAATTCATATTTTGGTTTCCAAAAAGTGACGAAAAGGCTTAATTTGCTTAATCCTTCCCAGTTTGATAAATATGCTTTAGCTTATCGGGGCAGTTTGGTTCCTAGGCGACAGTCTCCTTGGGTTGATAGACCTTTGTTTGAAGGATCCAAAGCTACTTATGGCAATAACATTACGGATTGGCAAGATGCTTATTTTAGAACTGGTGAGATGTCTCATACAAATATATCATTGAATGGGGGTAATGAAGTTTCTACTTTTTATGCTTCTGCAGGACACTTAAAACAAAAAGGTACGACTCCTGCTGTTGGCTATGAGCGTTATAATTTCCGAATTAATTCTAATCATAAAATTAGTAAAGTTTTTAATTTTGGAGAAAATATATACTTTGCCTACGGTGATCAGAATTATGATAATAACGAAACTCAGGCCAGATCGAATCTTTTAAACGTCATTAGGATGATGCCCTACATGCCGGTGCATGACCCCACCACTGATGGAGGTTACAGGGGGGTAAATAGCGTGTTGGATGGTGGAGATCCGACCAACCCAATTGAGGATGCGGAGTTGAAAAATAGAGGTAGTAGAAAAACTATAAAGTTCTTGGGCACAGCTCACGTAGAGGTTAAGTTTACAGATTGGTTAAAATTTCGTTCAACGTTCGGGCTTGATTATTCTAATGGCTTGGACTATCGCTTTTCTCCCATATTTAATGATAGTGGTACGGTTAATGGCTCTAATGCTGTAATTGCAAGTTTGGTAAACAACAGGAGCATATCTGTTACAAAACTTTTTACTGAACAGCTTTCATTTGAAAAGACATTTGGAAATCATCATGTGAAGGCAATTGCTGTTTATGAATACCAAGGACAAAGTATTAAGAATGAAAATATGTCGGGTAACCAATCATCTAATAAAATTAGAGTACTAAACAATGCTACTAATATTGCAGCTAATACATTGCGTTCTGATTTGAATATTCTCTCTTATGTAGGCCGGTTTAATTACGACTATAAACGGAAATATCTGCTAACAGCTTCTGTACGTAGAGATGGAGGATCGTATTGGGCTCAAGGACATAAATGGGAAACGTTTCCTTCGGTTTCTGTAGGATGGAGATTAGATCAAGAAGAGTTTTTAAAGAATAATCAGTTTATTTCCGAACTTAAGATAACAGGCGGTTATGGTATTACGGGACTTAATGGGGCAGTATTGGGTGCAACGCCCTGGCTCGCAAGTGTAGATGCAAAGAGTACCTTTTATCCTTTTAATAACGATTTAACCGGCGGACCGGCCTCCTCTATTCAAAGCTTAGGGAATGATAATCTTGAATGGGAAAAGACTAAACAAGTAAATATAGGATTAAATTTAGGGCTTTTGAATAATAAGGTCACTTTAGTAGCTAACTATTATCACCGTGAGACGAATAATCTAATATTGGAGGTACCTCTTTCTCCTTCTATGGGGTTCTTGAATAGTAGTGTTATTGAGAATGCAGGTGCCATGAGGAATAATGGTTTTGAATTCCAAGTGTCTTATAATGAACAAAAAAATAACTTTGGTTGGGGGGCTACTGGAAACTTTAGTCTGATTTCAAATAAAGTACTTAAGCTGGCAGAAGGAATTTCTGGGATAGAAGCTGGATCAGACCCTGACTTTACAGAAGGATATAATGTAACCAATACAGTTCCCGGACATCCTGTACAATCTTTTTACGGATGGGATGAGGTTGGAATTTTTCAGAATAAATCAGAGGTTAACAAGGCTCCTTATCAGTCTGATGCTACTGCTCCCGGGGATATTAGATTTCGAGATTTAGATGGAAATGACACTATTGATCTTAGAGATCGTGAATTTTTAGGGAGCTTTATTCCAAAATTTACTTATTCTCTGAATCTTCATTTTAATTATAAAAGGATTGACTTATCCGTATTTTTTCAGGGTGTAAACGGGAATAAAATTTATAATGCTACTCGTACTGCAACAGAAGGGATGATACGGTTTTTTAATGCAGGAACTAAAGTGTTAGATGCCTGGACTCCGGAAAATACTAATACTGAAGTACCTCGCGCAGTTAATTCGGATCCAAACGATAATGCCAGACCTTCAACTCGTTTCCTAGAGGACGGATCATTTCTCAGAATGAAAAATATAAGATTGAATTATACATTATCAAAGAGCTCATTAGAAACCTTTCTTGGAGGCGCTATCAAGGATTTGAGCATTTATTTTTCCGCTACAAACCTCTTTACTTTTACTAATTATAGCGGATTTGATCCTGAAGTTGGAAATCGGGCACCAAGCTCCTCCTCATTAACCAATGGAATAGATTATGCCGTATATCCTCAACCTAAAGGTTTTCAAGTTGGATTGAATGTGAAATTTTAAATAAAATATTATGAAGAATAAAGTAATGAATCTCAATAATAGAGAATATAGATATATAATTATTTTTATTGCTGCTTTCTTAATAACAGCATGTAATAAGAAGTTAGACGTTTTGGATGAAAATAACCCTACACAAGAGAGTTACTTCGGTAATGCTACAGAACTTGAGGAAGGAGTAAACGCTGTTTATTCTTCTCTCCGTTCTGGTGCTCTTGTAGGAAGAGAATGGTATTTTCTCCATGATATGAGAGGCAGTGAATTTAATGCCGGGGGGCCTCAATTAGAAGCTCCAAGGATGGAACTGCTCAAACAAAATACCCCATCAGCTTCTAACTCTGTTATTACGGATGTTTGGACAGGATTATATAGAATGATAAATAGAGCAAATTTGGTTATTTTTAAAGCCAAAAACATAGAGAATAATAATACAATTAATAGGATTGTTGGAGAAGCCAAATTTTTGAGGGCTTGGGCATACTTTGAACTCGTATCGCAATGGGGAAGCGTACCTATATATGTAAAACCTGTTACATCATCTAAAGAATTCAAGGGATTGTCACCCTCTGATAGTGTATATTCATTGATTATAAAGGATCTTACATTTTCAAGTGCCAATTTGCCCAAACAGGCTTCTGAAAACGGCCAGGCTACAAGAGGCGCAGCTTATGCATTACTAGGTAGGGTACAAATGCAGAATGGAGATTATAAAGCGGCAAGAGCAGCGCTTTTAAATGTTTACGGAAAGTATAAACTTGTACCTTTTCTTTATAATTTTGATGGAGATGTTAAGTCTGGAAGTCAGCAACTTGCAACAGGTCACGAATTTAATGATGAGTCCATTTTTGAAGTTGTTTTTGTTGACAAAGGAGATGGAGCTTTTGATTGGGCCTATACATCTGAAGGTACGAATGTGGCTGCCAGTACGCTACGTAGCCAAAGTTATGGAATCGTATGGGGGAATGTAATACCATCAAATAATATATTGGATGAGTTTGAGTCGGGAGACCCAAGGTTTAAATATACTTTTTACGAAGAGGGAGATAAGATTTTAACATTTGGAGGAACCAAACCTGGAGAAACACTAACGGAAGGGGAAATGAATGTTACCACAAGTGATCATAATGGGATAATAGAAAAAAGGGTATATAGAAAATATTTAGTTTTAGACTGGGTGAATGAAAGTAATCATCCCGGTGGGCTCAATCAACGTCTGATACGATATGCGGACGTGTTGCTTATGCTTGCAGAATGTGAAGCCGAAGTTGGCACACCCACGAAAGCTGCATCTTATATCAATGAAGTACGTTCACGTCCTGGTGTAAATATGCCACCTGTTACTTTAACCTCTAAAAAACAAGCTATTGCTGCGGTTATGCATGAAAGAGCGGTTGAGTTGGCAGGAGAAGAAGTGAATAATATTGATATCCTTAGATGGAGGAAACAAGGTTATTATCCTTCCATCAGGCCTGATCCAAGGCCGGGACAAGTCGATATGCTACCCATACCAGCAAGTGAAATTTCAGCTAATCCCATGATTAAGTAAGTCAATTTAGATCTATTCTGAGGCGTTGAAATTGGTTATTCAATATTAAAATAGCGCTATAAAATTATTTTTTATGTTAAGAAAAACGATTATTGTTTTATTGTTGATGTCCTCTTTTGGTTCGTCTATGGCTCAAGAATTGAAGATTAATAGTAAGGGATATTTTGAAAACCAGGGTGTCAATTTGTTGGTGTATAATTATGGATTTAACGGGATGTTTTTTGATGAGAAAACGTCAGGTATAGAATTAATACAGCATGGCGTTCGAACTGCAACTGGTGGTGCAGTTCGTTTACAAAATACCCCGGAACAATGGGATCAGGTTCCGGCGATGATGAACAGAAAGGTAGATACGTTAAATAATAGTATTGAAGTTGGGTTATATTATAAGCAATATAATTTTAATCCAAAAGTTGTTGTTACGGCTAAGGGGAAAGGAGTTGAAATGAGTGTGATTTTAGATAAGCCTTTACCCGATCAACTTATTGGTAAAGCAGGTTTTAACTTAGAGTTTCTTCCTTCGTCCTATTTCGAAAAAAGTTTTCTTGCTGATTCTAAACCGGGACATTTCCCATTATACCCTTCTGATTCTACAACTATTCACCCTGTTAGTGAGAAAATCCCTCAATTTTCAAATTTTTCTACATTTGATGACAGGGGGAAAGGGGAGTTTATGGTTCCTGCTCCCTTTGCAACAGCCGAATCTTTTGTCTTCGCTCCGAGAGATCCGAATAGAAAGGTAAAAATTGTTTCAAAAACAAAAGGGCAGAAATTAATGCTTTTTGATGGTCGTAACTTAGCTCAAAACGGCTGGTTTGTAGTTCGTAGTTTATTGCCTGCCGGTAAAACAGGAAAAGTTCTTACTTGGTATTTTGAAGCGAACCGCATACCGAATTGGATAAGGAAGCCGGTGATTCAGTTTTCACAAGTAGGATATAATCCACATCAGAAAAAAACTGCCATAATTGAATTGGACAAAAATGATACACCTTTGAAAACAGCGACTCTCTATAAAGTAACAGCCAATAAAAGTGTTAAGAAGCTGGAGGGTAATTTAAAGAAATGGGGAAAATATTTGAGATATGATTATTTGAAATTTGATTTTAGTTCAATAGAAGATCCCGGTATCTATTATATTCAATATGGAGATGAAAAAACAAATACCTTTTCTATAAGTAAAAATGTATATGCCAATATCTGGAACCCTACTTTGGATGTTTGGTTTCCTGTACAGATGGATCACATGAAGGTAAATGAAGCCTATCGTGTGTGGCACGGAGCTCCGTTTTTAGATGATGCCTTACAAGCGCCCACTAATTGGCAACACTTTGATAATTATAAGATGGGATCCTCTACACAAACTAAATATAAACCTTATGAGCATATTCCCGGACTTGCTATTGGAGGTTGGTTTGATGCAGGAGATTTTGATATTCAGACAGGATCTCACTGCGATGCCATACTTAGTTTGGTAGATACCTGGGAAAATTTTAAACCTACACGTGATGAAACTTTTGTGGACTATGCAACTAAATATGTTGACATACACCATCCGGATGGTAAACCGGATATTTTGCAACAGATAAAGCATGGTACATTGGCACTGGTTGCACAAGTCAAAAGTATTGGACATCCCGGTAGAGGTATCGTAGTACCAAAACTTCACCAATATACACATTTGGGAGATGCGGTAGATGAAACGGATAATTTACTTTATGATTCTACGCTTTCGCTATATGAAGTGAAAGGCAATTCGAGTGGAACCATGGACGATAGATGGTTCTTTACAAATCGATCGGCTGCTTTAGACTATTATACTGCCGCTGCCCTGGCCGCAGGAAATAGAGCTTTGAAAGGATTGGATGATACATTGGCAGAACAAAGTTTGTTTTATGCTAAAAAACTATGGCAGGATGAAGATAGTATCCATACTTCTAAAGCTTCAACGAACAAAAGAATGAAGAGCATGAAATTGTTGGCTGCCTTGCAGCTGTATATATCTACCAAGGATAAAAATCTTTATTTGCCTTATTTCGAAAAGGAAATATGGTCGGAATTGGATCAGGCTATTTATTATGTTTTGCCAATAGCACTTAAGGCGATTCCGTACATGGATGGGAGTTACAGAAATAAACTGAAAGATTATGTAGAGAAATATAAAGCTTATTGCGACAATTATTTAGAGCAAAATCCTTATGGTGTTCCTATTGATACCGGAGGATGGGGGGGTAGTGGAACAGTCGTAAGATTTGCCACTACTAACTTTTATGTCCGTAAATTTTATCCTGAAATTATGGATAAGGAATATGTCTTTAAAGGATTGAATTACATTTTTGGTTGCCATCCCTATTCAAATATTTCGTTCGTTTCTTCGGTAGGTACAAAATCAAAAAAAGTTACATACGGAAACAATCGTGCTAATTTTTCTTTTATAGCAGGAGGGATTGTACCGGGCGTTTTGCTTATCAAGCCCGATTTTCTGGAAAATAAAGAAGATTGGCCATTTTTTTGGGGAGAAAATGAAGTAACGGTCGGCGGATGTGCTAATTATATTTTTTTGGCCAATGCAGTACAGCAACTGACTGGAAACAAATAATTTAAATCGTTTGTAGATGGAGATTTTTAATTTGATGAGAAGAGTTAGATTGACTGGAATGTTCCGAAGTCGAAATAAGAGGCACTATAAGATTAACTTTATAAATTTAATAATATATATATTATTTTTCTGTGATTATCGAGTTTTATGTTAACTGTAATAAATAAATTCTTGGAAATAAAATAGTCAGTAAAAAAATTTAACCTTTTTTATAAATGTATTTAAGACACAAAAAATAAACATGATTAAAAAATTACAAATTGATGAAATAGTGCATTCTGATAATCTTACACCTTTATTATTAGAGTGCAAGCAAATTATTCTGTCAAAGATTGCTCATTCAAATTTTATGGTGGAAGAAATTGCGTATACTCTCGGGATGAGTCATTCCTCTCTTTATAAGAAAATAAAAAGGATCGCTAATATCTCTGTTAATGAATTTGTTCGGCGTGTTCGATTGGAAAAAGCGTCTGAAATGTTGGCCAGCGGGAATTATAATGTAAATGAGGTTGCGTATGCAGTTGGCTTTAATAATGTAAAGTACTTTCGGGAACAGTTTAAAAAGATATATAGTAGAACCCCTACTGATTATAAAAAAACTCATCTTGATAATGTGCATCTCGGAGGTGAATATTTAATGAAATGGAATTGCGAATATTATAAAACAGATACCAATTTATCTTCAAATAAATATCAATTTGTGTCCTATTAAACGATAGATAGGAGATTGATTCTCGCAGTTAGTTTAAGACTTCTATATAAAATGAATTGGACTTAACTATAAGGTTTATGAAATATGGTATTAGAGTATTTTATGAGTGCCGACTATCAGAAAATCTAATACAAATAAAGAATAAATATTATTCATAAAATATATGTAAAAATAAAATTATGAAATTTGAATTTAAAAAATGGATACTTTTAGGGATTGTTTTTATTCCAATGATTTGTTTTAGTCAGCTGCTTGGTAATCAATGGGATATAAACAAAGTCTCTAAGAAGCTACACTATTTCAAGCTAAGCGATGTCCGGTTGCTTCCAAGCCCATTCAAAAAGGCGCAACAAGTAGATTTGACTTATATGATGAAGTTGAACCCCGACAGGTTACTGGCGCCTTATTTAAAAGAAGCCGGTTTAAAACCGAAAGCTGAAAATTACCCGAACTGGGAAAGCGAAGGTCTGGATGGGCATATCGCAGGACATTATCTTTCCGCTTTATCCATGATGTATGCATCAACGGGGAAGCAGTCCTTACTGGACAGGATCAATTATATGGTGGATGAACTCCAAAGATGTCAGGAACAGGATCCCAGTGGTTATATTGGAGGTATCCCTAATGGAAAAGAAATGTGGAAGAAAGTGGCGGCAGGAGATGTAGCTGCTGTAAAATCCCGTTGGGTACCCTGGTATAATGTACATAAAATCTTTTGTGGGTTAAGAGATGCCTATCTGTTTGCAGGGAATACTGAAGCTAAAAAAATATTGATCAAACTATCCGATTGGTGTTGGCAGGAAACCCATCAGCTAAGTGATAGCTCGATGCAAAAGATGCTGCAAACGGAATATGGCGGAATGGACAAAGTACTGGCAGATGTATATGCCATAACCGGCAATAAAAAATATCTGAAACTGGCAGCGCGTTTTTCTAAAAGATCACTTCTTGATCCCCTGTTAAAAGAGGAAGATCAATTAACGGGCTTACATGCCAATACACAAATTCCCATCGTGCTTGGTTTTGAAAGAATAGCCGGTCTGACGGGGAATGACAGCTGGCAGGGAGCGGTAAGTTTCTTTTGGAACACCGTTGTACATAAGCGTTCGCTGGCTTTTGGGGGAAACAGTGTGGAAGAACATTTTAATCCGGTTGATGATTTCTCTAAATTACTTACTAGCCCGCAGGGACCGGAGACCTGCAATTCCTATAACATGCTGAAACTGACCCGGATGCTCTATCAGACGAGTGGCTCGCCGGCATATATGGACTATTATGAAAGAGCGTTATACAATCACATTCTTTCTTCAGAAAATCGGAAGCAGGGAGGCTTTGTTTACTTTACCCCGGCCCGGCCGAGGCATTACCGGGTTTTTTCTCAGCCTGAAACCAGTTTCTGGTGCTGTGTAGGAACCGGTATGGAAAACCACTCTAAATATGGGGGGACCATTTATGCACACACAAAGGATGCCTTATATGTCAACCTGTTTATACCTTCTACACTGCACTGGAAGCAGAAAGGCGTGAAGTTGATTCAAGAAAACCATTTTCCTGATGAGGATCAAACTTCTCTGGTGATTCATACGGAGCAACCGGCAACTTTTACCCTGAAAATCCGGTATCCTTCCTGGGTAAAAGAGGATAGCTTACAGGTTTTAATCAATGGAAAAAGCCAGACCCTTCATGCTCATCCGGACGCTTACGTAAGTCTGAAAAGAGAATGGCGACAGGGGGATCAGGTGAAGGTCGTCTTGCCGATGCATTTATCTATGGTTCCCCTTCCCGGTTCTACCGGTTTTATGGCCTTAAAATATGGTCCTGTCGTGCTTGCTGCAAAGACGGGAACGAAAGAGATGAAAGGAGAATTTGCCGATACGGGAAGAATGAGTCACATTGCCGCAGGCCCTTTATTGTCTATAGAAGATGCTCCTAAATTATTAGGGACAAAGAAATCCATTCTCCCGGAAATAAAACGGGTCAAAAAAGACAAACTCGTTTTTGAAGCGCCTGCAGCTATTTATCCTGAAAAATATAAAGACTTGAAATTGATTCCTTTCTTCCGGATAGGAGGCGCGCGTTACATGCTGTATTGGCAACAGGCAACTAAGAAAAACCTGAAGCAGGCTACGGTCTACGATGAAAAACTGGATAAGCGGGACGGGAAATAACGATGTTAATGAATAAATAAGAATATTTAATGGAAAATATATAAATGTTTACCGATTTATACCCTAATAAATATTAATTTATATCCTACGGGTTAATTAATATAGGTGTAAATTTGACACTGAAATATAATGATTTATTTATTGGGCTTTAACTATAAATTATAAAAAATGAAACTTCTTTTGTTACAAACATGTTGTAGAGTTCGTGACCTTTTTAATACAAAATATATTCTTTTTAAGAATGCCTGTTTCTTACTTATATTAATGCTTTCTTTTATAACTGTATCTGCTCAAGTGCACCCAGATACAAAAGTTGAATCTCGTATTACAGTATCTGGTTTGGTTACGGATAGTATTGGAACACCTTTAATTGGAGTGACTATTCAAGTAAAAGACGGAGTTGGAGGAACGTTTACTGATAAGAATGGAAAGTATTCCATCAAAGTTGATAAAGATGCCATTTTGAAGGTCTCCTATATTGGTTACGATACACGAGAGATTAAGGTTAATGGTAGGAGTAACATCAACATTCAATTACTTCATGGATCATCTGGGCTTAATGAAGTGGTGATTGTTGGTTATGGAAAACAGAAAAAAGGGAGTGTCATTTCTGCTATTTCGACGGTAAAAGGGGAGACTTTGGAAAAGTCAGGAGGAGTTCCAAACATGGGTATGGCTTTGACAGGTAAAGTACCTGGTGTAGTAACCTTAAGTAGTACAGGACTACCAGGAGATGAAGAACCGGAAATATTTATTAGAGGGAGAAGTACATGGCATAATTCCTCTCCTCTTATTTTGGTGGATGGTGTTGAGCGACCACTAAGAAGCGTAGATGTAAATGAAGTGGCGTCTTTGACTGTTTTAAAGGATGCTTCAGCTACTGCTATTTATGGTGTGAGAGGGGCAAATGGAGTCATTCTTATTACTACTAAAACAGGTACTAAGGGTAGAGCAAAACTTAGTGGTAGCATTAGAACAACTGTTAAATCACCTTCTAAATTACCAAGTAAACTAGATGCTTACGGGGCTCTTAAATTGCGGAATAGAGCAATAGTGAATGAATTGGATTTATCACCGAGTAGTTGGGATGATTACTTAAACCCAGCTTTTTTAGATCATTATAAAAAACCTCAGACGGAGGCAGAAAGAGTTCGCTACCCTAATGTGGACTGGGATGATGTATTATTTAGAGATTACACGTCTTCTCTAAAGGCTAGCTTGGATGCGAGAGGAGGAGGGGATGTAATTAAATATTTTGCAAGTGTAAATTATATCAAAGAAGGGGATCTCTTAAAAAAGTTTAAAAATGACCGAGGATATCAGGCAGGATTCAAATACCAGCGACTTAATGTTCGTTCCAACTTAGATTTTTCAATAACGCCAACAACTACCCTTAGTGCAAAAATAGCCGGCTCTTATGGAGTGAAAAAGAGGCCGTGGGGGTTTTCAGGAAGTGATTATGGATATTGGGTATCTGCTTATTCTACTCCTCCTGATCGTTTCTTACCACAATATCCGGATGGGAGCTTTGGCTATGCTACCAGCGGTCCTGCTGATAATACGGTTGTAAACCTAGCCGTAAGTGGAATTGAGGATATAACTAATGCACGACTTAATACGACTTTTAATTTGACTCAGGATTTGAGTATGTTATTAAAGGGGTTAGAAGCTAGTGGTAAGATCGCTATTGATAATAACTTTGTTGAGGGCGGAAGAGGAATAAATGATCTTTATAATTCCCCTTTACTTAAGCATATTGATCCATGGACTGGAGCTGTAACCTACTCACAAAGATACGACCCTAACTCTCGCTTTGCCTATCATCCTCAACGTCTTTGGAATACAGAGGGAGGAACTGTTCAGGACTGGTCAACTTTTCGGAAAATTTATTATCAACTTCAATTAAATTATGAGTTTAATATAAAAGGAAAACACAATTTTTCAGAAATGGTACTTTTTAATAGAACTCAAAATTCGACGGGAAGTATTGTTCCTCATAGAAGAGAAAACTGGGTTTTTCGGACTACTTATAATTATAATCAGAAATATATGATAGAGTACAATGGTTCTTATAATGGTACGGAAAAGTTTGGCAGGAATTATCGTTTTGGTTTCTTTTCTTCAGGAGGAGTAGGATGGAATATAAGTAAGGAAAACTTTATGAAAAATCTGGTATTTGTGGATAACCTCAAAATTAGAGCTTCTTATGGTTCTATAGGAGATGATAATACGTCTAGTCGCTGGCTCTATAAAAAGCAATGGGAGTATGGAAATCAGGCACCTTTAGGAACCCGAGGAGAAGCAGCAACACCAAGCTCTTATACTCAATATAGAGTAACCTATGTTGGAAATCCTAATGTGCATTGGGCCACGGTCACTAAAGCAGATTTGGGAGTTGATTTTGGCTTTTTAGATGGGGGGATAGACGGAAGTATTGACTTCTTTAGGGCTAAAAGAGATAATATTTTAGTATCAGGAGATAATAGAGCTGTTCCTTCTTATTTTGGTCAAGATGCACCTGCAGCTAATCTGGGAATTATGAAGAATAAAGGATATGAAGTGACTATTAATATAGATCATCATTTTGGAGCATTTCATCCTTGGCTAAGATTCAGCCTGACCCATGCAAAAAATACTGTAATCTTTTCAGATGACCCGGCACTTCTTCCGGAATATCAAAAGGGAAAAGATAAATCAGTTGGTCAGGCATATTCCTTTGTTGATAATGATATCTATACTACTTGGGATGAATTATATGCTACAACAAAATTTAATACAAATGATAATCAGAAATTGCCTGGTGGTTATGTATTAGTAGATTATAATGCAGATGGAGTAATCGATCCTGACGATAATGTACCCTATGGGTTCCCTGGTACGCCACAAAATATATATAATACAGCGGTTGGGGTCGATTGGAAAGGATTTAGTCTGTATGCACAGTTTTATGGAGTAAATAATGTGAGCAGGTTAGTAGTATTGACAAGTTTGAATGGGTATGATATGGCTTTTGACTTCCCAGACGGATATTGGAGTAAAAATAATCCGAATGCAAAAACATTAATGCCGAGATGGAAATCAGAACGTTCCTGGACTATGGAAGGTACTCGTTATATGTATGATGGATCTTATCTTAGACTTAAGAATGTTCAACTCTCTTATACTTTTGGTTCAAAATCAAATTTCTCTAAGAACTTGGGTATTCGGAGTGTAAAAATATATGTTGGTGGAAATAACCTTTTCCTATGGAGTAAGTTGCCAGACGATAGGGAGGCTAATTATGCGGGAACTGGTTGGGCAAGTCAAGGGGCGTATCCTACTATAAAGCGTTATAACCTCGGATTAGAAGTAAATTTTTAAATTATTAATTATGTCAAAGAATAGATTTTACAGTATTTTTTTGGTACTTATTTCTTTATGGTGCACAGTATCCTCTTGTCAAAAATATTTAGATAAAACGATTCATTCTGAAATATCTGACAATCAAGCATTTAAAGATTTCGTTAATTTTCAAGGTTTTGTAGAAGAGCTTTATGGCGGAATTCCCGATTTTACAAATGCATATTGGACGAATAATTGGAACTGGGGGGATGATATTGTAACCTCTGGGGATATGAATTATCAAATAGTTAATATGTTTGATAAAGGAAATTTTTGGGGATGGCAATCAGAACACAATGGGTGGAATACGTCTTGGATGGATAAAGCTGAAAGTTCCATGCAGGGAGATCGAATGAGTAAGGCTTTATGGCATAATGGATGGTACACGATCAGGAAGGCGGATCTTGGATTGCAAAATATTGATAAAATGGATGGTACCCAAGAAGAGAAAGATTTAATTAGAGGGCAGCTACTTTTTTTTAGAGCCTGGTATTATTTTCAATTTATGCAATATTTTGGGGGATTACCGTATTTAAAGGAACCTTTACCGGCAGATGCTGTTTTTAATCAATCTCGTTTAAGTTATCAAGCAACTGCAGATAGTGCAGCAGAAGATTTTAGAAGAGCGGCAGCACTGCTACCTATAGATTGGGATAACACAACTCCTGGAAGAAAGACTGCCGGAAACAACGATTTAAGAATTAATAAAATAATGGCATTAAGCTATTTAGGCAAAGATTTGCTTTGGGCAGGTAGTCCTCTTATGAATTATGCAACTAATGGTGATAAAAAATATGATATAGAATACTGTAAGGATGCTGCTAAGGTATTTGCCAAAGTTTTAACATTATGTGAAAGTGGACAAGCTCCTTATTCATTAGTTCCTTTTGATAAATATTCTTCTTTATTTTACACAACCGGGAAGGATTGGCAGATTCCGGGAGGGACGGAGGCTATTTTTAGGAGTCCTTATTATCATGCTGATCAATCTAATTGGGGAACGAGTAAACAATATCAGCCAGATATAATCCAGGATGCATCAAATTTCTTTCCTACTGCCAATTATATAGATAATTTTGGGATGGAGAATGGATTACCTATTACAGATCCCAATTCAGGATATGATCCGCAATATCCATGGAAGGATCGGGATCCAAGATTTTATGAGGATTTTATATTTGATGGTGAAAAGGTAGTGCAAGGCAATATGCCGGCTGACCAGGAAGTAAACAGGTATGCAAATCTTTATACCGGAGGAAGTTATAGGAGCCCGCATGGAGGAAGTCCTACCGGTTATCTTTTATATAAGTTTATTCCGAGGGGAGCCAATAAGTATGATCAGGACAATACTTATGGAAACCAAGTAAATATTCATTTGCCTTGGATGCGACTGGCCGGCATCTATATTATGTATGCAGAGGCAGCAGCTCAAGGATATCAATCACCAAGTGGGCAGGCTCCGGAATATAATAAAAATGCTATCGATGCTATAAATGTGGTTAGAGACAGAGCAGGAGTAGGAGAAGTACATTCTGATTATACTAATTCGTTAGATAAATTCATGGGAGTCGTTAGACGTGAATGGGCAGTTGAACTGGCCTTCGAAAAACATAGATTCACAAATCTTCGTCGTTGGTTGTTAATTACTAAAGATCCTTATCTGGATAAAACAGCAATTGAATTTGATCGTGCTAATAGTTTTGATTTTGATAATCCCAAGGATAACAAGGTCCTCAATTTACGTGAAAAAGTCATCGTAGAGAGACATTATACTGAAAAACATTATTGGTTACCCTTGAAAAGGCATGATGTCAATATAAGCGAAAACTTTAAACAAAATCCGGGGTGGTAAGAACGTTTTAATATTTCATAGAGATACTCATAAAATAAAATTATAAAAATGAAATACATCGAATTTAAACTAATATTTTATATAGGCTGTTTTCTTTCCCCCCTGAGTCTAATGGGACAGAATATTAGAAATGATATAAAAAACACTGACAATAGAGATTCAATTGCTGCTTACACAAAAACGTTAGATATTAAACAAAATAAGTATATACAGGTTGCATTTGATACAATTAAAAAGCAAGATATTGTTGGAGATATTTCTTCAGTAAATGTTCCTAAAATCCTTGAAAAGAATAATTTTACTTATAGTTTAGATGGTATGCAAGCTTTGATTCCCGGGTTTAATGGTACCATTAAGGGAATGTCTAATTACTTAGTGCTGATTGATGGGATACCGCGTGATCCTGCAAGCATTATTCCTTCGGCTATTCAACAAATAACCTTTTTAAAAGGTGTTTCAGCAACGGCTCTTTATGGTAGCAGAGCTGTGAATGGAGTTGTTTATATTACCACAAAAAGAGGTGCAAATCATGATATTAAGTTCGATGTTAATGTTGAAGGAGGTGCGTATATTCCTAAAGAATACCCCCATTATCTTGATGCTGCCGAGTACATGTCCTTATATAATGAGGCCCGTCAGAATGATGGTTTAAGTAAGCTTTATAGCCAAACTGATATATATAAAACCTCTACTGGAGAGCATCCCTATAGATATCCCAATACGGATTATTACTCTTCACAATTTTTAAAAGACTTTTACGATAGTTATAGAGCAAATATGCAGGTTTCGGGTGGATCTAGCACTGCTCATTTTTATACCAACCTAAATTATACATCGGTAGGAACACTTTTAGACTTTGGCGAAGGAAAGGGGAATCGAAATAATCAGTTTAGATTTCGGGGGAATGCAGATTTTGAGTTGAGTAATACAATATCAACTTTTGTTGAGGCGGCTGTTATTTACGATGATAATAAAGGGGTAAATACAAATTATTGGGGAGAATCTGCTACGCTACAGCCTAACCGTTTTACTCCTTTAATACCAATAGATAAATTTATTGAAAACAATCCAATATTAGACAATATCGTCAGTAAAAGTAGTCATATAGTAGATGGTAACTACCTTCTTGGCGGTAATCAAATTTTTGAGACAAATCCAATTGCTACTGTTTATGGAGGAGGGACAGGGAGTTATGTGGGTCGTCAATTTCAATTCAATGTTGGATTTAATATGAATTTGGGAAGAGTTCTCAAGGGACTTTCGTTTCATTCTTTAGTTGGAGTTGACTACCAAACTTCATTTACAGAATCTTATAATGAACAATATGCTGTATATGAACCAACATGGGTATCATATAATGGAATTGACCAAATAGGAAGTTTAACAAAGTTTGGAAAAGATTCTAAAACAGGAAAGCAGAATGTAAGTAATAGTGTGTTTAAGCAAACTTTGTCCTTTTCCGGTAGATTTAATTATAATCGGACTCTGAATGGGGGTAATAATATTTCGGCCATTTTGACTGCCAATGGATTCCAGATTACTAATTCAGGAGAATATCATCGGACAGCAAATGTGAATCTTGGTCTTTTGCTGGGATATAATTACCGGCATAAATATTATCTGAACTTTAATATAGATGTACCCCATTCTGCCAAGTTACCAAAAGGGAATAGAGAAGCGATTTCTCACACACTGGCATTAGGATGGAGATTAAATAAAGAGAACTTTCTGAACGAAGTTTCGGCAATAAGTAACCTAAAAGTGTTTATTTCGGCAGGGGTATTAAATACTGACATGAGTATCCCCGGGTATTATCTGTATCAGAGTTATTATACGCAAGCAGATGGACAGTATTTTGGATGGCGTGACGGTGCTTTAAGGAAGGGAACCGATTCTAGGAGAGAAGCTAACCCTAATCTTACTTATGTAAAAAAGAAGGAAATTAATATTGGTTTTAAATCTTCTTTCTTTAATCATTTGATTTCTTTTGGAGGTAATTTCTATATTAATAGAATGTCAGGAGGGGTAATTCAGCCTGCAGTCTTGTATCCAACCTATTTTAGAACATATTATCCTGATATTTCCTTTTTGCCTTATGTCAATTATAATGTTGACCAGCGCAAAGGTGTTAGTTTTAATATTGATTTTAATAAAAAGATAAAACAACTGAAATTTTCATTGGGAATAACTGGTAATTATTTCGATAGTAAGGCAATTAAACGTTCCGAGATAAACCAATATGATTATCAGAATGCTGTTGGAAAACCTTTAGATGGGATATGGGGGTTAGAAAGTTTAGGACTCTTTTCAAGCCAACAAGAGGTAGACAATTCGCCAGAACAAAAATTTGGAGATGTGAAACCCGGCGATATTAAATATAAAGATCAAAATGGGGATGGTGTTATTGATGATCAGGATGTCATATATCTTGGGAAAGCAGGATGGTATGGTGCTTCACCTTTTGCCTTTGGTGTCCATCTGACAATAAATTGGAATAAATGGACTCTTTTTCTTCTTGGAACCGGGCAGTTTGGATCAAAAGGAATGAAAGATAATGATTATTATTGGGTTAATGGAGAAGACAAGTATTCTGCAATAGTACGTAATCGTTGGACAAAAAAAACAAAAAATACTGCTGATTACCCCCGGTTAACTACGAAGAGTGGTAGTAATAATTTTCGACCCTCTAACTTTTGGATGTATAGCAGTAATCAGTTTAGTTTAAATCGGTTTCAGCTAACCTATGATTTTTCTAAAAAAGATTTAGGATCTCTACCTTTTAATGAACTACAAGTATATTTATATGGATCTGATTTAATCAGATTTGCTAAAAATCCACGGGTACTAAGATTAGACATAGGAGGTGCGCCTCAAACCCGATTTTTAAAACTCGGGGTTAAAGCAAATTTTTAATACAGACAATAAACAAGCAATGATGATTACAAAAAAAATAAATATAATATCAATCTTATTCTTTTCAATCCTTTTAAGCGGGTGTAGCGATGTTTTCGATCCGGCAAATGAAAATATCTTGGGAATAGATTACATGAATCAACATCCCGATTATGCAGAAGGTATTTTAATTAATGCTTATAGTGTATTACCGGGTAACTCATGGTCTTTTAATGATGTAGCAACTGATGATGCGGTAAGTAATGATGTTGATAACAATTTTAAAAAGATAGCAACCGGAGGATGGACAAATACGAATGATCCTTTGAGCCAGTGGGTTGGAAGCCAAAATGCGATTCAAAATTTGAATATCTTTTTGGGAAAAGCTGATTCAGTTAAGTGGTCTAGAACAAGTGAAGTTAATACCTTATTTAGAAGACGCATGAAAGGAGAAGCTTATGGTTTAAGGGGGTTGTTTTTATTTTATCTCCTGCAAGCACATGCCGGCTGGACGGGATCTGATGAAAGTGGAGAGTTACTAGGGGTGCCTATTTTCTTGGAGCCGCAGAGTATTAATAGTGATTTAGATAAATCAAGGTCAACTTTTGAAGAGTGTATGGAACAGATTTATAGTGATTTAGATAAAGCTATAGATTTACTGGCTCTGGATTACCGGGAATTGAATGATGTTTCTGAACTTCCTGATAAATTTGAACAATTTAGTTTGGGTAGCTATAATCGTGTTTTTGGGAATTACGGAAAACAGAGAATGAGTGGCAGGATTGCGATGGCGATTAAAGCGAAAGCAGCATTATTGGCAGCAAGTCCTGCTTTTCAATCTTCTAATAACTCGACGACTTGGGTCGATGCTGCTGAGTATTCGGGGAAGTTATTGACCCTAAATAATGGAATCGATGGAATTGCTCCTGAAGGTGATACTTGGTATACGAATGATGCTCAAATAAGCGATATTGGCGGCGGATCAAATCCGCCTGAAATTATATGGAGAGGAGATGTGGTAGAAAATACAGACTTGGAAGAACAAAATTTTCCGCCTACGCTTTATGGGAATGGAAGAGTTAATCCCACTCAAAACCTGGTCGATGCTTTTCCTATGAAAAATGGTTATCCGATATCAGATGCCAGTAGTGGGTATGACCCTTCAAAACCATATGAGAATAGAATTCCTTTATTATCCGATTATATTGTAACAAATGGTAGTACGGCCGGAGTATCTGGTGATGAAATTATAACAGCTGTGGATGGAACTTCTAATGATGCACTCAATAAAGTGGCTACTTCTACTACTACTGGATATTATTTGCGTAAACTACTGCGTCAAAATGTGAATCTTAACCCGAATTCAGTAAATTCTCAGACCCATTATAAAGCGCGTATTCGTTATACTGAAATATATCTAATCTATGCTGAAGCAGCCAATGAAGCTTGGGGGCCCAAGGGGACTGGAACTTTTGGATTTTCAGCTTTTGATGTAATAAAAGCGCTTAGAGAAAGAGAAGGAGTGAATCAACCGGATGACTATTTGCAATCGATTGGTTCTAATAAAGAAGAAATGCGAAAATTAATAAGAAATACCCGTAGAATTGAATTATGCTTTGAAGGTAAACGCTTTTGGGATATTCGTAGATGGAATGAAGAAATGACAACCACGGCTAAAGGAATAAAGATAGAAGATAATCATCCTGTTTTAATCAATGTGGAGGATAGAAAGTTCAAAGATTTTATGCGGTTTGGTCCAATTCCTTATGATGCCATTTTAAGATATGATGCACTACAACAAAATTATGGTTGGAAGTAAAAAAATAAAATTAAATAAAATTAAATAAAATGAAAAAAATATTCCATATAACACTGATTATTTTATTGGTCTTTATTGCATCTTGCAGAAATGATGATTGGAGTTTTCCGGACTACAAATACCAAGCCGTGTATTTTGCATATCAATACCCTGTCAGGACCATAGTGCTTGGAGATAATATTTTCTCTACAGATCTTGACAATAAACATCAATTCAGCATTATGGCTACTACTGCAGGGGTGTATAATAATAATAAAGATGTTAAAATAGATTTTGAAATCGATAGTTCGTTGCTAAAAAATCTTTTGTTTGAAGCTGGAGGTGATGATATAGAGCCGTTACCGAGCAAGTATTATTCGATTGAGTCTAACCAAATTGTTATACCCAAAGGAGAATTAATAGGAGGGGTTAAGATTCATCTTTCAGATGATTTTTTTAAAGATCCCAAGGCTCTAAAAAAAGCTTATGTTCTTAGTTTAAGAATGACTGGAGTTGAAAATGCAGATACTATTTTATCCGGTCAACCTAAAGAACTAGTTCATGATCCTAAGAGGGGACATGTTGAAGACTGGGAAATACAGCCTAAAGATTTTACTTTTTATGCAGTAAAGTTTATCAATAAATGGGAGGGCTTTTATCTCTGTAGAGGCAGAGATGTTATTAAAGGAGATCCGGGATATGAGAATCTGGATTCTGTCAGTATCCGGCATGAAGATTTTGTTGTGGATGATCAAGTAGTTAAACTAAATACAGTTTCCTTAACTGAAACTGAATTTTCTGTAGTCTATAAAAATAAGATGGGGCAAAACACCACAGTTACTCTTATCTTAAAGTTTGGTAAAAATGGAAATATATCATTCTCTGATAATGCCAATGGTTATGATGTTTCCGGAACCGGAAAGTTTATTAAAAACGGTGCTAAAGATAGTTGGGGTGGTGAAGATCATAATTTAATTACTCTGGATTATGAGGTTAAATTTAATAATTATACGATTCATACCAAGGATACATTAATAATGAGAAACAGGGGCGTTTCAATGGAAACTTTCTCTCCGGTATTAAAATAAAAGAAAAACAAAATATTATGAAACCAATGATCAAACAACTGGCGATCTTATTATTTTTTCTGGTCTTATTTTCTTGTAAAAAAGAACCGGCGTCATTCCATGTGAAAGAACCTGAAGGCCTTGCGATACAAGATTCTTTAAACAGATATCAACCCTTACTTTACTACGTAAATAAAATTAGAGATTTTAATCCGCTTTTTAGGTTAGGTGCGGGGGTAGGGTTGGGAGACTATGTAAAACAAGAGTCTATGTATGGTTTAATTAACAGTAACTTTGATCAATTTACTCTTGGTTATGCGATGAAACATGGGGCTATAGTCCAAAATGATGGGACGCTTATGCTCAATAGTGTACAAGAACTTGTAAAAAAGGCTAAAGAAGCCGGAAAGATGGTTTATGGACATACGCTTGTTTGGCATGCCAATCAAAATGCAACTTATCTAGATAGCCTAATTGCCCCGAAGGTCATTTCTGGATCTGGAGGTCCTACCTGGGAAGTTGTTAGTAGCCAAGATTTTGAGTCTGGAAGTACATCGGATTTTCAGACCAGCCAAAATACTTCCTTCTCTTATACTGCTGATGGGGAAGGTTTTAATGAGGAAGGTAGGGCCTTGATGGTAAAAAATGATGAAGTTCGTGATAACGACTATGGGAGCCAATTCTTTTTCATCTTTCCTAACAAGGTCAAAAAGGGAGAAAAGTATAGATTGACTATGAATGTGAAAGCGAATGACCCTTCAACTGCCGGTACACAGGCTCAAGACGAGCCTTTTCAGTATTTATTCTACGACTTTTTTGGTGCTGTTGATTTTACAACTGATTGGACAACTTATACTAAGACAATAACGGTCTCCAGTGACCAAGATGGAGCCGGCACTATCGCCTTTAATTTGGGTAATACTGCAACTACTTATTATTTTGATAATATTAAAATTGAAAAATATAGTGAAAATGGCGGTTCCGCTTTGGAGCCTAGCGTAATAGAAAATACGGATTTTGAGGCTGGAGATGATGGCTGGAGTGGCTGGGGAGATGATGCACAAATAGGGCTTTCTGATGAAGGGGAAGGTTTTAATGGTTCTGGTTTTGCCTTTACCTTCTCTAATACGGTGGAAAAAAATTACTGGGATGATCAAGTAGCATACGACTTAGTCCCTTTGAAAAAAGGATCTACTTATAAACTAAACTTTAAAGTGAGGGCCACGACTCCCGGATCGTTACTCGCAGAAGTGCAATCTACTTCTGATTTTTCTTCGGATCCTATTGGTCACTTTGATATCTCTTCTAACTGGGAAGAATATACCTTAGAAACTACAATTACAGCAGATGACCGGAATCGTCTGGTCATTAGTTTTGGGGATTATGCGGGGCAAGTTTATATCGATGATGTTACTTTACGTCGTGTGAATCCTAATGGTGGAAAGCAGATAATTGAGAAGACACCCGAGGAAAAGAAACAAATTATTTCTGATGCGATGAAAGATTGGATTGCTGCGATGATGACAAACTTTCCTTATGTACATTGTTGGGATGTTGTGAATGAACCGATGGATGATGGTCATCCATATCAATTAAAGACAGGAGTTGGTAAGGATTTAAAACCAGATGAATTTTATTGGCAGGATTATATGGGGAAAGACTATGCTGTAAAAGCCTTTAAGTGGGCAAGGCAATATGGTAAGGGGGATGACACTTTGTTCATTAATGATTATAATTTGGAGTTCAACTTAGATAAATGTAAAGGGCTTATAGATTATGTGGAATATATAGAGAGTAAAGGAGCACAGGTAGATGGAATTGGAACCCAAATGCATATTGATATTAATACAGATAAGGATAAAATAAAGAAAATGTTTGAGTTATTAGCGGCTACAGGTAAACTAATTAGAATCTCTGAGCTTGATATTGGATTAGGAAATGGTATTCAAGTAGATGAGGCGACGGATGAATTATATAAGAAACAGGCAGAGATGTATAAATATGTAGTAGAAGAATATTTTGATATAATCCCTAAAAAGCAACAATTCGGTATTACAGTTTGGAGCCCTTTGGACAGTCCTAAAGAATCCTCATGGAGAGCTGGAGAACCGATTGGCTTATGGACGCTGGATTATTATAGAAAACGTGCTTATGCTGGTTTTGTAAAAGGTTTGGAGGATGTAATTGCAGAAAATCAATAGATAAATATTATAGAATATGAGTGTTCATTTGAATATAAAAGTATTTTCCTTTTCAATTTTGTTGATGTTGGTATCTACAGGCTGTTCTAGTAATATAAAGAACCCGGTAACAGTAGGAGAAGACACAACTTCAAATTCTAATCTTACCTTAGATTTGAGTGATCCACAATTTGATTGGTTTAAATATGTAGGTAATGATCCTATTTATCGTAACTTGAGTGTAGATGAGGGTGAATACCTGAATCCTGTCCTTGCAGGGTTTTATCCGGATCCCAGTATTACCCGTGCCGGAGATGACTATTATTTAGTGACTTCCTCTTTTGCTTATTTTCCAGGTATTCCTATCTTTCATAGTAAGGATTTAGTTCACTGGCATCAAATTGGAAATGTGATAGATAGACCATCACAACTTGATTTTAATGGGTTGGATCTTTCTGCGGGAGTCTTTGCTCCCAGCATAATATATCATAAAGGTACCTATTATGTTGTCAATACACCTGTAGGGGTAGGTCCCAACTATATAGTTACAACAACTGATCCCGGAGGTAGATGGTCTGACCCCATATTCTTGGATAATATAAGAGGGATTGACCCCTCTATGTTTTTTGATGATGATGGATCTGTATATTTTTTAACAACCGATGCTCCCGCAAATCAGGAATATGACGGTCAACAAGCTATTTGGCTTCAGAAATATGATTTAGAGCAAAATAAAGCAATTGGTGAGCGCATAATGCTTGTTAATAAAGGAGATGTTTCCATGAGTAAGCAACCTATTTGGATAGAAGCACCGCATATGATGAAGGTTGATGGAAAATATTATTTAATCGATGCCCAGGGAGGAACAGGACCTGCTCATACGGAAGTGGTATTTCGAAGTGATAATGTGAATGGACCTTTTATTCCTTATGAAAACAATCCTATTTTAACGCAGCGAGATATCCATTTTCCTAGAGAATTTGATGTTCAATATGCTGGTCATGCCGATATGGTGCAAACACAAAATGGAGAATGGTGGGCAGTATTTCTTGGCGTACGTCCTTATGATGGGAAACATTTCAATACCGGACGAGAAACATACCTTTTGCCTGTTACCTGGAAGGAGGGATGGCCAATTATTCTTAAACATGGAGATACCATACCGGTAAAACTAAAACGTCCAGATTTACCTCTTGGCAATTCGCCATCTCCCCCTACATATGGTAATTTTACTTATATAGATAATTTTGATAGTTCTGATTTAGCAGATTATTGGATTATGGCTCGTACTCCTATGGAGAAATGGTGGGAGATAACTAAAGAAGGCTTTTTGCAATTGAATGCAAGGCCGGAGAAAATAAGTGGAAAAGGCAATCCTTCATTCATCGGACGAAGGCAGCAACATGCTTACGGTGCAGCTTCTGTCAAAATGATTTATGATCCACAGAAACTCGGAGATGTTGCCGGGCTGGTTGCTTTCCAGGCGGAAAATTATCATTATATATTAGGGGTAACATTAAACGAAAAAGGACAAAAGGAAATCTTTGTCAAAAAGGCTGAAGGAGATAAAAAAAATGTGATTGCTTCAAAAGTTTTGAATGGTGTTTCCAACAATACTTATTTTCTAAAAATTACGTTTGAAGGAGGGAAATACATTTTTTCTTATGCACTTAATAAAAATGATTGGAAAAATTTATATAAGGATGCAGATGGTACCGTATTGAGCACCAACGAAGCAGGAGGCTTTGTGGGTACCGTCATTGGCATGTATGCCTATTCAAATTAAATATAGTATTGTGGATATAAATAAAATTAATGTGAAAAATATCATCCTGGCTATTGCAGGCATTTTATTACTTATTGGAGTAATGCCATTACGAGTTTTGGCCCAAAACCCGATAATCCAAACAAAATTTACAGCAGATCCTGCTCCAATGGTGTATCGAGACACCGTATTCCTTTACACCAGCCATGATGAAGATGATGCAACCGGGTTTAAAATGCACAACTGGCTGCTTTATACGTCAACCGATATGGCTAACTGGACCGATCACGGAATCGTGGCATCGCTGAAGGACTTTAGCTGGGCCAGACAAGAAAATGGCGCATGGGCTCCACAGGCTATTGAGCGCAACGGTAAATTCTACCTTTATTGCCCGATACATGGGAAAGGAATTGGCGTATTGGTTGCTGACAGCCCTTACGGACCCTTCAAAGACCAACTGAGGAAGCGATTGATTGAATCCGACCATATCTGGAATGATATCGATCCAACCGTGTATATCGACGATGACGGTCAGGCGTATCTGTATTGGGGCAACCCGGATTGCTACTATGTGAAGCTGAATAAAGACATGATCTCCTATTCAGGAAAGATTCATAAAATAGATTCCAAACCAAAGAATTATCAAGAAGGACCCTGGTTTTATAAACGAAACGGCCATTACTATCTTGCTTATGCGTCTACATGTTGTCCCGAAGGTATTGGTTATGCGATGAGTGATAATCCAACGGGCCCTTGGGAATACAAGGGAATGATTATTGATCCTAATCCAAAATCATCAGGAAATCATCCCGGTATTATTGATTATAAGGGGAATTCGTATGTATTTAGCTTTAATTATGCCATCAATTATTCCCTGACAAATGTCCACCGCGAAAGGCGGTCGGTATTCGTTGCAAAATTGATATACAACCCCGATGGTACCATCCGGAAGGATCCGTGGTGGCCTAAAAAGGGTGTTGCCCAAATAGGGACTTTAAATCCGTATATCCGTACTGAGGCTGAGACTATCGCGTGGGAATCAGGTATAAAAACAAAAAAGGAAAGTAGAAATCATGTTTATGTAACCGATATTAACAACGGTGATTATATAAAAGTCAGCGGTGTGAATTTTGGAAACAGGGGTGCTAAAGTTTTCTATGCCAGTGTAGCAAGTGCTTCGAAGGGTGGTACAATAGAATTGCGTATCGATAGCCTGAATGGTACTAAAATTGGATCGTTATTGGTCTCAAATACGGGTGGCTGGACAAAATGGAAGTTAAAAGAAGTTTCTGTTCATGAAGCTGAAGGAGTGCATGATTTGTTTCTGGTTTTCAAAGGGAATACTGGTAAGAAACTTTTCAATTTTGATTACTGGATGTTTGGAGGAAGCTCCAAGTGAGAGGAATGAAATGAAAAGTCTTGCGTTGAAAGCAATAAAGCCATGCATATGTGAGATTCGGGACTTAGAGCTAAAGTCTATTTCAATCAGCAAGGTCTGTAGCTCTGATACATATGAATAGTCATTAACAAAAGTGAGTGGAATTGATGCGGCCTAAAAAAGATAGCGAATAGCTTAATGCATAGCGGGGGCTATCATACATAGAACCCAATTCTATAAATTTATAATAACAAGCCATGAAAAAAATAATCTATTCGATTTCCATCATATTGATGATGGGTTTCTCTGCTAACGCGCAGAACATCGTTAGGCATGCCCCTGAAGGTTTTGACTCTTACCGTTCTGATATACAGCACGGTAAAATAGATACGGTCAATTATCCGTCAAAAACAGTAGGAACTACGCGCAGGGCGCTTGTTTATATTCCACCTGGATTTTCAAAGGATAAGAAATATCCTGTGCTGTACCTTTTACACGGGATTGGCGGAGATGAATATTCGTGGTCTCGAAGTGGCCGGGCACAGGCTATTTTGGATAATCTTTATGCTGAAAAGAAGATTAAGCCCATGATTGTGGTGATGCCCAATGGCCGGGCAATGAAAGATGATCGTCCGGTTGGTAATATTTTTGACAGTATCAAAATACAGGCATTTGCCACTTTTGAGCAGGATTTGCTCAATGACCTGATTCCATTCATTGAAAATAAGTATCCTGTTTACACAGATCGTGAACATCGTGCCCTCGCTGGTTTATCTATGGGAGCAGGTCAATCATTGAATTTCGGATTAACCAATCTTGATATGTTTGCCTGGGTTGGCGCTTTCTCGGCCGCACCGAATACGAAGAAGCCTGAGGTGCTGATTCCTAATGCTGAGAAGGTGAAAAAAGAAGTGAACTTACTATGGATTTCTTATGGTGATAAAGACCATCTGATTCCTTTTGGTGAACGTATTCACGATTATTTAATGGCGCGTAATGTACCCCATGTTTTTTATATCGAGCCGGGCAAACATGACTTTAAAGCCTGGAAGAATGACTTGTATCTCTTTTCGCAATTTTTGTTTAAACCGATAGATAAATCGACTTTTTCCCGATATAGTATTGTGGGGGTTCCCGCAACGAGCAATGTGAGGGGAGCAAAATACCCAAGGGTACTGTCGGACAGCCGGGCGATCTTTCGGATAAAGGCGCCTCATGCCCGGAAAGTCCAAATCGATTTGGGTAAAAAATATGATATGGTAAAGGATACCGCAGGTTTTTGGGACGTTACAACAGATCCTTTAAGTGAAGGCTTTCACTATTATTCTCTGTTGATTGATGATGTGGCTGTTGCTGACCCGGCCAGTGAAACTTTTTATGGCATGGGACGAATGGTCAGCGGCATTGAGATCCCCATCGTGGGACAGGACTATTATGCGCTAAAAGATGTTCCACACGGAGAGATCAGAATAAACCGTTATTATTCCAAAGTATTACATCAATGGCGTAAATTTTATATCTATACGCCTCCCGGCTATGATGTAAATATAAATGAAAAATACCCTGTACTATACCTCTTACACGGCGGCGGCGAAGATGAAAGAGGCTGGGCAAACCAGGGGAAGGCGGATTTAATTCTTGATAACCTCATTGCTGAAAAAAAAGCAAAACCCATGCTTGTTGTGATGCCGGATGGAAATATTAATGCACCTGTCTTCGGCAAAAATAATCTAAAACTTTTTGAAACAGAATTAAAACAGAGTGTTATCCCATTCATCGAAAAACATTACCGGGCAAAAACTGATTCAAAAGATCGTGCCCTCGCAGGTTTATCTATGGGAGGGATACAAACACTTTATGCAGGGATGAATAATATACAGTTATTTTCTTACCTCGGTATATTCAGTTCTGGCTGGATTCTGCCCATGCAGAAAAAATTATCAGATAAACAGTATGCGCTTATGAAGAAGAACATGGATAAAATTAAAGACAACTTAAAGCTTTTATGGGTTTCGACAGGTGGAAAGGAAGATATTGCATACAAGAATTGTCGGGCTATGCTTTCAAGATTCAATGAGATGGGCCTTAAATACAAATATGACACCTATCCCGGCGGGCATACCTGGCCTGTATGGAGACATGATCTGTATGAATTTGCACCATTATTGTTTAAATGATTATCCAAAGAGAAAATAGAATGAAATATACAAGGCTTTCAGTGAAATGGGCATTTTACCTTTGTCTGGTCTTAATAATAATACCTTTTACCGGTTCAATAGCGCAAAAAACCCATAGTGATAACGGAGACAGGACATATACTAATCCGGTCATCCCTGCGGACTTTCCTGATCCGGATGTTATTCGCGTGGGGGATACTTACTATATGGTAAGTACGACGATGTTTATTTTTCCTGGCGTAACTGTTCTGAAATCTCATGACTTGGTAAACTGGCAATATTGTAGTAATGCTGTTCCTCGTTTTGATTTCAGTAAATGTTATGATCTTGATAGTTGCAACAGATACGGTCATGGACAGTGGGCTACCAGTTTGCGCTATCACAACGGGAAATACTATTTGCTGTTTGTTACCCTGGATGAGGGTGGATTTTTGTGTACAGCATCGAAGCCCGAGGGCCCTTGGAAAATCAAGCATTTGGCCAAGGGTTTTTATGATGCAAGTTTACTCTTTGATGATGATGGAAAGATATATGTCGTACATGGTAATAGCAAAATATATATCACCGAGCTTAATAAGAATTTTGCTCCCAAGAGAAAAGATTCTTTGGTTTTTACAGGGGATCTTCGCCATGGGCTAGAAGGAACTCATTTCTATAAAATTAATGGATACTATTACCTCTATTCTACTTATGGAGGCAGAGACGGTATACAGGTGGCGCTTCGTTCTGAGAATGTTTACGGTCCTTATCAAGAAAAAGTGGTCATGAGAGATACCACACCGGGTGTGAATTTTGGTATTCATCAGGGAGCTCTTGTTGAAACACAAACTGGGCAATGGTGGACGATGCTGTTTGTGGATCAGGGAGCATTTGGCCGTTTCCCTTCCTTGCAACCTGTGAAATGGGTAAATGGATGGCCGATGGCGGGCGTCAATGGAAAAGCAGTTGTGACGTACAAAAAACCGGATGTAGGAAAAGTATATCCTGTTACTACGTTGCCGACATCTGATGAATTTAACGAAACTGAGTTGGGAATGCAATGGGGATGGAATCATAATCCGAACCCTGATAAATGGTCACTAACCAAGAGACCTGGATTTTTAAGATTAAAGACTGCAAAAGTAGTATCTGCTTTGCCCGAAGCTCGTAATACACTTACTCAACGTATGTTTACCTATTATTCTAGTACTATTCCAACTATTGGTGTTACGAAGGTGGACATTGGGAATATGAAGGATGGCGACGTGGCAGGTCTGGCCATATTTCAAAAACCTTATGCCTATATAGGAGTCAGGAAATGGAATGGCGCTCAATATGTGGTTATGGTGAATAATGGTAAGACTATTGATTCTATGGCTTTAAAAACAAATACTATTTACTTAAAGGCATCGGCTGATTATGGAACTAGCCAGGCATCCTTCTCCTACAGCCTGGATAATAAACATTTTATTCCCTTGGGAAATGAATTGGCAATGAGATTCAGTCTATCTATATTCACAGGTAATAAAATGTGTCTTTTTAATTATGCTACACAAACATTAGGGGGATATGTTGATTTTGATTGGTTCCAGATGCATCCGGGAGTTAAAACTTATGCATATTAAATTAAAATAATTTGCATGATTCCTAATGTTTTTAAAAAGGCATTTTTATTCTACTTTTTATTTGTAGTAGTCTATTTGGATGCAATGGCCCAGGAAACTACGGGGAGAATAAATTGTTGCCCTCGCGTGATCGTTTCGACAGACTTTCCTCCTTTGGATGTTATTCCAATTAAGGCTGGTTATGGTCCAGACAGTATGCGTAGTGATCCAGATGATATACAATCAATGATTCGTTTTTTGTTATATACAAATAATTTTTATATTGAAGGTTTGATAGCATCAGCGGGAACATTAGCTAATATAGCAAGAAGGCAGAATATTCTGGATATACTCTGTTTATACGACCAAGTGGATGAAAATTTAAGGAAGCATGATCCACGCTATCCCACTGCTGATGAGTTACGTTCAGTCACTTGGCAGGGCAGGGATAATACTTGGGGTAAGCCGGTAGATGGAATTATCGGCAAAGGTATGGACAGCAAAGCTTCTGATGCCATCATTCGTATTATAGACAAACCTGACCCACGCCCCGTATGGGTTCTTGTATGGGGTGGTCCACGTGAAATTGCACAAGCTATCTGGAAAGTACAACACATGCGCAGTCATGTAGAGTTGGAGCGCTTCATTGGCAAGCTTCGTATTTACATGATTGACAAGCAAGATGGTTCGGCACAATGGCTGATCGATAATTTTCCAAATTTGTTTATCATTGATTCCGAAACTACATGGTTTGGTATGTTTGCTCAGGATTCTAAACTTGGAGACCTGAATTGGATTAATAAACACATTCGACATGGACACGGACCGCTCGGTGCTGCTTATCCGAGCAGCGGCAATGATCCAAGGAATCCGGGACAAAAAGAGGGAGATTCCCCTTCCTTCTTATACTTAGTTAGTGCAGTACGCGGCTTGAACAATCCTGAAAAACCAAATCAGGAAAGTTGGGGTGGACAATTTATTCGTAAAGATTCTTCTACCAATCATTGGTTTGATGGACCAGGTCCTAGGAGTGTGTCTAAGTTTAGTTCTGAAGTCCAGAAGGATTTTGCGCGACGTGCTGACTGGATGTTACCTTTACGTAAAAATAAAAATACGAATTGATATGATGTTTATAAAATATACAAGAAGATTATTACTGCTCAGCATTCTTTTGTTTTCAGGTTGTATTCTTTTTGCTACTCCTTTGACAGATTCACTCAAGCCGCGGATTATCGTGCTAACAGATATTTCTCCAGATAACATAGAACCTGATGACATGGAATCATTGATTCATCTTCTTGTCTATGCAGACCAGTTTGAAATTGATGGATTAGTGGCTACTACCGGGTGGAGTAGTGGTGGTAACAATGCAAATTGGGTTAATTTAATTTATAATGCAATTAATGCTTATGAAAAGGATTTGCCTAATTTGCTAAAGCGATCTAATCAGAATGGCTTTCTTCCCGATGAATCTCATCAAAAAATAGGTTACTGGCCAAGTGCTGATTATTTACGTTCTCATACAGTAGTTGGTAGCCAGAAGCGAGGGATGAAATATATTGGTAAGGGAAATGATTCTCCGGGCAGTAATTTGATTATTAAAATGGCTGATCGAAAGGATAAACGCCCTGTATGGATACTTGCCTGGGGAGGAGCCAATACACTTGCCCAGGCTATATGGCAGGTGCGTGAAAATCGAAGTAAACAGCAGCTCGATTCTTTCTTGCACAAAATTCGTGTCTACACAATAACAGACCAGGATCGTGGTCAGAATACCCCTTATAGTGTCAGCTCTCAACAATGGATGCGCGGGGAATTTAAAAATGATCTCTTTTTCATCTGGGATGAATGTGCATGGAAATATCAGAGTGGTACCGGTAGAAATAAGTGGGCTGAATATGCAACACATATCCAGGATCATGGAGCCTTGGGTAGTATGTATCCAAAGTATAAATACGGAGTAGAAGGAGATACGCCCTCATTCCTGTATGTCTTGCCAAATGGGCTCAATAATCCTGAACATCCCGGATACGGGGGGTGGGGAGGTTTTTTTGAGTGGTCAATAAGCCCTGATGATAAAACGTATGCTTATACAAATTATAAAAAACAAACATATACTGTTTGCAAGAAATATGAACAATATTTCTTGCAAGCTATGTTCAATGATTTTGCTGCCCGGATGGACTGGGCAAAAGATGGCATCGGCAATCGAAACCCAATTGTTGTTATCAATGGGGACAGCAGCATTGCCGATTTTATGATTACTTCGGTGCAGGGGAGTTCTGTTATACTCAACGCTTCGGAAAGCTATGACCCCGACGGAGATAATCTGATTTATACTTGGTATGTTTTGTCTGATGTTGAGAGATATAAAAGAGATAATATTCTTATTGGCAAAAATAAGTCCCGTGTTAAAGTTAAAATTCCAGTAGGTTTTTCAGGAGGAGATATACATGTGATATGTGAGGCAAGGGATAATGGGCATCCTAATTTGACTAGCTATCGTAGAATTATTATTAAGATGATATGAATGTGCTGAATGGATATAAATATAATATTGGATATTATTTTAAAATGATTTTTGCTTAGTAAATTTCCAATCTTAAGGATTACGTATATCGATAGAATATGTTGATTGAATAGTTTTCTGAAGCTTCGTTGGAGAAAATGTAAAATAGATAACGATGTTTATTTAGTAGAAACATAATTTATTTGTACTTTATTATGAAATCAGTTGTTAGAATAAAAATATTAAAGAATTAAATATGAGTTATTTGAAAATCTATGCTCTTATACTTTCTCTTTTCTTTTTCTTTGAGGTCACTGCCCAGAAAAAGGCACACAACCCGATCATTTGGGCAGATGTGCCGGATATATCTATCATTAGGGTAGGAGATACTTACTATATGAGCAGTACAGTGATGCACATGACACCGGGAGTACCCATCATGAAATCGAAAAACTTGATAGACTGGAAGATTGTCAGTTATGCTTACAATATCTTGGATAACAGAGATGAGTTTGAGTTAAGAAATGGGAAAAATAGTTATGGGGGCGGTACATGGGCAAGTAGTCTCAGGTATCACAATGATTCTTTCTATGTATCTACTTTTTCGAATAATACAGGAAAAAATTATATTTTCTCTACTAAAGACCCTACCAAAACACCGTGGAAGAGACGTGTATTTGGACCTAAAGAGCATGACCATTCCTTATTTTTTGATGATGATGGCAGGGTTTATATGATCATTCCCGGAGGGGAAATTAAATTAAGGGAATTAAAAGCTGATCTGACAGGTTTCAAAAATGATAGTGTAATCACTATCATAGAAGATGCCGATGCTATTATTAAGGACAAGCCAAAAGGATTACCAGCTGAAGGTGCACAAATGTTTAAGGAAAATGGCAAGTACTATCTTTTTTTGATTGACTGGCCGAAAGGAGATATGCGTACGGAATTATTATTTCGTTCTGATAATATCAGAGGTCCATATGAGGGAAAGGTGATTTTACATGACAAAGGTATTGCACAGGGCGGTTTTGTGGATTCTCCTAATGGGAAATGGTATGGCTATTTTTTCCGGGATTATGGTGCTGTGGGGAGAGTGCCCTATATTGTTCCAATGAAATGGGAAAACGGCTGGCCTGTATTTGGAGAGGATGGAGTGGTGCCTGATACACTCGATATTATAGCCGATCAACCAGAAATCCCCGAGATTGTAACTTCTGATAATTTTAATCGCAAACCCGGAGAACGTGCTTTACCACTACAATGGGAATGGAATCATAATCCTGATAATAAATATTGGTCTGTGAAAGCCCTAAAAGGATATTTGAGACTAACAACTTCAAGAATAGATAGTGGTTTCCTTTCCGCTAAAAATACTCTGACACAGCGTACATTTGGTCCTACCTGTTCAGGAGAAATAGCCATGGATATTGGACATATGAAAGATGGGGATTTTGCAGGAATAGGTCTTTTGCAAAGTCAATTTGGAGTAATAGGAGTTAGAATGGAGGAGGGTGAAAAATATATTTATGTGGAAAATGCCGGTAATGGTAGTATTCATGACAAAAAAGGAAGGATAAAGGAAATTCCCTTTACTGGTAGCAGGGTTTATTTAAAGACAAGTGCTGATTATCGGAAACAAACTGATGAAGGATATTTTTACTATAGTCTCGATGGTCATCATTGGGAGTCTTTGGGTAAACCCCTTAGAATGGTCTATGACCTTTCTCATTTTGTAGGATATAGATTTGCTATATTTAACTATGCCACTAAATCATCGGGGGGATATGTAGATGTGGACTATTTCAAGTTAACAACGGGTGAAAAATGAGTTGTTGCAAAGCAAGTTCTTTCAATAAAAATATAAATGAGAATTTTTAAAATGTAAAATATGAGAAATCGATTCTTTTTTGTAATGCTATTGGTGCTTAGTAGTGTAGTTACTCTTAAAGCACAGTCTTTCTTGAGGACTGATTATGGGATAAAATCAATCATTGATTCTGTAGTGGTAGAACTTCAATTTTATAATGCCTCTACAGTAAGGGTAATAAAATTCCCTGTAAAATCCTGTTTTGATAAGAAGAGCCTTTCTGTAGTTTCTTCTCCCCAAAAAATTGATTTGGCTATAAAAGAAAAAGGTAAAAAATTAATCGTAAAAAGTGAGAGTATTCGGGTAATTTTAAATTTAGAAGATGGAAGCCTTTCGTTTTTTACCAATCAGGGGGAAAAGTTGCTATCGGAAAAAAGTAATGGAACTGTATTTATGGACTATGAGGATTCCGGTATTCAGACATATAGTGTAGGACAGGCCTTTAAATTGAGTAAAAATGAAGCTATTTATGGTTTAGGACAGCAACAACAGGGTAAAATGGTACAAAGAAATATTACCCTGAATATGGTGCAGGGAAATACAGATGATTATGTTCCATTCTTCCTGTCTGCAAAAGGGTATGGTTTGTTTTGGGATAATTATTCACCAACAGTTTTTAAAAATTATCCTGAAGTCACTTCTTTTAACTCAGTTGTAGGAACAGGAATAGATTATTATTTTATGTATGGTGAGGACGCTGATGGGGTAATTGCGGATATGCGTGGTTTAACGGGACAAGTGCCAATGTTCCCTTTATGGTGCTTTGGCTATTGGCAAAGTAGAGAACGTTATAAAAGCCAAGACGAATTAGTTGGGGTTGTCAAGAAATATCGTCAATTGGGAGTCCCTCTTGACGGGATTATTCAAGATTGGCAGTATTGGGGGAGTAACTATTTGTGGAATGCTATGGATTTTCTTAACCCCCAATTTTATAACCCTCAAAAGATGGTAAATGAAGTTCATGATTTGAATACTCACATGATTATATCTATATGGTCTTCTTTTGGTCCTCAAACAAGACAATATGCAGATTTGAAAAAGATAGACGCACTTTTTGATTTTAAAACTTGGCCGGAATCCGGTCTTTCTACCTGGCCTCCCAATCCAGATTATCCATCGGGAGTAAGGGTCTATGATGCTTATAATCCTAAAGCCAGAGACATTTATTGGAGATATTTGAATAATGGCCTTTTCTCGTTGGGAATTGATGGATGGTGGATGGACTCGACAGAACCGGACGTTTTGGCTTCTGACTCTACTTATCTTGATAGTGAGACATATTTGGGCTCCTTTAGGAAAGTTCGGAATGCTTACCCTCTAATGACGGTAGGTGGAGTTTACAAGCATCAACGATCCATTGATTCTTCTAAGCGTGTATTCATTCTTACTCGTTCTGTATTTGCAGGGCAACAACGATATGGTGATGTCGTATGGTCTGGTGATATTCAAGCTTCTTGGGAAACATTAAAAAATCAAATTTCTGCAGGATTAAACCTTTCTCTGACAGGTATCCCTTATTGGAACAGTGATATAGGTGGCTTTTTTCTTGCCAATTATAAAGATCCCCTTCACAATGCGGAGTACCGAGAACTTTATACGAGATGGGTTCAATTTGGTGTGTTTTCTCCCATGATGCGTTCTCATGGAACAAATGCTCCGCGAGAAATTTATCAATTTGGTCAGGAAGGGGATAAGATTTATGATGCTATTGAAAAAGCTATCAATTTACGTTATCTGTTTCTACCGTATATATATTCTACTTCATGGCAGGTGACAGCTAATCAATATACTATGATGCGAGCTCTTGTAATGGATTTTGCAAAAGATAAAAAAGCATTGGATATAAACGATGAATATATGTTTGGGAAGTCTTTATTAGTTTCTCCGGTAACTAAACCAATGTACTCAAAAAAGACAATTATTGAGGGGGACACGACCAAAGTTTTAGACTTTGGTGATACAATGACTGAAAATATTTATCTGCCTAAAGGAGTGAAATGGTTTGACTTTTGGACAGGGGAAGAATATAATGGGGGGCAAGTTATTACTAAGAAAGTCCCTATTGATATTATACCATTGTTCGTACGTGCCGGTTCCATTATTCCCATAGGTCCAAAAGTGAAATATGCAACTGAGAAAAGATGGGATAGCCTCAAAGTAAGGATTTATCCGGGAGAAGATGGAAAATTTGTGCTTTATGAAGATGAAAATAATAATTATAATTATGAGAATGGAAAATTCTCTACAATAACTTTTACTTGGAAGGATAAATCCAATACGCTTACAATTGGAGATAAGGTTGGAAACTACGAAGGAGAATTAAAAAACAGAGTATTTATAATCGAACTTCCAAATGGAGAAAAGAAAAAAGTGCCTTATCAAGGCAAGAAAAAAAAGGTTATATTGGAATAAAAGTTAACTGAAATAAATTTTATATAATGCTAAAAAATAAATATAATACAATCCTATTGACTGTAATACTTATCATTGGAGTAAAAGAACTTTTTGCTCAAAATCCAATAGTTCAAACCAATTACACTGCTGATCCCGCACCATTGGTATATAATGGGACGTTATATTTATATACCAGTCATGATGAAGATAATTCAACCTGGTTTGTAATGAATGATTGGAAGCTTTATACCACACAAGATATGGTGAATTGGACTGATCATGGAACGATAGCTGGTTATAAGACTTTTGACTGGGCCATTGGTGATGCTTGGGCTATGCAGGTAGTTGAACGCAATGATAAATTCTATCTGTATGCCCCGGTAAAAGCAAGAAAGACAGGACGCTCTGCCATTGGTGTAGCTGTAGCCGACAGTCCGTATGGTCCCTTTTATGATCCGCTGGGTAAGCCGTTAGTAAGCGTAAGTCATGGCGATATAGATCCTACCGTATTTATTGATGATGATGGGCAGGCATATCTTTACTGGGGTAATCCGGATTGTTATTATGCCAGGTTGAAGGATGATATGATTGCGTTGAAAGGAAGACCGGTGAAAGTGCCTATGACAGTGTCTTCATTTGGTAAAAGAGAAGGTAGCGAACGCAGACCTACTTTGTACGAAGAAGGTCCCTGGCTATACAAGAGAAACGATTTGTATTATCTACTTTGGGCTGGGGGACCCATTCCTGAACATATTGGTTATTCTACAAGCAAAAACCCTTTAGGTCCATGGAGATATAGGGGAACTTTAATGCTACAGGAAGGTAGGAGTTTTACGAACCATCCTGGTATAATTGATTACAAGGGAAAAACTTATTTCTTTTATCACAACGGTGCATTGCCTGGAGGAGGAGGTTTTACGCGTTCAGTTTGTGTACAGGAAGCAGCATTTAATAAGGATGGTTCATTGCAGCAAATGAAAATGGATAAGGCAGGTGTGGTCGAAAGTTTACAGCCTTTAGATCCATTCCAAAAAACAGAAGCTGAGACTATCGCCTGGAGCGAAAACGTAAAAGCAACACAAAATAAAGAAGTGGGGGTATTTATCAATGCCATGGCGAATGGGGCTTACTCAATGGTCAAAGATGTGGATTTTAAAGAGGGAGCAACAAAATTTATAGCAAGGGTAGGTACTACACATAATAAAGGTGTCTCAATGGAAGTACATTTGGATAGAAAAGATGGTCCGCTCATTACTAATTTAAAAGTGCCCTTTACTGGTGGAGATAACCGTTGGAGGACGGTGTCGTCAGTCATTGATAAGGTTACTGGAATACATGATGTGTTTTTTGTATTCAAAGGTGATAAGCCAGGTCGGATCATGTATTTTGATTATTGGATGGTTTCAAAATAAGTACGGATTTGTTTATCGAATCAAAAAAAATCAATTTATGCCGGGTTAGAGCAAATTGAATCTGGCGGTGGCAAGAATTTTCCACAGTTTCATATTTATATTATGAGACTTAAGTCATATTTGCGCGGAGTCCACTATCATTATTCAGCAAAGTCTATTCAAGGATATTTGGATGAATTTCATTTTCGATTTAATAGGCATAAACTTATGGATACCATACTGGATCACCTTTTTACAAAAATGATAGAGCAAGAACCAATATTTATAAACCTAAGCGAAGTAAATACTTAATTCTATAAACTAATTTTTCTGGTTTACTGAACGATAGTAGATACGGATAGCAAAACTTACCTTTTTTCTCAAGTAAACAACGATAATTGGGAAACATAGTATCTATCAAACGTAAAAATAAAATAGGGAAAGACATACACTATATTGATTATAAATAAATAACTTATCACAATGAGCGATAGTATCAAAATCACTTCATGGTTAAAATCAGATACTTCATGTTAATAAAAAAAATTACGATAGGATTATTATTTACCATTATCCCATTTTTTAATAGGGTGTATGCTCAGACTGCACAAGGGTTTAAGCTTTGGTATGATCAACCGGCCAGTAGCTGGGTGGAGGCATTGCCTTTAGGAAATGGCAGATTAGGCGCTATGGCCTTTGGCAATCCTACAGAAGGGAAACTTCAATTAAATGAAGAAACCGTATGGGCAGGAAGTCCGAATAACAATGTAAATCCTGAAGCCAGAAAAATAATTCCTGAATTGCGTAAGTTGCTTTTTGAAAAAAAGTTTGTGGAAGCACAAAAGCTGGCCAATGAAAAAATGCACTCTCCCAATAGTGGAATGCCTTATCAGCCGGTTGGTGATTTACTGATACATTTTTCCGGACATGAAAACTTTCGGCATTATAAACGTACGCTTGATATTTCCAAAGCTATCGCTACGGTAAGGTATGAAGTCAATGGCATAAATTACAAAAGAGAAATATTTACTTCTTTTCCCGATCAGGTCATTGTTATCCGGCTTACTGCTGATAAGCCCGGTAAGATCACTTGTCAATTGATGATGGACAGCCCACAGAAACATACAATAAAAACAGAAGATAAAGAATTGATCTTATCCGGCATTACGGGAAGTCATGAAGGCGTGCCGGGGAAAGTAAAATTTAATACACAGGTAAAAGTAGATGCAACGGGTGGAAATGTAAATGCAACAGACAGCAGCCTGGAAATAAATCATGCTGATGCGGCTACGATATTTGTTTCTATTGGCACTAATTTTAAAAATTATGATGATCTAAGTGCAAATGCGGCTTTGCGTGCTTCAAATTATCTGAATGCCGCCATGCAAAAAGATTATCAACAATTAAAGCAAGGTCAGGTCGCTGCCTACAAAAAATATTTTGATCGTGTAGAATTGGATCTAGGTACTACAGAGGCAGCTAGTTTGCCCACTGATGCCCGGATAGAAAATTTCGATTCCGGTAATGACCCGCAACTGGTCTCTTTATATTTCCAGTTTGGACGATATTTATTGATCTGTAGTTCGCAGCCAGGAGGACAACCACCTACACTTCAGGGGATATGGAATGATAAAATGTTACCACCCTGGGATAGCAAGTACACGATCAATATTAATACCGAAATGAATTATTGGCCTGCGGGTGTAACTAACCTTACCGAACTAACAGAACCCTTAACGCACATGCTGCAAGATCTGTCCGTTACGGGTAAAGAAAGTGCAAGAGAAATGTACGGTGCACGAGGCTGGATGGCTCACCACAATACCGATATCTGGCGGGTCACCGGTCTTGTAGATTATGCTTTCTCGGGTTTATGGCCTTCGAGCGGAGCCTGGTTGTGTCAAAGACTTTGGCAACATTATCTTTTTATCGGAGATCCAAATTATCTTAAAGAGATCTATCCTATAATCAAAGGAGCTGCCACTTATTTTGTAGATGCATTGCAAAGAGATCCGGAAAATAACTGGTTGGTGGTAAGCCCATCCATTTCACCGGAGCATGCTTATATGAATGAAGATGGGGTTTCTGTTTCTATCACTGCTGGTTGTACTATGGATAACCAATTGATTTTTGATCTTTTCTCTGAAGTAATCACGGCTTCTGAAAGATTGGGTAGAGATCCTTTGTTTGCTGATACACTACGTCATAAAAGAGCACAATTACCGCCCATGCAAATTGGCCAATACAATCAACTACAGGAATGGATGTACGATTGGGATGATACTTCCGATCATCACCGGCATGTTTCTCATTTATATGGATTATATCCTAGTGATCAGATATCTCCTTATCACACACCAAAACTTTTTGGAGCTGCCAGAAATTCGCTGCTTTACCGAGGCGATGTATCTACCGGCTGGTCTATGGGTTGGAAAGTAAATCTTTGGGCACGGCTGCATGATGGCAATCATGCTTATAAGTTAATTGAAGATCAGTTAAGTCCAGTAGGAAAGGGAGAGGGAGGCGGCACTTATCCGAATTTGTTTGATGCGCATCCGCCGTTCCAAATTGATGGTAATTTCGGATGTACGGCTGGTATTGCAGAAATGCTGTTGCAAAGTCAGGATGGCGCCATACAGGTATTGCCTGCTTTGCCTGATAAGTGGGCCAATGGTTCAGCGAAAGGATTGCTGGCAAGAGGCGGATTTATAGTAGATATTGCATGGAAGGACGGCAAGTTGAGTAAGCTGACTATTCATTCACAACTTGGAGGAACATGCAGAATAAGAACTTATAGTTTGCTTATGTCTGCAGGTGATTTTTCATTGCAGACCGCTGCCGGCAAGAACCCTAATCCTTTTTTCAAGATACCGAATGTTAAGCATCCTTTGACATCACCCAAAGCTGATTTGAAAGAACTTCATCTAAAGAAAACTTATGTGTATGATATTGAAACAAAACCAGGGAAAACATATCAGCTTGTAAGTAACCTAAATAATTAATTAATTGGACCCATAATGAATATGAGAGAATTATTAAAGCGTTTAAGCATTTGTAAGAAACCGGTTTTGTTCTGCTTCTTATTTGCCGGCTTTTGTTTAAATACAACGGCGCAACAAACCAAAGGTTTGACATCGGGTATCATTGTGACTAAACCGGGATCGGCATCGGATTTTCCAATAGTTGCTGAAGATCACACGTCTGCCCCTCTTTGTTACGATACGAATGATTATCCAGGAGTAATACGTGCCGTCGGCGACCTGCAATCGGATATTCAAAAGGTTACAGATGTTAAGCCTGAAATAACTACTTCGGGTGTAAAAGATTATGAAATTGTCATAGGAACACTTGGTAAGAACAGACGGATAGACAAGCTGGTATCATCCGGCAAACTTGATGAAAAGGATATTAAGGGGAAATGGGAAGGCTTTGTAATAACTACGATCAAAGATCCTAAGCCCGGAGTGAAGGAATGTCTTGTTGTAGCAGGAAGCGATGAGCTGGGTACTATTTATGGCATTTATGAAATATCCAGGCAGTTAGGCGTTTCGCCCTGGTATTGGTGGGCAGACGTAGCGCCTAAGAAACGCCCGGCAGCTTATGTTTTACCGGGTTATTATGCTTCCGGTGAACCCAAAGTGAAATACCGTGGTATTTTTATTAACGACGAAGAACCGGCATTTGGCGGTTGGGCGCGCGAGAAGTTTGGGGGCATCAACAGCAAAATGTATGCTCATATGTTTGAATTGCTTCTCCGGTTAAGGGCCAACTGCCTGTGGCCGGCCATGTGGGGAAAATCTTTTAATGAAGATGATCCCAATAATCCGCGCCTTGCCAATGAATACGGAATTATCATGGGGACTCCGCATAATGAACCTATGATGCGTTCCCGGAAAGAATGGAATACGCATCATAAAGAGTATGGCAATAGTGAATGGAACTATGTTACAAACAAAGCGGAATTGAATCAGTTTTGGAAAGATGGCCTTGAGCAGGTTAAAGGTTATCATAATATTGTTACTATGGGTATGAGGGGCAATGGCGATAAAGCCATGAACAGTGCCGGTAGTGATCAAAAGAATATTAAATTGCTGGAAAAAATTATAGCCAATCAACGTAAAATTATTGAAGATGTTACCAAAAAGCCTGTATCCCAAACTCCACAAGTACTTACTCTATATAAAGAAGTACAGAAATATTATGATGAGGGAATGAAAATACCCGATGATGTGATCATTATGTTAGCCGATAATAATTGGGGAGATATACGTCGGCTTCCTGATCTCAGTAAAAAGAAACATTCGGGAGGATATGGAATTTATTATCATGTTGACTACCATGGAGCTCCAAGGTCTTACCAATGGCTTAACATGAACCAAATTTCACATATGTGGGAACAACTACAAGCTACTTACAGCTATGGTGTGAATAAAATATGGGTGTTAAATGTAGGTGATGTGAAACCCATGGCATATCCTATTACCTTTTTCATGGATATGGCCTGGAACCCGGATTCTTTTAAAGCCAATAACCTACAAAACTTTGCAAAGAAATTTTGTGCAGAGCAATTTGGTTTTGCTGCATCTACAGAAGCGGCTTATATATTAAGTAAATATTGTAAATATAATAGCCGCGTTACGGCTGAAATGCTGGACCAACATACTTATAATCTGGAGAGTGGTGAATTTCGTCAGGTAAGGAATAGTTATATGGCTCTTGGAAATAGGGCATTTCAGCAATTTTTGAAGATGCCTGATGATTCTAAAGATGCTTATAGAGAGCTGATACTATTTCCTGTACAGGTTATGGCAAACCTGTACGATTTGTACTATTCAGTGGCTACGAACCAGAAGTATGCTTCCGAAAAAGATTTGCGGGCAAATTATTGGGCTGACCATGCCAAGTATTGCTTTAAACGGGATTCAGAACTCACTTATGATTACAACCATAACATTGCAGGAGGCAAATGGGAACATATGATGGATCAGGTTCATATCGGATATACTTCCTGGGATGAACCCAAAATAATATTATGCCCAAGGTTACCCGTGTAACACCGGAAGGGGCTAAAAAGGGAGGATCTGTGTTTGATGAGAAAAACGGTGTAGTCGTTATGGAAGCGGCACATTATTTCAAACGCAAAGCAACCGATAAAACAAAATGGACAGCTATTCCCGGCTTGGGCAGAACGCTTTCGGGAATCGCCCTGATGCCCTATACCAATAAAACAAATGGCGCTTCCCTGACTTATAAAATGAAGTTACATACAAAATCAGATAGTGTTAAACTGCGATTGATTTTCAACAGTACGCTTCCATTCATAAAAGGCGGAATGCGTGTTGCTGTTTCCTTTGACGGAGGGACGGAAGAAATACGGAACATTAATGATCAGTTAACAAGGGAAAATAAATATTCTAAAATGTATCCCACTGCTGCAGCACGAATTATTGAAACGGACATCATGCTTCCTTTAAAACATCATACTGACGGAATGCATTTATTGACCGTCAGGCCACTGGATCCGGGAGTCGTTTTTGAGAAAGTGATCGTTGATGATGGGGGTATGAACAAACGTTTCTTAAGATGCCTGAAAGCCCATACAGAAGGAATTAAGATTTAAAATCAGAAAATTGTGAAATACGATAATAATCAATAGTTATCATTAGACACCCGACTGACCGTAGAGGGAGAGGCCTCACAATGCCCTGGCGATATCGTAGATGGAGACCTCATTATTTTTCTTTTTTCATACAATCGGTTGTTGTGTTTGTACAAAGTTAGTAATTAGAAACTGAAGTTTTGAGATGCTGTAAATATCCGAATGGCAAGTCATTACGAGGAAAAAGTCTAGCTTCAGTGGGTAGCTTTTCCGAAGCCAGCCTGCCGGCAAAGGCAGGTAATCTCAAAGGGAATAGGGGTATACGCTGAGATTGCTTCGGTCGTTCCTCCCTTTCAATGATGGGTAACAAATTGATCACCAATAACTAAAGTACTATAAGTCTAAGTCCGAAACTTTAGTTGAAGATTATTTATATGTTTATAAATAATTAGTATGCTAACTCGTGGGATACTAATATAGAGCCGTTTAGTGGAACATATTACCTTAATTTTAGCCAAATTGAATTAGCTAAAAATAAATAAAGTTAGTTAGTTAAATGTTAAAGTGAAATTTAATTATTGCAATCGGTTGTAATAACTAAAAATTATTGTACTTTTACGTTTGATTAGCAGTTTTACATCAATTATACAATGTATTGCAATATGTCAATTTTTACGTCTCAATGTTTCAATATGAATACAAAAAATATGAGAATATACTACTTAAGCAGCAGTTAAAAAGGTGAAAAAAACGGTCTCTAATGCCATAGAGACCGGACAGAAGGCTTACATCAACTTTTCTGCCCGGAGGCAGAACCAATTCATAAACCATTAATTACAAAGATATGAAGAATAGACTTATTTTCTTTAAAACATCTTTTGCATGGCAATCAAATAGGTTGTACCATACATTTCTATTTGCTCCACTATTTTTATTGATCTCTTTATGCTTACCGTGTCTTGTTCATGCCTCCGCTGATTATACGTTGCCCTTAGCGCAGGCTGTAAATATTCATGTCCAGGGCACGGTTGAAGATGCAGGTGGTAACCCGCTTATTGGGGTTACTATTCAGGTAGATGGAACAACAACAGGGACTACGACAGACGCCAATGGCCAATTTCAACTGGATGCACCGGCTAATAGTACGCTGCTTATATCCTACATTGGATATAAGACCAAAAAGATAACACTTGGTGCTACCGACCAAACCCTCCACATTACATTGGGGACTACGGCCAGTTCCTTGAATGAACTGGTGGTAATAGGATATGGTACACAGCGAAAAGAAGCGGTGACTGGTTCTGTTGCTTCTATTAGTGGAGATGATATGCGGGAAGTTCCGGCATCGAATATATCGGATGCATTGCAGGGACGTCTGCCCGGGGTGGTGATGGCTCCCACGTCATCTCAGCCAGGTGCGGCTATGCAGATACGTATAAGAGGGACACGTTCTCTGACAGCGAGTAATGATCCCTTGATTGTATTGGATGGTATTCCTTTTGGCGGGTCCATTAGTGATATTGATCCCAGTAATATAAAAAGCATTGATATCCTCAAAGATGCTTCTGCAACTGCTATTTATGGTTCCAGAGGCGCCAATGGGGTAATTTTAATCCAAACGAAAAAGGGACACAAAGGGCAAAAGGCGAAAATATCTTACAGTGGTTACTATGGCATAAAAAAGGTTTTTGCTAAATATCCGATGATGAACGGGCCGGAATTTATAGCACTTCGTAAAGCTGCCGGTGAATATACGAATGGGGTGGATGAATCGGATGACATCAATACAGATTGGCAGGATCTGTTGTACAGGACTGCTGTGGTTACCAATCACAATATAAATGTATCGGGAGGTACAAATCAGGGAAGTTATAGTTTTGGTGCAGGCTATTACCATGACGAAGGAGTGATCCCGACACAACAATATAGCAGGTATTCATTACACGGCACCATCGATCAGAATGTAGGAAAATATTTTCGTTTTGGTTTTTCTACAAACACCAGCTACAGCATCACTGAGGGGTCTCAAGTCGGGTTGTACAATATCCTGAGCATGTCACCTATTGCAAGTCCGTTTAATAAAGATGGATCATGGAAAAGAACAATTAAAATGCCTTTGGATGAAACATGGGTATATTCGAAAGCCATTCTGGACAGCCTGAAGGGCAAATGGCTGAATGAAACCAGGGCATTTGGAACCTATAATACCCTTTTTGGAGAAGTGAAGATACCTTGGGTTAAAGGCTTAAAGTATCACGTTAATGTCGGTCTGGATTTTCAGATAGACAACAACGGTAGTTATACGGGAGAAGGGATAAACAACAGCAATCCAAATAACGAATCTACAGCTTCTGTCAGTAATGCTCATACTTATCATTGGGTAGTGGAGAATTTGTTGACCTATGACCGTACTTTTGCAGAAAAGCACCGGTTGGATGTCGTTGCGCTTTATTCAACAGAGCAAAACAAATACAATCGATCGGCCATGTCGGCTAAAGGTATTCCTTCTGATGCATTCCAGTTCTATAATTTGGGACAGGCTGCTGGTGAAATTAAGATTGATCCGAATAATCAGGACTACCGTGTAAGTGGTCTCATGTCGTGGATGGGACGCGCTATGTATGCCTATGATAATCGCTATATGTTGACTGCTACTGTACGTTCTGATGCTTCTTCAAGGCTGGCCGAAGGGCATAAGTGGCATACTTATCCGGCAGTTTCGGCCGGTTGGAATATCGGGAATGAATCATTTATGAATGGAGCGCCCTGGGTAAACATGTTAAAACTGCGTGTAGGTTTTGGACAAACGTCGAATCAGGCTATTGCTCCGTATGCAACACTTGGACGTTTAAGTACACGACCTTACAATTTTGGTGATGATACTTATGCTACCGGTTACTATGTAACCCAGCTTCCTAATGCAAACTTAGGATGGGAGTATTCCAAAACATGGAATTACGGTCTGGATTTTGCCCTGTTGAATAACCGTTTGTCGGGTACTATAGAATACTATGTAACAAAAACCAACGATATTTTATTGGACGTCAGTCTGCCTAATACCTCTGGTGTAAGCAGCTATACTGCTAATATTGGTAAAACGGAGAATAAAGGTCTGGAACTCTCTTTGCAGGGTGTTATACTGGATAATCTTAATGGATGGAACTGGACTGCCGGCATCAATATATATGGCAATCGCAACAAGCTGGTAGCACTTGCTTCCGGGGAGACCAGAGACGAGGCGAATTGGTGGTTTGTGGGACATCCGATTAATGTGATCTATGATTATAAGAAAGTTGGACTTTGGCAAAAAAATGATCCATATCTGGATATATTGGAGCCGGGAGGAAATGTGGGAATGATTAAGGTAAAATATACCGGAGATTACGGTTCTGATGGTAAACCAACCAGGGCCATTGGATCGGAAGACCGGCAAGTCATGAATGTAAATCCTGATTTTCAGGGAGGTTTTAATACCAGGCTGTCTTATAAAGGGTTTGACTTAACTGCTGTTGGTACTTTTAAAAGTGGCGGAATCCTTATCAGTACCCTTTATTCATCCTCTGGTTATCTCAACATGTTAAGTGGACGCAGGAATAATGTAAATGTAGATTATTGGACAACGGAGGACACAGATGCCAAATATCCTAAGCCTGGTGGCGTAACAAGTGGCGATAATCCCAAGTATGGCTCTACTTTGGGATATTTTGATGCTTCCTATCTAAAAATACGAACTATTTCACTGGGGTACACTTTCCAGCAGAGGTGGTTAAAAGATGCAGGGATAGATAATCTTCGCCTTTATGTTACTGCACAAAATCCATTTGTCCTTTTTTCACCTTTCCATAATGCTTCGGGTTTGGATCCCGAAACAAATTCTTATGGGGATGAAAATGCCGCTGTAACTTCAACTTATCGGCATCGTCTGCTGACTTTAGGTACGAACTCACCTGCTACGCGCAATTATTTGATTGGCATTAATTTAACATTTTAAAAAAGACTATCATGAAACAGACATATATAACAAGGTTGACAGGATTAATACTGATGACTTGGTTGTTGACGGGTTGTTCTAAAATACTCAATGAACAGCCGCGCAGTATTTATACTCCAGATTTTTTCAAAACTGAAAAAGGGGTTAAAGGGGGAATAACATCCCTGTATGCGAACCTGCGCTATATTTATGGGAATGCCTATTATTACAATACAGGTGAAACCGGTACCGATGAAGTAACCTATGCCCAAAGTGCGGACCAAAATTTTAAAGTTATGGATCTTTCTGGCCAGGGCAAAATCACTTCTACTACAAGTCGATCGGATGTTTTATGGGGTAATGCGTTTCCTGCCATCAACACTGCCAGCGGTATCATTGAATACGGTTCTGAGATGGATATTTCAAAAGCGTTGCTCGCAGAAGCACACTTTTTCCGTGCGTTCTATTATTTGCAGTTGGTACAGACATTTGGGGGGGTACCTCTGGACTTGGGCTCCGGAGAGTTGAGCTTTAATACTAACCCTGTGAGAGTCTCTGTTCGTAACACTGTGCCGGAGGTTTATACCAAAGCTATTTTTCCTGATTTGTTGGCTTCGGTAAATGATTTGCCAGCGCAACCCCGACTCACCGGTACGGTAACTAAAACGGTTGCTCGTCTTTACCTGGCCAAGGCCTACCTTACCTATGCCTGGTGGTTACAAAACCCGAACAATATACCTACTTATCCCGAAACCAATCGTACGGATCCTGATGGACATGATGCTCAATGGTATTTTCAGCAGGCGTATGATGTGGCTACGACGGCCATCAACGATCCGGGCCCATATGGATTAATGCCAACATTCTATGACTTACATAGTGCTGAGAATGATCGTAATAAGGAAGAGTTATTATATGCGGATCATACCGAGACAAGCGAGTATTATAATGGAGCCAGTCTTACGTATGGCAATGGTGGTGATGCAGATAACTTTGCTGGTTGGATGATGCAATGGAATTATACAACCATAACGAGCAGCTCTTCTTCTTCGACATGGACACCTGTAAGTTCTGTTCAGCGTGCAGCAACTCAGGACCTGGGACGTCCATGGACCCGGATGTGCCCTACCATAGAAGTTATCAAAAATACCTTTGCAGATAAAACCAATGATTCCCGCTACGATGGTACTTTTACGACTGTATATCGTGCTAACCTGAATGCATCAGGAATTCAGGAACCCGTTTATAATGCACATTTTATGCCGGTTAGTAATGGTGGCGCGGTGTTGACATTCCTTGATGAAAAGCCGGCTGTTCCTGTTGATTATCCCAATGGTCAGGGGAATAGCAACGTTGGAGCAGGTACGTTGCCCGGACGTGCAGATTTTGTTGTTGCACCGGAGGGTGTAAGCAGAATTATGTATCCGGGATTATGGAAATTAGGGGAGTATCGTACGGATAATAATGGTGGGTTAGGTTCTCCTAATGCCGCAAGTACTCGTCCTTTTGTGATAGCATATTTTTCACAATTATACTTTGTTGCGGCTGAGGCAGCTGTAAAAGGTGCAACGACACAGGCTGGCATGACTTCAAGGGATTTAATTAATGTGATTCGTGAACGGGCAGGTAAATGGAGTTGGGATCATAATGGGAATACTCCAAAAGTGCAGGATCATGGTGCGGCTATGACGGCGGCAACTCCTTCAACAATAACTATTGACTACATTTTGAAAGAAAGTTCTCGTGAATATTATGGGGATGGTCAGCGTTGGTTAGATTTAGTGCGTACACAGAAATGGGCACAATTTGCTTCCTCTTACACTATTAGTGGATCTAACTGGGGAGATCATACGCCACAAACTGTACATCGAAATATTGAAAAATATCTTTATCTGCGCCCCATTCCGCAGGGACAGCTTGATGCATTACAGATGAGCGAAGCCGATAAAAAGGCTTTTCAGAACCCGGGATACGAATAGTAATGAATAATAATGTCTGGGAAATAGGAAATGATTATTAACTATTATTATAGTACCATGATAAGAAGAAAGTTGCTGCTACTTGTCCTAGTATTGATAGTGGGAGTTTGTAGGATAACGCATAGTCAGGAGAAAGGTCTCCCGCTAAGAAACAGAACTCTTTTTGATTTCAACTGGAAGTTCCATCGGGGAGGAGCACAAAATGCCAATGATCCGGATTTCAATGACACCCAATGGCGAAAAATCGATCTACCCCATGACTGGAGTATTGAAAACTTACCTCATACCCATTCCCCTTTTGATTCTAATGCGATTAGCCAGGTCAGCGGAGGATTTACCACAGGTGGAGTGGGATGGTACAGAAAAACATTTGTTGTTCCTAAAATAAAAAAAGGAGAGCAAGTGCAAATTCAGTTTGATGGAATTTATATGAATGCCGATATATGGCTCAATGGTCATCATTTAGGTAACCATCCCTATGGATACACAAGCTTTTGGTACGACATAACAGATGATATAAATTTTGGAAGGGAGAATGTTTTAGCTGTACAGGTCAAAAATGTGGGGAAGAACAGTCGCTGGTATTCCGGATCGGGTATTTATCGTCATGTTTGGCTAACTTATTTAGACCCTGTTCATATAGTACATTGGGGAAATGTCATTACTACTCTCAAGGCTAACGGACTATCCGGACAATTGAATATAGATACTAAAGTGAAAAATGAAACTGCAGCGGATGCTGCGATAAAATTGGTTACTTCTATTTTAGATGAGCAGGGTAAAAGGGTTGCCAGGGTTACTAATAAAGAAATGATAGAAGCAGATAGTACAAATGTATTTGATCAAAGGATGGAGGTCTCACATCCGCGTTTGTGGTCGACTCAGTCTCCTTATCGTTACACAGCTTTAACACAAGTCTATAAAGGGAATAAATTAGTTGATCAACTAAAAACAAAATTTGGGGTACGGACTTTTTCATTTGATGCAACGCATGGCTTTCGCTTAAATGGGAAATCGTTAAAGCTGAAAGGCGGTTGTGTTCATTCGGGTAATGGTCCATTGGGAGCCAAATCTTATGATAGGGCAGAGGCTCGTAAGGTTAAATTGTTGAAAAAGGCAGGGTTTAATGCCGTTCGTTGTGCACACAATCCGCCTGCACCTGCGTTTTTGGATGCTTGCGACAGCTTAGGAATGTTAGTCATAGATGAGGCTTTTGATATGTGGTTAAAGGAGAAATCTCCTTATGATTATCATTTATTCTTTTCTCAATGGTGGAAGAAAGATCTCCGTTCCATGATCTCCCGTGATCGTAATCATCCGTCGATTATTATGTGGAGCATAGGGAATGAGGTGCCCGGCATGGAAGATTCATCAGTAGCCCGAACAGCACATCAGTTAGCAGCTTTTGTTCATTCTTTGGATACGACGAGACCCGTTACTGCTGCTGTTAATAACCCCGGAATAAAGAAGGACAACTTTATTTCAGCTTTAGATGTTTCTGGTTATAATTACGGATTATATCGACAGGATTTCTTTAAAAATGGATTTACCAGAAACCCGAAACGGGTCGTATATGGTTCCGAATCTTTTGCGCCTAAAGCATTTGAATATTGGATGAATGTAGAGGATCATTCCTGGGTTATTGGAGATTTTGTGTGGACCGCATGGGACTATATTGGGGAAGCAGGCCTTGGTTGGTTTGACTGGCCGCAAACCCAAAATTATTATCCCTGGCACTTGGCATACAGTGGCGATTTTAATATCTGTGGATGGAGACGTCCTCAATCTTATTACCGAGAGACTCTTTGGAAGAAAAATCAGCTAAGTTTGTTTGTAAAGCCTCCTCATCCTTCTTTTCCGCACGACCCGAATACCAAATGGAGTAAGTGGCATTGGGATGATGTGGTGGCTAGTTGGAATTGGAAAGGACAGGAGGAGAAAACTTTTGATGTTCAGGTTTATTCGTCTTGTGATACAGTAAGGTTATTTTTGAATGGTAAATTACTTGGGGTAAAACCGACCAACCGCTCTACCAAATTTATGACTACCTTTAAGGTACCATATCACCCCGGAATTTTAAAGGCTGTGGGGTATTCGGATGGTGAAAAAGTTAATGAAACTGTACTTCGTACAGCAAAAACAGTTTCTCAAATTCAATTATCGGCAGATAGAAAAGTGATTCATGCGAACGGGCAGGATTTAAGTTATATAACAGTCGTGTTAAACGATGCAAACGGTATTCGTAATCCTGATGCAGAGAATCTTCTTTCTTTCCGGTTGAAAGGACCCGGAGAAATTATTGGAATTGGGAATGCAAATCCTGTAAATACAGAGAGTTATCAGGATTTACAACATAAAGCATGGAAAGGAAGGTGTCTGGTAATTGTTAAATCAAAAAAGAAAGCGGGAAACCTTAAGTTGACGGTAGCGTCAAAAGGATTACCCACTGCTAGTGTAAGTATTAAATCGAAAGAGTAAAAATAATGTTATAGTAAAATTGAAGTATAAAAAGAAAAATGAAACTTTATTATAAAATAATGTTTGTGTTGCTATTTTGTAGCAATAGTCTTTTTGCACAACTCAGGTATACCAATCCTATTCTGGCGGGATTTTATCCTGATCCGAGTATATGTCGCGTGGGTAATGATTATTATATTGTCAACTCCTCCTTTGCTTATTTTCCCGGACTCCCTGTTTTTCATAGTACCGATTTGGTGAATTGGGAGCAGCTGGGAAATGCAATGAACAGAAATGCACAGCTTCCACTGGATGATACGAGAATTTCCCGGGGATTGTTTGCTCCAACAATTCGATACCATCAGGGACTTTATTATATCATCTGTACAAATGTTACGCAAGGAGGTAATTTTATTATTACGGCTAAAGATCCTAAAGGACCCTGGAGTGATCCGGTCTATCTGCCGGAAGTTGATGGTATTGATCCTTCTTTGTTTTTTGATAAGGGAGATAAGGCTTACATCGTTTACAACAGTATTCCTCCTGATAATAATCCTTTGTATGAAGGACATAGAACTATACGAATCATTGCCTATAACATCAAAGAGCAAAAAACGGTTGGGGATAATAAGATACTGGTTAATGGCGGCACGGATATCTCTAAACATCCGGTTTGGATAGAAGCCCCGCATTTGTATAAGCGGAATGGATGGTATTATTTAATGTGCGCACAGGGAGGAACCGGTTATAATCATTCCGAAGTGATATTTAGAAGTAAAAAGGCAGATGGCCCTTTTATTGCCTACGAGAATAATCCTATTCTTACTCAGAGAGATTTGGATACAACAAGGGATCATCCGATTACCTCTACCGGGCATGCCGATTTAGTGGAGACTCCGGGTGGAAAATGGTATGCTGTCTTTCTTGGATGCAGACCTTATAAGGGAGATTATTACAACACCGGACGGGAAACATTTATGGCGCCTGTATCCTGGAAGAATGGATGGCCTGTAATTATTCCCCATGGGGAAGAGGTGAAATATCAATATCCGGTTCCTTTTTCTTCGACAAAAGGCGTAAAAGATAAATTCAGTGGTAATTACCGGTTTGTGGATGATTTTAGTACCGGGAAGTTGAATGACAGATTTATATTTCTTAGAAACCCGTCCAAAAATTTATATAGTATAAAAAATGGCGCTTTGGTACTCCCCCTGAAAAAAATAACCCTGGGAGAAAAAAAGAACGCGGCATTTATAGGTTTTAGGCAAGCTCACCTGGAGGGATATGCATCGGTAAAAATTTCTTTTAATCCTGTTTCCGGAAATGAAAAGGCTGGGTTGGTCATTTATCAAAACGATCAATTTTATTATTTTTTGTGTAAGTCTGTAAAGAAGGGGAAACCGATTGTAGAATTATATCAATCTGCAGGAAGAAAGCATGAGAAAGAAAAGTTATTGGCAACAGCTGAACTTAAAAATAATGATACGCTCCGCTTAAAGATAAAAGCCGATGGGGATTTTTATTCTTTTTATTATTCGGTGGGTGGCCACTGGAAATTATTGAAAGACAGAGTAGATGGTACATATTTGAGTACGAAAAATGCAGGTGGATTTGTGGGATGTGTGTTTGCGATGTATGCGACTTCAGAAGGGACAAAATCGGAAAATGCGGCAAGATATGATTGGTTTAAATATCAGGGAGAGGATGGAGTCTTTAAACAATTGGATTAAAATTTTTATAAAATAGAAATGAAAGTTATCAAAAAAATAATAACCTCTATTTTATTGCTCCTACCGGTGCTATCCGGTCGGGCAGAAGATGGTCATCATCTCTGGTTGCGTGCTAAAGCCACTGCTTCCGTGCAGGTGGTGACTTCGGAAAAATCACCGGTCATTTCGATTGCAAAAAAAGAATTGCAAAGCGGATGGCAGGGGAGAGACAATGCCCGGGTGGCTTTAAAAATAACAAAAGACCCGCTAATTAAAGGTGATGGATACCGGTTGACGCCCAAAGGAGTGGACGCCCATACCGATTTAGGACTTTTATATGGCACCTTTGCTTTGTTGCGTTATCAACATACGGGGGAAGCCGTGCCTGTCAAAGTCAGTAATCCATCTTACGAACGTCGTATATTGGATCACTGGGATAATCCGGATGGTTCGGTAGAAAGAGGATATGCAGGGCGTTCCATCTTTTGGCAGGGAAAAGATTCACTCGCCGTAACAGAAAAGGACAAGCTCTTGTGGCGGGAATATGCCCGTGCCAATGCATCCATCGGTATCAATGGTGCGGTGCTTAATAATGTGAATGCCGCTCCTCAAATCTTGAGCGCTCCATATCTAAAAAGAGTAAAAAAGATAGCGGATGTATTACGTCCGTATGGAATAAGGGTCTATCTTTCCGTTAATTTTGCCTCTCCGATCTTGCTTGGCGGGTTAAAAACGGCTGATCCCCTGGGTAAGCAGGTAAGAGACTGGTGGAAAAACAAGGCAGAGGAAATTTATGCGTTGATTCCCGATTTCGGAGGTTTTTTAGTGAAAGCCAATAGTGAAGGACAGCCGGGACCACAGAAATACGGCCGTACACATGCCGATGGTGCCAATATGTTGGCAGAAGCAGTGAAACCTTATGGCGGAATTGTGATGTGGCGGG
>CAZYHV010000008.1:0-130190 GCA_964647485.1 uncultured Chitinophagaceae bacterium | reverse complement strand
TCAAATTCAACTTCTTTTACATCACGAGAATTACCTCCTACAAAGACTTTAAACTTTCCGGGCTCACTCACCCAATTCCCTTCTAAATCATAGAATTTTAAATCATTGGCAGTAAGTGTAAAGTGAACAACTTTACTTTGTCCTTTCCTCAAAAAAACCTTTTTCATCCCTTTTAATTCTTTCACAGGTTGTGGCAGGCTGGCCACCAAATCTCTGATATAGAGTTGTACTGTTTCTTCTCCGTCAATATCTCCATCATTGGTCACTGTAACAGAAACACCTATCTTGCCATCGGTATGCATCACCTTTTTATCCAATTTCAAATCATTATAGGCAAAATGAGTATAACTCAATCCATACCCAAACGGATATAAAGGTGCATTAGGAATCGCAAGATATTTGGAGGTATATTTTTGATTGGGGTTGCGGGGACGACCGGTACTCAGATGGTTGTAATATACCGGAATCTGTCCCACTGCATAAGGAAAAGACATCGTCAATTTTCCTGAGGGGTTGTAAGCTCCAAATAAAACATCGGCAATAGCATGTCCCGACTCTGTTCCCAAAAACCAAGATTCAACAATGGAAGGAATATGCTCATTGGCCCAACGCAATACCAAAGGACGTCCATTAGACAACAACAAAACAATAGGCTTTCCCGTGGCAGCAATGGCCTTCATCAATTTTCTCTGACTTTCAGGAATACGTATATCGGCTCGGCTGGCCGCTTCTCCGGTCATTCCTTGAGCCTCTCCTAAGCTCAAAATAACGACATCCGACTTTTGAGCAGTGGCTACTGCTTCTTTTATCAATTGTTCAGGATTTTTTTTGGAAACACTAATATTCCCTCCATCCTGATTTAAGGGTTTCAATAAAGCCTGATTGTCTGTAATATTGGCTCCTTTAGCATATAAAAGTTTTGCTTTATTTCCTACTGCTTCCTGAATCCCCTGAAAAATCGTTACTGCTTTATGCCAATCACCTGCAGCTTTCCAGGCTCCAAGCATTTCTCTTTTGTCCTTTGCCAAAGGTCCAATTACAGCGATCGTTCCTTTCTTTTCCAAGGGGAGCAATTGGTCCTTATTTTTTAACAAAACGATGGACTTTCTGGCCACCTCTCTTTCGAAAGCCAAATTTTTCGGACTCATTATGTCTTTATCAGCCCTTTCTTTGCTAACATACCGATACGGATCTTCAAAGAGCCCTAATTTATACTTCGCTTCCAAAACCTTTTTGACAGAACGATTGACTTTTGAAATATCTATGTCCCCACTATCTACGAGATTTTTCAGATGATTAATATACACAAATCCCATCATATCCATATCTGTCCCTGCTTCTATGGCCTGTTTTGCAGCCTCTTTTTTGTTTTTAGCTACCGCATGCGGCAACAATTCTCCAAAAGATCCATAGTCGCTTTCTATTAAACCATCAAAGCCCCATTTGTCTCGAAGAAGCGTCTGTAATAACCATTGATTGGCTGTTGCCGGAATACCATTAACCAAATTAAAAGAAGTCATTACCGAACCTACACCTGCATCTATTGCAGCCTTATAAGGAGGTAAATAATATTGAAACATCCTTCTCTTACTCATATCTACCGTATTATAATCTCTTCCTCCTTCTACCGCTCCATATAGTGCAAAATGTTTAACACTGGCCATAGCGGTACTATCAGCCTCCAGATTTGTTCCCTGATAGCCGTTCACGTAAGCCTTGGCTATTTGGCTTCCCAACCAAGGATCTTCCCCGGCACCTTCCATCACACGACCCCAACGCGGATCCCGGGTAATATCCACCATAGGAGAATAGACCCAGTTCACTCCATCTGCCGTCGCCTCATCGGCAGCCGTTCTAGCTACTTTTTTAATGAGACTGGTATCCCATGTAGATGAAATACCCAGCGGAATAGGGAAAATGGTTTTATGACCATGAATGACATCAAATCCAAAAATCAAGGGAATATGTAATCGCGTATCTTCCACAGCTGCTTTTTGCAGTTTCTTTGTAAATTTCGGTGTATAGGCATTAAAAATACCACCGGCTTTCCCGGCTTTAATGTCTGCTAACGTATTTTTACTGATAGTAGGTCCGGTTACTGCCATACCACTCGACAACAGATTTAACTGCCCTATTTTTTCTTTTAAGGTCATTTTATCCAATAAACTATCAACAAAATGAGCCATCTTCTGATTTTCTTTCTTATTCTGCGCACTCACTGAAAATGAGAATAAGCATATGGAACCGAATAATATCAGTGTTCTAATTTTAGTCATGTTCTTTGTTTTATTTTACTAAATGGGGTTGAATAGCCTTCTTCCAAATGGCATATCCTTTCTTATTCATATGTAACATATCGGAACCAAATAATGCTTTGATAGGCTGACCATAATCATCCAACATCAAATGCCAAATATCAATAAAGTCGGCGTGTTTTTGATTTTTTAAAAAGTTTTTGATTTCCCAATTGGCCTTTTGCATCACCGGAAAAAAATGTTCTCTGCTCGGACTCGGCTTTATGGAAACATAAGACACTTTAGTTTTGGGAAGCCGGGTTCTTATTAACTGATAAAGTTTTTTAAAGCGATTTAAAATACTATCTGCGGATATTTTATCGGAAGAAGCGGCATCATTATCTCCACAATAAATGACAATTTGTTTCGGCTGATAAGGAAAGATAATATCCTTTGCATAACGAATCACATCCGGCAAAGTAGAACCACCAAAACCCCGATTTATAATCTTATGTTCAGGAAAATAGTCTTGTACATTCGTCCATTTTCTGAAAGAAGAGCTTCCTACAAAAAGAATGGATTTTTTAGGAGGAAAATGATCTTTATCCTGACTTTTAAATTGCTGAATATCATTCCAAAATGCAGGTTTACTTTGACAAAAAGTTAAAGTATAACAAAACATTAAAAATAACGTCAACAGAAGGGGTTTCAAATTTTTCATGTGTTCATTTTTATTTTTAATCTGACCCGCCTATTCAGGTCGGCAGGTATCACCTTTTAGAATGATAACGTTTTTTAGTTAGCTATTATGTCCTTCAAAGATAATTAATTTTACCAGAAAGAATCTATCCCCGTTATTCTACTTTCACCACTTCTTGTCTTGCTCCTACTCCATTTTCATTAAATGCTTCAATAGAAAAATAATAGGACGAACCTGTATTCAGAGCTCTTATTTCCAATTTATCCTTATCATAAACCATCCAAGAATGATATAATTTATCAGGGGCTATTCCCCAAAGAACATTATATCCTTGTGCTTGTTTTTGTTTATCCCAACTTATTGTCACATCCCTGCGATCCTGATGTCTATCCACCCGGAACTCCTTTACCTTTTTTGGGGGCGATCCTTCCCCTTTTCCAAAAATTCGCAAATCCGAAATAGATAAATAGGGGGTTGGAATATCGATATTTTCATATTTAACATACCTTACTTTTTGTGGATAAGAGAGCTCAACATAATCATTGGGGGTATCTTTAAAACTAGGCCTTCTATCTACTAAAGTTTTCCAGTGTTTCCCATCTAAGGACCCTTTTATCAAATACCTGTATTTAAGTCCCTGTATTTTCCCATATAAACCAGATTTATAGTCGTTATAATTCACTTGAATCGCATATACCTTACTCGGCTTTTGCAAATCTATTTGAATCCATTGTCTCTTGTTGTTTTCTTTAGCCACCCAAAAGGTTTTGATATTCTCATCTACCAATTTTTCAACTGAGAAAGTATCTAAGTATGAAGATGCTGTCACCGGTTTATGATAAGACAATAACATCCATCCGGTAAATCCTCCTTTTTTACCGGCTATATTAGGTGCAAAATGGGGATAATCTCCAAAATAGGTATTGCTATACATCAATCCGTCTTTATCAAAAAAAGTAGGAAACATCCCAATTCTTCGTTCCCAACCAATATTACCCCCTACTGCCATTGTAGCAAAATGCCAATATTGTTTTCCGGGCCCTTTGACCATACTTCCATGTCCGGCACCATTGATAAAACCTCCCGGCTTAAAAGAAACAGGATTATTCGGCGCATAATGAAAAGGACCGATAGGCGTATCTCCAATATAAACTCCATCTCCATATACATTAAACTCAGTTCCGGGAGCAGCATATTGTAAATAATATTTCCCATCATGCTTGGTCATCCATGCCCCTTCGATGTAACCTCTCAGAGAAGTGTCACTATTATTTTCACCAAATCGTTCCCATCCATGATGTTCTTCATCTAGATTGAAAAGCTTTATTTCTTTTCCCGGTTGAAAACGATGATTTTTATTTAATGGTTCTACCCGAATCGGGAACTTATTGGATGAACCCCAATACATATAACTGCTGCCATCTTCATCAATAAACAGCGCAGGATCTTGCAGATTGGTTAAAATAGAAGGCGTCGCTTTCCAATCTCCTTTTTTAGGATCATCTGTATATAAAATGCTCATGGCGCCGGAAGGATCACCAGCTACATACAATACAGAATCTTTATAATTCCATGCAGCAGGCGCATTAGATCCTTGAAAGTACCATTTTTCAGGGTTTATAAAATCCCAATGAGTCAAATCCTTTGAATGCCAATAGCCCATCGATCTAGTAACAAACATATAATACTCATTTCTAAATTCAACCACCGCCGGATCAGCTCCGGATCTGTAAGACAAACCTTGATTGGCATTATAAACCATGTAGGTATAATCTATATTAATCGGATTGCAATAAGTGCTTCGCTGCATATCTTGCGCAAAGGCTGAAGAAAGACCACAGAAAAAAACACTGTATAATAAAATAATATCTTTCATTTTTTATTTTGTGTTCACAAAACTATAAATCAATATTATATACTTCCTATATAAAGTAAAATATTTAACCGTTAAATACCTATTCTATTCCTTATCAGCTTTGTCTAATAACCAAAAACCTGTTTTATTTTTGGTATCTGAACTACCGCCCACATACACCTCAAACCCTCCGGGCTCAGCAGCAAATTCCATATTTTTACCATAAAAAGCTAAATCTTTTCTCTCAAGAGAAAAAGTTAATGTTTTCTTTTCCCCCGGATTGAGAGTCACCCTTTTAAATCCTTTTAATTTTTTCAAGACCGGACTAATACTTGCCACCATGTCACTGACATAAAACTGAACCACCTCTGTTCCTTTCATCTTCCCCTCATTGGTTACCTTCACTGTAATCTGAAGAGAGTCATTCCATCGCAGAGAATCTGTATTTACCACCGGAACAGAATAAGAAAAATGGGTATAACTTAACCCATAACCAAAGGGATACAAAGGTGTATTGGGAACATCCGTATATCGCGAAGTATATTTATTTCCTTTTATTTTAGGTCTACCGGTATTCAAATGATTATAATAAATAGGAATTTGCCCGGTATTTCTGGGAAAAGTCATGACCAACTTCCCCGAAGGATTATAATCTCCAAAGATAACATCTGCCACCGCATGTCCTGCTTCTGTACCCAACTCCCAGGTCTCCACAATTCCGGGAATATGCTGATCGAGCCATGGAATAGTTAGGGGACGCCCATTGACCAATAATAGAATAATTGGTTTCCCTGTTTCTTCAATGGCTTTTACAAGAGGGAGTTGATTTCCCGGCAATCCCAACTTCGAACGACTATCTCCCTCTCCGCTCATGCCGGCACTTTCCCCCATAACCATAATGACAGCATCCGCTTTTTTAGCTTTAGCTATCGCTTCCTTAAATCCCTTCAAAGAAGTATCTTTAATATCTGTCCCCTTAGCATATAATAATTGAGTTTGCGGAGAAACAGCTTCTTGTATGCCTTGCCAAATACTGATACTTTCCTTTTCCTTTCCCAGGGCATGTACGGGACCTAATATCGTTTTTTGATCTTTAGCCAAAGGGCCAATGACCGCCAATCGTTTTATATTGTTCGATAAAGGTAAAATTGCCTTTTTTTCCCGGGACAAAGTATCATTCTTCAATAAAACAATGGATTCATTGGCCATTTTTCGAGCTAATGGCCGATGGCGCTTCAAAAGTTCTTTTTGATAGGTCTCGGATTGATTACCATATTTCAAAGGATGATCAAACAGCCCTAATTTATATTTTAGAACAAGCACTCTTTTCACTGCTGAGTCCAAAACAGCTTCACTAACCTTCCCCTTCTTCACCAAATCGGGCAATTCTTGAAAATAAACGCCACTATGTAAATCCATATCCATTCCTGCCTGTATGGCTTCCTTGGCAGCGACTCTTGTATTTTGAGCAACACGATGGTTTAACATTTCCGGAATCGCATCATAGTCCGATATGATCAAGCCTTGAAAGCCACATTCCTTTCTTAAAATGTCTCTTAATAAATGTTTATTTTCTGAGGCCGGAATGCCATTTAATGAAATAAAAGCCGGCATGATGACTGCTAACCCGGCATCAATGGCTGCCTGAAACGGAGGTAAATAGAGTTCATGAAACCTGCGCCAGGACATATCCACGGTATTATAATCCCGTCCGGCTTCCACCGCTCCATAACCCGCAAAATGTTTGGCGGTAGCCGCCATCGTTCGAGGACTGGAAAGATCATTACCCTGCAATCCTTTCACTTCAGCAGTTGCAATAGCTGAAGCCAAAAAAGGATCTTCTCCTGCCCCTTCTACTACCCTGCCCCAGCGAGGATCTCTCGATATATCTACCATAGGTGCAAAGGAACAATTCATACCGGCAGCAGTCGCTTCAAAAGCAGCAACACTATCCATTTTGCGAATCAAAGCTGTATCCCAACTGCAAGCAGTTGCTATATTGATAGGAAAAGTGGTACGGTACCCGTGGATAACATCCCCGGTAAATAATAAGGGAATGCCTAAGCTAGAATTTAATGCCGATTTTTGCAAACCGGTTAAATATTCACTGACATTGTCTTTCCAGGGAATCATTCCTCCAACCGCTCCCACTAATCCTTTTTTAATCAGAGAATCTAAATTTTCTTTTCCCGATCCATAATTACTCAACTGTCCGGCTTTTTCTTCCAAAGTCATTTTTGAAAGGATGGAATCTGCTTTGTGATATAGAATAGAGAGAGAATCATTCTTCTCTTTTTGTTGTGCATCAACATATTGCAGGCTCAAAATCAAAATACAGCCAATAAGAAAAAACGTTCTCATAATTTTAATTTGTTTTCATGTGGTTATAGCCACTCCTTCCCCTTATCTTTTTCTGTGTCCGTCCGCTAAAGCGAACGGTAATACCACAAGCAAAACGCCACGAACTTCATCCTTTATTCTCCTTTTATATTCCTCTTTTGGGCTTTAGACACATGCCTTCAAAGATTTTTTATTCTTTCTTCTACAGTAGCAATAACAGGCAGATTATCTGTCGGACGATTCAAATAAAAATAAGCAGTGGCGCACCAGTCATCTTGTCTAAAATAATTCACCCAGCCTTTGGGAAAATCCTCCTCTGTCAACCTGGGAGGATTCTGCATCTCTTTTAATTTATAAAAATGACCGGGAGCATCAATACTTATGGGAATAAGCGGAGCTCCTCTATGATATGTTGCTCTTACTTCCTTTAGCGGACCTCCCCCAATCTGTTGAATATCCACCTGTATATCTTTGTGGAAATAAACGGGATCATGCACATGATACCGATAAAACGCCCATTTTCTTTCTTCTTTGTTTGCGATCAAACATCCTTCATATCTATGATTAAATTCCTTCATTCCCCAAGCAGTACCAATATAATCTTCAACACCTGTTCCTACAAGCGTAGGATGGTTTTTATCTCCGTCCAGATATATTTTCACTTCTCCCTCTCCCCACCAATGACTACCATAAACTGTATCAGCTTTCACTCCTATATTGGTTCCTATAAACTTCCCTGCTCCTTTGACTTTCGGCAGTATCAAAAAATCTTTCCCCAAAGCAGGTGTATTTCGATGCCAATAAGCATGAAAATATAAAATATTCTTCGGTACTTTCTTCCATTTCTCAAATTCTACATCATAAAAAATATGTCCCAGATCTTTTCCGGAATCATTAAAAACAACAATACGTGCTCCGGTTTTATAGGGCATAGGAAGCGTACAAACAAAGGAACGCCCTTCAGGATCTGAAAACAAAGCCGTTTCATAAGAAGCCGTTTCCCCGAAGGCTAACCCGAAAAAATCTCCCAAGGGAGCAGATACTGCAGGTTTAGAAGCCCCATCCCAATACATTTCTATCCGTAAAGAACGTAACATTTCCGGGGAACGATCATCTATTGTTAATTTAATCCGCTTAACTATTCCTCCGCCTTTGACATTCAATAAGTCAATAGATCCATGCGCTGCAATCGTGTCAAAAGCATGCCCTTTGGCTCCTCCGTTTTCTTTTGCTCCAACTCCTTTTTTCCCTTTTGGATTTTCAGGACTTGTCCATCGAGTTTGTGCATTTGAGGGCATGGTATAAAGCGGTTGTTGTGCTCTTACGGAATATGATATGAAGAAGATAGCAACAAATATTCCAAGGATTAATTTGTTTGTGATACCAGTAATCATCCGTTTTTTTTGATTTATAATATTGATGTCCTTATTCATTAAAGTTTGTTTTTCGCCATTTTATTTCGTTTACAATAACGGATTATGATTTTCAAATATTCTATTTTGAATAAGTAAACCCTAATTGATCCAACCCCTGCTGTATTTCCGGACAACTCATAAATAAATCCCAAAGCATGCCACTTCTGTAATTTTCGATCATCGCAATCTGAGGACCCTGGTCAATGGCGAGATAAGAGTCTGCAAACCAGATATCATTCAAATTAAAACCATCTTTAAAGCCATATTTCCCCCATATTTTATTTCCTAATTTGTAATAAAAGAAACGGATCGCCTTCAAGGATTTTTGTGGCGTATAAGGAATCGATGAAACAGCCCCCGTAGGGGAAATAACACCATCATCGTTTGATGGGGAATGCGCATCATATCCATTATTATCATCTCCGGCGGTTAAGCCCCAACAATCTTCACTATAACCGTTAAAATCTTTTGGATTATTGACACAGTATGAGTAATTTATTTTCGCTTGCGCCGTATTTTGTTTCCAATAATCAGCATATTGATCTGACAGCCCATGAGGATTCAAACCAAGAAAAGAATAATGTGCAAAAAACAACGGTCCTCCTAAATCAGGACCTAAAGGAAGATAGATCCCAAAGAAGGTATTCCCATTTTTCATTGTGCCGTTTTGTGCCCATCCGTTATCATATACTTGTTTTGTAATGGCATGAGTATTGGAAGATGCCGCTAACACATACACCATTAACCCTTCATTCCAACCTTTTATCGGCATATTCATCGCCCAATCTTTATCGGGACTCCAATGCCAATATAAAGTGTTTTCTCCATTTTTCTGGAACCAATTCCAATCTATATCATTCCATAAATCATTGATTTCCACTCTCAGATTTTTTTCTGCTGTCGTATTTTTATTGAAAAACTGCCGGGCAGTCAGTAGCCCTTCCATTAAAAAAGAGGTTTCTACTAAATCCGCTCCATCATCATTGTCACTAAACGGGATCGTCTCTCCCGAAGATCCATTAATCCAATGTGCAAAAGCCCCATGATAAGCCGTACATTTATTTTTATAAAAATCAACCATTTTTGTCAATCGATTCAAGCCTTCTGTACGAGTAATAAATCCACGATGAATACCCACCAAGATAGCCATTACTCCAAATCCGGTTCCTCCGGTAGTACAAACATCTCCCGAAGTATTCCTTTCTCTTGCCATTCCGGAAACAGGATGACCAAAATCCCAGAAATATTTAAAGGTTTGTTTTTCTATCAAAGTTAATAAAGCACTATCCGAAATGCGAGGGAACTTATCAGTAGAATCTATAGCCGTTTCTAAATGAAGAGTAATAGAAGATGCCAGCGTTCCTCCCTGTTGAGATTCTAAACCATCCGAGATGTTCAACGTATACAATGTAATGGCTTCCAAATCGTTTTTTGGCTGAATTGTTATCATACTATCCTGATGCGAATAGTTTACCACATAAGAAATAGAGTTTCCGGCATCGCTCTCGTAAGTAATATTCTGTTCTATTGTTTCCTTACGAACCGGAGCTTCAAAAGATATCTTAACCGTTGGTTTTAGATTTAAATTTTTATATTCAAAACCATTGTATTCCCCATTAACTTCCAATGTTTTAAAATCAAAAGAAGAGGGCACATCTTGGTCTGAGGGTAGCTCTGAGGAATTATCTCCTTTACAAGCTACCCAACCAAGCATTAATAAGAATGCAAAAGAAAGGATTATTTTATTCATCACTATTCAACTTATCTCCCTGCTTTTTCCAATTTGTATAACGCATTGACTTCAGCGGCATTCAAGGGTGTATCATAAATTCTGAACTCATCTAGCATTCCGATCAAACTTCCTGCCCAGGATTGAGCACCGGTTCCACTGGTAAGACTGGGATCTGTTTGAAATTGCCAGGTACCAATAACCATGGCGGTAGCATTTTCAAATTTCAGTGCTCCATAGCCACTTATTAGCGAAGAAAATACTTCTGTCCCATTTTTATAGATTTTAAAATTTTTTGAAGCTGATGCACTGCTATTGTATGTCACTACGAGTTGAACCCATTGATCCCAAAAAGAGCCCAGAGGTTTAGACATAAACTGGCTTTTTGTCTGGGCATTTCCATTGTTCATATGTACAGAAAAGACTGCCGTATCCGAAGTACTGCCATTATCTAAATACAAATCTAAGTTTCCCCAAAAATCGCTGTTATTGGCAAGAGAGAAAACACCATAGCCGTAGGACGTATTCTGTGGAGCCTTTACCCAGAATGAAATGGTATAAGCTTCCAAATTAGGAATATCAGTTCCGGGATCATTAAATAGGATATATTGTCCTGTATCTATTTTCAGGGCAGCACCTTTTACGCCTGAAGCATCGAAGGTCGTTCCATTATTATCTGCCTGTAAGCCACCGGCGCTATCTACAAGATTATCATCAAAAGCCCAATAAGCTACTAAAGCATCCGATTCAATGTCAGCAGAGCTTTCAAAACCTCCAAATGATTTTTTGGGAGCATAGCTATCCGGATCAAATTCTTTCAAACAAGAGGTCATTCCGATGGTAAAAAATATCAGAACACCTAAAATCTTTAATTTTAGAAATAAATTATTCATATCTGTATTTTTTTATTTTAATTAATATCCAGGATTCTGCTCAAGCAACCCACCACTTAAATCAATTTCATTTTGAGGAATAGGCATAAGCTCATTTTTCCCGGATTGAAATCCCTTGGATGATAATACGTCTGCAGCTCTACCTTGTCTTACTAAATCAAAAAAGCGATCATATTCCATGGCAAATTCCAAATGCCTTTCATGCCAGATAATCTTCCTCAACGCATCTTGATCAGTCTCTGTTATATCCGGTAGAATATTAGGGTTGTTGCCTCTTGCTCTCTTTCTCACCAAATTCAATGCATTCAAAGCCTCTGTAGTTTTTGTTAATTCATTTGCCGCTTCCGCATGCATTAATAAAACGCCTGCATAACGTAATACTCTTATATTCTGACCAGCACCTTGGTTGGTCGTAGAGGCCGTAGCAAAAGGAACATAAGATTTCAGATTATACATCGTTGGGCTATTAGCACCTGCTGAAGGAACCACATCTCCATTAGGTAAAGTGGTACCGGCAAACATAACCGTACCTTCCAAACGTGTATCATTTGGAGAATCAAAAGCATCTACTAAAGATTGTGTCGGTACGTTAAATCCCCAACCTGGAGAGGGGCTCACATCTCTATCTCCTTGTACCTGAGAATATTGGCTATAAAACAGACCATCTTTCCCCGGAACATACTCACATTGGATTTCAAAAATGGACTCTACATTATTTTCATTAGGGATTCGAAACAATTCAAAGAAATTATGTGCTTGCCCCATCCCATAAAGTTGATAAATGTTTAAATCCATTACCTGTTGTGTCAAATCATAAACTTTCTGCCATTCTTCTCTATACATAGCCACTTTAGCATGTAGCGTCAAAGCCGCACCTTTTGTAGCATGTCCAATATCTTTAGCATTATAGGTTTTAGGAAGAACAGATGTTGCATCCATTAAGTCTTGTTCTATAGAATCATAGACTTCTTCCGCCGGAGCTCTAGACAGATTGTATTGAGAAGGATCATCCGGCAAGTGAAGACGTAAAGGTACACCACCAAAAGCACGTACTAATCTGAAATAACAAAAAGCACGTATAAACTTTGCTTCTGCAATAAACCGGCTAGATAAACTGTTATCAATATCCATCGTATCTACATGATCTATCACCTGATTACAAAGATTGATTTCCTGGTATTCCCCCTTCCAGAATCCATCTAATTGACCCGCAGTAGAAGTCATCTTAAATTGGTCAAAATTATTCATAAAAGTAGCATCACCCGGCGTACTCCCTTTCTCAGCATCGTCTGAAGGCATACTCATAATAGCTATTGCCGGAAACGCAACAATATTCCAACTACGTAACAATGCATACATGGCATTTACAGCCTTGGAAGCATCATCTTTAGACTTCCAGAACTGTTCGCTTTCTTCTTGTCCCTGTGGTTGAACATCCAAAAATTTATTTCCACAGCCCAGACTTAAAGATATGAGCAAAATACCTACAAAGCCTGATAATCCTATCGATTTTATTTTATATTTTTTCATAATATTTCGTTTTTATCAAGATTAGAAAGTAAGGTTAATCCCGAAATTGTAGGTTGCATATAGAGGATATACATTGGTATCAATACCGGCGTTGGTTGGCGCTCCTCCTACTTCAGGGCTAAATCCCGAATAATCGAATATATTCAATGCATTCTGTGCATTTACGTAAATTCGTAACCGATCAATTCCCCAACGTTTTACCATCTCATCTGGTAAGGAATATCCTAATTGAACATTTCTTACCCTAAAATAACTACCACTCTCTACAAACCAGGAATTGGGTTTATAATTTTGATTCCCTCCTATATTGGCTGAAGGATAGGTATTTGAAGTCCCTTTTCCATGCCAACGATGATCATAAAAGTCTTGTGTGTAATTTTCATTTCCATAACGCAATCCCTTGTTGGCATTATAGATAGACACATCAGCGACTCCTTGAAAATCAAGACTAAAATCAAAATTTTGATAAGATATGGCGGTATTTAATCCATAGGTATATTTAGGATTGGGATTGCCTAATGGGATTCTATCTAATCCGCTAATAACCCCGTCCCCATTCACATCTTTATAAATAAAGTCTCCGGGCTTAGCTGTTCCTGCTTGTGGGGAATTACTTACTTCATTGTCATCTTGAAAAATACCAACTACTTGATAACCATAAAATTGACCAATGGGTTGCCCCACAATGGTTCGAGTAGCTAATGCACCACCTGTAGCAGCTGCCCCTCCGGCATAAATCGGATTGCTACCGGTTGAGACAGAAAGCACTTTATTATTATTCATGGAGACATTACCACTAATATGATAGCTAAACTCCGGATTGATATCCTGATCCCAGGATAAGGTCAGTTCTACTCCCTGATTTTGAAAATCAGCTTGATTTCCGATAATATTTGATCCGGTAGTTCCTAAAGAACCCAAGATAGGAATAGCGAAGATAGCTTTCTTTGTTTTCCGATTATAGTAATCGGCAACTAATGAGAGCCTTCTATCCAGAAAAACGGCTTCCAATCCAATATCTGTACCTACTCCTCTTTCCCAATAAGTAGTAGGCGGAACAATTGTGGTCACACTAGCACCTGTATAGGTACTTTGAGGTTTCCCAAAAACGCCTGTCAATTGATCACTTTGATTGATGGTAAGCGTAGATAAATTAGACGGCACAGAAGCATTTCCTATCTTTCCCCAGCTTCCTCGAATCTTCAAAGTATTAAAAATCTCCTGATTCTGCATAAAGCCTTCTTTAGAAATAACCCAACCGACACCTACAGAAGGGAAATAGCCCCAACGTTCGGATCCGGTAAATTTGGAAGACCCATCAGCCCTCAGTGATACCGTCAGCAAATATTTATCGGCATAAGAATAATGCACTCGACCAAAGTAAGAAGCAATGGTAGATAAATCTCCATTATCTGTTACATTATATGGAGATCCGCTTGTCACAGTTGTATCTCCCTCTTGGTTTGTCACACTTGCCAGCTTAAGATACATTTGGTCTGAGGTATTTCCGGGTACATTAAAAGCGGTTCCTATCAGATTATATGTTTTATATTGTTGAGCACCCTGACCTAATAATACCGTCAGACCATGATCGCCAAAATGATTATCATAGGTCAATGTATTTTCAGCAATCCAATTTCTTGTTTCAGCTCTGGATATCGTTAAAACACTCTGTTGATTATTTTGCATGGAGTTCCCAAAATATTCAGGCTGATAATTCCGTACTTCTCCTTGTCCATACTCTCCTCCAAAACTGGTTTTAAATGTAAAATGCTGTAAAAAATTAATTTCTGCATGTACATTTCCGGTTACTCTGTAATTTCTCGATTTTTGGTTATAAAAATCTAAATTAATCTGCGGATTGGAAATCGCTTGTCCTAAGGCATAATCTGCCGGATCGCCATAACTACCATCATGGTATCTAACCGGAACAATGGGTGGAGCACCAAACATATTATGGAAAATACTTCCATTAATATCATTAGAATTACTGGAAGAACCCACCATTACATATCCCAATTTCAACCAATCAAAAACTTGAAAATCATTTTTTAAATTAGCCGTAATCCGTTTATAATTATTCGTTTTCACAATCCCATCTTGATCTAAGTATCCAAGAGAAAAGTTATAGGTGCTTTTCTCTCCTCCTCCATTCACTGAAATTTGATGGCTGGTAACAAAGGCATCTCTTAAAATCTGCCTAAACCAATCTGTTCCTTTCCCAAAATGTTTTGTATCAGAAAATAGATCCGAACCTCCGGTATATTCACTCTTCTCATTAATCAACTGAGCATACTCTTCCCCATTGGCCATATCAACAAGATTTGTTACATGTTGCCAACCTGCATAGGCATTATAATTTACCTTCGTTTGCCCTTTTATCCCGTTTTTAGTCGTTACCAACACGACTCCATTGGCTGCCCGAATACCATATATAGATTCTGCAGAAGCATCTTTAAGAACACTGATACTTTTAATATCTGAAGGGTTTAAGAAGCTAATATCGTTAAACCAAACTCCATCTACAATATACAAAGGATTGGGATCGCCATATACGGTTCCCACCCCTCTTACTCGAACTTTGGGAGAGGATCCCGGAGCTCCTGAATTGGTTATATTGACTCCGGCAACCTTTCCTTGTAAGGCACTTGCAGCATTAACAGAAGCCTGTTTAGAAATTTCTCCTCCATCGACATTAGCCACAGACCCGGTTACATCAATCTTCTTTTGTGATCCATACCCAACTACGACCACTTGTTCCAATTGAGTAGAAGCAGAACTTAATGAAATTTGAAGACTCGTTTGATTTCCAACCTTCACTTCTTTCGTTTGATATCCTAAATAAGAAATTACCAACACTGCAGAGTCTTCTACCTGAAGTGTAAAACTACCTTCGGCATCTGTTACGGTCCCTAAAGAGGTTCCCTTGACATGAATGGACACTCCGACTAAAGGAGAACCGGAACTATCGGTAACTTTTCCCGATATTTTATGGACATCAATCTGGTTCGCTTCCGGAGCAATGACGATCAGATTATTCGATAGCAAGGTGTAAGTTAATCCGGTATAATCCGTTAATTCTCTCAATATCTCTCCCAGCGGTTTTTTCTCAAATCGGGCATTCACTTTCTTTCTACCACTGACTTCACTGACATTATACAAGAATCGAAAATCCGTTTTCTTCTCAATTTTTGAAAAGACTTTACTAATTTTTACATGTTTCATGTCCAAAGTGACCGGAACATCCTGTGACAGGACTTTCCCATAACTTTGTAAAACAGAAAGGCATAACAATAAAAGGGTAAATTTCATATATAGAAGAAATTTTAAAAGCGGCCTCCTATAAACAGGAAGGGATTTTTCAGGGGAGAAAGACCCCTTCCCATGAGCTGTTTTTCCTAAAATATTTTTCATATTTTTGCAATTTTAAGATGATAAAATAGCCTTATTCATTTTTTACAGACACGACATAAGGCTTTTCCTTTAAGGAAATCATTTTTGAATGGGCATGTGGGGACATGCCCATTTTTTTGTTTGTCAAGTTTCTTTCATAATCGTTTTTTTATAGTTAAGAATTTGTATTTATTGGTTCTTCTTTGGTATAGAAATATATACGGTTTTATTCTGAATTCTATATTGAAAGGGATGAGATGGCGAAGTCAACTGCAATGCCTTCAAGGCCTCCTCTAAGGATTCTTTTGTAAAAATACCGGTATATTTATAGTTTTTTAAGGCCTTGTCTTCAAAATGTAGCGTAACCCCATATCGATGATTCAATTGCAAGGCAAGGCTTTCAAAACGTTCGTTCTTAAATGCTAATTTTCCCTGTCGCCAAACTGTTTCTAAGATTTTTCCATCCAAATGCGGATCTTTATATACTTCTGAGACCGAAAATTTAGGGATCGATGCTTTCGACAATAACGAATCCGATATCTTATGAACCGGGTGTTTTTTTAAGTCGTTAAAGACTGTAATCTTCTCTTCCGGTTTTAAGCGTATTTCTTTTGAAGGATCTGCATTTAACTGAACCTTTACCGAACCATCAACAAGTGTTGTTTCAAAAGCCTGTTCTTTGGGATAAGCCTTCACATTAAAAGAAGTTCCCAAAACAATAATATTCATCCCTTTTGTATGAACAATAAACGGCTGATGTGCCTTTTGACTCACCTCAAAATAAGCCTCTCCCGATAAAGACACCTCCCTTTTATCATCGGTTTTGAAATCACTAACATAAGTCAATTTACTATCCGCATTTAACCAAACTTTTGTTCCATCTTTTAAAACAACCTTATGCTGTTCCCCATAATGGGTTTCAAAGGCAGTAACCAAAGAAGGATTAGAAGAAGTATTTCGGATTTTATCCTCCCCTTTATTATTACTATTCCAAAACCACAGCCCAGCCACAAACAGCAGAAGGACAGCAGCAACCCCAAGAAAAGCAAATTTTCTTTTGGACCGGAATTCTTGAGCGGGTATTGATTGCTTTTTCTTATAACTGAATTTTTTCGGTCTTACTTTCTTCCACTCTTTTTGTTTCTCTTCCGAAGGGACTCTAACACTCATGGTATGTACCAGGTATCGAGCCTCCTTCACAACCTCTTCTTTATCGGGATGTTCTCTAATCCAGTTTTCCCAATACAATTCATCCTGCTCATTATTTTTAAAACAATAGTTTATAAAACGATGATCAAGAATAAAATCCTCCGGTATGTGAAAATGATGTAAACTTCCCATTCTATTATTAAAGTGGAAGCAAGTGTTAACTTTTTACTAAGGAAATGTTACTTTTTTTTATTTTTTTTTATAAAATCTGCTCTCAACGCTTTGATAGCAGCATATAAGGTATTGTAAATTGTCCTGGGAGAAATAGAGATTTTTTTAGACATCTCCTTAATGGACAGATTTTCAAAATATCGCATGCGGATGAATTCCTTTTGCCGGGGCGTTAATTTGCGGATGGCTTTTTCAAGTCGGGATTTTGTTTCTTCCTCCTCCTGAGAAGCAATTAACAAAGCCTCATAGGAAAGCTCATAATCTACCGCCTCAGGTTGCACTTCCTTTATGTTTCTTCGAGAAGTTTTTAATTTTATTTCATGAAAAAGTTGCCTTTTGTAAATGATAAATAAATACCCTCTCACATTGTCAACTTCCGGTAATTTTTTACGCTTTGTCCATACTTCAACAAAAGTTCCATTCACACAAGCTTTTGCCAATGCCCGATCTGATGTCACATGAAGTCCATACCGAAATAAATGATCATATTGATCCATATACAGCCGATGCAATGCCCGGTCATTTCCTAACCGGATTTCGTTCCATAACCATATTTCCGGTAGGGAGTGCTGCATAATACAAAACTATGAAAAAATAAAGTATAAGAATGGGGATTTTAACGATTTAAATCCGAATCACACACAACTATTCCACTCGTACAAAACAAAGCGTTAACTCAATAACCCCTACTTCATATCTTTTTTAAGTAATGCTTTTTACCGACACAGTTACTTTTATTTTTATATAAAATTTGTTTATTATAAAAGAAAAGATTAGTTTAGTATCTCAAAATTCTTTACTCTCTCAATTGAAGTAAGATTTTGTAAAACAACCAATAGACTTATTTAACTCATCCTCGATTATCTCTAACCGATTCGGTATGAAAAGACTACGCACTTTACTAATTAAATTTGACCATTCCTTATCTTCATCAGCAGTATCTGCATTCCGTGGAGCAGTTATTGAAAAAGTAGGTAGAGAAAATATCCTCTTTAACCATCACATTAACGATAAACAATATCTCTTTAAATATCCTCTGGTTCAGTATAAATCTATTCGCGGAAAATCTGCCATTTATTGTTTAGATGCCGGAGTGGATGAAATTCATAAGTTTTTTAATCAGAAGACATGGGAAATCTGGCTGAAAGGAAAAAAAGTAGACTTAGAAATAGACAAACTGGATCTCAATAACTTCACCCTCAATGTATGGAACAAATCCTACGACTATGCACTCAATAAGTGGTTGGCATTAAGCTCCAAAAACTATCACAAATACAAACAACAGGACAATGATATTGACCGCGTAGAGATGTTAGAGAAAATCCTCACCGGCAATATCCTGGCCTTCGCCAAAGGAGTAGATTGGCACATTGACAAACAAATAAAGGTACGTATACACGAGATTAGAAAAGCAAAAAATATCAAGTTTAAAAATACCCATCTGCTGGCTTTCGATGTCGATTTCAGCAGCAATGTATTTCTTCCCAATTTTATTGGATTGGGAAAAGGGGCGAGTCGGGGGATGGGGATGGTTAACGCTAAAAAAACAAAAAACAATGAGTAAATTTTTATATGGCGCTGCCGTACAGGGCATCCAGGGTTTTATTTTTCAGACCAACAAACTACAAGAAATAGTAGGAGCTAGCGAGTTGGTGGAAGAGATATGTACCAACCATTTTTGGGGGCAGGTAGGAATTAGTAAAGACGACCCCAATATTATCTTAAATGCAGCAGGGAACATCAAATACATTTTTGAAGACGAAGGAAATTGTCGAGAATTTGTAAGAAAATTTCCAAAATCAGTGATGGAAATGGCTCCGGGAATTACGATTAGTCAGGCAGTGGTGGAATATGAGCAAAACGAATTAAATGAAGCCTTACAATCTTTAGAGAATAAACTTCGGGAGCAACGCAACAAGGTCTCCGTTCCTTTTGAAATGGGATTTATGGGAACAGGAAGAAACAGGCGCACAGGTGGCGTAGCTTTTAAAAAACATCCGGTTGAAAAAGAAGATGAAATTGTTGATGAGGCTACCTATAAAAAAATAAATGCAAAAAATAACAGAACCCTTTTCGAAGACATTTCTGGTATAAAAGATTTCAAAACGGAAGAGCTATTATTTAATACTGATGACTTAAATAGTTCTTGGATAGCCGTTATTCACGCTGATGGCAATGGATTGGGAAATATTATTCAGAATTTGAACAATTCCTTTAAAGAAAAGAATGATACAGAAGTGAAAAATGGATTTAAATCATTCTCTAATGCATTAGACAAATCCACGAAAGCTGCTGCCCAAGAGGCCTTTAAATCTGCCAAAATAAAAAAACAAAAAGGTATTTACCCGATTAGACCCATTGTTTTAGGCGGTGATGATTTAACGGTGATTATCCGAGCCGATTTGGCTTTCGATTTTACCAAAGCTTTTCTTGAAGAATTTGAGGAGCAAACGAAAAACGAATTAAAATTTCTCCAAGCCGATTTTGGTATCGATAAATTTAAGAACGGAATAACCGCTTGTGCGGGAATTGCCTATGTCAAAAAATCCTACCCTTTCCACTATGCCGTAGATTTAGCCGAAAAACTTTGTGGAGATGCCAAAAATTTCGTCAAAGGGAAAACAAAGGAATATGAAAATCATCATCCTAAAATGAACGGATTGATTCCAAAATCAGCCGTGGCATTCTTTAAGGTGCAAGATTCTTTTATCGAAGATTCATTAAATGAAATGAAAGAACGAACGTTAGTGGGAGATAATATTGATTTTAGATATGGTCCCTATTTAACGGGAGAAAATGAAAACGGTTTTGCTCATATAGCTGAGCTAACTGATAAATTGGATTTTATAAAAAACTTTAAAGAAAACTTACCCAAAGGCGAATCAAATGGGATTTCCAAATTGCGTCAATGGGTAACAGAAGTTTATACTAACCCTTCCACCGCAAAGTTCTTCCTGGATCGAATGAAAACAGTTAATGGAAAGTTCTATGAAAAAATGGAAATAGATGAAGAAAGAGAAAAAAGCAAATCTATTATCTACGATGTCATTCAATTAAACACCCTTCAAAACTAAAACGTATGCAATATACCATAAAATTACTCAGCGATTGGCACGTCGGGTCGGGTTTATCAGCCGGAGCCGAATCGGATGCTGAGGTGCTGAAAGATGAAAATGATTTGCCCTATATCCCGGGAAAAACGATTAAGGGATTACTTAAAGATGCGCTTTATGAGATGCCGGAAAAGCAGGTAGATAGGAACCTGATTAAAAAGCTTTTTGGTTGGGAAATAGATGAGGCCAGTACCGAAAAACATAACGGCAAACTCTTTTTCTCTAATGCAACTTTAAACAAAGATGAACAAGAAGAAATTAATCCACAATTAGCTAATTTCTTATATCGCAATATTACACAGACCAAAATTAACGAAAGCGGAGTTGCCAAAAACCAGTTTTTACGGACCATGGAAGTGTGTATGCCGATCAAATTGGAAGGTGAGATTGAAGGAGAAATGGACGAAAAAGAGAGAAAGCTCATTGAAAATGCTTTGAAATGGGTGCGTCATTTGGGCGTCAATCGAAACCGCGGCCTGGGACGCTGCCAATTTTCTTTAGCCGATAAACCCAATACCAATGATTGAGAAGTATTATAAAGTAACCCTGTTATCTGATATCGTACTGAACAGCAAGTTGGCCACAGAAGGCAATATGGAAACCTTAAACTACATTCCGGGAAGTAATTTTCTAGGAATTGTAGCAGCACAATTGTATTCACAATTATCTCCAGAAGAAGCTTATGCTATTTTCCATTCCGGTAAAGTTTCTTTTGGCGATGCGACTATTTCTAAAGAAGGTGAAATTTCTTATCCCGTTCCGTTTGATTATATGATGGTGAAAGGTGAGGATAAATTAGGAAAGGATAAACGCCTTTTTCTACAGCATCTTTTGACAGATGATAACCACCCAAAAGAAAATGGTTACAAACTACAGTTAAAACAAAAGCGAGGTGGCTTTATTACTCCTTCAGGGACAGCGATTACAAAAATCAAAAAGAATTTTGCTTTAAAATCGGCACAAGATGCCGAGAATAGGCGCTCTAAAGACGGAGCGATGTTTGGCTTTGAATCGATTAAAAAAGGGCAGGAATTTATTTTTTCTATTTGCTTTGACGATCAACAATATATTAAAGATATCGAAAAAGCTTTGCTTGCTAAAAAACGAGTAGGAAAATCAAAAACCGCGCAATACGGGCAAGTGAAAATTGAAGCTATTGACAATCCTCAAAAAATAGAAATCTTCACTCCCGAAGGAGATTATACTTTAGTCTATGCCCAAAGCAATCTGTGTTTTTATGATGAATTTGGGCAACCAACTTTTCAACCAAAGGCTAAGGATTTCGGACTTAATGGAGAAATTAATTGGAAAAAATGCCAGGTGCGGACTTATGAATACTCTCCCTGGAACGGGAAACGCAATACTACGGACTCTTTACGCGCTTGCATTGCCGCCGGCTCCGTTTTTTATGTAGAAGGAAAAAATGAGGGTGGCTTTAAACAAGTGGGAGCGCATCAGGCCGAAGGCTTGGGACGAATAATTATCAATCCCGAATTCTTAAAGGGTAATGAAAAGGCAGAATGTGATTTCGTAGAAATTATTGAAAAGGATAAAGAGGAGGATAAACCGGACAAAGAGAGGAAATCCTATGAATTCATACCAAATGCCAATTCTCTTGCTGCGTTTTTAAACAATAAAGCTTTTTATAAGCAAGAAGAAATAAAACTTTCTCAAGCCATACAAAGGGAATTTGAAAAGCACAAATCTACGTTTAATAAATACAAAATTTCTGCCAGCCAATGGGGGGCTATTCGATCTTATGCAACCAAGGCAGAGGATATGGCTGAATTAGAACGTAATTTAATTGCCAATAAAACAGGGTATTTAAAACACGGGGTTGCTTTTGACCGCTATTGGAATAAAAAGGGCGGCAAACCACTCGAATTATTCCAGAATGTTTGCATTCAGGCAAAGCAATATAAAAACAACGGAACTATTTTCATTACCAAATTCGCAGCACAAATGGCTAAAGTAGCTCCTAAAAATTAAAATATGGAAAAATTAACGCACAGATATATCGCACGAATTAAAGTAGAAGCTTCAACGCCCTTGTTTGTAGGAAGTGGTGCGGCTTCTTTAGTAACTGATTCCTTGGTGCAAAAAGATCATTTAGGCTTACCCATAATTCCCGGGACATCTATAGCCGGGGTGTTGCGGCATGCATTAGAAGATTTTTCTAAGGGGGAAGTCGATTGGAATGATGTTTTTGGTTATCAAGGCGATGGAAACGAAGGTCTTGGCTCCAGGTTACTTATAAGTTCCGCTTATTTTCTTAATGGAAAAGGAAAAGTATCCGAAGGCTTTAATAATGAAGTGAGTGACGAGGTTAAAACCAAACTTCAAAAACTCCCTACGCGACAACACGTTCACATCACCCACAAAGGTGTCGCTGAAGATAAAGGATTATTTGACCACGAAGTATTATACAAAGGCGCACGGTTTATTTTTGAAATGGAATTGAAAGGGACTAAAGAAGATGAGGAATCCTGGAAAGAGTTGATGGAAAAAATCAAAAACCCTGCATTTCGCGTAGGTCAGGGAACCCGAAACGGCTATGGGAATCTAAGAGTATCAGAAGTTTTCGATAAAACCTATGATTTAGAAGATAACTTTGAAGACTATTTGAATTTTAAACCATCATTAAATGGGGAATTGGATTTTGACCCTGTGGATACTGACACCGATTCACCGAATTACAAACTCCAATTAAAACCCGATGATTTCTTTATTTTCTCAGAAGGTTTTGGCGATACCGAAGTCGATAATAAACCTGTTGAAAAAGATGTGATGGAGTATAAAGACGGGAAGATCAGGTTCACCAATAAAACCTTAATCCCGGCCAGTTCTATTAAAGGAGCGATTGCCCATCGGGTAGCTTTTCATTACAATAAATTGCAAGGATTTTATGCCGATGAAATTAATAGTGAGGTCAAAAAATATATAGAAGAAAACAACCAAGCTGTGGCAAAACTCTTCGGTAAAAAAGGAGAAATTGACAAGGAAACCAAGAAAAACACCGGCCAGCGTGGGATCCTGATTTTAGATGATCTTTATTACGATGATGTCGATAACGAAAAGATTTTTAATCATGTTGCTATAGACCGGTTTACCGGTGGTGGGATAGATGGTGCTTTATTTTCTGAAAAAGTATCGCATCTAAAAAATGAAGAGGATAGAGTTGTGCTTAAAATTAATCTATCTCAACCCATAGATTCTATTGATCAAGATATCATAAAAACCTTAGAGAATACCTTGCTCGATATCAGTAACGGCTTGCTCCCTTTAGGCGGAATGGTCACCAAAGGCCACGGGATGTTTACCGGAACACTTTTAAAAGGTGATAAAGAAATCACCGAATATCACACTTCAAAAAAAGAAGAAGCATAATGGAAAGCATAAAAACATATAAAGACTTACAAGAAATTCCCGATTTGGAATTCGAGGGATACGTATGGAAATCTGATACCCGATCTCCAAAAGTATTGCGTAAGGAAAAGTTTGACTTCAACATCATAAGTGACAACCCATTTATCCAGGAAGCCCTGCTATTTTGTGAAGATGAAGAAAAATCAATAATGATTCGCCATACCGGCAATTATCAAATCACCGAATTTGACTTAAAAAATCTTCCGGACAGTGCCGAATTAAATTCCAAAACTTATTTTTCTCATCGTATAGAGGGAATCAAGAAACTGAATTTTAAACAATTATGGCTTCCGGAACCCGATGAGAATTGTGCGAAAAATGAGGATGATCCTAATGATAAAGGCATGGAAGTCCTCACTTTAAAAGCCCACATTTTTACCGGATTCACCCATTAAAAAAGAAAAGATTATGTCAGTAAAATCAGTCTATAATTTTGTACCCGCACCTAAAGAAGATGAAGTTTTTAAACCCGATTGGGCGGATCAAGTCAGTCATGACCTCCCCTTTAGCGATGGAGAAAGTGGGGAAATAGAACTCAAAATCACCGCCGAAACGCCTATTTTTATCAGGAATGGGCATGCGCAAGGAAAAGAAACCGCTGAGTTTTCTCATTATGTGAATTCAAAAGGAGAAAAACAATACTTTATTCCGGGGCCTTCTTTAAAAGGGATGTTTCGGAATGTGTTGGAGATCATCTCCAATAGTAAGTTATCTCAACTTAATAATCACCGTCACGCGGTTCGCCAAATTATTAAAAATAAGGATGATGTGATGGATGAAGGTTATGAATTATCAAAAGACGAAGTCAAAAAGAAAATCAAGTGTGGGTACTTGATTAGACACGGTGAGAAGTATTATATACATTCTTGCGGGAAGCCTTTAAAAATTAGATATACAGATATTGATAACAAATACCATAAAAATTTTGAAGGCTTATTTGGTGCTTCTGATAATGCAAATATCAAAGAAGATTTTGATCACCGAACAGCATCATATAAGTATGACATTTTATCAGGCATTGATTTAGGAGATACATTCGAAATACACCCTTTAGACGAAAATGATAAACAGAAATCCTGGGTGTCAAAATTTCAACCTTTAAGATATGCAAGGTTTGCTGAAAATGTGCTTGATAAAAGCGAGACCTTCGCTGGTAGGGTCGTTCTGGTAGGACAAGCAAGTAATTATGATGTTTCCACTGCTCGAAAAGGGGAATATGTTTTTAGAGGGGAAAAATCGGAAATTTTGAAAAATAACTCTAATCGTTTAGAAGTCTCTGAAACCCAGATGGAAGATTTCAAATTTATAAACCGTGACGGAAAAGGCGAGAGTCACGAACTGAAAGATTGGGCTTTTTGGAAAGACAAAATTGATAAAGGAATTCCCGTTTTCTATAGAGAGAAAGAAATTAAAGGAAAACGAGAGATTGTAGATTTTGGTTTACCTTTTTCTTATAAACAACCCGCCGAATATCGAGTAAAGCAGTTATTGCCTAACTATCCGCGGGATAAAGATTTAGCAGAAACAATTTTTGGATCAATTGAAGAAAATGGACTTAAAGGAAGAGTATTCGTTGGGAACGCTTGGTGTTCTGATGAAAACCCTAAAGAGGAAGATGAGGTAACTGTCACCTTAAGTAGCCCAAAGTCAAGTTTTACGCCATTTTATATAAAGCAGAAAGGAAGTAATGGAAAAACAACAAAGTTTGATACCTATAATACAAATGGCAAACTTAGAGGGTATAAAAGATATCCTGTACATAATGATGTTAAGCCTCATCCAGGGGAATCCTCGAAAATGCAATCACATTTTATCCCTTTAAGAAAAGGAACTGTATTTTGTGCAAAAGCGAGATTCCATAATTTAAGACCACTTGAGATTGGCGCGCTTCTTAATGCAATCACTCTAAATAATACTGACGACACATATCATAATATAGGATATGCAAAACCTTTAGGGTATGGAAAAGTAAAGATTGACAATGTTAAATTGAAGGGACTAGCAGAACGAATCGATTTTTACACCAAACAATTCCAGGTTGAAATGTCAGCAAGATACGGGCAAAGATGGATCTCAAGAATAAACGAACTCCTTTCGATGAGTATCAATCCAAATATGGCTGTAGAGGATAATTTAGTCTATGAAGCATTAAAAGAATTCCAGGAGATAAAAAATAAAGGAGCTTATCTCCAAGGGTATTCGGATTATGGAATGAACTTTAACTACAATCCTGATTTTGGAGACAAAGTAGAACATAGAATTGCTGAAATAGAAAAGGCCAAACAAGAAAGGAGGAAGGAGGTTGATACACTTAATGATACCATTACACAATTAGAACAACAAGAGAGATATGGAGAAGCTATTGAAAAACTCAAAAAACTTGCTTCATTAAAAAAGGTTGAGAACTTTGAGAGCCGGATTCAAGAGCTAAAAAGACAGGAAAAAATAAATAATGTATATCTAACCATCAAAAAAACAGATGACATCGATGCAATGGAAGATTTTATAGAAAAAAATCCGCTCAACAAAAACGTTCCAACTTTAAGAAAACGTGTTCAGCAATTAAGAATTAAGAAAAAGAAAAGAAATGCTGAAAAATTGCAAAATGAGATTACCTTAAATTTTAAAGATAGCAAATACAAATCTACTCAAGAGGTGGTAAAAAAACCATACAAAAATAATAAATATTTAGAATATAATGAGAAATCAAAAGATGAAATCGAGAATCAACTAAGGAAATGCTGGGAGGCAGATGATATACATTTTTATAAAAAAAGAAAGAAGAACAAAGGACTGGCTAGATTTACAGAATTTCCTTGGTCTTCTGATATAAAAACATGGCTGGGAGAAGAACGAGCCAAAGCCCTCTACGATGAACTAACAAAAGATCACCAATAATGCCCGCCGTCCTCCTCATCGTCTCCCTTGCTGTCATCGTGACCAAGTTTTTAGACTGTTACACCACCCGGCGGTATATGCCCTCGGTGGATAGGGAACGAAATCACCTGGCAAGACGATGGATGAAGCGATACAGTAAAGGAAAAGTGATTTGGGGTGGCTTCCTTTTCGGCATTATCCTCACGGTCATCGCCTACGTTGGAGTTGTTTGGGTAACGCCGAAATGGTACTATCAGGTGCTTTATCTGTTGGCGACCACCGTTGTTTCGGGATTACAGTTTTTTGTGGTGTTGGTCAATTTCCAACAAAAATATAATTGGTTCACCAGATGATTGATTCGGTTTTCCAATTATTCTTGAGAGAAAAAAGATAACAAAATTCAATAATATTTCCTTTTGATAAGGAAATATTCAGTGCTTTTTTCCTTTAGAAAAGAAAAGAGATAAAAAACGAGGTAGAATACTTGAGGAATACCAATAGAATGTGTTGCGGCATTAAAAATAAACTAATCGATTCATATGGCTACTGTCATTTCAATATTATCGGACCAACTGATTCCAAATGTTTTGTTTATAAAGAAGATGGCTAACACTTCAGATTCCCACATCTTCCTATCCACTGAAGGAATGGAGCAAAAGCACAAGAGTAAGATTTTAGCGGATACTTTAAATCTTGGTCAAGCTAATTTTAGGACAATACTCATTGATCAAAACAGTCCTTCTAAGATTTTAGAAGTCCTGGAAAAGGAATTTACCAAGGATAAGACCAAAGACGACTTCATTATCAATATTACCGGCGGTACTAAGATGATGAGCCAAATGACCTATTTTTATTTTTGGGGCATGGAAAACACTTCCATCTATTATTGGCCGGTCGGAGAAGAGTATCTGGAGCAACTTCACCCTGAGTTCAAGCGAAAAGTGCTTGAAAATCCGGTTCATTTGAATCTGAAGTCTTATTTTTCGGCCTATGGCTATAGTTTTACCCAAGCTGAAAAAAAGTCAAATAGCTATAAGGTTGCCGACACACTACTAAATAAGGTAATTAAAGCAGGTGATTCTGCTCTAGTCCCTGAAATTGCCAATTCCACCCGTGAAAATTATCGAAAAAACGATAAGTCCTATTTAACCGGAGGCTGGTTTGAGGAATGGGCATATTATACGTTAAAACAAGGATTAGGATTAAAGGATAGCGAAATTGGTTTAAACCTTAAAATTAAAAATGAACGATCAAAACGCACTTCTGAAAGCGACAATGAACTGGATGTAGCCTTCGTTTATAACAATACGTTGTATATCCTGGAATGTAAGGTCTATACAAAAAAGCAATTAACCGGGAAAAAAATAACAGATGCCATTTACAAGATTTCTTCCATTCGCCAATCCTTGGGATTACGGGCAACCGCAATGGTTTTCATTTTATCTCCATTTGGTAAAAGTCGAGGCAGACAAAATACAATCAAAGATTTAATGAGGATGGCCAATGTCAAACAGGTTTTTTCTTTGGAAAATTTAGGAAACAAACAAACAATTTTGAACGAAATAAAAAAGATGATTAATTATGAGTAGAAAGGTTTTTTTATCGTTTTTGGGCAAAAGTGTCTATAATGAGACCTACTATATAGCTCCCAATCAAAATGAACAGGATGTAGAAGCCACTCGATTTATCCAATTGGCAACGATTCAGAATTTTTGTGCAGACTTTTCTAAGGAGGACAAAATCTTTATTTTCACGACAAAAGGAGCATTGGATAATTGGGGAAAACAAGAACATTATAATCCGAAAACTGAGAAGGTTGTTGTCTATGAACCTTTGAAAGCCGAACTTAATAAGCTTGGCTTAGAATGCGACATTAGGAATATTCACATAGAAGATGGTAAAACACCAGAAGAACTATGGAATATTTTCTCAAAAGTTTTTGATTTGCTCGAACCCGAAGACAAAATAACGTTCGATATCACCCATGGATTCCGAACCTTACCTATGTTTAATATGGTGCTTATTAATTATGCCAAGTTACTTAAGCATGTCACTGTAAGTGGTATTTACTACGGTAACTGGGAGGCTCGGTACCCTAAAAACGGGAAAGACTTTTCCCCAATTTGGAATTTAAAAGACTTTGTGGAATTACAGGAGTGGACGAATTCAGGACAGCTGTTTTTTAACGCGGGTTATGCTGATTCCTTAGTAGAAATGATGAAGGATAGAAATGTTAAGGGGGCTGAAAATATAAAGTTCTTTTGCCAAGATATTTTGACCAATAGATGCTTGAATATTACAAAAGGTGATTCGGCAGTAGCTGTAAAAAAACTACTGTCAAAAAAAAACGACTCCGTCCATTCCGTAATTAAACCCATATTTGAACTTATTGGCCAAAAGTTTCAACAATACGATGAAAGCAAAGTACTCAATGCTTTACCTTCCGTAAAATGGTGTATTGATCATAGGCTTATTCAGCAAGGTTACACCATCATGTCAGAATTTCTTCCCTCTTATGTTTTATCCATTTTAGGAGAGGACATCAATGATAAAACCCTTCGAAATACCATTAATGGATTTTTGGCCATTGGCGGAAAGAAAAAGAAATTTAGGTTTCATCGCGATAAATCTATAGCCCAAACTCAAGAGTTGGTTTTAGAAAAAGCGTTAGCCATACCTCATATTAAAGAGCTGGCTAAACGAAATCGTTCTATTAATGCTCAAAATAGAGATGACATAAATCATGGTGGATATAGAGAGATGCCAAAAGGTTACGATGTTTTAGAAAAAGACCTTGAAGATAAATTTCAAAAGTTACAGGAGGTCATCAATAAAATCGAAGAAACCTTTAAAAATGATTCGAATTTACTTCCGGAAATACGAGCCATAAAGCTTTCAAAAGATAAAAATGCAAATTCCCTCCTCCTCAACCTCTCCAACCACCCCTCCACCGCCTGGCCCGAAGCCCAAATCCGAGAAGCTCAGGCGCAATACCAATCGGTCATCGACCTTCCCTTCCCGAAAATCAATCCCGAATGGGAAGATGCTGAACTAGAACAGCTCGTGGAGGAATATGAAACTAAAATTAAGAAACTGAATCCTGCTGCGGTACATATTATGGGCGAAATGACCTTTGTGTATCGCCTGGTTACCCGACTGAAAGCAGTTGGAATTTCCTGCATAGCCAGTACCACAGAAAGGATAGCCACCGAAGATAGACAAGGTAATAAAACCTCTACTTTCAGGTTTGTTCAGTTTAGAGAATATTAATAATCATGTAAATTTAAAATTATACTTTAAATTTACATGGTTAAATGAAACTTATGATACAAAGGAACTTAATAAAAACCATTAAAAAGGATTTGAATTCCACCCCTGCAGTGGTATTATATGGACCACGACAAGTGGGTAAAACTACCCTAGTGAAAGAACTTTATAGACAGGAGAAAGACAGGTTTATATATTTAGATTTAGAATCAAGAGCAGATAGAGCAAAACTCAATGATCCTGAACTCTTTCTTCATCAGATGAGAAATAAAACTGTGATATTGGATGAAGTACAGACTTTTCCCAATCTTTTTCCCGTATTACGGTCTCTTATAGATGCCAATCGAAAACCCGGCCGTTTCTTATTGCTGGGTTCAGCCTCACCGGAATTAATCCAACAAAGTTCCGAATCTTTGGCCGGCAGAACACAATATAGAGAGATGTTCCCATTTTCCATGGAGGAGACCGGTGTTTCAAAGCTGAACACTTTATGGTTCAGGGGTGGATTTCCACCTGCTTTTCTTGCTCAGAATGAAGAGGAAGTTTCCATTTGGATGGAAACATTTATTTATACCTATGCCAGCCGGGATCTGAGGTTATTAGGGCTACCTATGCAAACACAAGAATTATTAAGATTGATACAAATGCTGGCACATCAACATGGACAAATACTTAATTATTCTAACCTATCCAGATCACTGGGGGTATCTATGCCAACCGTTAAGAATGCCATGTATTACTTAGAGGAGGCGCTACTTATCAGAACGCTAAAGCCGTGGCATACTAACCTAAAAAAAAGATTAGTAAAAACCCCTAAAGTATTTATTCGAGACACCGGAATGTTACATCACTTACTCTTCATTGACGGTTTCAACCAGCTAATGGGGCATCCACAAGCTGGAAATTCATGGGAAGGCTTTGTAATACAACAAATTTTGATGATGTTGCCTCGGAATATTCATCCCTGGTTTTATCGTACACAAGCCGGTGCAGAGATAGACCTAATGCTAACAAAGGGAGAAAAGATACAATGTGCCATCGAAATAAAGTTAACCAATGCGCCAAGTATAAAGCGTGGTCATACTGAAGCTATACTCGATTTAACCCCTATACACAAAGTTATCGTTACTCCTGATGCTGATACCTATCCATTGAAAGGAGGTTGGACTGTATATCGATTAGCTGATTTTCTAAAAAACTTACTAAATATATTAAGAGAATAAAAAATATCTTTTCGTAATATTTTAATCCATCAAAATGACACTACTCGAATTTGCACATAAAAAAATAAAACCAACCGCAGACCAGGAGAAAGCTTTTCAAGCCTTAGATACTTTCCTTGATTCTGATTGTAGGTGTTTTTTACTTAAAGGATATGCCGGTACGGGTAAAACAACGATTACCAAAACCATTGCACAATATATCGACTATCTCAAGTGGGAAACGGTTTTAATGGCGCCTACCGGAAGAGCTGCTCGTATTCTGAATGAAAAAACAGGAATGGAATCTACTACCATACACCGAGCAATTTATAACTTAAATGATGTAGATGAGATAGAAATTAAAGTAGGAGGTAAAAAGCAATTTAAATTTCGGTTCAATCTGAATACCGTTTCAAGTAGCATTACAAGAATTTATATTTTTGATGAAGCTTCTATGATTTCCGATAAAAAGAGTGAACAAGATTTTTTCATCTTCGGCTCAGGAATTCTTTTAAAAGATATCTTTGAGGCTATTGCACCTCAAAATATTGCAAGAAAAGATAAAATGATCTTTGTAGGTGATCCTGCACAGCTGCCACCGGTTTCCGATCCTATTTCCGGCGCGCTTTCTGCATATTATTTAAAGGAGAAATACGACATAAACACCCTGGAATATGAAATGACGCAAGTAGTTCGTCAGGAGCAGAAAAGCGGTATTCTCTTCAATGCAGGCTACTTACGAAAAAGATTATTTTCCAATGAAAAAAAGGCAACTTTTAAGTTGACGGACCAATTAGAAGATGTACATTTTGTAAAACCGGAAGAGGTAGCCTCAAAATATTTATCATTAAATCCTGACTTACTCATTAATAAAACCGCTATTGTCAGCTTTAGCAACAAAAGCGCTTTGGAGTATAATCTAAAAATCAGGGAGCAAGTTTTTAAAAACAAATATCAAATCGCAAAGGGGGATTTACTTATTATTAATCAAAACAATTATAATTACGACACCCCTTTATATAATGGTACCATGGTTAAGGTAAAAGGAGTTAATTCTGTACCTAAAGTCCGCAGCAATATTAAAAGTTATAATCAAAAAGGCGAAGAAAGAAGGGTAGATTTGAAGTTTAGAGAAGTGATTCTTGAGGTACCTTTCAAGAATGAGCCGGTGAACGTATCTTGTTTAATTTTAGATGATTTTCTATACAGCGAAGACCCCCAATTAGCCTATGAAGAGCATATCGCTTTATATCTGGATTTTAAATATCGACATCCCCAACTAAAACCCAAAACGCAGCAATTTAAAGATACCTTAAGAAAGGATCCGTATTTTAATGCTTTGAAGGTGAAATATGGATATGGGATTACCTGTCATAAAGCGCAAGGCGGAGAATGGGAAAGTGTCTTGGTCAATATGGATTTGAAATTAGGCAGGAAATCCGATCCTTTTAATCGATGGTTATATACGGCCATTACCAGAGCAAAAAACCAACTTTTTTTGTTTAACTATAATCCGGTTACTCGTTTCTCGAAATTAAAAGTCAATTTCCATTATCCTGAAAATGGACCGATGTCTTCGGAAGACATAACCTTTCATTATAAGTTGACCACGACTTTTGAACAGCGCCTGGAACAGTTTGGCCTCGATAAAGCGACCCACTTTCAACAAGAAAAATTTAAAGATGTCATGGCAAGAGCTGAGCATTTTGGATATGAGGTTTTAGCCAGAAATGCCCACAACTATCAGGAGCAATATACTTTTGAGAAGGATGGGGAGCGTGGCACATTGGTATTCTGGTATGGCGGGAAAAATAAATTTACACGAACTACTATTTTTAATTCTCCACAAAATGATATGACTTTCTGCAATCAACTTTTACAACAATTTACACAACCAATAAATATACTGTATGAAGAGCAGGGCATACCGGAAAAGGCTTCGCAGTCGTTAAAAGAGGATATGAAAGAAAAAGAGATCCTGTTTCCGGAAAGAATGGAGTTTCTCAGTGTCCTTTATGATAATTTAAAGGATACTGTAGGAAAGAAAGATATACAGATAACGGATCTACAACACGATCTTTTCAATGAAATTTATAGCTTTCAAAGAGCGGAAGAAAAAGCAGCTGTTAAGTGTTATTACAATGGTGAAAAAATGTTTACATCGGTTATTAATCTGAATAATAAATGTAATTCTTCTCCATTATTAAAAGATATAGAAACCGCCTTCCTAACATTAAAAAGTAAAAAATAGAAATCATGTCAAACATTCAACTACAAGAAGCATCGCAATATAGACGGAACAAACAATATAAGACCGCTCTTCAAATTTATCGAGAAGAATGGGATAAAGATCCACAACAGTTCAACGAATGGGATGGATGGAGTTATGCGTATTCTTTAAAACAAATGAAATTGTTTCAAGAAGCTTTGGAAGTGTGTCGCCAGCTTTACTCCAGATATAAGCATTCCCAATTTATTAATAACCTATATGCTCAATGTATTTTTTATACACAAATAAAGGTGAAAGACACACCCAATCTATCCGTACAAAAGAAAGCAGTGCGAGCCATGGTAAATTTATCTCCTCCACATCAGGAATATTCTCTTTCCGGAGTAGCTATTTTTCATTTATGTAAAAACCTGATGAAAACGCCTCCGGTACCCTGGCAAGAAATAGAATCCTGGATTGACATCATGGATCCTGATTTATTAAGCCAGACGCCTTTTTCTTATAAAGATCGTAGAGGGAAAATGGTAGAATATGCCTCTCAACAGGAAGAATGGTATAGCATAAAAATAAGAATAAAAGGCGGATTGGAGCAGCCGAAAGAACTTTTAAGGGTTTTAGAGGAAGCGCAAAAGAAAGGTTTTCAGTGGCATTATCAAAATGATGTATGGATGGAAAGAAAAAGAGCTTTTGCCTACAAACAACTGGGAGACGAGGAAAAAGCAGAGAAAATCCTGAGGAAAGTATTACGAAAAAAGCGAGATTGGTTCCTATATGCCGACCTTGGAGATGTCCTGAAAGAAAAAGAGGAAAAACTCGCCACCTACTGTCAGGCTGCTTTATTAGAAGGTAAGCCTAAAATGAAGGTCAACTTATATGATAGGATAGCTAAACTAATTCAGGATGATACTGAAAAAGTAGAAGGTTATAAACAACACTTGCTTCTAATAGCCAGGATACGGATGGAAAACGGTTGGGATCTCTCTACAGAACTAGAAGCAGCTTTAGACAAAAATGAAGTAAATTTAGGTCAGGTAAATCATTTCATGGACGTTCATAAGAAGCTACTCCCCTTTTGGGAAAAATATTCCGGTAGAGAAGAAAGAAAGGAAAGTGGTCAAATTAAATACCTGCATAAGAATGGAAAATCAGGAATGATTTTAGGAAAAAATGGGAAAGATTATTTCTTTGGCATGAAAGCAGTAACAAAAGGAAAAAAAGAGGTTCAACCCGGCTGCAAAGTAGAATTTGAGATTACCGATGGATTTGATAAGAAAAAAAATACGGCCTCCAAAATGGCCATCAATGTGAAATTATTATAATAAAATGTAACATGAACTTAGTGATTAACACTTACGGAGCCACCTTACAAAAGGAAAATGATCTATTTGTGGTTGCCACCGATGAAGGAAGACAAACCTTCCCACCCGATATGGTCGATACCATTTCCATAGGTAAAGCCGCACGAATCACGAGCGATGCCATTATTATGGCCATACACTATCAGGTAGATATCTTATTTGTTGACCAAGGTGGCAATCCGGAGGGGAGGGTGTGGAGTGTTAAGTATGGATCCATAAGTAATATCCGTAAAGCTCAAATTAATTTTTTATATGCGCCGGATGCTGTTCAATGGGTTAAAGATTTAATAACGGATAAAATGGATAGTCAAGAGGCTCTTCTATTAACTTTTCAACCGGATGTAGCAAAACATAGGAAAGAACATAACATTTTTAAGTACGCCATTAATAGTATTGAAGATTACAAACGAAAAGTCAATAAATGTTCCGGAGACTACATTTCAGATATAGCTCCTACCCTAAGAGGGTGGGAAGGTGCGGCAAGTCGAAAATATTTCCAGACCCTGTCCGCCCTTATGCCCAAAGCCTATCAATTTAAAAAAAGAGATCGCCGACCGGCTAAAGATCCCTTCAATGCGTTATTAAATTATGCTTACGGTATGCTATATGGGAAAACAGAAGGAGCTCTGATTAAAGCCGGACTCGATCCCTATGTAGGCATTTTTCATCGCGATGAATACAATCGACCGGCTCTGGTTTTCGATTTTATTGAAAAATTTAGGGCTTGGATGGATTACGTAGTCCTTCAATTAAGCCTGGCCGAAGCCATTCCTATGGAAGCTTTTGAAGTTCAGCCTGAAGACCAAGGGATTTTATTAACTCCCTTAGCAAAAAGAATATTAATCCAATCGGTAAATGATTATTTGAGTGAAATCATTAATCTCAATGGAAAAACAATGAGTCGACAAGCTCATTTAGAGGTTATGGCAAACCAATTGGCCAAACAATTTTTAAAATCAAAATAATATGTTGTATCTCGGAAAACACCTGACCATACCCGGCGATCCCCTTCAACCTTTTTCGGTTTTGAAAATCTATAACGCCATTATCAACCCTAATGGAAAAATTGCCGATTTGGTTAGAAGATTGCAAAAGATTCAAGCCATTGATCCCAACAAATATAGAAAAATGAAAACGCAACTTCCTTATCTAGTTTGTGCCCAATTCCAACCCTGCATCCGCAGAAAAGAAAATTTTCTAAAGACCGAACGCTTTTTTCTTGACATTGATCACCTCTCACAACACGACATTGATCAAAAAACTCTTAAAAACAAACTACAAACTGATCCACAAGTAGAAATGTATTTTACCTCTCCGGGAGGCGATGGTCTAAAAATACTGTTCCGGTTAGCAAATCCCATAACAGACCGCAATTATTATGCTATTTTTTATAAAAAATTCTGCCTCCAATGGAGCAAAAACTATCAGTTGACTACCGCCGTAGATATTAAGACCAATGATGTATCTCGCTGCTGTTTTGTATCTTATGACCCGAAAGCATATTTTAATAAAGATCCACTCTCAATAGTTGCAGAAGAATATTTACCTAAAAATAATTTTCAGGACTTCCTTAAGGTGGAGCAAGAGGTCAAACAGCAGGAAAAAGAACAACTACAAGAAAAACAAGAAAAAGGTATTTCTTCTAATCCTGTTCAAAATGAGATTGAAGAAGATACTTTAGAGGCTATAAAAAAAAGAGTAGGCCAACGAATCCGGAAATCAAAGCCATCCAAACAATATTATCAACCGGAAGAGTTAGCTTCTATCGAAGCAGAACTGAAGAACTTATTGGCTGAAGTGGGCGGAAAACTAGCCCAGTCATCCCCTTTGAATTACGGAAGAAGTATCAAAGTTACAGCCGGAAAACATTGGGCAGAATTAAATATTTTTTACGGTAAAAAAGGAGCTACTGTAGTAAAAACCACCAAAACAGGAAGTAATGCAGAACTGGCAGCAACCATTTACCAATTGATTAGAGATTACTTTGAACATAATTATTAGTTTGTTTTACCAACCAATCAACAACTAAATAACATATAGAATGGCCAAACCTCCCAAAAAAGAATTTAATCTGAAAGAAAGAATGGAGCAATTAAAGCAATCTGGATTTACCGTAAACCAGGATCAATCGTCAGAAGAAGGTAAAGAAATATCAGAGTTGGCTCCATTACCCGAACGTATTCAAAAAATTTTAGGGATCCTAAAATCAAAACCCATAAAAGCAACAACGATGAATTATTTAATTTTATATGATATCAGCAACGATAAAGTAAGAACGGCGGTATCTAAATATTTAATTAAAAAAGGTTGTGTAAGGATTCAAAAATCAGTATTTTTGTACCATAGCAAGCATAAAATGTTTGACGAAATTAAAAACACTCTGACAGATATAAATGATATGTATGAAAACAAGGACAGCATCATTCTGATTCCAATCAATATTAGCGATGCCAGGAGCATGAAATTAATAGGACAGAACGTAAATATTGATCAAATTATTGATCCACCCAATACAGTCATTATTTAAAACATTACTTTTATGAACTTCATATTTATTCTTTTTAGACTTAAATATAATGTTAATTTATTGAAAACTAATATATTATAAAAATAGCTCAGCGAGAAGAACATCCACTAAAACAAGGATTAAGACGAAACAGCGCAAAAATCCACAAAAGAACCTTTTAATGTCAGCGAGAAGAACATCCACTAAAACAAGGATTAAGACAATGTTTCTTTAAGTAGAATATATACTAAAAAAACAAGCAGCGAGAAGAACATCCACTAAAACAAGGATTAAGACTTTTGAGTTTTCATACTGAAAAGTTTTACTGTTAAGTCAGCGAGAAGAACATCCACTAAAACAAGGATTAAGACACCTGCCTCTGCTTGTTGCTGCGTGGACACTTCGCAGCCAGCGAGAAGAACATCCACTAAAACAAGGATTAAGACCTTATCTTCGGCAGCCTTAGAACCTTCCTTAGAGCACAGCGAGAAGAACATCCACTAAAACAAGGATTAAGACGTGGACACTTCGCAGCGACTGCCTACTTATCTTCGGCCAGCGAGAAGAACATCCACTAAAACAAGGATTAAGACTCCTCTGTGGTCCCATCCTCAAGAGTCTTTGTGTCAGCGAGAAGAACATCCACTAAAACAAGGATTAAGACTATGCTACTAAGATATGGGTGGGCATTTTTTATACTTCAGCGAGAAGAACATCCACTAAAACAAGGATTAAGACTTTGTATTCTTTCCCATACCTTATTGAAATATGTTCAGCGAGAAGAACATCCACTAAAACAAGGATTAAGACTAAATAGTCCTACATGCTTAGTAAGTCTATCAAACAGCGAGAAGAACATCCACTAAAACAAGGATTAAGACGCTCATAGACATTTCCTTCGTTAAAGGCATCCACACAGCGAGAAGAACATCCACTAAAACAAGGATTAAGACAGGCTTTTCAGTGTGCACAGGTGCAGAAGAAATAGAGCAGCGAGAAGAACATCCACTAAAACAAGGATTAAGACACCATATAAAAATACTTTGGTCTTTTTGTTATTATACAGCGAGAAGAACATCCACTAAAACAAGGATTAAGACTTTATTTCTGTCGTAAGGATAGTTGTCTAATGTCATCCAGCGAGAAGAACATCCACTAAAACAAGGATTAAGACACAATGAAAATTGGATTTCCTGTTGAAGTTTTATCCAGCGAGAAGAACATCCACTAAAACAAGGATTAAGACTCTTACCACCGATTCTCTTAAGCTTTAGCACCTCTTTTCAGCGAGAAGAACATCCACTAAAACAAGGATTAAGACCCGTTAAGTCTAATTCGTAGACATTGCCTTCATTGAACAGCGAGAAGAACATCCACTAAAACAAGGATTAAGACTTCAGAACCTTGTGGTTGAGGCTCTTCGAACGGAGCAGCGAGAAGAACATCCACTAAAACAAGGATTAAGACCAGAAGATTCATTAAGCTTATCTCGTAAATAACGAGACAGCGAGAAGAACATCCACTAAAACAAGGATTAAGACACCTGCCTCTGCTTATGCTGCGTGGACACTTCGCAGCCAGCGAGAAGAACATCCACTAAAACAAGGATTAAGACAATAAACTCTTTATCCTTCCATTTCATTGTTTCAGGTCAGCGAGAAGAACATCCACTAAAACAAGGATTAAGACCCGTTTTTTTTGTCCGGTGCGGCTTTTTTGATTAATACAGCGAGAAGAACATCCACTAAAACAAGGATTAAGACAATCATCCCATTCCTCTTCCCATTTTCTGTTATATGCAGCGAGAAGAACATCCACTAAAACAAGGATTAAGACTTCTTCATGATAAATGAATTGTGAAGTTAAGTGGGCCAGCGAGAAGAACATCCACTAAAACAAGGATTAAGACGCAGCCGGCAGACTTATTTGTCTGCCTTAGAACCCTCAGCGAGAAGAACATCCACTAAAACAAGGATTAAGACGGAGAAGCGGAATCGAACCGCTACGGGGCAAACCTCAGCGAGAAGAACATCCACTAAAACAAGGATTAAGACTCAACTATATTAACTATGAAGGTTTCCCTTCTTGACAGCGAGAAGAACATCCACTAAAACAAGGATTAAGACAAGAAAGTAAAATATCATTAAACTTTATATAAATATCAGCGAGAAGAACATCCACTAAAACAAGGATTAAGACTTTTCCTGTTGGAGTCAATTCTTCTATTAACTGCAGCTCAGCGAGAAGAACATCCACTAAAACAAGGATTAAGACACTCTTCCCTGCAAGGTAAAACCTTGCAGGAAAGGGCAGCGAGAAGAACATCCACTAAAACAAGGATTAAGACACCCACCCCGACTCGTGTCGGGGTTTTTTATTGGCTCAGCGAGAAGAACATCCACTAAAACAAGGATTAAGACAATTTTATACTGTGAGTTAACGGGCAAAATCGCCCTACAGCGAGAAGAACATCCACTAAAACAAGGATTAAGACGAGGCAAACCTGCCTCTGCTTATGCTGCGTGGACACAGCGAGAAGAACATCCACTAAAACAAGGATTAAGACATTGCTGCAATTTTCATAAAAAGAATTTTATACTGTGCAGCGAGAAGAACATCCACTAAAACAAGGATTAAGACCTCATCCTCATAAGAGGAAGAGTTGTAGTCGTATATACAGCGAGAAGAACATCCACTAAAACAAGGATTAAGACAGCGCATTTGTGATGATTGCTGCAATTTTCATAAAAAGACAGCGAGAAGAACATCCACTAAAACAAGGATTAAGACTTGGAGAGATCGTCAATACCGACCTCTTTCGCCTCCAGCGAGAAGAACATCCACTAAAACAAGGATTAAGACGACTCTGTGAAATCACTCACATCGTATCTTTTTACCAGCGAGAAGAACATCCACTAAAACAAGGATTAAGACAGAGATCGTCAATACCGACCTCTCTTGCTTCATTGACAGCGAGAAGAACATCCACTAAAACAAGGATTAAGACTATGACATGTATTTTTCAGCCTTCTCTTTTGAGATGGCAGCGAGAAGAACATCCACTAAAACAAGGATTAAGACAATAATCCTGTACCTGTTCTATTTTCTTTTTGATTATCAGCGAGAAGAACATCCACTAAAACAAGGATTAAGACTTTGCTGTCTTGCGTGTTCATGATTAATTGATTTTTCAGCGAGAAGAACATCCACTAAAACAAGGATTAAGACTATATATTCCATTATCTGCAGTAAAATCGATAAAGGCCAGCGAGAAGAACATCCACTAAAACAAGGATTAAGACCAGACTTATTTGTCTGCCTTAGAACCCTTCTCCTCTTCCAGCGAGAAGAACATCCACTAAAACAAGGATTAAGACTTTCAGTCTCGGAACCTTCAGGTTCCTTGACTTCCAGCGAGAAGAACATCCACTAAAACAAGGATTAAGACATCGAACCGCTACGGGGCAAACCTGCCTCCGCTTATGCCAGCGAGAAGAACATCCACTAAAACAAGGATTAAGACTCGAACCGCTACGGGGCAAACCTGCCTCCGCTTATGCCAGCGAGAAGAACATCCACTAAAACAAGGATTAAGACCGAACCGCTACGAGGCAAACCTGCCTCTGCTTATGCCAGCGAGAAGAACATCCACTAAAACAAGGATTAAGACCCCAATTGCAGAGCTTCCTTGAGCGGAGAAGCGGAATCAGCGAGAAGAACATCCACTAAAACAAGGATTAAGACTACGGGGCATTTCGGCTCCGCTCAATGCCCCGTAGTCAGCGAGAAGAACATCCCTGCCTGAACTGACGAATGGAAGGCAGGCACTAAAACGAGGATTAAAGCATTAATTTATACATGGTGTTGCATTTGCCACTTAAATTCAGTCTTTAAAAGTTGAATCAAACTTTACTTTCACCTAATTCACCATTATTTCATCGGTAAACATAAAGCCTCTTTGTTTTTTAACCTTCACACGGATATATCTTGCCTGTTTCCCTTCTAAATGAAAGTGAAAAGTCTTAAAAAGTAAGCGTTCATCTGTTGGAGAAACATCATTCTTTTCTATTCCGATTTGGTGATACTCTTGACCCTTCTCAGAAATAAATAGACGAACCTGATTGGGGATATAGACCCCGGGGCCAATAAGTTGCATAAACCGCATAGATACTTGATGTAAATTCATCCTTTTTCCTAGATCCACTACCACATCCATATCATGTAAAAAACCCTGCCATTGCTTATCCTGATAAGTCAATGATCCTGTAATGCCATTGGTAAGAGTTGTGGCTTTTTGTGCAGGATAAGTACGGCTCCATCCCCCATTCTTGTAGGTCACCTTTGCTCCAATAGCTTTATGATAATTGGCGGTATAACTCGTTACGCTGTCCATCGCTTTTCCTTCCTTATAAATCAGGGCTTTAATAGTAGTTTGTCCTTGGGTATAAAAAGGTTGGGTAAACAGATGATCCGTGGTATCCGGTGTACTCCCATCCAGGGTGTAATAAATGTTAGGTTCATATTGTTCGGTAAGAAAACTCACTTTAAAACGCTTCTTTTTATAATTAGGAAGTGCCTTCACATGAATTCGATAGGAAGGACGATAATAGTTCACCTGCTGTCGTTGTAACAAAAGATATTGCGCTTGTAAACGACGATGGAAGTCATTAAATTGACGTTGTTTTTGATTGGTCCATCCTACCTCTGACAATGCCAGTAGTCTGGGGAAAGCCATATTTTCTACTCTGTACGTCGTTGGCAGGTCTTCGGTCCAAATATTCGCCTGAACACCAATGATGTGTTTTTTCTGCTTTTCAGTAAAATTTTTGGGAACAGGGTTATAACTGTAAACTTTCCAAAGTGGAATATAACCTCCATTAGATTTGGGTTGGGTGTTGGGGTCACTCTGATAATGGTCAAAATAGCAATACGCACCCGGCGTCATAATAGCATCATGACCCTGATTGGCTGCTTCTTTACCGCCGGACACTCCTCTCCAAGACATTACCGTGGCTCCTTTGGGAAGTCCCCCCTTCATTATCTCATCCCAACCAATCAGTTTTCTACCATGAGCTACCAAAAATTTATTTAGCCTTTTTACGGCATAGCTCTGTAATTGCTCCACTTTGGCAAACCCCTTTTTCTTCATCAATTCCTTACAAGCTTTGCAATGTTTCCAAGAGGTCATGGGCGCTTCATCGCCTCCAATATGAATATATTTTGAAGGGAAAACATCCATCACTTCTTTCAGCACATTTTTCATAAATGTATAAACCGTATCCTTGCACACGCAATACTCGGTAGTGCCGTCTCTCTTCCCGGAGCAGGACAATTCGGGATGTACATCTAATACTTCCTCAGAATGTGCCGGAAATTCAATCTCGGGAATCACCGTTATCCCTCTTTTAGCGGCATATTCCACCACTTCTTTTGCTTCCTTCTGGGTATAATACCCACCATAAGCATTCGGATCTCCTTCTTGTAAAAACTTTTCATCTCCGCCCAAATTCCAATGAAATCTGTTTCCATGACTTCGCCAGGCTGCCTTTTCCGTTAGCTCGGGATATTTCTTAATCTGAAGCCGCCATCCTTGTCCGTCTGTTAAGTGCCAATGAAAGGTGTTCATCCTATACAGCGCCATCATATTGATGAATTTTTTGATAAATACAACCGGAAAAAAATGACGGGAAACATCCAGATGCATGCCCCGATAAGAGAATCGTGGACGGTCCATCAATTTTAAACAGGGAATCTGATGAGGATTTTTTTGAATTTCTTGTAATTGAACAAGCGTAAAAATACCATGTATGGCTCCTTCCTTTTGAGCAGCAGAGATTTGAATTTTATCAGGGGTAACCTGCAACCGGTAACCTTCTGTACCTAATTTTTTATTTTCAAGGCTGTCTATATCAAAATAAATGGCTCCCGAAGAAGGAGTATTGGTTGTCTCTTCAGAAAGCATCAGTTCTTTTTTCAGAACGGCGGCTTCTTCTTTAAAACGTTCCGGTGCCTGAACCGAAATATTATTTCCAACAATAAATACGCCCTGTTCTTTCTGCAAGGAAGTAGGTTTGGGAATAAGTGAATAAGAAGACGTTTTTTGTGCCCAAACAGGAAGGGCTACGACCATATTTATGATAAAAAGGAGTGTTATTTTTCTCATCTATTCAAATTGTTACATTTCTATATAAAATACAGCAACGAATATAAGAAAAGAATGCTTAGGCTCCGGTAAAAAAGGAAAGAATCCGATGTTCTTCCTTTCAACTTTTTGCACGGGATATTTGAGAACGGCGTGATATTTAAAGTACAATGTTAAATAACGGCGTGATATTTAAAATTTAATATTAAATAACGGCGTGATATTTAATATTATTTGTAACTTTGGCTAAATGAGCTGATATTATGGTACCAGACATGGTAAAAAGCATAAATATATGAAATCAAGGATTATATCAAAAATATTAGATCAAAAAAAAGGAAAAGAGATTGGAAGGATTTTAATCATTACCGGAGCCAGACAAGTAGGAAAAACGGTAAGTTCTAAATATTGTTTTCCTGATTACACTTATCTTTCTATAGAAGATCCCGTAAAAAGGTCTTCCTACTTAAGGCTAACTGCTGAGCAATGGAAAGAAAATTATCCAAAAGCAATATTAGATGAAGTTCAAAAAGAGGCCATATTAATCGAGAGTATAAAATCAGTATATGATCAATTTGAATCTCCTCGATATATTTTATTGGGATCGAGCCAATTTCTTTTATTAGAAAAAGTAAAAGAGAGTTTAGCAGGCAGGTGTATTATTTTAGAAATGTATCCATTGACTTTGCCTGAATTAGTTACCGATCATTATAATTCATCCATAAATAAATCTTTTTTAATCCACTTCTTAGAGGAAAAAGAAGATCAAAAAAAACGATTACCTTCTTTCAATCTTAGTACGGATTTTGCCCTAAAACGAAAAGCTTACGACTCCTATTTACAATACGGAGGTTATCCCGTATTAACGCATAAAAATTTAGATGAAAAAGATAAAAGGGAGTGGCTGGCCAATTACGTAAAGACTTATTTAGAAAGGGACGTCAAAGATCTGGCAGCCTTTCGGGATTTGGAGCCTTTTGTCAAGCTACAAAAGTACCTGGCCAATATTACAGGCAATCTGATTAACTATTCTTCCATTTCAAAAGAGGTTGGAGTTTCTATGCCTACAGTCAAAAGGTATATACAATATATGGAACTGAGTTATCAGACCATTATATTAAAAGCATGGCATTCCAATCCATTAAAAAAGCTCATTAAGGCTCCTAAAGTGCATTTTATGGATTATGGCATTCTTCAAACTATTCTTCAAAAAAGAGGGGCGCCTTCAGGTTCAGAATATGAAAGTGCCATAGTTGCAGAAATTTATAAACAAATTAAGAGCTATCAGCTCCCCGTCTCTATGTGGCATTTAAGAACGCAAGATGGAAGAGAAGTCGATTTGTTATTGGAGTCAGAAGGTTATTTCGTAGCTATAGAAATCAAAAAGAAACACCATATTGGCGCTTCAGATACCCGCCATCTTCGAGAATTAGAAAACATTCTGAATAAACCTCTTAAACATTCATTTATTTTGTCTAATGATGAAGAAACCAAATATTTTGGAGATGGCATAACAAGTATGCACGCTGGATATTTTTTAACCTAATCCTTCTCGCTCTTGCATTATTCTACCACAAGTGTTTGAATAGAATGTGGCAGGCTCGTTACTTTTGCCGCTTTTCCTTCTATCCAGAGATGATAAGGGATACCGTCATCGCTTCTGTTTAACACGATAACAGACAATTTCCCCGCTTTATTTTTAAAAGCTGTAGCTTCCAGTTTGTCTCTGTTAGAAGACGTTTCTACCCGCCGGTCTCCCGGCCGGATAAACTTAGAAAAGTGTCCTATATAATCATACGCATTGGTGAAGATGAGTTTTCCGGTTTCTGTATCGGCAATAACGGGTGCATAACAATAATTTCCGACATGATTGGGCCCTCCTTTTTGATTCAATAAAATATTCCAATCTGTCCAGGCTACGGCTCCACTGTTGAAATCATGCACCATAGAATGAGCATATCGCTCTCCCAGCCACCATTCATGAATTTTATTCATATCGAAGTTTTCTATGGATGCTTCTGTAAGCATTAGTTTTTTATCGGGAAAAGCCTCATGAACTTTTTTTACATTATTAAAAAGCATGTGGCTTCCCGTCCATGTTTCATACCAATGATAGCCTAATCCCCAAATATATTTAGCCGCTTCAGGATCATTGAAAATCGTTTCTGCCCGTTGATAAATCAAATCTCTATTGTGATCCCAGACGACAATTTTCTTATCCCCTAGACCTTTCTTTTTGAAGGTAGGTCCCAGGTTATTTTTCACAAAATCTCGTTCCATTTTCGCGGTATAAACACAGGATTCCCAGGTCTGTACTGCCATAGGTTCATTTTGAACAGTCACCCCCCAAATATCTAATCCTTCTTTTTTATAGGCCTGAATAAATTTCACAAAATAATCAGCCCAGTTTTGATAAAACGCCGGCTTTAAATGTCCGCCATGAAGCATATCATTATTGTCTTTCATCCATGCCGGCGGGCTCCAGGGACTGGCATACAAGGTAAAGGTTTTACCCGCTTTTTTCTTTGCTGCTTTTATCAGCGGAATCCGATGTTTTAGGTCGTGTGAAATATCAAAACTCTTTAAAGAAGTATCGTTATCTTCGACATAACTATAAGATTCCACAGAAAAGTCACAACTATTTATAGAGGTACGGGCAAGCGTATATCCAATCCCTTTTTGATCATCATAATAAGCCTCCAGCAGCTTTTGTTGTTCTTTTTTTGAAAGTTGATCGAAGGTCACAGCCGCCGCATCGGTAATCGCACCGCCAATCCCTAAGATTTTCTGAAAAGTATGTGTAGGATCCACAAACACACAGACCTGCGTTTCAAGGGGTTGTCCCATTTCTGTAAAGTGCAGGGTATCGGTAAGCGTTAAACTATCGGTCGTATTTTTTGCCGTAGTATAAACGATGGCTTGTTTATAGGACGGGGTCGTCGCATGGCTTTCCTGCTGCTGTTTACCGGTATTTTTTTCAGAACCGGTCGTACAGGCTGCAAAGAAGCATAAGAACAGGACGGAAAATCTTTTTAATGTTTGCATGTATTCTAAAATTATCATTTTTTCAGACCCAACATATAGGCCCATACATTTTTAAATTCGGGGAAAAGAGTCGATCCATGGTGATCCTTGGTAGAAATATCATTAATAAGGATATGATGATTTCCCTGAATCTTTTCTCCAGCTTGTACCATCAAAGTATCGGGATGAATAGCATGCATTATTTTTTTACAATTTGCTATCTGATATTCTGCATTAAAAGGATCTTTCAGATTCAAAAAGGCATAATATCTTTTTTCCGGAGTCGCACTCTTTCGGGACAACCAGGGAGAAGGCCTCTTCAAATCAATCAAATAATCCTGTGGTCCTGAAAATATAAGCACCCGGTTTACTTTAAACATTTTACCGAGCATGGCAGCATGCCCGGAGCCTTGAGAATGCCCCGCTACTATAATTTTCTTCCAGATGGGTTTCCCCTTTTTGAAATAACGATCCCATTTCCCTTGCGGATCTTTCCGTATTAAATATTGTAAGAAAGTATTCAATCGATTCAAGATGCTATTGGCGCTATCCACTTTCGTTTTATCGCTTAATGATTTCCCTGTTATGATCTCCTTTCTAAAATCATAAGAGCAGGTACTGTCTTTACTATGTTCACAGACCGTAGAAATGACATTATTTTTATAATCCAGGCTTATTACATGATAGCCCATATCGGTAAAAATACTATCCATTGTATGCATATCGGTGGCACTCCCCCCTGTACCCTGAATCATCAATATCAATTTATGTCTGGATTGTACTTCAGGATTATATAAAGCAACATGTGGACTATGAACCTCTGTTATATCAGATGAAAGGTTATGCGGAGAGACAGAAATCACACGCATCTGTGCATGGATTCCGCTATTGGATAGAAAAAGCAATCCTATTATTAAAGCAATATAGCGGTTCATTTTCATAGAATACATGTTTTTTTTCACAAAATACAACAATTGTCAAATATGAGGGTGGATATGGGATTACTACCAAACATAGGTTCCTACAGAACCTGCTTTTAAAGTAGAAGAAAAACGTTTTCCTTTATATTGGACATTGAAATTTTCTTTTTTATTTCCGGTATTCAATACGATCAACACCTTACTTCCATCTGTATTTTGGAAAGCAACATTATGCAGATTCCCAACTATATTACTGCCGATCCTTACCGCTCCCGGACGCACGAACCTGGAGGCAGAAGCAATAACATAATAGGATACATTCCGCGAAACATCCTGTTCAATTGTTAAGGCGCCCATACAAGTCGAACATCCTCCGTTGGTATGAGGTTCATAATCAGCATTGGCAGCCAAATTCCATTCCAGAACAATCTTACTCCAATTTCTCATTGCTCCAATAATTAAATTTTGCACATGCCATTTTAAATCGCCGGCAAAATTTCCGGGACCACCTGTCCATTGTTCCGTAAAATAAACGTTCTTGTTGGGAAAGGTATCATGAACCTTAGACAACGCCGATATTTCTCCGGCATATAAATGAAAAGCCGATCCATCAATATATTGCGCTGCTTTCTTGTCCTTCAATATATCCAACGGATAATCCGGACGGTCGCAATTGTGGTCATAAATAATAATTTTAGTTTTGATTCCCGCTTTCTCAAAGGCCGGTCCCAATGCATTTTTTATAAAATCGGCTTCTTCCGCAGCTGTCATTACCATGCTGGGGTTATTATCAGGATTCAGGGGTTCATTTTGTGGGGTAATCGCATCAATATGGATTCCTTCAGCCTCCATAGCCCGGATATATTTTACAAAATAAGCCGCATAGGTATCATAAAATTGGGGATCCAGCTTTCCACCTTTCGTACTATTATTGGTTTTCATCCATACCGGAGCCGACCATGGAGAACCCATTATTTTGATATCCGGATTGATAGAAAGAATTTCTTTTAAAAGCGGGACAAGATTATATTTATCTGCTCCTAAATCAAAATGCGTCAAAGCGGTATCGGTTTCTCCTTCTTTTACATCATCATAACTAAATGTTTTTCTACTTAAATCGGAAGCCCCAATACTCACTCTTAAATAACTAATTCCTATTGAACTACTATCCGTTGCAAATAATTCCTGTAATAAATTTTGTCTCTTATCAGGAGGCAAATGATAAATCAAATAAGCGCTACCTCCGGTAAGACAATATCCAAATCCATCCACAGTCTGAAATTGTTTTGCTGTATCTATTTGTATAACAGGAGCTTGGTTTGCATCATCTGAAAATAACAGACTCACCTTCTGTTTCTTAAACAAAGCACTTTGATCTGCATTCGTCAGCCAGAGCTGCACATCTGTCTTCAAAGGCTTATCAGGATCGGTATTTTCCGTGCTATCGCCGGAAGGTTCAGAAGTAGATCCTGACTCATCTCCGGCTTTGCTACAAGCTGTACCTAAAAAGAAAACAAAACTACAAACCAGCAGAAAACTAACATTAGAAATTTTGATACCATTCATTTTTATTGCTTTTGAAACACTCTTACATAATCGACAAACATTCGCTGAGGAAAGCTGGTTGTTTTATCGGGAGCTCCCGGCCAGTCTCCGCCAACAGCCACATTAAATATAAAGAAGGAAGCACCGTCAAAAGGATAAACCCCATCCGACATATCAGTACGGGAAGCCTTCATATAAGGAATATCATCCACTAAAATTTGTAAAGAATCTTGATTCCAAATCAGGCTAAACACATGAAATGCGTCTGAGAAATCTCCTGAACTAAGCTGATGAGTTTCACTGATGGTGCCTTCATTACCATCCGTTTTTTTCCAATGCAACGAACCAACGACTTGCGAAGGGTTTTTCCCTATTACTTCCATTATATCGGTTTCTCCACATTCCGGCCAGCCCACTTCAGATATATTACTTCCTAACATCCACAGCGCCGGCCAGATACCATGGTCTACCGGCAACTTTGCCCGTATATCGATACGACCATAGGTAAACTCTTTTTTACCTTGTGTGGTAAGTCGTGCCGACGTATATTCGCTTCCGTTATAATCCTCTTTTCTAGCTTCGATAATTAGATTGCCGGAAGATAGAAAAACATTTTCCGGTCGAGAGGTATAATATTCTAATTCATTGTTTCCCCATCCATTGCTCCCGTTTCCCTTTTCATAATTCCATTCCTTTTCATTTAGCTTTTGTTCATCAAATTCATCACTCCATGCCAAATGATACCCCGGATAAGATTTCGGCGTAGTATATCCGTTACTATCCGTAGGGAGATACGTTCCATTATTGACAATTGTGCCGGTTCCTTTTGCTTTCTCCAGTTTTCCGACGTTCGGATCACTCAAGGTCAGGTAAAATTTTTGATCCGACCGCCGGAGACTATCTTGTTTTATGTCAATATCCACAGTTTTTTCGGTTTTCCCCGGTGCAAAAGTAAGTTTTCCCGATTTTGCTGTAAAATCATTCCCTGCTTTAGCTGTTCCTTCCTCAGTAGCATATTTTACGGTAACTTCTTTATCGTAAGCATCCGACAAATCGACATAAAACCTACAGATAGCAGCAGTATTTTGCCTTTTCACTATGGCATCTTTAACAATAATAGTAGGCTCCTCTTTATGATCCGGTGTGGTTTCTTCATTGTTTCCTTTAGTACAGGACAATAAAACCATCCCCACTGTCATCAAAAATAGTCCGTGCATCACTTTCATGCTGTTCATTTATTTAGAGCGTAAAGTAAACGTCCACCACAGAGGAGCATCATCCGTGCCTTCATTGATGGTAAGTGTCAATAAATCATAGCCATCTTTGTGTTCGGTCCCAATAATATCATAAGTAATAGATTTTACCGGAGTTTCTGTATTATCGGCTCCATTAGTTACCCGAGCCAAACCAATATGAGCCCCCAATCCAATAACTTTTAATTGACCATATTCCGGTTTTGAACCGGCATTAGGAATAATCTCATAATGAAAATCTCCGGAAGCCCATGGCTTTTCCGTAGCGGTTAATTCATCATTCGTACCACATGAATTATCGGCTTTTCCTAAATAATTTTCACTGAAAAAATCACCTTTGTTATCAAAATTCATATCTCCGGTCGCGTTAAACTTAAAAGTCCATTCATCATTAAAGTCACATTTCCGGTCTCCGGTCACTTCCGTCGCCAGATTCCCCCAATAACTTCCGTCTCCGGGACCGGGACCTACCATTTCAGCATAAGCATCGGGATTCAGTGTCCAGGTTTTTTGAGAACAACCGGCAATGAAGCCCTGAACGGTTCCCTGACAGGCATTCGGATCGTTTTGATCAATCGTGACTGATTTGGAAACAGAATCAATTCCACCATGTCCATCAGCTAATAATGATATTTTATAGGTTCCCTTAAAAATAAAATGAATGCTTGCCGTATCCCCTTTAGCGGTCTGCCCATTGGAAGTAGACCAGTAAGCGATAGAAGGTTGATCGGTTTTGTTGGCGAGCAGAACCGTGTTGGGATCCTTCCCTTGAGTGATCGTAAAATCGGCTTGGGGTAAAGGTCCCAGAGAGGCATTATCATCCTCGTTTTTACAGGCATAAAATACCAATCCTATCAATAACAGGAGGAATATGCCCAAACTGTATTTCTTTATATTTTTCATTTTCTTTTATTTTTTTAAGGTTATATGGTTTTATGGTTAAACAATCCAACAATTCAACAATTTAACAATTCAACAATTCAACAATTTAACAATTCAACAATTCAACAATTTAACAATTCAACAATTCAACAATTTAACAATCCAACAATTTAACAATCCAACAATCCAACAATTTAACCATCCGGCACTTAATCTATTCATAGCCGGGATTTTGTTTTAACTGAGTATTATCCAACTCAACATGCGGAATGGGAAGGATTTCATTCACATCTGCCTTAAATCCTTTGAAAGCCAGCACTTGTTCAGCTCTGCCTGTACGAACCAGGTCGAACCAGCGATGTCCTTCCGTAGCAAGTTCCATCTTACGTTCGTGATAGATATGATCCAGCGTTGCAGAAGTTTTGGGCAAGCCCACACGGGCACGTACTTCATTTAAGTAGTGATCCGCTTTGTCTAAGTCTCCTCCCCCACGAACCAAAGCTTCTGCTTCCAAAAGATAGGTATCTGCCAAACGGATTTCAATATAGTCATTAGGAAAATTCAATTCCACTTGCCCGGTCGTAGAAGCATAAGCGGCCAGAGGAGCATATTTTTGGATAAAATATCCGGTATTGTCATATCCTGCACTGTAACTACCTGATTCTGCTTGGGTAAGACTGTCGATATTAGCAATGGTATAGGGATAGCGAGGATCACCTTTCATACTTTCGGCAAAAGATTTAATAACCGGACAAAAACCATACCCCCCGGACCAATAGGTGGGACCATCGTAGCTTCTGGGACCAACCATCTGTACATAAACATTCGCATCATAATTTGGCCAGGTATCCCAACCTGCATTTTGCGCCTGTGTATGTGGGATTTCAAAGACAGATTCTGCATTAAACTTATTATCCGGGCTGAAAATATCAGGAAAATGATCCAACAAATGAAAAGCCGGAGCCGTATTCACTTTTTCCAGCCAATTGGCCGCCTCCAACATCCTGCTGTTATCATCAGAACCGGCTTCAAACATGATGGTCTTTGCTAAAAAAGCCATTGCTGCTTCTTTGGTTGCTCTTCCATCTTCATCTGCCGGCAGCGGAGCCGCAGGAAGATTCGGAATTGCAGCTTCAAAGTCTTTTTCTATCTGCGCATAAACGGAATCCGGAGAAATCTGAGCTTGTTTATAGATTTCATCCGTAGTAATAGGTTTGGTGGTCAACACTACATTTTTAAATAAACGTACCAGCCAAAAATAATAATACCCTCTTAGAAATCTGGCTTCAGCAATGTATCGCTTTTTAGTCGCATCATCTAATCCTTTGACTCCATCTATCTTTTCTAATAAAAGGTTCGCACGATAAATACCGGTATAATTTCTATCCCAATATCCGGCCTGAGGTCCTACTACTCCGGTCATATCATACGTATTCCAAGCTTGCCAGCCGGGCTGATCTCCTGATCCACCACCACCGGCATAACATTCATCAGAAGCACAATTAATAGCCAATAACGGAATATACGTGTTATCGCTTCCGCCAACTTCCCAGCCTACCGGATTATACGCGGCAGTCAGCGCTGCAAAAGCCTGATCCGGAGTCTGGTAATAATTAGATTCCAGATCAATGCCTTTGGGTTGCACATCCAGGAAACTTTTGCTACAGGAGCTTAACTGAATAACCCCTGCAATACTTAATATATATAACAATATCTTTTTCATAATATACTCTTTTTTTATGATTATAAGGAAACATCCAATCCTACCATATAGGAACGTGCCTGAGGATATACGCCTCTGTCTACTCCATAGCTGCTGCCTCCAATTTCAGGATCGTATCCTGCATATTTGGTCAAGGTCACCAGGTTGTGCCCTCCGATATAAATTCTCGTCTTTTGCAGACCAATAGCATCCGTAATATGCTTCGGTAAGGTATACCCCAACTGCAAGGTCTTGATTCTAAAGTAAGATCCATCCGACAGATAAAAAGAAGAAGGTTTTTTAAAATTACCATTGGGATCTTCATCGTCCAAACGGGGATAAGTATTTGAACTCCCCGGACCGGTCCATCTTTTCAATGCAGCAGTAGAATAATTGGCTGTAGGGATATCTAACCTTCTAAGCCCCTGAAAAACCACATTCCCCGAAGCCCCTTGTCCAAAAGCAATGATATCAAAATGATGCCAGGATGCTGAAACAGTAGCTCCAAAAGTCCAGTGTGGCGTAGGATCTCCCAGATAGGTACGATCTGCGTCCGTTATTTCTCCATCTCCGTTCAAATCAGCCCATTTGAAGTCCCCGGGTTGGGCATCCGGCTGAATCTTATCTCCCTTATCATTTACATAATCGTCGACTGCTTTTTGAGTCTGGAAAATCCCGTTATTTACAAAACCATAAAATACGCCTATAGGATGGCCTACTACAATCCGGCTAATCTCCCCGGTAGAAATATTTTGAATCGTTTGTCCGGGAATATATTCCTGATCACCAATGTTTGTAATGTTATTTTTCACATAAGAAGCATTGGCATCTACATTCAAGCTGACTTGACCAATTTGCTTTTTATAGCCAACTTCCATTTCAATTCCTTTATCCGTCAGGCTGGCTACATTACCATAAGGCTGTCCGGTAGCACCTACATAGCCCGGGATACGCACCTGTCTGAGCATGCCGGTGGTTTTCTTATTATACACATCTACCGTCAGGGTAAAGTCTTTTAATAAAGTAGCATCAAAGCCCACATCAAGTTGACTGGTCTGTTCCCATCTTAAATCCGGGTTTGCCGGTGCATCAGGGCTGTATCCGGTATAAATTTTTCCTGATCCAAACACATAATCTCTTCCTGACCCACTTACTGTAGAAACATACTGGAAATCGCTCAGAGACTGGTCATTTCCGTTGATTCCATAAGAAGCTCTTATCTTAAGATAATTAAGGATATCATTGGTTTGCCAGAAGTTTTCCTGTGTAGGTACCCATCCGACAGAAATGGAAGGAAATTTACCATAACGATTATTTCTGCCAAAGCGTGAAGATCCATCCACACGCAAAATGCCGGTCAACAGGTATTTCCCCATATAATCATAGGTCACCCTGCCAAAATAAGAACTCAACCGATAGGGTTGATTTTCAAAGCCACCGGCAATTCTATTTTTGGTAGGTACAGAAAAATTCATTGAAGCATCATCGAAGTTATCCACGGGCAATCCCTGATAGGTTCCGTTCACTCCCGATGCAGAATTAGCCTGTGCGCTTGTTCCTACCAATACCGTCAGGTGGTGATCTCCAAAATAATGAGAGTAGGAAAGTGTATTATCCCAATTCCAAATCAACCCCTGATTATTTTCTCTAAAATAATTGGCATTTCCAACATTCTTCGTCGACGTATTCAAATAATAAATCGGCGTAAAACTTTCGTTACCATAAAAAGCTAACTTCGCCCCTATACTGGAACGGAATTTCAATCCCTTGATAGGACCAATCTCTACATAAGCATTTCCTACCATATTGTGAGAATATCCGTAATTTCCAAGTTGAGTTTGAATATACGCCAGCGGATTGGTCATTTCTTGTCCGACAATAGAAGAAATACCATACGGCTGTCCGGCTCCATTACGCACGACCGGATTGTTGCTATAGGGATTCTTGTTAGCAACATCTTTATCAGTAACTACAATAGGCGTTATCGGATCCAAATTAATGGCCGAACTCAAAGGACCGCCAAATTCACTATTGGTATTCAGGCTACCTTTATTTTTAATATAAGAATAGCCGATATTTTCTCCGAATTTGAGCCATTTTTTGACTTTTAACGTTGCATTTAGCCGAGCACTAAACCTTTTATAATGAGAGATTGGGGTGGCTACAATTCCTTCTTGATCAAAATACCCAAAGGAAGCATAATAAGTCGATTTCTCACTTCCTCCACTAATACTTAATTCATGATCCTGAATTTTTGCAGAATTGTTGAATAAGACACTTTGCCAATCCGTTCCTTTTCCTAAAGATTTAGGATCGGAAAAGATGATTCCATTGCCGGCAGCAAGAGAAGATTCATTGCGTAATGTAGCATATTCCGTCGCATTTAAGAGACTCAGTTTGTGTGAGGGTTCCTGAAAACCATAATATCCACTGTAATGCACACGCATCTTCCCGGCCTGTCCTTTTTTGGTGGTAATCAGGATGACCCCACTGGCGGCACGGGTCCCATAGATTGCTGCGGAAGCAGCATCCTTCAGCACTTGTATAGACTTGATATCGCTCTGGTTCAGATAATCTATTCCACCCACATCTACGGGAACACCATCTACAATGTATAAAGGATCGCTGTTATTGATAGACGTCGTTCCTCTGATACGGACCGTAGATTCCGATCCCGGACGTCCCGAGCTGGCAGCTATAGTAACTCCTGAGGTACGACCCTGCAAAGATTGTTCTACACGCATCGTAGGCATATCTTCCAGATCACCACCGTCAATCGAGGAAATGGCCCCTGTAACTTCCCCTTTCTTTTGGGTACCATATCCGATTACAACCAATTCATTCAGTCCTTTGCTGGAAGTCATCAATGTGATATTCAACTCACTCTGTCCTTTTACTTCCACTTCCTTCGACTCATATCCTACAGAAGAGACTACTAATACCGCACTATCAGGCACATCAATGGAAAATTGCCCATTGGCATCCGTAACCGTTCCTACCGTGGTTCCTTTCACCTGAATTGTGGCACCTACCAAAGAAGTACCATCCGCTCCCTGAACAGTTCCGGTCAGATGGATAGCTTTTATTTGTCGGTCTTTAGAAGCAATAACAATCAAGTGCTCTCCAATAATTTTATAGGTGAGACTCGTCCCTTCAAGTATCTGCTGTACAACGTCCGGGATATCCTTCTTATTCGCATGTACATCCGTCGTCATATTTGATGACAACAAAGCATTATTATATAAAAACCTATAATCACTCTTCTTCTCTATAAGTCGCAGGGCTTTGGTAATTTTGACTTGCGTTAAATCCATAGACAAGACTTCTTCCTGAGAATACGCATTTGCAGAAACCTGCATGCACCCTAAAAGAATCAAAAACGTAATCAGCCGCATATAGAATAAAATCTTTCTCACTCTTTTTTTAACAAAAAGAGCATACATAAAATAAAATCTTTTCATATTTTTGTCATTGGGTTTGGTTAATAAAAATAGCACGAACCTGTTCTTCTTTTTTAAAGAACTCCTACATTCTCTTTTTAAAAGAAGGACATTTTTCAATTTTTCTTCATTAGAAGATAAATTGGATTTTGTAAATTTGTTGAGGGAATAGAATAATTGGACTTTTTTCGCGAAATGTTTTTTCTTTTCTATTTCCTCTTTTTAATTGGGGAATGTCATCTTTCTTTCATCATTTATTTTTTTTAAATTAAAAATTTGTTTATTCCGTAATATAAACCTGTTTATCTTTTTCAATCCGATAATGAAATGGAGCTGTAATTTGTAACGCTTTTAAAACTTGCTCCAGGCTTTCATCCATAAAAACTCCGGTAAACTGATAATGCTTTACCTTGCTATTTCCAAAGTTAATTTTCACATCATACCAACGTTCCAATTGGGTAGCCAAATTAGCAAAAGATTCACTTCGGAAAGCTAATTTATTCTGCACCCAAGAGGTTTCTACCATGGTGCTATCCTTAGGAATATAAGTAACAGAAGAAAGATTATACCGATTCTTTTTCCCTTCGTGATCCTCATCCTTTTTCAATGCTTTTAAATGAGTAGCTACACGCCAGTCTTTTTTAGATATAGTCACTTTTTGATGAGGTTTTAAAATAAGACCTTTGCTCATACTATCGGCAAAGCCTATCTTTATGGATCCGGAAACAAGGGTTGCTTCAATGGTTTGATCATTAGGATAAGATTTCATGTCAAAACGGGTTCCTAAAACAGTCACTCGAACCCTGTTTGCATGAATAATGAAAGGTACATTGGCATCCTTTGCGACATCAAAAAAACCTTCTCCTATTAAATTGACCTTTCTATCTTCTTTCCCAAAAGTCTTATTATTGTATGTCAGTTTACTTCCCGAATTTAGCCATACCATTGTTCCATCTGGAAGCATGACCCGAGATTTAGAACCATATTGAGTGGAAATTTCACTCTGATGAGAACCTTTGTCTGTTAGAGAAGCAATATTCGCATACCTATTATCCTTTCTAGAAAACAGGTAGATTCCTCCTCCTATTGCAATCATAAAAATCAACACAGCTGCCCATTTCAGAAATGAGAATCTTTGGGAAACAGCAAGATGAGGTAGATCCTTATCTTCAGAAAAAGCTTTTTTTTCTTCGGCAGAAGTCTTTAAAAAACTATCTTCAATGTGTTTAAAACTATCTTCAGCCAGGGAGTCTTTCTTTGTCTGCTTGTTCTCTTCATCGGTATGCCACCAATCCTCTAATTTACCAAAGGCATATTTACTCTCCGGATTATCCCTTAGCAATTCCTCTAATTCTCTCTCTTCATTATCAGAAATTTCTCCAGATAACTTACGCGCAACCAGCGACCATATTTTTTCTTGCTTGTCCACTATATTTATCCCTTTAATTACATAGACAAGTAAAAAACCATTTCTCCGTAAAAGAAATTTATTTTTTTTTGAAAAAATAATAATTTACTCTTCAGAAGATCGATAAGAAGAAATAAACTCAGACAATCTTTTGACTGCAATAGTCATCTGAGAATCAACTGTACGGGGAGAAATATTCAGTATCTCAGCCACCTCTTTGTATTTTAATTTTTCAAATCTCACCATTTTAAAAATCATTTTACAGCGAGGAGGTAGCTGCTCAACTGCCCGGTTCATATTTTCTTCCAATTCTTTCGACAACAATATCTTCTCCGGATCCATTGGCGACCGATTCATAGATACCGGATAATCTTCAAATAAGGAAAGCATGTCTTTTGATTGTGCCTGCAGAAAATTAAAAGCTCTGTTTCGAACCGCTACAAAAAGATAAACCTTCAGGTTACGAATATCAGTAAGCTTTTTACGTTTTTGCCATAAATTAATGAAAACATCCTCTACTATTTCTTCTGCCGGTTCCGGATGTTTTGTTAATGATTTTGCAAACCCGTAAAGTCGTTTAAAAAAATAGAGATACAATCTTTTATATGCTTTCTGATCATTGTTGTAACAGATAAGCCGTTGTAATTGTATAATTTCTTCTTTCTGCATTTCTTGAGACCAATAAATAAAAAACCATTGTGAAATTAAGATTTTTTATTCAATTCCTAACTAATCCCAAAAAAAACAATTCCATTTTACAAGGTAAAAGAGATCTACAAACTCATCAATTCCTTGAATCTTACTGCCTGTCGGCGGGAAACATCTATTTTCTCCCCTCCTTCTATTTCAAGCAGTAATCCTCCATTAAAATAAGGATCTATTTTTATTACTTTTCGAAGATTAACGATAAACTTTCTGTTTGTTCTGAAAAATATTCTTTCATCCAAACGATTTTCCAATGCATGAAGTGATTTTAAAGTAAGAGGTTGTTTATCTTCAAAATAGACGCGTACATAGTTTCCGGCACTTTCAAACAGTCGAATATCTCCCACTTTTATAAAATAATAATGATGACCATCCTTGACAAAAACCTGATCTTCTTCCGTAAGTTTAAAATCATTGTCATTTGACTCCTCTTCTTTGCTTTCAATATCTTCATCAAGTCGGTTGATTGCCTCTTCCAGTCTTTCCGGTTCTATCGGTTTCATCAGATAATCGAGGGCATTAAATTCAAAAGCCTTGATGGCATACTCGTCATAAGCAGTTGTAAAAATTACCTGCGGGGTTTCTTCCAGATCTTCCAACATCTCAAACCCTGTTTTGCCCGGCATCTGAATATCCAGAAATAGAAGATTGGGGGACAATTCTTTTATTTTTTTGAGACCTTCTTTCGCATTTGCGGCTTCTCCGACAATACTCACCTCAGAAAAATCTTTTAATAATTTCTTTAATTCAGAACGAGCCAATCTTTCGTCATCAATAATCAAAGCACGTTTCATATTTATCCTTTTTTATATTCCGTTAAGGGTATTTTCACTACAGCTTCTACAATTTCCTTCCCAACATTATAGATTGAAAAGGAAGCCTTATTTTTATAAAGTAATTTCAAACTCTCCCGAATACTTTTCAATCCAAAACCATCATTTCCCGGTTTTTCTTCATAATGCCCTGAATTTCGCACAATAAATTCATGAAAATCCTTACTTTTTTTAGAGCTTATCTCCACTATACCATTTGATACCGTTCGGGAGATACCATGTTTAATGGCGTTCTCCACCAAGGTTTGTAACATCAATGGAGGCAATTGCAAATCCAGTGTTTCTTCATCAATATCATATTTTACCTGTAACCGATTTTCAAAGCGAATATGTTCCACCGCCAAATAATCTTTGACAATTTTAAGTTCTCTTCCAAGGCTCACAGTATCCATCTTCTCTGTCTTGATAGAAGCCCGGAGAATGTTGGACAATTCTGTAATAGCTGTTCGTGCATGTTGCGGATCTTCATCCACTAACGCACGAATACTATTGAGTGCATTAAATAAAAAATGAGGATTCAAATGTGACTTTATTGTCCGCAATTCTAATTCTTTTACGGTTGCCTCTAATTGTAATTTATCAATTTGATATTGTTGTTCTTTTTGAAAATAATATCCCATAAAATAAAGCGCAACCCATACCATAAGTAAAAGTGCGGTCGGGATAAACCGCCAAAGTGAAAATAAATGATGATGGTGATGATGATGATTCGAATATAAATACATCAATTCCAAACCACGGATTAAATTAAGGAAAACCGTCCAGATAATAAGCATGATTGGAATGCGGATTAACAACTTACTTAATGGAAATTCCAAAAAATTAAATTTCAGTATAAACCACCTCAAAATATGTGTCAATCCTATTCCTAATAGCACCAAACTTCCCTGATCAATAAAGAAAGTTCCATTCAACGGACGACCATAATACTTACTTAATATGACATTAAAGAGCATCCAGGCCAACCATCCTCCGACCTGACACCACCAATAATATTTCGATATATTTTTTAACATTCTTTTGGCAAAAGTAAGAAACCTTCTCCTTTAGCAATCTTATTTTTGTACCAAAGGTTAAATTTTACTTTGAAAGGAGAAAAAGAACTATTTTTATCCTTTTAGGGAAATGATTACCTTTGACATAGAATTGGTAATTTATTTCCCAAATATGCAAATTGAAGCAGGACCTCTACTTAGTCAAATTGACTTTCCAAAAGATCTTAGAAAGTTAGATCGTACAAAGCTGAAGGAGCTTTCCGACGAATTGAGGCAGTATATTATAGATATAGTTAGCGTCCATGGGGGACATTTTGGAGCAAGCCTTGGCGTAGTAGAGCTTACGGTAGCCTTACATTATGTTTTTAACACGCCGGACGATCAACTTGTTTGGGATGTCGGTCATCAAGCTTATGGTCATAAAATCCTTACCGGGAGAAGGAAGCAATTTTATACCAACCGGAAATATAAAGGTTTAAGCGGATTCCCTAATCGGCAGGAAAGCCCCTATGATACTTTTGGTGTAGGGCATTCTTCAACTTCTATTTCGGCAGCTTTAGGGATGGCCATAGCCGATGCGATAAAGGGACAAAACGAACGCCAGCATATAGCAGTCATCGGCGACGGCGCTCTTTCGGGAGGAATGGCTTTCGAAGCACTCAACCATGCAGGCATCTCCAATACCAATTTATTAGTTATTCTGAATGACAACTGCATGTCCATCGATCCGAATGTGGGTGCACTCAGAGACTATCTAACCAACATCACCACCTCCACCACCTTCAATAAATTTCGGGATGATGTCTGGCATATCCTGGGAAAGCTCCCTTTGGGAAAAAATAAAAGTAGAGATATTGCCGCAAAAGTAGAGACTGCTCTAAAAGGAATGGTTGCACGAAGCAGCAACCTCTTCGAAGCCTTAAACATGCGGTACTTTGGCCCTGTAGATGGACACAATATAGATAAAATGGTAGAAATCCTGGAGGATATGAAACAAATCCCGGGACCTAAACTTCTACATGTTCTAACAGTCAAAGGAAAAGGTTTTGCCCAAGCAGAAAAAGAACAAACCAAATGGCATGCCGCTCCGGGTATCTTTGACAAAGTAACCGGAGAAATTAAAAAAGAAACAAAAAACACTCCACAACCTCCAAAATATCAAGAAGTTTTTGGACAAACCCTCCTTGAGCTTGCCAGAAAAAATGAAGATATTATGGCCATTACTCCGGCCATGCCTTCGGGCTCTTCTCTTACCTATATGATGGAAGAAATGCCGGAAAGAGCCCTAGATGTAGGAATTTGCGAACAACATGCCGTGACACTCTCAGCCGGATTAGCCACAAGAGGAATGCGTCCTTTTTGTACCATATATTCCACATTCCTACAAAGAGGATACGATCAAATCATTCATGATGTAGCCATCCAGGATTTACCGGTTGTTTTTTGCTTGGATCGAGCAGGGCTGGTAGGAAAAGATGGAGCTACCCATCAGGGTGCTTATGATATTGCCTACATGCGCTGTATCCCAAATATGATTGTCAGTGCTCCGATGAATGAACCGGAATTACGAAACCTTATGTTCTCCGCTCAACTACCTAACCTTCAACATCCGATAGCCATCCGTTACCCAAGAGGAAAAGGTGTTACAATTGATTGGAAGACCCCTTTCGAAAAAATAGAAATAGGAAAAGGAAGAATTATACAGGAAGGGCAGGAAATTGCTATTCTTTCCTATGGACATTCGGGAAATTTTGTCTTAGAGGCATCGAAGACCCTGGCAGCAGAACATATTCACCCTGCGCATTATGATATGCGCTTTGCCAAACCTCTGGACGAAGAATTATTGCATCAGATTTTCAATCGCTTTAATAAGATTATCACCATAGAAGAAGGAACACAAATCGGTGGTTTTGGAAGTGCCGTTTTGGAATGGGTAAACCATCATCATTATCAGGAGAAAGAAATCAACATCATGGGCATTCCCGATAAAGTTATCCACCATGGGAAACCTGAAGAACAAAGAAGGGAAGCTAAAATTGATGCCAAAGCCATTATCCAACAAGTAAAAAGAATGCTTCACAATGCCCTTTCTATAGAAGAAACGCCCCATTTTCACAAGACCTGAGAAGAGACACCAAAAGGGGGCACTCCTTTTAAACTTACCACCTGATGATCAACCAATCACCTGTTCTTATGTAAAAAGTCCCGCACCCAGATTGGTGCTGATATACTATTCCAAAATCACTATACTATTAAGGACTCAGGTTAGAAGATCACCACTTCTCTCATCAGGAAGATTTATTTTCCTCCCTTTCATTATACAGAAGGTATACTTCTTCCAATTGAACTAATAGAATTAGATAGATAGTTTATCATAGGGGGGCTAAATATCATAAAACATTTCGTCCCTACCCTACCCAGTATGTGGATTCAGCGGAATAGAAACCACGAACAGAGGAAAGCAATCACCAAAAGAATCGCCTCGTACAAAAAGCTACATATTAACGACACTTAAATACCTCATTTCATAAAGAAATATATCAAAACAAAACATTAAAATTTTATAAAATAAAAAATAAAATAGCAAAAAAAGATATTTTCAATATATTTAATTAATTTTTAATTTAATTATAATTCAACTTTTTCTCTCAAATAAGCTATAATAACTTCATTATTTAATAGATTGAGTAATATTATTTGGATTATAATAAATATTATTTATTATTATACCTATTTTATAATTCACACTTCATTTTATTTTTTATCTATATTTTGTGCTATTTTTATAGATATTTTCAAATATTTAATGATTATTATTTAAATAAAAATAAATATACCTATATTTGCCGAATATAATTTATCAAAATTAAATTTATTAAATATGAAAAAGTTAACAATCTATAGATGGGTTCCTTTTTTATTCTTAGCCCTTCTTTCAATTGCGGGTATATTTATTAGCCCCGAAAGCATAGGCTCACAAGATGGATTAGTTGGCGCAGACATTGCCTGGGTCATCGTTTCGTGTTGTCTAGTATTCCTAATGACGCCCGGTCTCTCATTCTTTTATGGAGGAATGGTAAGTCGTAAAAATGTCATTTCTACCATGTTACAGAGTCTTATAGCTACCGGCGTCATTAGTATCCTTTGGGTCATTGTTGGTTTTAGTCTGGCATTTGGAGATTCATTCCATGGATTAATAGGGGATCCTTCTCAATATTTCTTTTTCCGGAATGTCCTATCGTCAGCCCCATGGAGTCTGGCTCCAACCATTCCGTTATTACTATTTGCTTTGTTTCAATTAAAATTTGCAGTCATAGCACCGGCACTTGTTGTGGGAGCCGTAGCAGAACGTATTAAATTTAAAGCCTATCTATTGTTTATGGTTTTGTTTAGTCTTTTAATCTACGCTCCCATTGCCCATTGGACATGGAACCCGGAGGGTATTCTTTTCCAATTAGGTGTTCTTGATTTTGCCGGAGGGACCGTTGTTCATATCTCTGCCGGATGTGCTGCGTTAGCAGGAGCCTTGGTATTAAAACAACGTAAATCTCATCAGGAGAAAAAGTTAATGAAACCGGCTAATATCCCTTTTGTTATACTGGGAACCAGCTTACTATGGTTTGGATGGTTTGGATTTAATGCCGGTTCTGCTTTAGGAGCTAACAGTTTAGCTGCCAATGCCTTTGCCACTACCAATACGGCAACTGCAGCTGCCGGCATGAGTTGGATTCTTTTCGACAGCATCCGCGGAAGAAAACCCTCAGCTATGGGATTTTGTATCGGCGCTGTAGTAGGAATGGTAGCGATTACCCCCGCAGCCGGGTTTGTAGGCATCCCCCAGAGTTTATGTATCGGATTTATAGCAGCTCTCATTTCCAACCTGGTCGTACATTGGAAAAGTAAATCAGTACTAGATGACACCTTGGATGTTTTTCCGTGTCATGGTGTAGGTGGGATCGTAGGGATGTTATTAACCGGAGTATTTGCTTCTACAGCAATAAACAGTGGAGGCAGCGATGGTTGGCTATACGGCAATTTTTCCCTTTTCCTTCATCAAACCTTAGGAATGCTACTTGTTGTAGGATACAGCTTCTGTATGGGATGGGCAATCTTTAAATTAGTCAACCTGATCTATCCGATAAGAGTAAGTGAAAAAGATGAAGACCTGGGATTAGATATCAGTCAACATGATGAGACCTATCATGAAGAAGATGCAACTCCTACCACTTATACTTTTGAATATGTTTAACCCCTTAATATCAATTTTATGAAAAAACTACTCTCATCCTCTCTCCTATGCCTTTTCTTTTATCCTGTGCTTATGGCGCAGGATAAAGATTCGGTAATCCAAGAAGCCTTTGACATTTCAGGTTATGGTGGTGTTTATTATAAATATAATTTTAATAAAAACACCACTGACAATAAGACAAGCTTTACAAAGGCTCACAATTCTTTTGAATTAGGAATGCTTTCTCTAAAGATACAAAACTCCTTTGGTAAAGTTAGCCTTACTGGTGATGTTGGATTTGGAAAGCGAGCAGATGCTTTTTCTTATAATGATAAAAAATCATCTGTTATGTTAAAACAACTTTATATTGATTATAAACCAACCACCTGGTTAAAATTAACCGCCGGAAGTTTTGCAACTTACATTGGATATGAATTAGTAGATGCCAACTTGAATAGGAATTACAGCATGTCCTACCTCTTTTCATTTGGTCCGTTTTTTCATACCGGTGTGAAGGCTTCTGCAACTACGGGTAATCATACAATTATGTTGGGGGTTTTTAATCCTACCGATTATAAATATGCTCCATTAAAAAGCAAAAAATACATAGGCGGACAATGGAAATTTCATCCGAAAGACCTTCCCTTTTCTTCTACCTTAAGTTATATAGGTGGAGAAGATACAGCAGGCTTGCGAAAAGATCAAATTGATATTGTCCTAACTTATACCCTTAGTTCTCATTTCAATATCGCATATAATGGATCATATAACCACTATAGTAGGGCGACAGATGCGGACTGGTGGGGCAGTGCTTTATATTTAAATATAGATTGTACTGAGACACTCGGCTTTACTCTTCGCACAGAATATTTTAATGATGCAGACGGCCTAACCGTTTTTACAAATCCGACAACCTTTCCTGATGGAGGAAACATTTGGAGTTTTACCTGTTCAGCAAATTATAACATTGGAGCCTTAACACTTATTCCGGAAATACGAATGGATCATGCGGACGCTCCCTTGTTTATGAAAGGGAAGAAGGCAAAAAACAACAGTACAAATATTTTAATGGCATTAGTATACAGCTTTTAATAATTCTATCTTTTAGCCCCTCCAAATTTACAATTCAACTGTAGATTTTCAAATAGTTATGAAACTGTTATTTCTAAAAACCCCTCTGATTATACTTCCGTTAACAGAGGTATAATCAGGGGTTTAAAAATTCGGCATATGGAGTTTCCTTTAATCCTTGTTCAATTTCATCATAGTTTGTAACCAAATCCCGTAGCGTTTCTTTATTCTGCTTTTTAAGAGAGCTCTCAACCGGAATAGAGTCTAATTGGAGAAAGGAGAAAATAGCATTCATAGTATCTTGTTTATGCGCCGTCAACTCTTCATAGGTAAGTTCAAAAAATGGGTGATCCTTAAAATCTTGACGAGTTTGGGTTTCCCATTTTTTAGTTCTCTCAAATTTTTCTACACACTCCTCCGGGTCTAGCGTCACCTTTCTTTCTTCAACAGGTATCTCCCCGGAGTTTTGCTTTTTCCAAATATTGGTTTTCCCTGCTATTTTACGAGAGACGATGGTATTCAGCATATTTTCTCTTCGTAAATGAATTATTTTTATACTTTTATCACTCTTTAGATTGTCCCAAACGGATTTATCGTCACTATCCAAAGGATGATAATAAAAAATCTTAAAGCCAACATATTTAACTTTAGAAAGCTTCTTCGTAAAAACTTCTTTTTCCCAAATAGTTTGGCATGATTTGGGAGCTATGAAATTAAAGGCTTCCCCTTCAGCAACAATATTGGGATGGTTCTTCAATAAGCTTATTAGCAAATAGGAGCCCGTTCGGGAACGTGTTATGACGACAAATTTTTTATACTGTCGATGACCAAAAAGGGTATTTATAATATAATACCCTTTTCTTTTTATTTTCCATAATAACTTTCGTTCCATAAAGATGGTATTGGATTGCTAAAGTATCACTCCATTTCAATGTAAATGATCCTTCATTTAAAAATTTCATCTACTATTACATATCTACCATTCAAAGATGGTCTACCTCTTTATAAGGAAAATATGTATAAAGAAAAAACAGGCTTAAGCAGGTATAACCTCCTTTCAATATAGTCGAAAGGAAAAAACAAAGATACAATATCCCAATAGTTTTGCAAGAAGACAATAGGTAAGAATGAAGTCTTTTTTTCTTAGCCTCCAATTTTGTTCAAAATTCATCTCGTATAACTTCAAATTCTTTTCCCTTTGCATCCTTTGCAGTTCATTTTGATATGCTGAGTTAACCATTCATTTTGGTCATTACTTTAATCATTTATAGGCCATATAATCCTCTATTTATTGACTTTTTCGTAAGCTTTGATACTGTTTACCCCGCATGATTCACCACTTTTTGGAAATAACCCTACAAATCGTTTCTAATCAACGGTTTGACAGACTCTTTCATTTTTTGATTGTTCCCCAAATTTGAGGAATGGTCTGAAATTATTTACAACCCGTTTTTCGCCATCCCCGGGGATCACCTCTTCCCTATTTCTTCCGTGGAAAGGCAGGTCTTACCTCAACTTTACTGGGTAACACATGTCTTTCCATTTTCAATAAATCTACAATAATCTGACCGATATCGGAAGGTTGTATTTTCCAATTATAGTCTTCTTCCGGCGTATTTTCATCATAATGAGTAGCGACAGAGCCGGGCATCAGCATACTGGTTTTGATGCCATACACTCGCAAATCAAGCATGGCAGCCTGAGTAAAGCCGGTCACCCCAAACTTACTGGCTACATGAGCACTGCAATTTTTATGGAAGTTGTTTCCCATCAAACTAGACAGTGTAAAAAAGTATCCTTTAGTCGTTTTCAGTTGTTCCAATCCGGCTTTAAGCGTATAAAACATACCACTCAAATTAGTAGCAATCGTTTCGTCCCAAAGTTCTACACTCAATTCATCTATAGAGGCAGATTTCCAAAACCCTGCATTAGCTATAATTATATCAATATTTCCTAATTCCGTCACAGTGGATTCTATAGCCTTCTGCTGTTCCGAAAACGCCTTTACATCCATCACTTGCCCAATGGCTTTTGCCTTCGAAGAAGAATGATCATTGAGTTGGTTAACAGCTGAAAATAAGTCCTTTTCATTCCTGCCGGTAATGGCGACATTTATGCCTTCCTTTATAAGTGCCACAGCAATACCAAATCCAATCCCTTTAGAGCCTCCCGTAATGAATGCCGTTTTGTGTTGTAACATTTCTTTTTATTACAAAAGTAGGATGACTTTGTAAATTGAACAGCAATAAGATGGAATCTTTATGTATTTTAAAATACAAGATTCAATGATGACTTCCGGCAAATTATTCAAACGCACGGTATTCGACGGTATACTGTTTCCCTGTTTCTATTTTCATTTGATAATTATGCTCCCCCATTTTTTCTATATTCCCTTGGTCACAAACCGGTGTTGACTGACTTTTAAACTTTAGCAAACCAATTCCGGCAGCTCCTTTTACTTTTATTTCCTCCGTACTACAATACAAAGTAATATCACCATCCGGGGTTGGAACGGATCCTTTCATCCATTTCAATCCTCCTAATCTCGGTCTTACTGTATATCGGGAATAGCCGGGTGCTGTGGGTTGTACCCCGATATAATATTTTCCTAACAAATAAATTGGACTGGCTCCCCACGCATGACACAAGCTCTTTCCATAAGGACGTCCATACATGGCCAAATTTTCTACTCCTTTATCATTCGGATCATATTCTTCCCAAAAAGTGGTGGCTCCCAGCTTGAGCATTCCTCCCCAATAATCTTTCATTTCCTTTAATACATAGGATTGCTCTCCCAGAGCACATAAAGCCTCTAATTCATAGAAACGCATATACGGTGTGGTAATAGAGGGAACTTTATCATTCAGTAATACATTCTTTTTCACCTCCTGTTTTTGTTTATCATTCAAATAATCGAAGAAGATAGCAAACATATTGGTATAACGTCTCACATTATCTGTAGGCTTCCCGTCTACAAAACTATGCACAAAAACATGTTTATTTTTATCCCAATAAGTATCAAACAATTTCTTTTTCATCTGGGAAGCCAGTTGTTTATAATGAGAAGCAGCTTGCGGTTTATTGGCGATATTGGAGCTTATGGCCATTGCCTCCAGGCTACGGGCAAATAATAACTGTTCAAAGCTTAAAGCTCCTTCTTTACGCAACCCTTTCGCCCAATCAATAAATACCCAATCTCCGGGCAAACCTTCTAAAAAGCCATTTTTATCTCTTCTTGATAAGACAAATTTCATCATGCTTTCCATTCTCGGATAATATTGCCGAATAAATTTTTTGTCACCGGTATACAGATAATAATCATAGATACCCATAAACCAATAGAAGGTGTAATCCATAATCGTGTTAATATGACTGGTCACCGGATCTTTCCCACGAAGAGCAATTAGGGTTCGTTTTACTGTGGGAGAATCAAAATATAAATAATAATTCATCAGATAGCTTTGATAAGCATCACCACTCCAAATCCAACGGTCGCGTTTGATCCCATCTATAAAAAACTCACGCGTATTTAAGTGAAAGGTATATTTAGCCACATCATAGATCTTATTGATTTCCTCATCTGAGCACTCGAAGTTGCCTCTTTCTGTTACCGGAGCATATTCATATAACATAGAAACAGAGTCGATGTGTATTTCCCGATCAAATACAATATTCACATACCGGAAAGCCTTCGAATCGGATAATACCGAATCTTCTTTGGCTTGATTATGCACTTCCAATTTATCTAAAGTTTCACAGCTATCTGTGGACAGCGCTTCTTCTCTGGATTCCCCATAATAAAGAGAGACCATACCTTTCCCCTTCAGCCCATGAAGTTTAATATATCCAAAGGTCTCTTTTCCAAAATCTACGAGTAATGAATGAGATTTTCGATTTGTTTCCGTCGCATATTCGGGCCGGGTAGGCAAATGAAATTGAGAAGGTGGTTGACGCGGATCATTCAAATTCCAGAATCCTGCATGTGACCATTTAGTTCCGGATTGATCAGAAGCTTGTCCTGATTCATCAATCCATTCCTTATCTTCATAAGTTAACAACCAAGTAGAATCAGAGACCACCGTTTTCCCTTGAATGAAAATAGCAGGAACTTCCGCCTGATTATAGACCTTTAAACTCAACCGATGTTTACCGGCAGGCATCGTAATTTTATGCGGTTCTCCCATCAAAGCATTGCCATCTATCTTCACATTATATCTCCCTTCTACATAAATTGAAACTTCTTCCGCTTCTTTCAAGTCATAATCTCTATGGAAATCTATCAGCGGATAATGACTATCCAATTTCCAAAAAGGAGGCAGAAAGGTCGTTCGTTCAGTTCGTCTGTTCTGCATTCTATTGCTCAATTCTATCTCAAAATCGCCGGGATACCAAATCCATGTAGCCTGTTTTTGTGCCACAGCAAAGCTGTTAAAAAAAAATATTATCCCCGCTATTAGAAATAGCTTTTTTAAGAACGTATGACTCATTTTCAATCGTTTTAGTATGCAAAAGTTAATTTATCTATTCTTTTAATTCTCTTTTTTTATAATACTTACCGGTCCTAATAAGCCGGCGGGTAACAATTCCTTGCCTTTCAAATTATATTTGGCATTCGTTTTTGTAACCTGTTCATCCTCAGGTAGTCTATGATCTCCCATCAGCCTGTTTGCCCAGGTATTGGTTACGGCAATCTGAATTTTATTTTCTCCTTTCTGTAATGCTTTAGTGATATCCACACGGTAAGGAAAAGTCCAAGTCACCCCACAATCTATTCCATTCACCTTTACCGAAGCAATATTAGCAACCTGCCCCAAACGAAGCCACACTTTCTCTTTGTTTACTATACCATTCCAGTGAAACGATTTAGAATAAAAAGCCGTTCCGGAATAATACCGGATACGGTCATTCTTGTTTAAAGTCCAGCTTTTCAGGGTATCAAAAACAAAAGTATCATCAAAACCATCATATTTTGACTTAAAATGCACCTGCCAACTTCCTTTTAGCTTCTTTAACTCTCTCGTTTCACGCCAGTTTTTCCCGATATTCCTCCTCTTTTTATCTGTTTTCTTTTTGAATAATAAGAAAAGAGAGCCATTTTTAGGGAGCTTTACGGCTAATTCAGTCCGACCATTACGAAAACTCCATCTATTCGCTTCCCGTTTATGACCTGTTACGGGATTATACAATTCCGGAATTTTTCCCGAAACACGCAAAGAGAGGGAGATAATTCTTGCACTATCCATTTGATTGGAGAGAAAATAAATGTCTTCGTCTGCTGTCCGGCGGTGATTCCATGCCATGTCATCAGCTATTGTTCCTTTCTGATTTTTTGCCATAAGATCTTTACTCAAACCAATCTCTTCAAAGGAAGCGGGCTGATAAGGTCCTTTTATAATCCTTCCTTTTCCCAGCTTTTTCATAGAAAAAGATCCGGAGGCTGTTTTAACTTTATGAAAATTTCCATTAAACAATTGATGCCCTATTTTTTTAATTTCCTTATTTTTCTTTTTATTTAATCCCGGGACCCTTTCCGGTTGATCGGTCAATAAAATTGTTGCACCTGCACGAACCAATCGCAGCAACTGCTTCCCTACCTCTGCTTTCATAATATTACCTTCCGGCTGCATCCGACGTTTTCCCGGAATGATTAACAAACGATACTGCATTCCTCCGGGCAGAATAATTTGTCCATCTTCTACCCATGCATCATGCAACAAGACATCTTCATTAAATGAATCATAATGATATCCTCGAAGCGGATTAATCCAGTTGATCGGATTATAGATATTGGCAGAAGAAGTGACATCTCTCGGTATTTTCTGCAAAGGTTCTCCCTTATTTGCCAATCTCTTTTTCTCTCTATCCACGCGATCTTGTCCATAAATTCCGGGAATAACGGGCAATAAACGATCGGGCAATAGTGCACGTCTTGGAAGTTCCCAGCCGGTATAAGCCGCTAAATCCACTACAGGGTGTCCTTTTTGTAAGAGGTTTTGACATCGCTGAGCATATTTTACCCAGGCTTTCCCCGGTTTCCACCAGGTCTGATCACGCTGAAAATATAACCCTACACCATTCAAAGTCATACCGGGTTTCCTGTTTAACCAGGGATTTTCTGCAAATACATGATAAACTATTCTATTAATTCCTAAAGCAAAGTTTCGATCTAATAGCGTCTTCAACATGCCGGGATATTCGTCCCATTCTATACGAAGTTCAGTAAAGCTCTCTGATCCTATAATATTCTTCCCATATACATGTCCTCCGGATATGGCATCTAATATATCGTTGGGTTTATCATGGGTAGGGCTTCTCAACCAAAACTCTCCCATTGGAATATCCACATTACTAAATTGAGACATATTATCATTCACCATCGTAGGGGCAACACTCTCTGCACTAAACAAACAATTCTTTTGGTGAGCTAAGTCCTTTAATGTACCAAAAAAATTCTCGCTTATAAGTTTTGAAATGGTAGAACGAACATCATAAAGGAATTTTTCAGATACTTTCGTGCTCTGGATTGGTACTCCTGCCATAGCAGGAAGGAATTTGAGTGGATCATAACCACAATATTTAATAAAAGACTTTCGAAAAATTGGTGACCAATTTTGGCTTCCACACTCCCAACTATCAACATGAAAAACTTTTAGAACATCCACAGCTAGGCTATCTCCCAATTTATTGTATATTTTCCCAAACCAGTTTCTAAATTGTAACCTTACAGCTTCCGGATTAAATTTATCGCATTCCAATCCCTTGGCCGCCCCTCCGGTCGAATTTTTCTGACCTGTAGACGTGTGCCCCATTCTCAATATCGTCCAATTCCCTTCGGGAACTTTCCATTTTAATCGACCCGAATCATCTAAATATTTTGTAATATTCAAAAGATCTTTTTCACTAACACAAAGGGAATCAGGAATTTCTTTCTTCGATGTCCGTTCTGCAATTCTCCAAACCATACCACTTTTTCCTTCATACTGATTAATTTGAGGTTTACTAAACAGATGAATTCCTGTTAATTTGAAGGTTGGTTTCCATTTGGCAGCATCCAGATCCTCAGAACCGGGTTCCGTTCCGGAAGGATCAAAAACAAAACGATAATATCGGGCTTTTACAGCAGGAATACTAAAGGTGGCCTCCGGCACAGCGAAGTCCTGCCATCCGCTACGTGCCGGTTTGAGTCTGCCAATAGAGTGAAAATGTTGCCCATCATTACTTACTTCTATAAGCAAACGATAGGCTTGAAAAGCAATGCCCCTTACTCGTATCTTTATAGAACGACATACGAATGGTTGTTCAAATTTATATTGTATCCAACAAGGTTCATGACTCACAAAATTTTCATTATTCTCTTCATCCGTTAAAAAAGAGGCAGATTTCCCATTACTCGTACTTACTTCAGGAAGGATAGTCTTTGTGGATTGAACCGTACCCGACAAAGATGGATAAGCATATACCGCAATATCTTTATAATAATTTTCATTTATTTCCGGTTGTGGTAAAGTATCATTAAACCATTCTCCACCCTGAACTTGAGTTTGAGACCAAACTACCTTTTGCATCGACAAATCCGGTGTAATCCATGGACCTCCTGCTGTTGCAAAGCCATCAGTCACATCCATCCCCAATTGTATTCCTAAACTGTCGGCTTTTTGCGCTGCATATTCAACCAATGTCCACCAATGAGGACTTAACTGGGTTGCAGGTGGGACTATCTCAGGATTTTTGTCTGCGCCTGAAATAAAAAAAATATAAGCACCATCAATACCTGCTTCTTTCATCGCTTCCAAGTCCGCTTTGATTCCTTTTTCGGTCACCGCAGCATGCATCCAATACCAATAAACCCATGGCGCAGTATGATCTTTAATCTGCACAGTATCCTCTTTTTGAAAGCGTTGTGCATACCCCCGGCTACCATTAATGAATAAACAGGCAAATAAAAACGAGAAAAATAATATTATCCGCTTCATAGATTCTTCTATTTAAACTTTATATTTTTTATTATTCCGGGCAATTCTTTTCTATCTGCATGACAAGGATATATATAATAGGAATACTGATAATCCTTTGACGGAATCTGATACTTTTCAAGGGGTTGCGCCTCATCAGACCAGCTGGTATTCCCTCCTACTCCCATCTGCTTCAAATCAATATTTAAAGTAACAAACCCTGCATCTTTTAATTCATTGATATGTTTTGCTGCATTAATATTTGCTTCGGTATAAGGCCACGCACTCATACTCAACAGGCTATCTGCAACAATTAAAACGCCTTCCTTTTTACTCGTATCCGACAGATACATCCACCGTACGCCCATTCGATTTCCATTTTCCTGCGGATATACATAGGGTTCTATAAAGTCTTTTAATGACAAGGAATAAATACCTACATTCAAACCATAATTTTTATCAACATAATTTTCTACCGGTCCTTTCCCATACCAGGTCATCTGATCAAATTCTCTTGCAACAGCACATTGCATTCCTACTTTAGGAATATTAGGTAATCCTGAATTGGGCCGAAGAATTTCCCTCACTCGAACGACTCCTTTCTTATTCACCGTATAGTTGACCTCTACTTCCGTTTTCCCGGACATTAAACTATAATGACTTTTAATTTTTATGACGTTGCTATCCGAGGTATCAACCTCTATAGATTTTAATTTCCTCTGAGGATGATACCAGGGCTTCAGTTTTTTCTGTGGCTTCCACCCTTTCCTGTCATTGTCGGTCAATGGTCTTTTAAAATGCGGTAATAAAGGTTTTGTTATTTGATTTTTTCCTTTTAATCTGTATGCTGACAAAGCACCATTATTAGTATTAAAATGGATTGTAAAATCATTCCCTTTTAAAACAAGTAACGTATCTTTCTTTTGTAAGCTCAGCCTACCCTGTTTGGGTACAGGATGAAAATGTTGAGAAAGACCTGTCAGAGAAAATTGGTTAGAAGCCACAACAAAACCTTTTGGAGCCCAAGCCGTTTTTGCAGGAAGCTGAAATTGGATCGTCGCCAGATATTCATTTCCTGATTTCATTTCAGGAAGATAGGGTTGAAGACTTAAAAGGGTATCATGACCCGGATCTAAGGCGAATGAAGGGAGATCCACACTTTGAATAATCTTACCATTCTTTCTAATTTTTAACACTGTGTTGTAATACTCTAAGGACTTCACAGCAGCTCGATTCTTTATTTTTATCAAAGCTTTTTCCGTATCAACCAAGGAGGAGACCGCAGGCTGAAAAACATGTTTTGCCACATACATGGCCGATTTGGGAGAACCATCCGGTTCGGCAATTCCATTGATACAAAAATTACCATCATCCCAACGGCTGTTAAAGTCTCCACCATAAGCATAATAATCTACCCCATTAGAATCATTAGAATCCTTCTCCAAGATGCCCTGGTCTTTAAAATCCCATATACATCCTCCTATTAAACGTTTGTGAGAACGAAAAATATCCCAAAATTCCTTTAAATTTCCTGTAGAATTTCCCATAGAATGGGCATATTCAATAAACAGGATCGGGCGATTATCTCCATTTTTTTGATTCAGCAGCAACTGAGGAGTATATAAAGCGGGATACATTCGACCAATGATATCCACATAATCTTCATCTACAGGATTCTCAATGCGATGTTGATGATCCTTAGGATAACCCGGGCTACCGGGAGGAATATACCCTTCTACTTTTGGATTTCCTTGTGCCGGTTCATACAAGACGGGTCTTGTAATATCATAATTGTGCGTCCAGGCTGCCATAGCTGCATGATTAGGACCACGTCCTGCTTCATTTCCCAAGCTCCAAATAATAATACTAGAATGATTCTTATCTCTTTTTACCATTCGGGTCATTCTTTCCATATAAGCATGATTCCAAGTAGGATCATTGCTTAGCTTTCCTCCTAACCCGTGGGTTTCCAAATTTGCTTCATCTATAACCATTATTCCAAACTCATCACATAGTTGATAAAAATAGGGATTGGCAGGATAATGACTCGTTCGAATGCAGTTAAAATTAAACCTTTTTATAGTCTCTACATCTTTAAAGATGTCTTCTCTGGATAAAGCTTTCCCCTTGACAGGGTCATGTACCACCCGGTTTACGCCATATAAATAGGTTACTTTACCATTTATGAGCAATTTTCCATCCTTCGAAAATTCGATACTTCTAAACCCTACCTTACTGCTTTTACTTTCCATTACATGACCGGTAGAATCTTCTAACCACAATACGAGTGTATACAGGTTGGGAGCCTCCGGACTCCATTTGGCGGGGTTTTGAATTTTAGCTTCCAGAAAACCAAACTTCACATTATCCAATCTTGGATAAGATTCATTCAAAACATCATTTACACTTGTTTCTAATGGTTCTTTTAGCACAGGTTGATTATCTTCATCGTACAATTGTGCTTTCAGTTCCAGGTTATCGGGAAGTTTTTTTCCTGTGAGATTGTTGATTTGAGGTCTAATACTTAACGTAGCATCCTTGTAGACGCTATCCAGTTGAGTCTCCCAATGGAAATCAAAAATACGAACACGAGGCTCGGCCAACAACATTACTTCTCTTTGAATGCCACTCAACCGCCACTGATCCTGATCTTCCAGATAGGAACCATCACTCCAGCGAATAACCTGTACAGAAACTTTGTTTTCTCCGGGTTTTAAATAAGGGGTAATATTAAATTCTGAAGGTAAATAACTATCTTCTCCGTAACCTAAAAATTGACCGTTAAGCCAAACTTTAAAAGCAGAACTCACTCCTCCAAAATAAAGTGTTACATTCTTATCTTTCCAGTTATCCGGTAAGTTAAAAGTACGTTGATAAGAGCCCACAGGATTTTTATCCATGGGTATATGCGGTGGGTCTACCGGACGGAATCCATAACGAGAACTCCTGTAGATAGGGATCCCATATCCTTTCATTTCCCAATTTGAGGGCACTTGAATCTTATCCCATCCTTTAACTTTTCTATTATAAAAATCTTTCGGCGCATCAGCCGGCTTCTCGGCAAACTTAAAATTCCACATGCCATTTAATGACATGACCCTTGCATCCTTTCGATCTCCCTTTACTGCATCTTCAATTGACTTATAGGAATAAGCCGTCGACCTGGAAGGCTCTCTGTTTATCCCGGTGATTAATTGATCAGCCCATGGATCTTCTTGATAAACTGTTGGAGGAGGAGGAACAGGAGCCGGAGTTCCATCTACCAATTGAGCCCGGCAGGGAAGAATGCACAACAAAAAAGAGACAGCAAAAATAATTTGTTTCCACATGATTCTTATTTCTTAATACTCTTAATGAAAACAGAATCTGCATCCAACCCATCCGATTGAGCTATCAGCTTAATTTCTCCAGGATCTTTTTTAGATTCAACTACAACCAAACAAAGACCATTATACGCTTTGCGTTTGTCAGACTTAAAAGATTCAAGGTCCGCCTGATAACCATTATTCGATCCTGCTATGGAACCTTTACCATTAACGCTGAACTTAATCAAATTATCAGCATGCGGCACCAGATTTCCATCCTTATCGAGTACTTTCACCTTAATAAATGATAAATCACGACCATTGGCTTTGATTTGCTTTTGGTCAGGCAATAATTTTATCTTTGCAGGTGCTCCGGCAGTATGAATCTCTCTAGAAAGAACCACCTTGCCATTCTTTCTTGAAACTGCTTTTAAAGTTCCCGGAATATATTTTACTCTCCATTGTACATGCATATCATCTCCCTCTTTCCTTCGAACCCCTAAAGACTTCCCGTTCAGAAATAGCTCAACTTCATCGGCATTGTTATAATACGCCCACACATCAATAGTTTGGCCTTTCTCCCAATTCCAGTGGGGGAAAATATGCAAAACCGGTTTATCCGTCCATAAACTTTTATATAAAAAATAGGCATCTTTTGGAAATCCGGCAAGGTCTATTATACCAAAATAAGAACTCCTGGCCGGCCAGGGATAAGGCAGCGGTTCTCCAAGATAATCGAAGCCACTCCACACAAATAAACCCGGAATATAAGTGGCTTTACGCAATGCCTTCAGGGTTTCTTCATGGGTCGAGCCCCAATAAGCAGATACATTGTCATAAGCCGAAACAGTATAATCTTTATTTCCAGTGAAATCAGCTTTCGCACTTTCCGGCCAACGCATGATACTGTCTGAGGGCATATCATAATGTCCGCGTGTTTCTAAAGCTGACATGGTTTCCGTCCCTATGTATTTTTGATCAGGAAACAATTCGGGTAAAGAATCGTACAATTCGTGGTTGTAGTTAAACCCAAGCATATCAAGTGCACCTGATTGATACACAAAATTTTTCTCCGGATCCATTTCCGTAAGCGCACAAGTAACGGGTCTGGTGGTGTCTAATGCCTTCACAATTCCCACAAGCTCTTTGGTCATAGGAATGCCGCTACTGTCGAATTGTGCCCGAATCTCATTTCCAATACTCCATACAATGATAGAAGGGTGATTTCTATCTCGTTTTATCATATCCTCCAAATCCCGTTTATGCCAATCTTCCCAATATATATGATAATCATACTTCACTTTTTGTTTTTTCCAAACATCAAAGGCTTCATCCATTACTAAAAAGCCCATTTGATCACAAAGATCAAGCAATACATTCGATGGGGGATTATGAGCAGTACGAATAGCATTACATCCCATATTCTTCAAAATATGAAGTCGGCGTTTTATAGCAGTTCGATTTACAGCCGTTCCTAACGCGCCAAGGTCTTCATGAAGACAAACTCCTTTAATTTGTAAACGTTTTTTATTCAAATAAAATCCATCGGTCTTAGTAAACCGAAAGGAACGAATCCCAAAAGTGGTTTTATATAGATTCTTCACTTGATCTTCCGATATTAATTGTGTTTTCGCTACATATAAATAAGGGTGCTGTACAGACCACAAATCAGGATCTTTAATCTTCGATTTTTGAACAACCTGTGTGACACTATCTTTCAACCGGACCTTTTGAACCGGCAAGGTTAAGACGGGGCGATTATCTTTATCATAGATTACCGTCTTCAGTTTAAAGTTTTTAGTCTGCCCTGTCTCATTAACGAGTGTGGTCTTAATGCGAATCTCGGCCTCCGTACTATCTACTTGTGAAGTAGTAACATGGGTTCCCCAGTGGTCAACAGCAATTTTATCTGTTATTTCCAGTTTAACGTTGCGATAAATTCCTGATCCGGTGTACCAACGAGAATTGGGTTGTAATGAATTATTAACCCGAACAGCAATAACATTTTCATGTTCCCCAAAGCCCAAATAGGGTGTCATATCATAACGGAAAGAAATGCTTCCATTAGGACGTTCTCCAAGTAAATGACCATTTATCCAGACTTTACTATCACGGTAAACTCCTCCAAAATTGATATATACCTTCTTTTCTTTCCATTTTTCAGGTAAGGTAAAAGTTTTACGATACCAACCTATACCGGCCGGCAAAGCAGCTTCAGCCGTTGTAGTTGGATGATCTTTATCAAACTTTCCCTCTATACTCCAATCATGTGGCAAATCCAAAGATCGCCATTGAGCATCATCATAATTAACTCGACTCGCCAGGCTGTCATCCCCCAAAGAAAATTGCCAATTTTCATTAAAAGCTGTAACTATTCTCGCCTTTTCTTCTTGTTTAGAACAAGCTCCTAAAAGAACAAGCATAAAAGGGAAAATCCAATATCGTAATTTCATCTGTTCATATTTATTTAAATTTAACGTCATAACCACTGACTATATTTACTGTTCTTGTCATTGTATCTCCTGAAGCATCCTTTACTGTAAACTTAAAAGATGACAATCCTTTCTGATTCGGAGTAAAAACGGCCTTATCGTCATTTATTTCAACTTGTCCATTTTCTCTATCTTCGACAGTAAAAACAGGTTGGTTGGTATAACCCCTGGTTAACTTTCCAAGATCTATTTCAATCGGTTTTCCTCCTGGACTGCAGGCATGAGGATCTGCCATCCAATTCAGATAATCATTCAAATTTGTAGCACCATCATTATCTTCATCCATATTGGCATCAGAGAAATCGTCTTCAGGGGAATGAGGATTCAATCCATGAATATCTTCCCACCAGTCGGGTAACCCATCATTATCACTATCCCAATGATCGGAGCGATGCACTTCAGGATAATCCTCCCAACCTCCGGCATCAGACTGATTATCCGGAAATCCCTGTAATCCACTGACACTTCCCGTTACCGAAGTGGTGTTGTTTAGTGTTTCATTAATAATCCTGACATCATGCTTATCTAATACCGGCATATTACATCCCACATCAGATAATACATTTTTATACCCGTTTTCTGCCGTTTGGGTACTCACATGAGAAGCAAAGAAAGGGTGATCGACAAACGTATTGTAATTAACCTCATGGTCCGAAGATTTCCTTCCTCTCTTTTCATTTTTTTCATCAAAAACTCCCGGCATAACGTTTCCTTTAAAATAATAACGTTGCATTCCTTTTCCCGCTCCTTCATGCTGGGCATTTAAAGCATAAAAAAAGGTTGTACCCGGTCCCGGTTTATAATAATTATTTACAAAGTTTACTTCATTGGCGCCACCATCGGTAGCACGGGTTCCCCAATTATAGACTACATTATTGCGAATATCAAGCCGTCCCGCATAAAAAGCATTGGCATCCAGTCCTCCAGCCATACTCCAATTTCTTCCATAACAATCGGCAAGCAGATTATGATGAAAACTTCCAACATTTCCCCCGATACTAGCAGCATAACCATGAGCCGTTCCGGGAGGATAATTATGATGCCCGGCAACATTAAGGGCTTCCGAAATCAACGTCCTTTGCAAAGTGATATTCCTTGCATTTCTCGAACTAAAGGATTCATCCATTGTCCAGCTTATAGAACAATGATCTATTATACTAAAGTTATTTCCAGTCAGCCCCATACCGCCATAAGAAACATTTGGCTTCCCTAAGCGTACTCTAAGAAAACGGATGACATCATCATCTCCTGTTACGCCAAAAGTAGCGTGTCGGATACAAATACCCTTTCCCGGTGCTGTCTGTCCGGCAATAGTAACATAAGGATCCGTAACATTTAATCTGGATTCTAAAGTAATAAGCCCTGAAACATTGAAGACAATAGTGCGTGGACCAATATCATTCTCTACAGCCGCACGAAGACTTCCTCTCCCCCTGTCTTTTAAGTTCGTCACATAGACGACCTTTCCTCCTTTTCCTCCCCGGGCATATCTTCCATATCCCTGAGCACCTTTAAAAGCCTTACTCGCAAGACGAAAACGCCAGATATTTCCTTTAGTGATTCTTCCTTTTCTTAGCTCATCGACGCGCCAATAATAGGTTCCCAAGGTTTTTAATGTATCGGTTGAATAGAAAGGGTAAGTCATTCTCCCTTTATAAAAAGGCGATGAATGATCCGCATCTGCAACTGCAACAGAGTCCGTTCCAAAATACAAATCATGGGCTTCTGCACCATTGACGGTGCTCCATTTTAAAGTTGCATTTTTATCTTTTATTTGCACATGATTGTTCCCGTTTTCAGGTAAAGGATTACGAGCTTGTTCCTTAATATTTGGGGTATTCAATTCAAAACCATTAATGATAACATTTTTGACTGTAGCTTTACTATCTGAAGAAGGTTTAAATAACACCTTCACAATCTTTCCTTTCACAGCATGAATAGTCAAATAGGCAGTAGAAGCATTAAATTTAGAAAGTCCCCTAACACTAAGTTTAAGATGACTCACTTTTAACTCCCCATTTACATAAATATTTAAAGGGCTAAAAGTATTTCCTTTTGCACTCTGTACAACATTTAGAAATACCAACAACGTATGCTTCCCCGGACCTAAACCGCGTAACGTCATTACTATACCGTTTCCTGCCGCTTTATCATCTACCGTAATACCATCACTGATTAATTTAGCATAATAAGGTTCATGAATGCCAGCTTTATACCAATCCGTTTTAAAATGAAAACCTTCTTGATTTTCTACTGAAAAGGTTACATTCACCCCTTTAAAGGTTTTACTCTCTGAATTCTCATCCTGAAGGGTCCAGCCTTGATATCCGTGTTGATTTACTTCCGACCGGGATCTGCCGGCCTGATTTAAATCCACTTTAATTTCTGGTGTTTGCCCCCATAACAAAAACGGCAGAAAAATAAAAAATAAAGAAAGTATTCTTTTTTTCTGTTCCCAAACAATAGTTTTATAAAAAATTAAAATAATTGACATCCTCAATCCAATTTTACATTATAACCACTTAATATATTGACCTTCCTTGTCATTGTATCTCCCGAAGCATCCTTTACTGTAAATTTAAAGGATGATATTCCTTTCTGATCCGGAGTAAAAATAGCCTTCTCTGCTTGTATCTTCACCTTACCATTCTTTACTTCTTTAATTGAAAAAACGGGATCATCAATATAACCTCTAGCTAACTTTCCTAGATCCACTTCGACGGGTTTTCCATCCGGGCTGTTATAGTGAGGAAGTGCCATCCAGGCCAGATAATGATCCAAATTAGTAACACCATCTCTGTTTTTATCTGCATTGGCATCAGAAAAATCACCGCGAGAGGAATGAGGATCCAATCCATGAATCTCTTCCCACCAATCAGGTAATCCATCCTTATCACTATCCCAATGATCGGGGCGATGCACTTCCGGATAGTTTTCCCATCCTCCCACATCAGCCTGATTGTCAGGAAAGCCGGGCTTCCCACTCACGCTTCCATGAATTGAAAAAGTATCTTTCAGGGTTTCATTAATCATTCTGATATCATGATCATCTAATTGCGGTTCATTTACTCCAACATCTGATAACACCTTTTTATAGGCATTCTCAGCAGATTGTGTTGTAACATACGAAGGAAAAAAAGGATGACTTACAAAGGTTTTATACTTCACTTTTTTACCGGTACTTTCTCTCCCTCTATTTTGATTTTTCTCATTAAAATATCCGGGCATGACATTCCCTTTAAAATAACAACGTTGCATTCCGCCACCATAGCCCTCATGTTGAGCGTTAAAAGCATAAAAGAAAGTTGTACCTGCTCCGGGTTTATAGTAATTATTTACAAAATTAACCTCATTTGCTCCTCCATCTGTGGCTCTTGTTCCCCAGTTATACACTACATTATTGCGAATATCCAATCTACCTGTATAATATCCATTCCCATCTACACCGCCTGCCAAACTCCAGTTTCTGCCATAGCAATGCGCCAAAAGGTTATGATGAAAGCTCCCAATATCCCCCCCAATACTTGCCGCAAATCCATGCGCTTTACCGGGAGGGTAATTATGATGGCCGGCCACATTTAGGGCTTCTGATATCAAGGTATGCTGCAAGGTAATGTTCTTTGCTCCCCTCGAACTAAAAGCTTCATCCATCGTCCAGCTAATCGAACAATGATCTACAATACTATAATTACATCCTGTTAATCCCATTCCTCCATAGGAAACATTAGGCTTACCCAATCGTACGCGTATAAAACGTATAATATCATCATTTCCAGTCACTCCCAAAGTGGCATGACGAATACAGATTCCTTTGCCCGGGGCAGTTTGTCCGGCTACTGTGATGTATGGATCGGTAAGGTTTAGCCTTGACTTCAGGGTGATCAAACCAGAAACCGCAAACACAATAGTTCTTGGTCCAATATTGTTAGAAACGGCTTCTCTAAAGCTTCCCGGACCACTATCATTGAGGTTGGTAACAACGACAACTTTCCCTCCTCTTCCACCACGAGCAAAACGACCATACCCCTGAGCTCCCGGGAAGGCTAATTGTGCAGGTCTAAAATACCATACATTCCCTTTTATCTTTTCCTTTCCATCTATCTCATCCACACGCCAATAGTAGCTCAACATACTGTAAAGACTATCTGCTCTATAAGCTGTATCTTTAATATTTCCCTTAAATAATGGAGAATCGTGATCTGCATTGGCTACAGCAGCAGAGTCTGTTCCAAAATAAATATCATGAGAACGAGTTTGAGGAGCAGGTGACCATTTTAAAGAATAACTTCCTTTTTGTGCAACGACATGTTCATCACCATTTGAAGGAATTGGAATACTGGCTTGCTTCTTAATATCCGGGGTATTTAATTCAAACCCATTAATAATAATATTTTGAACTTTAGCAGAGCTTCCCGTCGAAGGTTTAAACAGTATAACTACATCTTTTCCCTTTACTGCATTCAAATGCAAATAAGCTGTTGCAGCTTTTGATTTATCCAAAATACGATCACTCGGTTCAAGATGACTTACCTGACGTTTCCCATCAACAAAAATATCAATCGGAGAAAAAGAATTTCCTTCCGGGCTTCTCACAAAGTTATGAAAAGTAAGCAAAGTATGCTTCCCCGGGCTCAATCCGCTAATACGCATTTTAATCTGTCCCCCCTTGTCTCCGTCATCTATCCTTATTCCATCACTGATCAATTTGGCATAATACGGATCCTGAATACCCGCCTTATACCAATCTGTCATCAATTCCGACCCAATATTTCCTGCTTTTGAGAAAGTTATACTCACCTGATTAAACGTCCTTTCTGCAGAGGCTCCGGGCTTTATTGTCCATGGCGTATATCCTCGTTCATTTACCTCGGCATCTTTTCTTCCTGCTTCATTCAAATCTACTTTAATCACCGAAGATTGTGCATAAAGCATGAAAGGGAATACAAGAAAAAGAAGAAAAAGATATTTTTTAATATTCTTTCTTTTTAGTAAAAACGGATGAACAATTAAATAATGCATGATGTTGTCAATTTTGAATAATAACTGGCGTATCCTTTATATTTTTCAGTATTTACGTTCCAGAAGGACTCATTTATCCTTTTTAGGTGCTTTTGTAAAATGTAAATCACTTTGCCCCAGATCTTCAGAGGTAGCAACGGCTATTCCACGTTGAAAAGGTTTATTCACTGCACAATAAAAGTGGTAGACTACTCCTTTATACTTCACAACAGAGGATTTGTGGGCAAAAACTTCATCATAAGGTTCGGAAGGCTCTATTAAATTATGACCGTCCCAATCGGTCCAATGAACCAGGTCGTAAGAGCAGGCAAATCGATTGAAAGCCCCTTCTGTATGTGGCCAAAATGCACCGAAATAAAACATCACATAAACCTCTCCTATTTTTTGAATATAAGGATCTCCGGTAATCCCGGCATGATGATCTAATACAGGATCTTTACCATAGCGTTTCCAATGCTTCATATCATCGGAGACAGCCATACCAATGCGTTCAGCACCTCGTTTTTTATCCACACTGTCTCCATTGGCATTGTAATACATCACGAAGGGATGACCTGTTAATTCTGCCTTGTCCCAAATGACCGTACTTTTATATAACGTATGATTGTCCCACCAGCTCACATTCTTATCCTTTACACTCAACACCGGTTGTTTAAGTCTTTTCCACTCATGAGCACGGGTCAGGTGCTTCTTTGTATATGCTATTCCAATCGAAAGAATTCCTTTTTCATACCCTCTCGAACTTCCTCCAAAATAAGACATCCAATATTTTCCATCATATTTCTGAAGTTTATAGCTCCCTCCCCACTGATAATCTTCTAAAGAAACATAGCCTGCTTTTTGATTGTTATCCCAATCTGTGGTATCCGAAAAAGAAAGTATTTTACCCAACGTATTCCAGTGTAAGAGATCGTTACTCTTCGCCAGCCAGGTTTCATATCCTCTACCATTATACACGATATAAGTCATATACCATTTCCCGTTTTTTCTAAAAATACTGGGACAATCCACCTTTGTAGAATGACCCGGAGGGACAATGACCAATCCATATTTATAAGGGGTCTCAATTTTATGATAAATAGATTGCATAACACTGTCAGAAACTTCGTTCTTGCTCGTCTGAGCTTGTGTAATTCCAAAACTCCCCAATAAAAGGAGAATCGATAATAGTAGCGTCGAATAATAATTATTCTTCATCATTTATTTCTTTATTTCTTTCACAACAAAATGATATTTTCCGGAACCTACTTTCAGCCTGGCTTTTTTTTCATTCCTATCAATCAAAGTAATATGCTTTCGATCTTTTATTTCTCTTCCACTTTCTAATACTTTAAGCTGCTCTTTTTCTAGTGGCAGATTAATGGTGGCTCTGGTATTAGCCGGAATTTTCACAAAGATTTCGAAGCTACTATCCTTCTTCATCCACCTGCTCGTAATTTCACCATAAGGAGACTGAAAACCTACATTAGCAGAAGTTATATCTCCCACAGGATGGGGAGCAATTACAATATCATGATAAGCTATGGATTGATCCGACTGATCAATTCCCCCTATTCCTGTATATAACCATTCCATCAAATGACCCAACATCAAATGGTTGTTGGAAGCCACATTAAGCGCTCGCCAGGATTCCGTCAACGCCGTTGCTCCATGCTTCAATTGATAGCCATATCCGGAGACATCCGTTCTATTATTCATCTTATAAATTAAGTCCGCCTTCCCGGCTTTATCTAAAATTCTTAACAAATAGGGATAACCAATTTCACCGGTAGTAAAACTTGTATCATGTCGATAAATATCAGTTATAATATTTTTAAAAACCTCTTCTTTATACTTCCGAGGCACCAAGCCCATATAGATTGCCATTGCATTAGCCGTTTGGCTTCCGGTGGCATATTCTTTGCTTTCTTCATGGAAGAATTTTTGACTGAAGGATTTTTTGACCTTTTCTGCTTGTTTATTAAACTTTTCAGCTTCCTTTGGTCGGTTTAATATTCCGGCTGTTTTTTCTAAAATATGCAAATCATAATAATAGGTAGCCGTTGCCGTCACTCCATCAGGTGTTAACTGGCTAAATCCTGATCGTTTAGCACCTATATCATACCAATCACTCAGTCCAAAAGAGAGTATATTATCGGAAGCTTTTCCCTTCAAATAATCCACATATTCTTTCATCATTTTATAACTCTCCTTTAATGCATTTTTATCACCATATAACTTATACATCAACCAGGGAACAATTACACTACTACTTCCCCACTCAGGAGAATCTTGAAAATCCCCCCCAAAGACTGCATATGCCGGAGCAATATTTGGTACAAATCCTGATTCGGTTTGCGCATCCTTCATATTTTGGATGGTTCTATTGAGAAGCCCTGCTATATTATAATTATAATGGATAGCCTTTCCCATTAGATTAACTTCTTCTAACCAACCCAACTTCTCTCTTGTCGGACAATCCGTGAAAATGCTTACCATATTACTTCTAATAGCCCAATCAATAAGTCGATAAATTCTGTTAAACAAACGGCTAGAGCATCTGAAATATCCGGAAGACGGTGCTGCATTTCTAATATGCAAGCCTCTAACCTTCTCAATGACCGGTAAAGATTCAGGATTTGCTTCTCCTGCGACTACCGCTCCTTTAATCTGTAAATATCGAAAACCGTAATAGGTAAATTGTGGATGCCATTTTTCGATTCCCTCTCCTTTAAGGATATAAGTATAATAAGAGGGACCTCCGGAAGACTTTTGACTAACATCCCCATTGGAATGTACAATCTCTCCAGGGATTATTTTAACAGTATCTCCCTGATGCCCCCTGACCCATATCTCAGGGATACCGGAAGCATTCTGTCCCAAATCAAAAACCCAATATCCATTTTGATCTTTATATTTATTTTCCGGATAAAAATGTTCAAATATCTTAACCGGATTATCCATCTGAGAAAGCAATTTATCAGGACCCTCAACTTCCACCGCATCTCGCCAATCCTCATCAGAATAATTAGGCTTTTTCCATCCGTTCTTTTCAAGATTAGCATTGTAATCTTCCCCTCCATAAATGCTGGAAAAAACAATTGGTCCTGCAGCGGTTTTCCAACTTTTATCACTCGTAATATAAGATACCGATCCATCCTCATAAGTCACCTTAACCAGGCAAATCAATTTAGGATAACCATACTTAACCGTCAATTTTCTATAACGGTGTTGCCAAACGGGAATATAATAAAATCCGTTTCCTAACATCACCCCTATTGCATTTCTTCCGGACTTCAATCGATCCGTCACATCAAAAGTCACATAAAGCGCATTTTTCTGATAATTGGTCCATCCGGGATCGAGAAAATGATCGCCAACTTTTTTGCCATTTAAAAATAGTTCAAACTGTCCCAATCCGGAAATAAAAGCGGTCGCCTGTTTGATAGGTTTACTGATCGAGAATGTTTTTCTAAATAAAGGAAGCGTGTCATTCCATTGCCCTTTGACTTTTTTATCACTTTCAGGAAAAAGTAAATTATCTTCAGTAAATTTCTTAAAACCAATCCATTGCGCTCCCTTCCAATCTTTATCGAATATCATTCCCATTTGCCAATTAGAAATATCGCTCCATGCCGAATCATGATAATTATCCCAAACCTTCACCCTCCAATAATACTTTTTTGAAGCATCTAATCTCTTTCCTTTATAAGCTACCTGGATAGATGAATCTGAATTTACTTTTCCGGAATTCCATACATTCCCAGTTCCTCTTGCCAATAACGAGGAATCATCTGCGACCAAGACCTGATATGCCTTTTGAAGAACAGCTCTCCTCTCTGACAAAAGTTGCCAACTTAAATGAGGAGACAAACTTTCAACTCCTAACGGCTCCTTTTTGTTGTCAACTTTCAAATGCTTAACGCTCAAAGCTTGGCTCATACTAAAAATTGGACAGCATAGAATAAAGAACCCTATGGAAAAGAAAAATTTCATCATTATTGTAAATTATAACATCAATGTTTTTTAGCTGTTTCTCTTCGTTTTTTCCATTTTGCACGCTCTTCATCCAAATCATATCCCTCTTTAGAAAGATAATTATTAATCCTTCCTTTATATTTTCCAAACCACTTGTGTTTTTCTTTTGAAGATCCACCATCCATAGAATACTCTCTAGCCTCTATCAAATTGGCTTTTATTTTCGTTTTCTGTTCCTTTGTAAGATCCGGGATCATCTCTATATAGCTTTTATAGGTCACTTCAAGCACCCCATAAGTCATTCCGTCTTTTATTTTATTAACCTGCCCAGGAGTAAGCCTAGCAGCCAACTTACCTATGAATGTCCGGTGGAGCTTCTCCAACTCTGTCTGTGCTGTCAATTTAATAAACTTTGACTGCAAGTTAACCGCATCATGAGAGAGATCTGCCTCTTTTACCAATTTTTCTTCCGCATTCCTTAAATCGAATATCTTCCCAATTCCTTTATATTGCTCTACCAATATCTGTGTTACAGCATCCGCCTTATCTGAATTTGTCAAATTTAATTGATCGACTATTTTTTTAGATCTTTCAGTTAAAACCTTGGTATATTCTGCTTCTTCTTTTGCGCTCTTATTTACTTGAGCATGAACTATTCCGGAGGTTAAAAAAAGCATAAAAACCAAAAAAAAAGGAGATTTTTTCATCATCATTGTCATTTTCTTATAAAGATTAGTTGTTTGTTTATTAATTTATATGTAAATTTACGATTTAAATACAAATAAAAAAACTTTTATTGACCTTTTTTAAAATTTATTAGCCTCTTGCTAATTTTTAAAATGAGTTAGGACAAAAAACGACAATCAAAGATGTAATTTAAATTATAATCCATAAAATTTTATAATTATGAAAGCTCATTTCCATATGATTCCCATGATGATGCAGGATTCATTTACAGTAAAACATGAAGTACAGGCCAGATTCGATAACACTTGGCATTACCACCCGGAATTAGAATTACATTATATTATAAAAGGGAGTGGTACGCGTTTTATTGGGAATAGCATAGACTCATTTTCAGCGGGAGATCTTGTATTAATTGGAGAAAATGTTCCTCATACCTGGAAGTGTGACGACAAGTATTTTGAAGATGATTCCTCTCTCATGGTAGAAGCGATTGTTATTCAATTCCGAAAGGATTTCCTTGGAGAAAATTTCTTAAATCTACCGGAATCTCATTTAATACCTCAATTATTTGAGAAGGCAAAAGCAGGTATGGATATTCATGGCATTGCAAAAGAGAAAGTAATTCCCTTAATGCAAGGTGCTCTAGAAAGCAATGGACTAAGTCGTATCATAGACATCCTTTCCATACTCAATATTTTAGCAGAAAACAAAGACTATACCCCTATCACCTTTCCTCTTAATCCACAATTAGATACAGATGATTATTCTCAAAAAAGGCTGAATAAAGTGTATCATTACACCATCTCCAATTATAAGAATGAGATTACATTGGAGGATATTTCTACAATTAGCAATCTGAGTATCACTTCCTTTTGTCGTTATTTTAAGACCATGACAAAAATGACTTACTATAATTTTCTTACACAAATTAGAATTAGTCAAGCCTGTCGTTTACTTATAGATGATAAATTCCCGACCAATGTTATTTGTTATGAATGTGGATTTAATAATATTTCCAATTTTTATCGACACTTTAAACGGATTACCGGGCAAACTCCTAAAGAATATAAACAGACGTATATGTCAGCAATCAACTAATAACCTTATACAACCTGTTTTAAAGGAAGTCCCAGGTCATAAATAAGGATCTTATAATCTTCAATAAGTTGATCTAAAGCAGCTGATATATCTTTGGTGTAAATCCCAACTTGTCGACGAGTATATGTCTGTATTTGGAGTCCTCTCTTTTGAAGAAAATACTTGGAAATGACAGGATAGACATGATGCATTACTTCCATATTGTCAATAAAAAATTGGGCGACCTGTTCTCTTTCTTCTTTGACATTCGGATTTTCATAATGCTCACACAACCAAACTATTAACTCCGGAAAAAAATTGCCCTGAATACAGGATAAACCTGCAGATCCGGCCTGAAGAGAATCTACAGCATGACCAAGATAGGCATCATACAAACCAAAGTCTTTGAACGAAGTTGTCAGTTTTAACTTCCGTCTTACCGCCCTAATATCCAAACAGGTATCTTTATGATAAAACACTCGATTAGAACGAACAAAACGTTCGAGCTGCTCAGGTGTAATAATCCTTTTATAAGGCACGGGACATTCATAAAAACCCAGGGGAACCGTATTCGTTAAATCCAATAAACGACAAACTCGATCTTCAAAAACCGTAGCAGATTCCTCCTCATCTGCAATCAGACTGGTAATCATAATAACGGCTCTAATGCCTTTATCATAGAACCTTTTTATACAATCAGCATGTTCAACTATTGTACTTCCAAAACCGCCTGTTGCCACTACAGGGACCTCCCCATTGGCTACATCGACAACATGTCCAACAATCTTCAATCTTTCCTCATTCGTCAATTCATACATTTCGCTGGAAAGACAATTGGCAAATAAACCTTTGGCCCCGGATTCCAAATAATATTCGGTCAGTCGAGCCAATCCTTGATAATCAACCTGACCATCTTCCTTAAAAGGAGTCAACATAACAGGAACAAATTCCTTTTGTGTCGTTTTATTCATTCTTTTCTTTTTTATTATCAGTAGATTTCATTCGTAATTTTGTTAAGAGCAGACCGGACAAAAAAATACTCAATGTTCCTATAACAATAATCATATTGTTATCTAATTGGTTTTTCATAAAATCATATTTTTCCGGTATAAATCGAGAAAAAGTCATCCATAGAATGACAATAATTCCGATAATAGTAGCAGTAAAGGCTTCGTGATTATTCGTTCTACGACTAATCATTCCCAAAAGAAATAATCCCAACATACCTCCTGCAAAAATCCCGGACAGCTCCCACCAAATATCTAAAATACTTTTTACGCCAATCATGGAAACTCCCGTACCGATTCCCAATATCCCGACAATAACAGTCGTAACATGTAATAATTTCAACATATAGCGGTCATTCATATTGGGTTTGACGTACCTTTTGAAAATATCGATTGAAAAAACAGTAGCAGAAGCATTCATTCCTGAACTGATGGTGCTCATTGCAGCAGAAAGGATAGCCGAAATAATCAACCCCGTCACCCCTAAGGGAATCTTATTGACAATAAAATAAGGCATTACTTTATCTCCATATTCCGAAGGTCTTAAAGAAGCCGCTTTTTGTGCAATTTCTGAAGAAGTTCCTCCCGGTAAAAGATTACCGGCCACCTCCTGTTTTAATCCATTCAACAATTCCGGATGTAATTGATAAAAGGCAAACAAAAAGGTACCTATAACAAAAAACAACAACGATACGGGGAGATAAGACCAAACACAAAACCAAATAGATCGGGTCGCGCTTTTTTCTGATTTGGCGGTATGATAGCGTTGTACATAATTCTGATCAATCCCAAAATTATTTAGATTGATAAAAAAGCCATATAATAAAATGACCCAAAAGGTAGAACTCGTAAAATCGGGAGAAAAACTACCTAAACTAAATTTATCTTTTGACAATCCAATATCAACAATATGATGAACCCCTCCCGGAGTATTTCCAATGATTAAAAAAAGAACGATAAAAGCGCCAATGGTCAGAATAATCGCCTGAACAACATCCGTCCATATAATCGCCTCCATTCCGCCCAAAACTGTATATACAATCACACAAACTCCAACAACAACCATAATCATGGCCATAGAAAAGCCTGTTAATGCTTGCAACACCAAGGCTATCCCAAAAAAAATGGATCCTATTCTGGCCAGTTGAGTTAATAAAAAACAAACTACAGCATAAGTCCTGGCCCAGGATCCAAATCTATTTTCAAAGTGAGTATAAGCAGAAACTTCTCCACTCTTTCTATAAAAAGGGACAAAATATTTTGAAGCAAACCAGGCAGCAAAAGGCATGGAAAGGCTAAAAACAAAGGCATTCCAGTTAGCGCCATAAGCCTTACCAGGGACACCAAGAAAAGTGTTACTACTCAGAAAAGTAGCATATATAGAAATACCTACAGCCCAGGCCGGTACTAGTCCGGACGCTTTTGTAAACTGAGAAGAACTTTTATTCTTTCTTGAAAAATAAAAACCAACCAACAACATCAACAATAGATAAACTCCTATTACACTCAAATCTATTATTGGCAATTTATACATATTTATTCCTACTTTTCTTGTAGAGAAATCTTGATCAATTTCTTAAGAGCAAATGTCCAATTAATATTTTAATGAAAGTATTCAATTCTTCTCTCTTTACTGTAATATATTATCGATCCTTCCAAGCCTTCTTTTTTGATCATACAGATTGCACACACTTGATGAAAGTAAAAGCCGAAAGCCATTAATCTCAAAAACCATCCAAAGCTTCTGTTTTTACAGATTTAATATAAAAAGTAGCTTTTTTAACCGGTTTCCCTGCATCTTTTAAATCTTCTCCTTCTTCTTCCATGGTATCAATAGTAGGGAAATAACGACGTTTTCCTGTTCTGAACACTACCCTACTCAAAGTATTAACAGCTACATAAAACCGACGTTTGGTAATCTTTTCACCATTCACAAACAGCTTATATTCCCAATTATGGGTATCATATTCAATTCTAAAATGGTACGTCTCCCCTTTTTTATATTGTAAAATATTATTGTTTTTCGGTCCTACCTTAAGTTTAAGCTGGCCTTTACGATCAAATATAATCCGAACCGCTCCAGTCCCTTTATTATTTTGCAATTCAATATTTAACGTTCCTGAATCAGACTGATCCGGTTGGACTTCAAATTCTATTGCAGCACTTTTGGATTCAGGGAATAATCGATCTACCCGGGCATAATCATACCTATCTTTGTCAGACAAGGTGAGCGCCTTCGTTCCATCTTTCAGTTTTGAAATACTCACCGGAGCCCAAAGTGGGCTGTAAATATTCCAGGTGGTCAAATCTTTGATAGACGAAACATCGTTAAAGTCTTCATCAATGAATTTTGCGGCTTTCCCTCGAATAGGCACAGGAACATCCGCAATCCACATATCTTCTTTGTTCATACTATAAGACACCCATAAATTCCCATTTTTTGGCGAGCCATTGCCCGGTAATATACCCCGAACATACTGCGGACCATAGGATTTAAAATGACCGATATATCTTCTTGGCGGCACTTCGCCACAAAGCAACCACAAATGGTCGAATACCAAACCATCCTTGCTTACAGAAAGTGCTATTGGCCATCTATATTCCTCCGCCGGATTATAAGCGAGCACATATTTATCATCTGAGGTCTTCTGCGCCCATTGCTTTGCATTGGCAGTAACAAAGCCGGGAGATCTTATTGGATGATATTCCCAGGTTCTCCCACTATCCAGGCTAACGGAAGTCAGCGCATGTTTCCAAAAGGCAATCGTCTCCCCATTAGGAAGAAAATAATAACTCATTGCCTTAAATCGATTATTCAATGGGATAAGAGGATCTCCGGGATCCGATTCTTCAACCCACTGTTGCACCATAAGCGGAGTATTCAATAACTCATTACAAGCTTCAACAAAGCCCTTATCTGAACTTGAAGTATAATAGGGATAATAGGTATTATCTGCATTCCAGCCTTTATTGTAATGAATAAAATAAACAGGTCCCCAGCTTCCATCTTTATGGATTTCCCGAACTACTCTACCGATACCATGTCCATCATTGGGTCCATCTCCGGGAGCTATAACTAATCCATGATACCCTAGCGTTAACAGCCGACCATTATTGGCAACAAAAAAACCCATCCGTTGGTGCATCACCGAACCTAAGTCATGGGCAACAGATCCATTCTTTTTTGTACCATCCGGAATGCGATAGGTAGGAAAAACAATTTTAGGATTTGACCAATGATAACCATCCTTTGACGTCACCAACAGGGTTCTTCCGGGAGGTCCATGTTCATCCACCGGATCACTTACATATTGCATATAAAAAGTACCATTCCAATAGGCAAGCATAGGTTGATGATTGTAGGTCCAACCTTTTATTTCACCCACCGTTGAGGGATTTTCACGATTGGCACGCATCACCTGAATATTATGAACACCTAGTACCGGAGGTAAGTGTCCATTGGCATAGTCCAGGTTAGCAAGTTGCGTTCCGATAAAACGCGCAGTATCCTGTCCTCTTACTCCTATTGCATAAAAGCACAGCAATAAGATCCATACGCTACTTCTTATTGTCTTTTTTATTGTAACATCTTTTTTTTCCATTCTCATTTTATTTTATATTTTCCTTTGCTTTTCTTTTACGACTCTTTTCTTTTAACCCTTTCAATACAGATTCCGTTGTTTTAAAAATAGTACCATGTTTATGTCCTTCAGGAATATCCACTTGGTCAGAAATATCTATAAAATGTTGAAAATCTTTAGTCTTAGAAGCCTTATATTCTTTTTCTCTGTAAGCATCATAATAAATAATCCAAGCGTCATCTTTTTTCAAAACGGTAGGACCTTCAGTGAATTTTTCTGTAAATGGCTTTGAAAAATCATGAAAAGGACCTAGTGGTTTTTCTCCAAAAGCCACTTTCAAATCTCTTTCAGGGCGGGTATTATCTTTAAACACTAAAACATAGTCTTTCTCCGCTCTTTTTACAATCACCGCATCAATAACACTGTAACCCGGATCAAAAAATAATTTGGTATCTGAAAAAGTTTTAAAATCCTTTGTAGTGGTATAATACATTCGATGATTGTTATCTTCCTCCTCCATTCCCTTTGGGAATCGATGAGGGATCGTGGAAGCCCAAATAATTATAAATCTTTCTTTCGCATCATCATAAAAAAGTTCCGGCGCCCACACATTCACTGTTGTGGTATCATATTCCATCACCGGAATAAATTCTTCCTTTGACCAATGAACCAAATCTTTGGAAGAGGCATATCCGAAACCCAAATCGCCTTTCCATCCTGAAGTCCATACCAAATGGAAAATCCCATCCGGCCCCTGAACAATAGAAGGATCTCTCATAACCTTATGTCCTACCTCAGGTCTCAAAAAAGGACCGCCTAAATCCTTCCAATGATAACCATCATGGCTATAAAGGAAATATAAACCATCGGTTCCCGGTTCCCGAAAGGAAGTAAAAATGTAGACCTCGTTTTCCTCCTTCGTTGAGCTACAAGAAAGAAAGAATATTGGAAGCAGTAAAAAGATTAAAATTCGTTTAAGCATACCATTCTTTAATTATTAGTAACCATTTTTATTTATTCCGACTCTAACAGCAGCACCCAGTCATTCCCATCTGTCTTTTCTCCAGGAGGATCAAAGGATTGCTCTCCGGAATTGGGAAATTCGCCAATAACGTTTTTGCTACCATCCCTGGGGCTGTACCAGCTGGCCTTTACTTTTTCACCCGATATTTTTCCCATATTTATTTTCATCACACGTCCATTATAAGTATAAACCATTGCATATTTTTTCCCACGGGTGGCTGCCAAATGATTATAGCGAAGACCCTGGTTCGCCACCAAGGTAGAATCAGGAACCCGGCTAAAATACGGATAGGAAAGCATCAGTTTTTTTAAGTATTGCACCTGAATAGCTCCGGAATCATTGAGCGCATCATACCAATTCTGACGCACACCAAATGCTCCCTGATCAGAAGGAGTATGCATCTGCCAAACCGCATTATCTCCATAGGTAAAGCCGCAGGCTCCTGCAAATACAGACCAATAGCCATATCTCCTAAGATCAGAAGCCTGCCAACGGGGCTGGGTCGTATCGTGGAGTCCTTGAGGAATCCCTTCATAAGAAGGTTCTCCATCCAAGGTCGGCTTAACCGGCGTTTTGTTATAATCAAGGCGAACATAACGCCAATTATCTTCCCCAAAATTTAGTTTCGTTGAATCCTGATCATATCTCCGATGTCCGGATTGAAACATATTAAAATCCAACCAGGGCTGATCATGAAACCACATAGAAGACATCATCCTGCCCCGGGGATGAAATGTAATGAGATGATTCGGATCCTTTCTGTTTAAGGTCTGCCCAATACTATTCCATACTGCTATAGAATCACTGCCATAAACATCTCCCCCATTGATCCATACAATATTAGAATCCTTTTTATATCGATCAGCTAAAAACCCGGCAAATTGATGAGCTTCCTGTTGATTGACTTTTCCGGAAAGCACATTTCCTCCCCAAATCGGAACCAGTGCCATATAAATTCCTCTCTTCGCAGCTTCTTTTATGACAAAATCAATATGATCCCAATAATCATACGCCAGAGAATCATTAAAGGCATGCCCTGACGTGACCGCAGGTTGAGTAAAATTTTGATTTATAAAAATACTATCGCCATAAGCATTGGTAGAAGATACAGAAGGAACAACGATGGCTTGAATAACCGTAAATCCTTTATCTTTTCGATTATCCAGATACCGTATTGCTTCTTCCCGATTTAACTTTGTAAATAGTAACCATGCGGTTTCTCCAAGCCAAAAAAAAGGTTTTCCACTCCCTTTAGTGAGGAATCGACCGTTATCAGAGACCTGAAGTGCATTCATCTGATACGACTTATGTTTTTGCGCACAAGCCCCACTCATCAGTATCCAACAAAGCAGTAGTAAATAAATACCTTCTCTTTTCATTTTAACACTTTTATATTCGATCATATTGCAATTCTCAATTGGATATTTCTCTTTTCATTGAAGCTGTAAATCGATTCCTATTCTTTTTTTTCTCCAATCCAATTCCCGATTAATCCTTTCCCTTCTGCTTTCTCTGCCAGCGTATTCATATTATTATTTGGATCTGTCCAATCGGTATGATTACGGGGATCAATACCATTAATATACATTTCAAGATTGGTATATCCGTCCTGATCAATATCTCCGTTGGCATCAAACTTATAAGGGTCAAGTCCTAAATCCTGATACTTTTTCTCATAAGCATCCGGCATACCATCATGATCGCTATCTTTATAGGGAGTTCCTTCATAATCAGGATACCCTCCCACCTGACTTATATCCATGATAATTCCTTTTTTAAAAGATTCCGGATCAAGTCGACGATCTACATATTTATCTCCGGTATGTACCACCTTCCCTTTTGTATTATGAATTTCCCCTGTACGAACCTGCTCAATAATACGTTGATCTACAGGATCTCTTTTTGGCAATCTGGCACCAACATGATCCAACACATATCTAAAGGCTTCTTTAGCCGGCATAATATGTAAATTAGGATACAATGGAAAAGGATGATTTACTTTAAAGGCAGGAAAGTATTTCTTCGCTTCATCAAAAGACATATCATCAATTTGTACACCACCATCCCAATTATTTTCAGTTACTTTTTCATTCCCCTCTATGACGTTTCCATGAGCATAAGTTCTACCAAAAATAGCAGTATCAATATTGCCTCGCTGCACTTCAATAATACGATGACTAATAGGCTTATCTTCAGGGGTCATGGGACCCGGTTTGTAATAATTATTGATAATATTATACATCGAACGATAATCTCCACCATCTACACTACGATTCCACCAGTTGAATAATACATTGTTGGCAAATAAAAAATCTCCCCACATACCTATTGAGGGATTTCTTCCCACATTATCTGCCCATAAATTTCGAATAATAGTACTATTCAGCCCACCAACGGTACTTCCAAGCGCATGATTATAGGTAGAAAGCGCTTCAGAAGAAATACAATTCATGATGGTAATATTCGCAAGAGGAAGTTTTATCTCTTTACCATCTTTAATAAAAATATTGCGGTACATAGACATATTTTCATCCAGTCCCCAACTGGCAGAGACATGATCGATGATAATATTCCCTTTTCCCGGTCCACCAAGGGCATCATCTCTCCGGGTAACATCGGTAGCTCCCCTCCTAAACCGCATATGCCTGATAATCACATCATGGGTCTCAATTTTTACAGATTCACCGGCAATACACACGCCGTCTCCGGGAGCTGTCTGTCCAGCAATCGTAACATAAGGAGCTCTGACAAAAATCGGAGTTTTTAGATGAATGACACCAGCTACATTGAAAACAATAGTTCTTGCCCCACCGGATTCTAAGGCTTCACGAAAAGTTCCGGGTCCACTATCTGCAAGGCTGGTCACTTCATAAACATCCCCCCCTCGGCCACCAGCAGTATGTGCACCGCCGCCTACCGCACCCGGAAAAGCAGGGATATCAGCCTGTGGTAAATGTTTGGGGATGGATGCAAATGGTACGTAAGGGCGACCCTTTTGCGCTTGTTGGTTGACAATAGGAAAAGCTTCATTTTTCCAAATACTATCAGACCTTGCTTTAATTTTTTCCATTTTGGCATCCGCCTTCGCCTCTAAAGAGGGAGGAATAACCGGATATTGCGCCATAGCAGGCTGAATAACACATAGCACACTGACTACCAAACCTATCACATACAAACAATTTTTTCTCATCTTCTTTTACTTATTTTTATGATTAAATCTTACTGAAATATTGATTTCATATACCTTGTATTCGCTCCATAGTTCGCCAAAACATCATGAGGTTGATCAGCCTGGCGTGAACGCTCCAGTACCAACCATCCTTTCCATCCCATTTCTTCTAATGTTCTTTTAACTTTATGCATATCTAATCGGGAATTATCCTGAAGCAAGACCCCGTCTTCATCCGTACAATGAATCTGACAGATTCGATCTCTTCCCAGAATTTGTAATTCTTTATTAAGATCTCTTCCATTTTGTAGGGCATTTGCAAAATTAAAATAGCTTTGTATGGCCGGGGAGCCAATATCCTCCAACAGTTTCAATTCTTCAGTTGCATCTAAAGCCGTTTCTACTCCAATGATAACCTGCTCTTTCTCGGCACGTGAAGCCACCGCCTTCAAACGCTTTACAACAGCAGGACGCAACTCCGGATATTTTACCAAATCACAGGTTACCCCTAATGGTAAAAAGGCTATTTTCACCTTCATATCCACCATGGTATCTATACAATCTCCAACCATACGCAAGGCTGTCGGTCGTTCTGCAAAGGATTGCGCATAAAATCCTGACATGGCCAAAGAACAGATATCAAGACCCCAATCAGAAGCCGTATCTAAAAACTTCTTTTGCATCTCAGGATCCCCTAATTGGCTATCAAAAGTTTTCCGGTTTCCCAAACTTCCCATATCCACTTCTACCCCATCTACCCCTATTTTCTTTGACAGAGGGAAAGCATCTAAATCCTGACGTTCCAAAATCATCCAATCACAAACCCCTATAGGAAATGTCTTCTCCTCTTCTCTTTTAAAAGCGCTTCGATTCCGGGATGAATTTATTCCAAAGACGCTTCTTGATGCCAAAACACCTCCGGCTATAAAAGCTAAATCTTTGAAGAAACGTCGTCGATTACCTTTCTTTTCTTTTGTTATCAATTCTTCATCTAATCTCTTCATTCCATCTATTTTTTATTATGCACTTTATCATAGTATGCCTGATACAAATCTCTCCAATTCCGACCATGAGTATTTAAATAATGCTCATTTTTAGTCTTATAAATACCAAAAATGGCAGATATTTCCTTCATATTTTTATAATCAATAGCCCTCTCTCTTGCGTCCTTTAAATTCTTTAGAATAACACTCTTTTCCTTTTGAGTCAGATCGGGAACAATGGTCTCGTACGCTTTCATCGTAAAATCAACTTTCCCAACGGTATACTTGTCTAAGATCTTCTCCACTTGTTGCTGATTAAGATACTCTTGCAACCCTTTCATGAGCTTGGTATGAACAGAATCAGGGATTGAAGAGTCTATAATAATCTGTCGATCGAGTTGACTCAAAGCCGCCCCAGTCTCCGGATTAATACCAGCAGGAACTCGTTTATAGGAATGGCTATTATGCCAATCCCGAATAGTTTTGAGATGATAGGCAATCAAATGAATCACCTTCTCTTCTTTTTGTTTACTATTAAGATGAAGGGTATTCACCCATTCGGTTGCTTTCTTAACTTGTTCAGGATCTGGTTTTTCATTGGACACCTTTTTCATCGGGGTCGTTTTCTGCTGCCCATTGGCTTGAATAGAACAAATAGTTACCATTCCAATGACAGCGCTAATAATCAAGCGTTTCATATCAAAGTCTTTTTAAAAATTTAAATATTTTCATTCTTTCTCTGGCCAAACTCCATGTTCCATTTGAGTTAATTCCATTTTATCAGGATCTATCACCACATGTTTAATTCTTGTCCGTCGCCAGGTATAAACGATATGAACCATTCCATCGGAAGTTTGTATCACTGCAGGATAGGAATATTCGTCGTCAATATTTTTCAAATCCGGATGAGGAGTTTCTAAAACATCCGCAGCACTCCATGTTTCACCATCTTTAGACACTGCAACATTCAGGGGCGTTCTTTCTCCTTTATATTCTCCTTTTGGAGGCCATACATGATTATAAACCAACAATTGCCGACCATCAGACAGGGTCACTCCATCTATACCGGAACCATTTCCCGGTAAGGTTGTTTTAGAAAGAGTACTCCAGGTTTTTCCTTCATCAGAAGACCAAGTTTGTGCAATTACGCCATTTTTCGTTCTGCACAAGGCTTGAATTTTTCCGTCAGTATGTGTAAAAATAGTGGGTTGAATCACCTCATAAATACCAGAATCCTTTATATCCGGTGTTTTTTTCCAGGTTTCTCCAAAATCTTTTGTAAGTTCAAAATGAACATTCCATCCATGGTCTTCTGTACTGGATCCACAAAGCAGGGTGCCATTTTTCAATAAGACCGGTTTATCTTTTATAGGCCCTAAAATCCCTTCCGGTAATGCTTTGGGCTCAGACCAGCTTTTCCCGCCATCTGAAGAGGATTTCATCCATCCTTTCCAGGTAGATGGACTATGACCAATTTTATAAAACAGCAGTAATTCCCCATCCGGAATCTGATAGAGTACAGGATTCCAGCAAGGATAACGAAGGGTATCCGACAAGATCCCATTTGCTACATCTTCAGGCGCTGTCCATTCTCCGTCTTTAGACTTCCGGCTTATCCAGATATCTACATTTGTGGCTCCTTCTTCATCGCCTCCAAACCAAGCAGCAACCAATCCATTAGGTGTTTCGGCAATGGTAGATGCATGACAAGATTGGAAAGGAGCTTCCTTAAATATAAATTCATCTTCTACAATCCCTTTTCTCCATCGGTCTGAAGATTCTTTTGTTTTACAACTTGCGAAAATTAATCCGATGAGTAACAATAAATAATAATTTCTTTTGAGCATTTTGATAGATTTATAATTTCGAGTCAAATGAATATTTTCCTGATCCTATTTTAAAAACGGCATATTTACCTTCCATACGTAAGAACTTCATTCCGGAAGTAGAGGATATATTATTCCCATTTTCAGTAATATCGGATTTTGCACGTGCAGGGATATAAACTTTAGCAGTTGTATTTCCCGGAACTGTAATATCCCAGGTAAAATGTTTATTATTCCGCTTCCAGGAACTCTTAATTTCGCCATAAATCGAATGATAACTTGCTTTAACATAAGATAGGCTATCAACCAGAGAAGGTTTCATAATTGTTCTTTTGAATCCCGGAATATTTTCATCACTTTTTATTCCGGCCATGTTCTCATAAAACCATATCACTAAATCTCCCAATAACATCACATGGTCTCTGGAGCTCATCCATTGTATTGATTTATTCCCATTCCACAGTTCCCAGACCGTAGTCGCTCCATTGTCGACCATATATCCCCAGCCCGGATATTCTTTCGTATTCACAATATTATAGGCTAAATCCGGTCTCCCAAATTTGGTCAACACTCTTAACAACACCTGTGATCCTAAGGTTCCGGTACTTATATGTCCATCATAGGTCGTTTCTATTTCATGTGTTAGATTTTCAAATACTTTATCCGTCAATTGATCAGGAGTCATTCCCCAATAAAGTGGAAGTACATTAGCAGTAACAGTATTATTACTATATACTCCCGTTTTTTCATCAAGAAACTTGTTATTAAAAGCCTGTTTTATGTTCCCGACCAAAGAGGCAAACTCTTTTTTGTCCGAAGATTTGTTTAATAATTGAGCAAAATCCTCCATCAAGGTAAGAATATGATAATAATAGACCGTAGCGAGAAGAGTACCATCTGTTATTCTGGAAGAATCAATAGCATGAATGAGGCGGATGTGTCCGGGCGGCATACACCAATCTCCATATTTATCTTTAGGAATCAAATAGTCCTCCATGTATTTTTCACGAATATGTCCCACCCATTTTTTCATGGAAGCATAGTGATGCTTAATCGATCTTAAGTCTCCATATTGGTGATACAACATTTTTGCCGCCATAAAATAAGTTGCCGGCCAAGTAATATCATCCGTATAATACTTCCAAAAAGCCGGTGCCACATCAGGAATAACACCTTCCTTCGTTTGCGACTGTTGAATATTATTCAAACATTGCGCATATATTTTTGCATTTCCAAAAATAAAACTCTCTCCATAACAACTCATCGCACGATCTCCCAACCAGGGCATACGTTCATTTCTTTGTGGGCAATCAACCGGCAACCCTTTATAATTATTGGAAATGCTCCAATATGCATTATGATAAATTTTATTGACTAGAGAATTAGAAGTCGTAAATTGCCCCGTTTGTTTCAGTCCATCATAAACTACTATACCCGAAAAATCATTGACGGTGGGAACGCCGGGATAATTGGTAATCTCCACATATCTAAATCCATGATAGATGAAAGAGGGCTCCCAAGTTTCCATACCCTCTCCACTCAAAGTATACACATCGGTCACTTTTGCATCACGTAAATTTGCTGTAGCCAGTTCTCCATTAGACAAAAGGGTTTCTGAAAATCGAAGGGTAACTTTCCTCCCTTTAGAACCATTCACTTTCATCCTAAGCCATCCTGCCATATTTTGCCCCATATCCATAATATACACTCCCGGCCTGAGATAATGGATCGACACCGGTTGAAGGGTATCCATTCTTTTTACTTTTTCATTCATTTGAGCACGTAATTCTCCTCCGGGGGGAGATACCATTTCTGCTTTTAGCCATTCATTGTCATCAAAGGATGCAGTACTCCACCCTTTCATTTCCTTACGAGCATCATATTCTTCTCCATCATAAATATTATTCGTTCGAATAGGTCCATCGGCAGTCACCTTCCAGGAGGGATTACTAACTATACGCTTTTTACTACCATCCTCATAAAGGATCTCCAATTGAAACCGCATCTTGGGATAACCAAAGTTTCTTATTTTATAAGTTTTATAATTTTGACGCATGGTAAAGAAAAGACCATTCCCCAGGATTGTTCCTACTACATTCTTTCCTCTCTTTAAGGCATCAGTTACGTCATATGTATTATAGAGTACACTCTTCGTATAATCTGTGGGCGAAGGGGTAAGCACTTGTTTACCGATTCTCTTTCCATTGATATAAAGCTGATAATAACCTAAACCGGTGATATATACTATCGCTCTCTTCACTTTTTTTGAGGAAGAAAATCCTTTTCGAAAATAACGAGCAGACAAACGGGAGAATTTACTTTCGGCATGATCCCAGGAGAAAGCGCTATCCAATCCTATCCATTCTGCTTTCCAATCGGATTTTTCAAGTAACCCCATGCTCCAATGGGCAGGTTGACTCCATTTACTTTTTCCTTTATTAGTCCACAGTCTGACTTTCCAATAACAAGACATACCCCTCTTTAATTCCTTCCCATCATATATTACATTCACAGATTGATTGGAGGTTACTTTTCCGGAATTCCAAATATCTCCTTCTCCTTTTGCAAGTTTTTCTTTTGAAGAGGAAACAATGATTTGATAAGCCTTCTGTTGTACCCCTCTTTCCTCTCCGGATAGTTCCCAACTCAATCTTGGATGTTTAGCATCTATACCCAAAGGATTGGTGAGCAGTTCGCAACGCAGATGCATTAATTGTAGCTTCTTATCCTCACTCTTTCCGTAAAAAGGACTAAGAGTCAGTAAAGAGACTATTACCGTTAGAATAATATATTTCTTTTGAAGGAACATTTTGACAATTCGAGCCTTGTTTTATTTTTTTACCGTTTTCATCCAGGCATTAGCCATTAATCCGGCACCGGCCATTGCAGGATGTACACCATCAATAGTCCAATATCCCCCGGGAGCCTGTTTTAGCGCCTTATTATAAATCTTTTGATAAGGAATGAATACTGCATTAAACTCTTTCGCAATCTCCCTGGCAGCATACCGATATTCATCAAAGGCAGGGAACCAATTGTCATCAACCGATTTCACACCAGGAATAGCATAAGGTTCTCCTATAATTAATTTTACATCCGGTAGTTTATCTTTGGTTCGTTCCAATAATTTCTTATAATCTTTCCTATAAGTCTCCACAGTACCTTTATAATCTCTCACCAGGGTATGCCAGAAATCATTTACCCCTACCAAAATACTTAATACATCCGGCTTTAAATCTAAACAGTCTTCCTGCCATCTATCTGCCAGTTGAAAAACCTTATTTCCACTTATTCCTCTATTATATATTTTGAGCTGATGTTTCGGATATTTAAAAAGTAGATCTGTACATGCATGGGCAGCATAACCAATGCCCATCGCCTCCGGTGAATTTGGATTATTATCACTCCGTTTACGATGAAAATCTGTTATTGAATCTCCTTGAAATAAAACGGTGGCATTCATCGGAAGAGAGACGCTTTTCACGTTTTCTTCTTTAAAAGTCGCCGACACCACTTCCGGGACAGACAACGAGGCAACTCCGGCAAGGGTCGTCTTTTTTATAAAATTTCTTCTATTTATGTTTCTCATGTTTTATTTTTAAAAATTAAACTTTATCTAAAATTAATACCCAGTCATTCCCCGCTTGTTTATCCCCGGGAGGATCAAAGGACTCCACACCGGAATTTTCAAACTCACCTATGTTTTTTTTGCTGCCATCGCTAGGATTGTACCAACTCGCTTTAACCTTTTCGCCCTTAATCTTTCCCATATTCACTTTCAGTAGCCGCCCATTATAAGTATAAATAAAGGCATAATTATCCCCTCTAGTGGCGGCAATATGATCATATCTTTTCCCCTGATTAGCAATTAAGGTGGAATCCGGAACCCGATCGAAATAAGAACGAGAAAGTATTAACTTTTTCAAATATTTCATCTGCCCGGCACCGGGAGCATTTATGGCTTCATACCAATATATCTTTGCTCCATAAGCACTTTCATCATCTGATGGACGATGCATTTGCATCACCGCATTGTCTCCATAAGTAAATCCACATGCTCCGGCAAACACAGACCAGTAAGCATAACGTCTTACATCCTCTGCTTGCCAACGAGGTTGAGTCGTATCATGTAATCCTTCGGGAATTCCTTCATAGGAAGGTTCGCCATCCAAAACCGGCTTCACCGGCGTTTTATAGTAGGCATCACGAACATATTTAAAATTATCTTCTCCATAACCTGTAGAGTCTTGTTCATATCTTCTATGTCCGGATTGAAACATATTAAAGTCTAACCAACCAGCATCCTGAAACCATTTGGACGAAGAAGTTCTACCAAAAGGATGAAAGGTAACCAAATGATTGCTATCATTTTTTTGAAGAGTCTCCCCTATCGTATTCCACACAAAAGAGGAATCTGATCCTTTAACATCTCCTCCATTTAGCCAAATGATATTATATTTATCATTATATCTATCAGCCAAAAATTTGGCATATTTTTCAGCCTGTTCCCTATTGACTAATCCGGATCTGACATTGCTTCCCCAAACAGGGACCATAGCGACATAAATTCCCAGCTTTGCTGCTTCCTTAACCACAAAATCTACATGATCCCAATAATCATATTGATCATCCTTATTGAAATCATTTCCTTCAGTAACTCTTGGAGTAGCCACATTTTTATTTACTAAAGCAGAATCTCCATAATAGTTGGTCACATTCAGCCCATGCAACACCATAACTTGAATCACATTGAAGCCCTTCGCTGCTCTGTCTTTCAAATATTTTTTAGTCTCTTTTCTGTCTAATTTTGAAAATAAAAGCCAACCGGTATCCCCCAGCCAGAAGAAAGGAGTTCCATCAGCATTCATAAAATAGCGACCGTTTTTTGAAATTTGAATTTGTTTTTCCTCTTTCTTTTTCCCTTTTTTCGACTCGGTACATCCGGAAATTATTAAAAGAGAAAAGGCCATCAGTACGGCTATAGAAAAATATTGTTTTGTTCGTATAAGCATAAGCAATAGGGTGTTATTTTTTTGATAGCCAATAAATAGCAGTGGATTTGTTTTTATTATTTAAAGTTACCGATCTCCCCCCTTTTACTTTTTTTAACCTATCGGAAACTTCTCCGGTTTTAGGATTTACCTTACGTAAAATAAAACTGCCGGAAACGTTCCTTAAATTAATAGATATCGACCCGGATGATCGAGGATAAATGATATATCCTACTTTCGGGTTTGCTAACATCCATTCGTTAGGGATTGCATTTCCTTTCTCAACAGGGGTCATTTGTGCAGCATCTTTGAGGAACCGAGCATCTTGTATTTCCGGGATAGAAGCTAACGAACCTCCTGCCATAAAAACAGCCCAACCATAATGACTATAATTACGATAAGAATAAATAACTGCTTTATCCGGATATTTTTCTTTATATTCCTTTACCGCACGATAAACCTGACTAAAAGAGCTTCCTCTGGGATGCAACAAACGAGCCCATTGACGAGGAGCAAGATATTTCCCTCCTTTGGGTGCATATAACGAGCTATCTTTTTCATAATGCCACTCACGAATGTCGATAACATCTATAATCGGAGAACGATCAGGATCCTTTAATATTGCATCCTGTACATCTTTAGTAGCACTCAGCCCAATTAGTTCTTCTTTTCCTGTTTTTTGTTCCCAACTTTTTACCGCATCTACCCAAAACTGCATAAACGATAGAGGCCCGGTATATTCTGCAGAAGTGAACTGAATGACATTACTGTTATCTTTAAAATTGTCCAGACATTTATCAATATAAGCAATATGTAGCCCCTTTCGAACAGCATTCGTCGTATCATAAAATTGTTTCGCCATAAATTGCCGCTTATCTCCTGCAAAAGGAACCGGCTCGGGGAAACCCGTATGATTAATATTGTTTGCTGAACGCCACGGGAAATCTACCCAATGTGCTCCGGCTTCTAAAATGTTATGTTGGAAATAGTTTTTGTGAAATAAAACGAGTCCTTTTTGATCTGCCAAGTCCGCAAATTGTTTCAACCGACTCCAATACCAGTGATTATATTTTGTCAGATCATATTTACTCAATCCATCCCATGCCAGCTCCTTTCCTGACCGGGCAAAAGGAAGCACATAAAAGGGGGCCCAAACATTCCCATTCATGCGTCTAACTCTCTGATGATCGTCACGTCTTCGGTCATACCATAGGCCATAATTTTGTTCAAATGTTATCACATCATGTTCACGCAAGGAATCAGTAACCTTTCGAAGATCATCTGTCAACCCATGTCCTATTCTTCCGGGAACAAATCTTGTAATAGCCGGTTTGGCTTTTTTTATCGCTTTAGGCTCGATATCACCCCTCCACCAGGGAGTAGTCGTTCTACCTCCCGTTACTACCTGCCCCTGAATCGTGATCCATCCCTTTTTAATAACGATAGGAGATGTTGAGGGAGCCTCTTTTTCTAATAAATAAGCATCAGTATCTATTTGATCAATACTTTCAGCTCCTGCCGCTTCAATAGGAATTGGATCTCTTTTAGCAGCATCATCTATCCAATCCTTTAATCTGGGACCGGGTTTCTCTGCCAAGGCGGTAAGATGAGCCGCTTCCTTTACGGTAGGACTACTGGTAGGATTGGATTTTATTTGTAAAAGCTCTGCATGGGGAGATCGGCCCAAACGTTCTTTTAATTGACCATAATACAGACTAAAAGGATGAACATGTTCATTGGTATGTCCCCAATATCCATTACCTCCCGGTTGAGACCAACAACCAATGGCCCAATTTTGCGCAGTTGGTGGTTTTTGACAAATTATCCTTGCAGCATCACACTGCCAAAATACTGAATTTGCAGCATTCCATCCTGCCCCATGATTATCCTGTCCCATATTTTTGAAAACCAATGCTCCTCCATCCACCCTCACGTTGTCATATAATACCCCTGAAGCCCAACTGTTCATTGGACCACTAAAGCTATGAGGCAAATATGATTTGCATTGAACAAAGGCATTGGGACCGGCAGCACAATAACCTACCGTATAATCATGATATCCATATTCTGCATATAACCGTTGAAATAAAGTTTGTTGACCATCCGTTCGGAAGGTATATCTTCGTTCTCCACCTATTTCAGAAACCGGAGCCAGAGATTTACAATCTTGTACCGTAATCCTTCTTGATGTATTCAATACAAAGACGGCAGAACCGGCAAAGTGCTTGAAAACGACCTGCCTTACCCATGCATCCTGGGTATTTTCAAAGGTGATACCCATCCAAGCATGTGCCTCATCTTTTGAATTTGAACTGTCATAATCAGAAATGAGTCTCAAATTCTCAATTCCAATATTTTTAATTCTCCCCGACCAATTATAAGCAGTAATAGCTCCTCCACCAAAAGAAGAATCTAATGCCGTAGTTAAAGCAATATTCAAGGTTATCTCATTCCCCTCCTTCTTTACAATTTTTCTATCCCAAACAACATCTTCCTCTCCCGGCTTCCATCCCAACCATCCGGTCTCCCCTCCAAAACTGTCCATCTTCAAAGAATCTATCCACTTTTGGGATGTAGGTCGACGAACCATAATGCGATCTCCAACATGAAATGCAGATCCATCAGCGACACGAATCCTTTTGGATCCGACAGGAACGTGGGCTTCTACAATTTTAACAGATGCCCTTTTCTGGATATTCTTTTTACCCAATATGTTTATCAAAGTTGTTCGATCTTTTCCCGCAGCAATCAATCGGGTGCCTTTCGGTGACATTCCACTACCTCTCAGAACTACTCCGGAAGAATCAATTTTCAACCTACCGGAAACGCGATAGGTTCCTTTTTTCAATAGAACAGCCCCTCTATATCCCTCCTCATCTTTGGGTAAAGTACTCACATAATTAATAGCTGCCTGAATCTCTCGGGTTGCATCTCCTGTTTGCGGAGGTACGATAATACGAATAGCAACATCCGGTATACTATCATTTCCGGCCTTATAACCGCAGTACGAAAAATCCGGAATACGATTTCCTTGATGATCTTTTTCATACTTTAACTCTCCCGATGCTTTATCTACATATATAGGATCTTGATGAATAACTTGAGCATCAAGAGATGCCCAAGTTAAGGTGAAAACAAAAATGAAAAGCGAATTTCTTATTAAGTTCCCTTTACTAATTGTTTCAATCATTATCAGATTCAAATATCGATTCATCTAGGTTTACTTCCTTATGCTTTAGTCATTTAAAAACCAGTTCTCCTCTATATCGGAAAGCACATCATAATTATTATAAGGATCCGTATAATCAACATATTGTTGAGGGTCGGTGCCATTTAGAAATTCTTCAATATTGGTATAACCATCTCCATCAAGATCTTTAGAGGCATCGGAAGGATCATTTGGATCTAGTCCATGGGCTTTTTCCCAGGCATCCGGCATGCCATCATGATCACTATCCTTATAAGGCGTTCCTTCATAATTAGGATATCCACCGACTTCCCTTACATCGGTAATAATTCCTTTTTTCCAGGAATCTTTATCTAATCTTCTGTATTTAAACTGATACAAAGTATCAGGATCCACACTCGGATGGTTGTCAATTTTTCCGGTTCTTACTTGCTCAATAACTCTCTTATCCACGGCATCTCTATGAGGTAAAGTGGCTCCGGCATGATTTAATACATATTTAAAAGCTCTTTTAGCCGGCATGATTCTAACAGGATTCTTCATCGGAAAAGGTTTGTCTACCTTAATGTAAGGGAAATGCTTGCGAGCCTCTTCTAAACTCATCGTCTTTCCATCTCTACCCTTCAACTGAATTCCTCCATCCCAATTGTTGTTTGTTACCTTTTTATTTCCTTCTACGATATTTCCATGAGCATACACTCTACCCCATTGCTGATATTCATTTTTACTCAATCCGGCATCCGGTCTTAGTATCCTATATCTTATAGGAGTATCTTTAGTTACAGGACCCGGTTTATAATAGTTATTAATCATATTATACAATGCTCTCCAATCTCCGCCATCCACAGACCGATGATACCAGTTAAAAAGCACATTGTTAATAAAGTTAAATACACCATCCCATCCATCAGATGGATTTCGTCCGGTATTATCTGCCCACAAATTACGAATAAAAGTAGCATTCTCACCACCCATTGTACTTCCAAAAGCGTGGTTATAAGTATCCAATCCTTCTGAAGATATACTATTTTGTATGGTGGAATTCACGGTAGGTAATTTAACCTCTTTGTAATCGGGTCCCTTTTTATATTCATGCCTATAAATAGACATATTTTCATCTAGCCCCCAGCTTGCGGAAACATGGTCAATCATGATATTTCCTACCGGGCTGCCGCCTAAAGCATCATCCCTACGACCTACATCCTTCACTCCTCTTCTGAATCTCATATAACGAATCACGACATCATGCGTATTAATCCAGAAGGACTCTCCGGCTACACAAACACCATCCCCAGGAGCCGATTGTCCTTCTATAGAAACATAAGGAGCCTTTACAATAAGTGGAGATTCTAAATGAATAATACCCGCTACATTAAACACTACAATTCTTGCTCCTACCTGAGAACAAGCCCACCGTAAAGATCCTTTCCCATGGTCGTTAAGATTGGTCACTACATAAACGTCACCTCCCCGGCCACCAAAGCTATACATTCCGCCTCCCTGTGCCCCTGGAAAAGCAGGAATATCAGCTTGGGGTAAATCATGTGGACGACGTGCAAAAGGGATGTAAGGTTTTCCCTCCCGTTCTTGTTTCTTTAGTTTAGCCTGTTGAGCTTCCCAGGCTTGATTAGCCCATTTATGTCCAATTTCTTTTACTTTTTCAGCATGCTTTCTGGCAGAACTCGGCACATCAGGATATTGGGCATTAGCTTGTTTGTTAATACATAAAAAGGCAATAGAAAAACAAATAATAGCGAACAACGTACTCTTCATATATTTAATTTTTATTTATTAAGAAACCAATTCTCAATTTCAGCAAGCGTGTTATAGTTATTATACGGATCGGTATAATCTATATACCGTTGAGGATCTGTCCCATTCAAATATTCTTCTATATTCGTATATCCATCTCCATCGGAATCCTCGGTAGCATCAGAAGAATTATGAGGGTCAAGTCCATGTTTGCTTTCCCATTTATCCGGCATTCCATCATTATCACTGTCTTTATACGGAGTCCCTTTATAATCGGGATATCCACCCACTTCTCTAACGTCGGTAATAATTCCTTTTTTCCAGGAATCTCTTCCCAAACGACGATATTTAAATTGATAAAGTGTATCCACATCTACCGTAGGATGATTATTAATTTTTCCGGTTCGCACTTGTTCTATTACTCTTTTATCTACAGTATCCCGATGAGGTAAAGTTGCTCCGGCATGATTCAATACAAAATGAAAAGCATGCTCGGCAGACATAATCCTCATAGGAGGCATTGGGAAAGGATGATCCATTTTCATAACAGGGAAAAACTTTTTCGCCTCTTCAAAAGACATCAATTCTCCGTCTAATCCTTCCATCTGTACACCTCCGTCCCAGTTATTAGCCGTAATTTTAGGGAAGCCTTGCATAATATTCCCTTCAACATGTGCCCTTCCAAAAACCTTATATGGTAGATTGCTACGGCCGGATTCCGGTTTAAGGATTCTATGTCCCACAGGAGCATCTTTAGTAACCGGACCGGGTTTGTAATAATTATTAATAATATTATACTGTGTTTGATAGCTACCACCATCTACTGATCTGTGATACCAGTTAAAAATCACATTATTTACAAAATTAAAAATACCGTTAGATCCTACAGAAGGGTTTCTACCGGTATTATCCGCCCACAAATTACGGATAATAGAGCTGTTAAGCCCACCCAAAGTACTACCAAAGGCATGATTATAGGTATCTAATCCTTCAGAGAAAATAGAATTTTGAATGGTCATATTTACAACAGGGTATTTCTTATCCTTGGAGCCATCTTTGGGATCAAACATGTGTCTGTATATAGACATATTTTCATCCAATCCCCAGCTGGTAGATAAATGATCAATCATGATGTTACCAACCGGATTACCACCAACAGCATCGTCACGACGACCTACATTAGTAGCTCCACGCCGGAATCGCATATAACGTAAAATAACATCATGGGTATTGATCCAAAAGGATTCCCCTGATACACAAATGCCATCTCCTGGCGCCGATTGCCCTTCAATGGTTACATAGGGTGCTTTAATGATAATAGGAGTTTTCAAATGAATGATTCCGGCCACATTGAATACAATTATCCTCGGACCAACTTCCTCCTCGCAGGCTTCTCTAAGTGTACCGGGACCACTGTCAGCCAGGGAAGTCACGACATACACTTTACCTCCTCTTCCACCGGGCGTGTACATTCCTCCTCCTTCAGCTCCGGGGAAAGCAGGTATTTTAGCCTGGGGAAGATCTGTAGGACGGTTGGCATAAGGGATATAAGGCTTTCCCTTTTCTGCCCAATGAGCAAGTTTAGCACTGTCTTTTTCCATAAAGCTATTTACTTTTGCTTTCGCAGCATCAAGCATAGATTCAGACGCTTTCCGAACATCCGAAGGAATATCCGGATATTGGGCAATAGCTTGTTTGTTAAAACAGAAAGATAACATAAACAAACAACCAATAATTGCAAATCTTCTCATAAAACTTATTTTATTTAAATATTAATTAATTACCAAATATTTCATTATTAAAAAGATAAACATCTCTTCCTACGATCCATGTTTTATCTCTTTAAACTGACTATACACCCTTCATTACATTCTCATATCTAACAAATAGACATAAATCTATCTTTAATAAAAGCTATGGTATCCAACGTGGGTCTCCAACATTGGTTAATTTGGAATCTATAAGTGTAAAATTTTCATTGACGGGATCTTTAAAAAGCTGCGTAGAGGATCCCTCATACGTTTCTACATCAGGAAAAGGCATCCCATTATAATCTTGAGCCATATAACAATTAGTAACATCAAAATCAGTATTACTTCCAACACTTACTCCTCTCACATCAGTGGCTTTAGCAAATAAACAGTTTAATACCTTCACAGGATCATCAACATTATTACTCCCATATTCCATCATATATCTTCCACTGGTTGGGGTATTATAAAAGGTGCAATTCTCAATTAGAACAGATTGAGAAGAAGTTTTACTCGTAATCACTCTGTTAGCATTCGTTATAGTACTATTTTTAAACTTTATGTTTTCTACGTGAGCTGAAGAATTATCTACATTTAAGACTCCATATCCCCTCACTGAGTCAACAACACAATCCTCTATAACAAAATTCTTAATATTAATCGGATTAGAACTTTTTATTCTTACAACACCTCTAAACTCAGAGAGATTACAACTTTTCAATTTAATTTTACCTACCTCAGTTAAATTAGATATATTCATAATATAGCTAGATTGATAATCAGCTGTTATTTTTACATCATTGAAAATGATAGAATCAATTTGACTACCAGCAACAAAATCAAAGGGAGAATAACCAATAAGCTTTATATAAGCCTTTTTTTCAAACCCTGGTTTACTCCTAATGATGACTGATTTATTGAAAAGAAAAGATGAATTAAAAGTATAAGTTTCTCCTCTCCTAAGAAGAATGACACTTCCTGATTGAAAGTTAGATGCTAATTTATCATTTAAGAGATCGGGCTTCCCTTTGATTTCCGATAAATCAATAATATTCCCTTTTATAGCTGGTTTTGTCGTAAAAGAAGTAGTCCCAACTTTCGTTTTACCCTGATAAAGAAGAAGGAGGTAAGTCGTGTTAGGTTGCAAGTCCTCCAGTTTCTTAGAAGCATTTTCAACTTCATCATCAGTAAATGTAATTTTATTTGAACTTCCTGTAATGCTATCAGTAACCGTCATGCTTGTAACATTTGGACTAGACACCCACCTTATTATAGCCGCTTTATTAATAATATCTTCGTCTTTAATACTTTTAAAAAGGTTCAATTCTCCTATTAAAAATTTAGGACTTGTAACCCAATCTGACTCCGTTGACAATCCGGCAGAATCTGCTTTTACACGTGCATAATATGGGACATAGGGGATAATCTGCGCTGCTCCTAAAGATAAAGAATCTACATTCTTTATCTTTAGGGAAAAGGAGCTATCTTTTGGCATCCTTTGAAAAGTAGGATCAATTGACACTTGTACGGTATAGGTAATATCACTATTTTTAGAATACCTGGCTTTTGACCAAAATAAGGTAACGGAGGTATCTTTTTCGGTACCTCCTTTAAGTTGTATACTTCCATTGATCACCTGCATGCTTCTCGTAGATTTCAGCTCTTTTTGACATGAGAACAGAAGAATTAAACAGGAACAAACCATTAAAAATCTCCCCATTCTAACCTTGGTTTTGATATTAATAATTTTATAAAATAATTGCATTTTCATAATAATAGGTTTATAATTCTAAAGTTTATTCCATCTTTTATTGTATCCAGCGAGGATCGCCCCAGCCTAAATTTCTCAATGTAGAACTCCCTACAGTAAAATCACCATTATTAGGATCTTTATACTGAGGATCAATTTTTTTAATATTCGTAGTACCTCCAAAGAAATACTGAAGGAATTTATCTGAATTAGTTCCAAAAACGTTGACTGAACTTGCCGAACAATGAGGGAAAAATATGTTATCGACATCTGATTCTCGATTACTTAGAATACACTTATTTACAGAAATAAATGTCGTTAATGACCTTATATCAATGAATCCTTTTATTTTAGATACCTTGTTGAGGGTACAATTCTTCATAATGGGATTTCTATTACCAGTAAAGGTAACATCCATGCTTATTCTGAAAAATACTTGAGCCACATTCCAAAAGGTAGAGTTTTCCAAATCCAACTGAGTCATAGTACCAGCCTTAAAGTTTATAAAATTTCCCTGCTGCCCAAAATCATGGATTAGGGAATTATTTATTATCAAACCATAAGTTGCATCAGAAGAATTACACTCAACCAACCCAGATGTGTAACCAGAAATATTACAACTATCTATCTTTAGATTAGCTTTACCAGAAACACTATTCAAGCCAAATAAACGAGAAGAAGTGCCTATCACATTTAACCTATATAATGTAAAATCACCAATATCCCCTTCAAGGTTAAATCCTCCAATAGTAATTTTAGGTCTTTTTACTTCAGGAAGCCCTCTAATAAAAAGGGATTTAGATATTGTCATATTACCTAGACTAGAAAAATCATAGGTTCCTCCTATATTGATAGTATCTCCCGAATTAGCTGCTGTTATTGCATCGGGTAATGTCCTGAATGTTTTAGAGTTCGAATTAATGGTGATTTTAGCATTGGGATCTTTCGTCGTAAATTCTGTAACTCCCTGTCTTTTTTCTCCAGAATAAAGAATTGCAGTATAAGTAGTTAAAGGCTGTAAATCTCCTATGGTAATCTTATTTTCTTTTATTTCTGACTGGCTTAGCTCAATAGGTGTCATGGCAGAACTATCATCTGGAATAAGCAATATAGAACTAGCAGAAGCTCCAACTGGTGCATTCCATTTCAGAATAACTGAAAAAGCAGTTACATCATACTGTCCCATAGTTAAAAAATTATTATCGAATATTAAACTCTTAGAAACATAATCTGTGTTTCTTGCCAGATTTTCAGATTGTGCAAGGATTCTAAAATAATAGGCATTCTTGTAGCCGGTACTGTCAAAAGAGACTTTTCTTGCTGTGGCCGGTAAAGTATCAGATGCAATTAAATGTGAAAAGTCTTCATCGCTTGATAATTCAACTATAAATTGAGTCACCGGCTGCCCTGATGGATAAGACCAATTTGCAATCAAAGTTTGTTGATTGGTGGATAGTTGAAGACTATCAGGAGCAGCAATAGCATAGTTCATAACAGGACCTTCTGCCTTTCTACACCCCCCCCATATCAATAGGAAAGAAAGAGAAAATAGAAGGTATCTTTTAAAATTATTTTTCATAATAAACTCTTGAAAAGGTTTTTAAAATTAAAGTCATACTTTTTCAAAATCATTCTACTTTTTTATTGTAAAGGATCAAACGTACCTCCATTCCATCCCTTTGTTTGCTTCAATTTGGGATCATTATCAATAGCATCTTGAGGCAACGCAAAAAAGTAATAATTAGATTTCCAGTCAATAGCATTCTCTGTATCAAGATTCTTTGTTTCAACATCAAAATATTTCTCGTAGGCAACATCCAGATCCAACGTATCTCTCATGGCCTCAAAATCACTACCTGAAATATCAGCGGTCTTCAGACTGATAGAAATACCTGTTCTTTGTTTGCCATTCAGAAGAGATTCAAATAGTTTCCAGCGTCTAAGATCCCAGAATCTTTTTCCTTCAAAGGCAAACTCTATTTGTCGTTCATGAAGAATAGCTTTAAACATTTCATCTCTTGTCATACCCGATTTTAGCCCATACAATCCATCTCCTCCGGGTTGTATACCCGCTCTTTCTCTTATCTTTTTGATACTATTATATGCTTCACTTGTTTTACCTATTCCATTTGCACTTTCTGCAAGATTAAGAACAACCTCAGCATATCGAATCTCCATCCAATCTGTCCCAGCATAATCAAGATTATCTTGTGATAGATTAGGGTTTATAGCCTTACGACAATAAAATCCTGAGCTAGGAGTGTTCGGTCGAGCCCCTGTACCATCTACAGTATAAGTCCAAAGTCTATAATTATCATCTCCATTAATTGGATAAGTAGCACCATTATACCCAATAGTAGCATAAAATCGAGGATCTCGATCTTTAAAAAATAAGACCTCATTGTAATTAGACGTAGGATCCGATATCTTTTCCCCATTAATCATTGGAAAAGCATCAACTAAATTCTTTGTTGGTTGGTTTGAACCACTACCGCCCAAATATTCGGGACGATTTCCTCCATCCCAGCTCTCATTTTTGCGTAATTGATCAGCACTCGAAGTATTAAATCCTGTCACCCAAACAGCTTCCGGATTATCAACTTCCTCAAACCACATATTTTTAAAATCAGGATTCAATCCAAATCCATTTGATTTTAAAATATTAATAGCTTCTTGACTAGCATCATAAGCGGCCTGCCAACGTTCTGTTTTATCATCCGGATTAAATTGAGGACTTGCCCAATTCAATAGCACTCTACTTTTTAAAGCTAAAGCAGCTCCGCTTGTAATTCTACCCCAATCATCGTCATTTTCCCACCTACCCGGAAGTCCGGCTGCTGCAGAATCTAAGTCTTTCACTATTTGAGCAATACATTCTGAAGTTTTATTTCTAGGTAGGAAATTCTCTTTTCGTTTCTCACCAATTGGATTCTGAGGTTTCAATACTATCGGAACTCCTCCATATAAACGAATGAGTTTAAAATAATCCCAAGCTCTAAAAAATAAAGCTTGTCCTTTCAACTGACCTTTTTCTTTCTTAGATAAAGTTCCTTGATCAATATTTACAATGAATTGATTAATTGCCCGAAGTTTCCCCCAGATATTATTAGTACTTACTGAAGTACCATACTCATTAACGGTATTGACTGTCACTGTTCCTTCAAAATAATCCGTCATCCCGGATTGTTCATCTGAACATTTCATAAACGCCCCATTAACAGGTGCATTATCTCCTCCTGGCCAACTTGGAGAATTATCATCGTATACTCTATTCAAATAAGCCTTCGCCAATTCCACATTATTAAAAATCTGCTTTCCGCTAAATGAATTTAGATCTGTTTTATCCAAAACTTTTTCGCAACTCGCTAAAAGAGAAAAAGAGAAGACCAATAAGTATAATATATATTCTTTCTTTATCATAATATTTCGAATTAAAGGTTAATACTAATTCCCAGAGTAGAAGTTCTTAACTCAGGATATTTCAAATCATAGGTTAAAAGTTGATTTTGAATATGAACAGGATTAGTCATGACAAAATACAACCTACAACTATTTAATCCTATTCGTTCCACAATAGATTCCGGTACCTTATAGGATAAGTTAATCAGTTGAATATGAAATTCGGATGCATCACGTAACCAGAAACTAGACGCTCTTTCATAATCATCATGCCAATAAGGATCAGGATATTTTGCATCAATATTGGCTGGAGTCCAGTGTTTAGACCAGAAAGCCGGACCTGATTTATAAGATTGAGGCTGCTTACGAGCACCACTAGGAATAAATTTTTGACTTCCAATTGAAAATCCTGTTTTTAAATGAAGCTTTAGACCTTTCCATCTAAGACTGAAAGATAGCCCTTTATTAAAACCTCTTTTAGGTACGATCCACACTTGATCTGCTTCCGTAATAACACCATCAGGATCTGTATATTTTCCATCTTGTTTAGGTCCACGAACATCTTTATAATAAAGCATGCCGGGACGAGGATCTTGACCAAATATAGTATACCCTGGATGTTTCTTTAAGTAAGCATTTACATCCTCCCAACTACGAAACATTCCTTCATATTCATAACCAAGCGATCCCCTGTTACGAGTGTAAACATTTGTAGGATCTAAATAAGTTCCCTTAATTCCTGCGGCTACATCTACTTTGACAGGTTTTTTGTTTTGATACCCTGCACCTGATGTAATAGAATAGTGAATATCATCCCCTATCTTTCCTTGCCATGTCACCGTAAATTCGACTCCCATTGAATTTACAGTGGCATAATTTTCTGCTGAAATGGAAGACCCCACTGTAATAGGAATGCTAGCAGAAATAGGGCTCAACAAATTATATCCATGGCTAAAATATCCGTCTGCTCCTAAAGAAAGATGGTTATTTAACATAGTAGCATCTATACCAATATTATAATCTTTCATATTATCCCATTGAACATATGGATTTGGAGCTCTCTCCATTTTTACGTCTGTTGTCCTATCTCCATTTCCTCCAAAGACAGCGCCATGCCCTCCAGCCTCAAGCGTATAACGCTGAAACCAAGACCATGCTGAAGTTCTGTCTCTTCCTAAAATACCTGCAGATCCTCTTAATTTTAAAAAGTTAAAAAATGAGCTATTAAAAAAGTTTTCATTTGAAATAATCCAAGCAAAAGATGCAGCCGGAAAAAATCCCCAACGATAATCGGGAGCAAACTTAGTAGAGCCATCATATCGCCAATCAAATTCAGCAATATACTTATCTGCATATCGATAGTTAATACGTCCTGCAAAAGAAAGTGCTCCGGCTTCACTAGCTCTATTATTTGTAGTCATTGCCCCAAAAGCAGCACGCATATAATCCACTCCTACATCTGCCACGTCATCTTTCTCTGCTGATACTGACTCATTATAGCTTTGAGATTGTTCCATAACAGCAAGAACACTCAGATGGCTTTTCCCAAATTGCCTTTCATAACTTAAATTGGCATTCAATTGATAGGATTGGGATATGGATGGATTAATCCGAACTCTATCTCCATTCTTTTCACTTTTTATTTTATCAATTTGTCCCCCATAAATATGATTATGCTTCCCAAGCATATCGAAGGAATATACATTATATCTCGTTCCATATTGTTTACCCCATGAATTATTATAATTTTTACTATAAACTAACCTTGCCTTCAATCCCGGTAAAAAGGGAGCATCATATTCCAGATGGGCGTTTACATTGATAATATAATAATTTGATCTTGTATAATTATCTAGTCCTTGAGCTTCAAAAAAATGTAAACTGGAACCCCTATTATTACGTCCTATTTGTACTGGTAATCCCCGAACATAAGGTGGGATATACTGCGGTGTTGCCAATAAATTATTGACATCGCGTTCAGGATCTTCGCCACCTTGTTTCAAAAAGAACCATTCTTTTTTAGAAACATTTCCACTTACATTTAAACCTGCATGTAGATAACTTTTTATATTCATTGTAGTACTGGCATGGAAATTCCATTTTTTAAAATGGATTTTATCCAAATTTCCATCTCCATAATAATAGGAAGCACCTGCAAAATAGGTTGCTTTATCCCCTCCACCACTCACACTCAAAGATTGGTTTGTGGTAAAGGAAGACTTCCAAGCCATATCAAACCAATTATAATTATGTTTCTTAAAATAATCCAATTCATCTCCTGAAAAAAACGATTGGTTTGTAGAATCTTGACCTCTAGTTATCAAACCATCATTTTGTAATTTTGCCAACTGATAGCCATTCATCATTTTGGGGACTGTTATATAATCAGATACGCCATAAGAACTTTTATAATTAACACTTAGACCTCTTTTCCCTTTTTTTGTAGTGACCAAAACAACCCCTTGGGCAGCATTTGCACCATAAATTGCAGCGGTAGCATCCTTTACAATTGAGATACTTTTAACCATGGAGGGATCTAATAGATTAAAATCTTGTTGAGATCTTACGATTCCGTCTATTACATAAAGAGGACCGCTCCCTCCTCCATTTTTTCCGCCATCAGGAGGATTCCTGATAACAATATTTCCCGCAGCACCCGGCCTAGCTTCCCCTCCACTTACATGCACGCCGGGAAGTGCATCTGAATATTTAAGTGCAGCACTCAAATTGCTAACAGGGATATCATCTATCTGTTCCATATCTACTGTGGTAACAGAACCTGTAAGGTTAGCTTTCTTTTGCTTACCATATCCTACAACAACCATTTGGGAAAGAGAATTATTTTGCCGTTCCATTTTAACATCGATAATAGACCGTTCCTTAATATACTCTTCTTGATCCTTATACCCAATTGAAGAAAAGGTTAATACAGTATTATCCTCAGGCACTTTTATTGCATAATTTCCATTATTATCCGTAGTCGTACCAATGGTTGTACTTTTTACCCTAACTGTGGCTCCTACCAAGGGGTTACCCTCCTCATCAGATACATTTCCTGAAATACTTTTTCGAGATTCATTCTGCGCCATGACAGAAGTCGCCATGATCAACAAAAATAGAAAGAGAGTTATTTTAAAAAAACTTAAGATACCAAATCGGACATGTAATTTTGTATTCATAGTCTCAACATTTTTGAAAATTTAATAAGTAATTCTTTACGCATGATTAATTCATTTATTTTAGTAACTAAATCAATGTCAAATATACATCTATAAAAAAGCCTTACCGTGTAATTATTTACCTAAATATTATACTATCTTTTCAAATGATGCATATTTAAAGGTTAAATTTATTAATAAATATTGATTCGGAAAATAAAAAGGCATAAATTTTAAAAATTTATGCCTTTTTATTTTAATTTAATATCCATTATTTTGATATCCCTCAGGATTACTTATAGCATCCATTTGTTCCTGAGGAATCGGTCTGCGATTATGTACATCATTTATAAAATATTGTCCTACATCGGGATTCTTCTTCATCAAATAGGCATGAGTTAATTTCCCCATTCTTTTCAAGTCATACCATCTGGTATATTCTCCACACAATTCTCTGGCTCGCTCATCGAGCAGAAATTGAAGGTTCACATCCCCTGCTGTAATTTGTTCACCATCTACTCGTTCTCTCAGCTTATTGATAAAATCCGCTGCTTTTTGATTGGAGCCCTTTAAATAGTAAGAAGCTTCTGCAGCAATGAGATACACTTCTCCCAAACGCATTACAGTAGCATTTGCATCACTGGTATAATGATTTGCTTTAGGCATCACCAACGACCCGGAATTAAATTTCTTTAAAGAGGGATAGAATTTTAAGAATGGATTATCAACTTTCTTTCCGGCATCCCTGTTTTTTCTGGTATACTTCATCTTCACTTTTTCATCACTACTGTAAACATCATTATAATCTACCCACAAATATTTTTGAGATAATTTTTCTTGTTCCATCGTTGCATAATCATCTTCTCCGGGACGACTAAATTTGATAGCCAAATCCCCTTCGGAAAGTTCTGTTCCTTCGCTCACTTCATTACTTCTGTCATATTGTGTTCTCTCGTCACTTGTCCATTGATAGCTTCCATCATTGGTCAACCATGAAGTCTGAAATGACATCTTGTAACGAGGATCCAATGTTCCATCTGAATACTTGAAGACATCCAATAAATATTTTGAGGGCATAAAAACACCTCCGGACCATCCACCAACTGTCAGTCTAATCGCATCCGATATTTTTACGGCTCCAAAAGCAGTTGGAGTACAATAAAAGCGTTTAAAATCCATGTTATGGTCATACACATTTGTAGAACCATAATTTTGAGAAAAGGTAATTTGATACAATGCTTCTTTATTATCTTTATTGTTAGCGGCATTAAAATTATCCATAAAATCATCATAAAGCCGTACCCCGTAGGAACTTTGATTATTAATCAATTCTTTAGCAGTAGATAAGGCTTCTTCAAGATAATCATCGGTATCATATTCTTTTGTTTGAAGACAAGCTTTAGCCAATAACCCTAATGCAGCTTTTTTAGAAGGTCTTCCCTCTTCGATGGGCGTAACCGGTAAATCTTCAACAGCGATCCTCAAATCGGGCAAGATCGCTTTTTCATAAATTTCCAATGCCGGGCTTCGGGTCGACTTTGTATTCGCTTCCTTCGTTTCCTTTAACCTCAATGGACAAGGACCGAACTGTTCGACCAGGTGAAAATAATAAAGTGCTCTCAAAAAATGAGCTTCAGCTACACGTTGTTTTTTATCTTTTTCGCTATCAAAGCCTTGAACCTTGTCTGCTCTCCCAATAATGAGGTTGCAATAATTAATTGCATCATAAGATCCGTTCCATATATCTTTAGCCAGATCCAGTGGCATGGAACCTCCTGAGGAGTATTTCAGATAATCTTGGTCATCATTGGAATTGGAAGCAGAGGTCCAGAGGTCGGTTCCTCCTTCTGTAAGAAGCAACAAATCTCTTCCATAAAAATATCTAGGTAAGTCAAAATAACAACTATTTAATAGTTTAATAAATCCAGATTTTTGCTGTGCCATTTTGTCCACAGTTACGCCCGAAGGATTAAATTCTTGTAAAGAACAACCGGCAGCCAAAATGGCAATACTTATTATCAGTAATAAAATTTTCTTACTTCTCATCTTACTCTATTTTAGAATTCTACATTAAGTCCAAATACGAACTGCTTTGTTAAAGGGAAATTATCACGTCCATTTGATTCAGGATCTTGATATTTCAATAATTTGCTCTTCGTAAATATAAATGGGTTGTTTGCGGTAGCATAAATCCTACATTTTTGCAATGATAATTTATCTATTAACTGTTTAGGTAAATTATATCCAATAGTAATATTCCGAATTTTGAAATAAGATCCGTTAACAAATCGCAAGGAACCAAAGCCAATATACCCTCCTCTTGTGGCATGGAGTCCAGGACGAGGCAAATAAGCATTCGGATTTTCCGGTGTCCAGTAATCTATATCATCAGGACTGTTTCCAACTCCGGTCGTAGGATCATATCTAGTGATAAGTTCATTTTCAATCATTTGGCCCCAACGTGCTGTCAGGAATATATTCACATCAAAATTTTTATAGGTAAAAGTATTTTGGATTCCTCCGGTCCAGTCCGGTACTCCTGATCCAAGAATTTGTCTATCATCTGAACCATAAGCATGAGTTCCATCCTCTTTGAAAGTTCCATCTGTTTCCAGTTTTATATCTCCGGGTTGAGAGTGAAATTTTTCAGCTTCGGCAGCTTCATTTTCCTGCCAGATTCCTTTGTATTTGTAACCATAAAAAGTTTGTATAGGATGATTCAAAAACAATCCACTGCTAATCAGATCTTCATTTCCGGGTAAAGAGGTTATTTCCTCTTTGTTTCTAGCGAAAGTAAAGGTGGTTTTCCAGGTAAAATCTTCCTGATTTATATTATAGGAATTGATACGAACTTCAATCCCTTTATTGTTCGTCTCTCCAACATTTTGCCACATGCTAAATGGAGCTCCCCAGGAGCCTCCTAACGAGCCGGGCATCTTGCGTAAATAAAGCAAATCTTTTGTATCCGTATTATACAAATCTACTGTCGCTGCAAGCACTCCTTTCCATAGTTCCAAATCCAATCCAATATTAGCAGTATAAGACTTCTCCCATCCTAATCCGGCATTAGCCAATTGCTGATTCAGGATAAATGCAGGAGCAGGATTTTCTCCAAATCCAACCGGTTTAGCAGCATTAAAGCCTCCTGCCAGGGTTCCATAAGCACCCACGCCACCCGAATTCCCGGTTACGCCATAACTCAATCTCAACTTCAGGTTGGTCACACTATTTACATTTTTGAAGAATTCTTCATCACTAATTCTCCAGGCAACAGCTCCAGCAGGAAAAATATCCCATTTATGTCCTTTTGAAAGATGAGAAACTCCATCCCAACGATTAGAAAGAGAGACAAAATACTTTCCTCTATAATTATAATTTGCTCTACCCACAAATGACATGGTTTGTGAACCGATATAATTAGATTTAATGGTCAAAGAGGAAGTTGCCGCATTTAAATTATAAAACAAATAGGAATCCAAATCAAAACCCGATCCTCCCGAATAAGAGCTTTCAGATTGATTTTTTGACCAAGCTGTTACTCCGGTAAGTGCAAAATGATGGTCCGTGTTTATATCAAAATCATATTCTAAAATATTCTCCCATCGATAATTATAAGTCCTATTATTGCTTATTACTGCAGCCGGTATATTAAAACCTGCTTCCGGATTGGCAATAGATTCTTTTCCAAAATACTTTCCGGTTCTAGCAGATTCCAAGGTAGCACCGAAGATAGACTTAAAGGAGAGCCCTTCAATTAGTTGATATTTAAAATATGCATTCCCGGAAAAATATAAATCGAGAACATTATTTCGATATTGGTCTTTAATTTGGTCAGACAATGGATTGGTTACACCATCTACCGGAACATGATTAATATGTCCATCATCATCAAAAGGATCACCTAATGGCAGAAAAGTAAGCGCATTCCCAAAAATATTTTGTGCTGCTCGATTGTTATTTGAATAGGTCATCTGCAGATGCGTGCCCACCTTTATTTTATTAGAGAAATTATGACTTATATTAGCTCTTAAAGAATATTTTTTAAAATCATCATTATTAATTAGCCCCTGCTCGTCATTGTAATCCAATGATAAATAAGTAGCTGTCTTCTTTGTTTGAGAGCTTAACGAAAGACTATAATTCTGTTGTATCCCATCTCGTAGAACCAAATCTACCCAATCTACCCATTTACCCGCTTTAAAAGCAGCTAATTGATTAGGATTCTGAAAAATATCATTCATAAATTCAGGATAATCCCCATGTTCTCCTCTATAAGCTTCACGCTTCAGCTTCACATAAGCATCTCCTGTTAAACCATGGGGATATTTGGGAAATCCATTGTATCCAAAATAGGCATCAAAATTAACGGAAAGTCTTCCTTTTTTCCCATTCTTAGTGGTAATAATAACAACTCCATTTGATCCTGCAGATCCATATATGGCGGTAGATGATGCATCTTTCAATACATCTATAGATTCAATATCACTTGGATTTAATTTGGAATAATCACCCGGTAATCCATCTATAATAAATAATGGAGCATTATCACCATAAATAGATCTATTCCCCCTCAAAGAAATATCTACACCGGCTCCTGCCCTTCCTGATGATTTCAAAATATCCATACCTGAAACTTTTCCTTGCAAAGCATCCATCACATTCGATGTTGGGGTTCGTTTAATTTCTTCTGCACTTACCGATGAAACAGCTCCCGTTAAATCTCTCTTTTTAACGGTACCGTATCCTACTACAACGACCTCATCCAAATTAGAAATTTCTTTTTTAAGAACGATTGTTAATTCCATTCTCCCTTGGGTGGAAACTTCCTTCTTCTCAAACCCTAAATAGTTAAAAATCAGTATTTCATCATCCGTAGGTAAATCCAAATTAAAATTCCCATTTTCATCGGTAATAGCAGATAAGTTATTATGTCCTTTTACTGTTACAACAACGCCCTCCAAAGACTCACCGGCTTCGTCTGTTACGGTTCCCGAAACCTTCCGGAATTGGATCATCCCAAAAGAAAGCCCCAATTTTTCAGTAATTAAAGTACTTGTTTCTTTATCAGCTGCTTTACTCAAACCAACAATAAAGGTTATACCGATTAAAAATAGTATAAGTTTCAACTTAAAGCCCCTCAATTTCGCTGTCATAGCGTTCCTATTTTTTATTTTTAATTTTATTTTATTTCAAAATAATTGGAATGAATACTCCTTAATTATTTACATGTCAAAATTATATTTATATACAAACATATCATTGCAAAATATTGGTATTTCCATATGATAAATTAGCAGAAATGGGGCAACAAGCTGCTTTTATATTCAATTCCTTCAAATTCATCTTTCCGAATTTGAAGTTGTTATCAGATTCAATAGGTTGACGGGATTAAAAAAATCAATAGCTGCTCTGTTCTTCAACTACGGAAGAAGGAATATTTAAAGAAGAAAGAAGGGTTTTTGAAGGAAGAGGACTCAGGAGTCATTTCGAATTAAAATTACAACATTCGCTCAGTAGCCATAAAACACAAAAAAGCGAAGGGCTACATCCATCAATAAAGTATCTTTGAGCAACTCCTAAATATAGCAGACGGGATCAGATTCCTATATAATGCGATAGCCTTTCCTATGAGGCTATGCGTTTTTGCTTTCTTGTTTTTATTAGTTCAATGCCTATAGGTATTAAAGAAGCCGCAATAATAAATATCACGGTAAGTCCAAAGTTATTTTTCACCACGGGTATATTCCCAAAGAGAAATCCCCCCCCAACAAAAACCAGTACCCAAGAAATCCCACCTAGGAAATTGTACAAAATAAATCTGGAATATTGCATACTGGAGGCCCCCGCCACAAAGGGAGCGAATGTACGTACAATAGGAACAAACCTAGCTACTACTATTGTCTTGCCTCCATATTTATCAAAAAACCTTTCTGTTTTGTGTAGATGCTTTAATTTAAATATTTTGGCATCTTTCTTAAATACTTTTATTCCGAAAAAGTTTCCTGCAGAATAGTTTACGGTATCTCCCAAAATAGCGGCCACCATTAATGTCAACAATAATATCCAGGGGCTTAAAGCGCCAGTTGCCGCCAATGCTCCGGATGCAAATAATAAAGAATCTCCCGGAAGAAAAGGAGTCACCACGAATCCGGTCTCTGCAAAAACAATTAAAAATAGAATGGCATAAGCCCAAACACCATAATCCGAAACAATCATTTGAAGGTGATCATCTATATGAAGGATAAAGTCAATTAAGGTTTGCAATATTTCCATTGCCTTTGTTTAATCTGTAATTAAAATAATTGGTCATGGAATCTCCAGAATCAGTCCTAACCAATAAGCATCAAAACAAAGTTGTCAAAAGTCTTCTTTAAATTTCTTCCCACCAAAAAAAGAATCGTTAATTTTTTGAAAAAGTCGAGGAAGATGAAATAAAATACCGACGCATTATAATCTAGATCTAAAAAAGATCAGAATATTCTTATTACGATAAGGGCTATTGTAGTCATTTTGTAGACCTTTTTTTAGTGCTTACCTCTCAGAAGTCTCGTAAATTTGTAAAAACAAGTAACCTTCTGTCAATAAAACGGTTGATATAAAAATCATGATTAAATCATATAAATTAGAGCATAGATTCTTTCAGAACAAATCGATTATACGACTCCTAAAAAGGATCACTATGGCTGAAAACATCGTTTTATTATACCGAATAGAGAAAAAGAGAAACCGATGAAAAAATTCTTTTTGCTATTTTTAAGCGTGCTTCTTTGTGTCTCCGCCATTGCCCAAACCAATTGTCATTGCCCAAAGAATAGATATACCGACACTAAAGCCGATACCGTATTTCGATTGACCAACGGAAAAAAAATTGCCTTGTGTGGGTATAGCCATAAAAATACTAATCCTCCGAGTTATTCCGAATTTGTCTTATCGGTATGTAGCCAAGACACGATGCTTGGGTTCTGGGGCGCTATGTATAGTTACCCTATCGAAGTGGATAAAGATACCTTATTGATAAAGCAAATAGATTATCTGCCTGTAGGTAAAAATTTTAAACGAGAAAATATAAACTGGAGTACAGAAAAACTAAGTTTTATAGGCGATAAAGTAGGACGCAGTAGACGAGTAAATCGATCTTTTCCCCATTATGATTCCCTTCAAATCCAACAAGTGTTAAAACATTATTCACAAGCACACAAAACTTCAGAAAAGGGGTACGATCAGTTGATGGGAGAATTGTTTGTGGCTGCAATTTCTGGAAGTAAAAAAGCCAGGCAGGAATTATTTACAATGAAAGATTTGGATATCGGTGCAGCCGGAGGAGAATATCAAGATCGACTTATTGAGATGCTCTACTTTTGGGAAGCACAACATAATACATCTCTTCCGGATTCAATTGTAAAAGACATTCAAAAAATCCATCAGTTTGTAATGTACTATCAGGTCGATAGCTTAGCCAATAATATAGAATATCCTTTGCATCGGGCTTATCCTATACCGAGTATCACTGATAAAAAAACGTTCGTTAAACGCTATGACAGCCTATTTGACAAATTCTTCCAACAATTGATTTTAGAGGCTCCATTAAGTGATTGGAGCACTGTAGGATGGAGAGGGATTATGCTGGGAAACGGACAGGTATGGTTAGATTATAACGGAAAAATAAAGGCTATTAATTATGAAAGTCAGGCTGAAAAACGACAACAGGAAACATTAATAGCACAAGATCGCGCGCATTTATATAAACCTTTACAAAATTATAAGAAGCCGGTACTCAAACTGAACACCAAAAAATATCACATCAGGATAGACCGCCTTAACAATGGGACATTCCGTTATGTTTCTTGGAGAAGAGGAAGCGATGAGTCCCAACCTCCCAATTTGGTGTTGAATAATGGTCATGTTAAGTACGACGGCAGTGGGGGGAATCATCGGTTTCTTTTTACAAAAGGAGAATACACTTATGTCGTTAACCGTTTGATTATTAGAGCAAAATATTCTCCTGAGGCTCGGCTTGTTGTTAAAAAGAAAAATGAGATTATTTTACGCGAAAAATGTGATGTCTTAGACCAATAAATTTTAATTTTAAAATTCAGACCCTATGTTTTTTATTTTTGGCTTCGGCCGACAGAAACGTAAAGATTATGGACAGGTTCAAGCGCAAGTTTGTCCCAATTGCCACAACAATTCCTTTGGGCATCTCAGTAAAATCACGAAGTGGTTTACGCTGTTTTTTATTCCGTTAATTCCGTATAAAACGATCTATCTGAAATATTGTCCTATTTGCAACTATGGAGAAAGGATGACGAAAGGATCATTTTATACTCGCCAGCAACAGTAGTAAGAATAGAATTTCATCCCTATTTTGAATGTTTCTAGGAGAGAAAAAAGGAACAATCTTTAGAAATGAAGATGAATTAAAGGAGTAATCGTTGACAATCTGCGTTTACGAAGTATTCGTCTGCCATATTGAGCCTGTCGAAATAAGCCTGTCGAAATAAGCCTGTCGAAATAAGCCTGTCGAAAT
>CAZYHV010000007.1:0-135012 GCA_964647485.1 uncultured Chitinophagaceae bacterium | reverse complement strand
AAATAACACTTTATACCCATTTATCCTACTCGACCGATGAATTTTTCGGGTTAACAGTGTCGTGATTAACAATATCCGTTGGATTATAGTTATCTGCATTGGCCTCAGCGTGCCCACACCAGAGCCATAACACCACTATAAAAAGTAAAATACGCATCTTTCTATTTTTAAACCACTTCTGGTTCCTCTTTATTATTTTCCATTCGCCCGTTTAAGAATTGTAATAAATCCTGACAGTATTCTTTTGAAATGTTTCCATTAACCCGCAATATTCACCATTTTTTGAAACAACTCTAAAAATCGTTTAAAATCAATAGCTTGGCAAACTTTTTCATGTTTTGATCGTTCCCCAAATTTGAGGAATAGTTTGAAATTATCTTTTTGCATCTATATTTCGGCTTAGCTCAATAACCACTGCGTTACAAACTCCTTGCAGTAGGCTACTACTGCGGTGGAGTTCGATGCATTTCGATGGTACTCAATGTACCACCTTGTAGCTACAAAAAGCTAATCCCATGAATAATGCGGGTTAATTAAAAGCTTCTTTTCTTTGTCACCAAAAGTATAATAACGTTCTGTTTCTAACCCGTATGCAAAGATGATTTTTTTCTAACCTAGTGGCTATAAAATAGCGTCATATTCTCTCTACAAGAAAAGAAATAAGCCTCTACAAAATGACTACATATAAGAAAACTACCTTTTCTATTTCAAATAAGATAGGCATTAGGGGCAATAAAAAGGCGTTTCTCTACTTTTTCAAATCAGTTTTTGTTCCATCGCCAATTTAATTAAAGCAGCAGTATTACTAACATCAAATTTTTTATTGAGATTACGCCGATGGGTTTCTACAGTCAGCGGACTAATAAACAGTTTTTCGGCAATTTGAGTATTGGTCATCCCTTCGGCTACCAACTTGAGAACTTCTTTCTCTCGTCGGGTCAGTTTGGGACGACAGGACTTACTGATTTCTCCTTTTGCTAAAATATGTTGAACTTCTTCAGACAAGACCAGATGTCCTTCAATCGCTTGTTGAATAGAATGAGATATTTCTTCTGAAGAAGAATTCTTTAATAAATACCCGGAGACTCCATTTTGAATCATTCCACTAATCATGCTTCGTTCATCATGATTACTAATCGCCAGAATACAAATTCGAGGGAACATTCGCTTTATTTTTAGGCACAAATCCATCCCACTCATATCGGGCAAAGAAATATCCAATAAGACGACATCAACTTCTTGTTTCTGAAGAAAATCTAAGGTCTCTTTTCCGGTAGTAAAACCTCCTAAAATTCGGAGAGAAATGTTCTTCTCCAATAAGGAGCGAAGCCCTTCCATGACGACAGGATGATCATCTACTAAAACTACGGAAATAAGTTCTTTATTCATAAGCATTTACTTCTACGTTTACAACCGTTCCCGATCCGGGTTCACTATCAATATCTATTTGACCTTTCAAATAATCGATTCTTTTCCGAATGTTGGCTATTCCAATTCCATTTTCACTTTCCAGTAATTTTACGTCAAAGCCTTTCCCATCATCTTCAACCGTCATAAATATCCGATCCTCATTTTGACTACATTGTACCAGAATATCGCCGGCATTTCCATGTTTGATCGCATTGGTCAATAATTCTTGTACGATCCTGTAAATGGCTATTTGTACCGATTGACTCAAATTTTTACTCAGCTGTATGGATTGAAAATCGATATGTACAGTTTCTGTTTTCAAAGAATCACAGAGATCCTGTAAAGCCGTTTCTACCCCATACCGGATGAGAGATTCCGGCATCATATTATGAGCTATTCTTCTTAACTCTTGTACAGAACGATCCAATTGACCTATGACTTTATACAACTCCATATCTTTTGTTTTTTGTTGATGATCTGCTATATCTGATAACTTTAATTTCACTCCTGCCAACATTCCCCCCAACCCATCATGAAGATCTCTGGACATTCTGCTACGTTCCTGTTCCTGTCCTTCCAACATGGCATTATATACCTTCAATTGCTGATCTTTTGCCATCTGCTCCATCTCTTGTTGATGCCATTCCTCCTTTAAACGTATTTTCCGCTTCTTATTTCTATAAAGCAAATAAATCAACAAACTAAGAAGCAATAGAATAGTAAGACTTGCGATAAGAATATAATTAAGGAAACGTTTCTTTTGTAATTGTAACTTTTGTTGTTTATTTTGATTCTGCAGCGTTAAGATCTTTCGCTGTTTTTTCTCTGAATTATATTTAATCTCTAATTCAGAAATACTGGATTTCAATTCTTTAGAATGTAAACTATCAGTTAAAACGGAATACCGGAGCAACCAGTCATACGCATTTTTCATCTGACCCATTTCTGCTTCTGTTTGAGCCAGATTGTACAAAATAAGCTGTTTGTTACTCAATTTGGAAATAGTCAGGGAGTCCTGATATTCTTTGAGAAGTACTTTTTTCGCTTGTGAATAGTTTTTGGTTTCTTTATACCCTTTATACTTTTGGAACAAGGCAGAGGAAGCCAGATAAGGTAAATGAATATGTTTTGCAATAGAAAGAGAAGAATCTAAATGTAGAAAGGCAGCCTTCCATTGCCGGGTATTCAAATAGTACATGCCGGAGACTAAATAATATTCTGCAAATTCAAAAGAGCGATGGAATGGTTTTAAAATAGAGAAAGAACTATCTAAGGCCTTCTTAGCTGGATTATTTTGATCTTGGTAGAGATAATTTTTAGCGATTCTATTATAATAAGAAGCCATTTTTTCAGATTCTCCAGGAATTTTTCTCCTTATTGTAATTGCCTTATTGTAATATTGTATAGCTTTTTTATAATTAAGGATATTTCCAAAGATCATACCCACGTCAGCATAACAGGCTGCCAGACGAGAACTGTCTTTCGCTTTTTGAATAAGCGGAATACAACGATTCAATAAAATCTTTAATAGGCTTTTATCATCACCGGCTCTTTGTTCCAAAGCTCCATAATTGTGCCATGATCTACTGATTAAAATTAATGCTCTTCTAGAAGAGTCCTTTTTTAAAAGATCGATAACGAGTTGGTATTCCTTCTTGCTCTTCGTTGCATTGTTATAAAAATAAGCACCTCCCATATAAAAGTGGGCTTTCGCAACATAAAAAGGATGTCCTTGGCTCAGTTGTAATGCTCGATGAGCATAGCCAATAGCTTTTCCCGAATCTTTTTCCGACCAATAGTCGGAAAGTTGATTAAAAAGAGAAGCCTTAGCCGTATCCTTACGAGCCTTTTTGACTAAATTCTTGATGCTGTCGGTATATTGTTGCTCCTTTTGTAAGATCTGGGCAGCAACATCTTTTGCTGTTCCACCTATAAATAAATAAAACAATAATATAGTAAAAATAAGTCGCATCATTGCATATCAAAGCTAACCAAAAGTTAGAAATTAAAAGATTATCCTATGTTATAAAACTTCTTCTAAATAAAAAATACCTGAAAACCAGTAGATAAAAATACCAATATCTATGGATTGTATATTTTCTCTCAATTAGCTTTCTTTGTATTTGAAATCAAAGGGTTAGGATTATGTTTTTAAACATTGTGTATAAAAAATCATTGTTCGGCTATTTTCTAATCGTTTTCGCAGGTCTATTATTTACTTCTTGCAGTAAAAAAGATTCACCAAGTCCGAATGAAGGAGAGACATCGAAATTCTCCCATTCTATCTATTTTGAATGGGCAGATAAAGGAGTGTTGAAAATCGACCTGAAATCAGGAAAAAAATCTACTGTTTTACCTCATAATGTAAGACGTCATCGCTGGGATATCAGTAATGATAAGAAATTAATTTTGCAAGTTACCGACGCCCCTACCTCAGTTTCTCATTTCTATGATGCCAACGTTTATACCGTAACAAAAAGCGATGGAGGAGAAAATGTAGCTAAATTTATAGACTATCATTATGAAGGCTTGGCCGGGGAGGCTTATCTTTCGCCGGACAAAAAGAAAATCGCTGTAGCATCTACCAATAAGGTGGGAATTACTATTTTTAATTTAAAAGGAGATGTGATTGGTCAAATACCCGTCGATGAAAGATCGGAGATTGCCTGGATGCCGGATGGCACCCTTATTTTTACCTTAAAAAATGGCATTGTCCGTACCAATAAGGACTTTACGGATTTATCGATTGTAAAAGAGTTTCAATTTAATAACTGGGGAAATATCGCTGTAAGTCCCGATGGAAAGAAAATAGCTTTATTTGGTGGAAATCACATTTGGATGATGAACAGCGATGGCAGCAATTTGAAACAAGTAACCGAAAGTAGTAGCGTTGAAAAACATCCCGTATTTTCTCCGGATGGGAAATACCTGCTCATAGGTACAGATTATCATCAAACAGGACCTTTCGGATATATTTGGTATATTGCAATCATTCCGGCTGATGGAAAGACCTATAATGTTGATAAAGAGGGGGATAAACAAGTCCTATTCATCCAGGATCCTGACAATAAAGATAAAGGTCAGCCAGCTTCAGGAAAAATGTTATGGAAATAATTCAATGATAATAAAAACAACAGATCATGTTAAAAAAATCAATTTTACCCCTTACCCTGAGCTTGTTCATTTTTTTAGGTACTACACAGGCACAAACAAGAAATTCCGGAACAAACGGATCCGGTAGTAATTATCAAAATGCCATTGGTTTAGCTGTAGATTTTGGATCTACCCTACAAACCGGAGCCGGCATTGGTTTTAAGCATTTTTTTTCCGAACAGGATGCAGGAGAAGTCAACCTCTTGTTTTATAATAATACCACCAGTTTAGCTGCCTATTATGAATATCATGGTCTGATTCAAAATGCAGCCGGTTTAAAATGGTATATCGGGTTAGGTCCACAAATTTTCTTTGGGAATAATTCTACTGCCTTTGGTGGTAGGTTTTTAGGGGGGTTAGATTATAAGATACCCAATGTTCCTATTAATTTTTCATTTGATTGGAGACCTTTAATTTCTTTCACCGGTGGGACAGAATTTTATGGTGCCCGCTTTGGTTTAGGTGTTCGATTTGCTTTTTAATTTAGCACAGTCTTTCTTGAATTTCATTTAGAAAAAAAAATGAATCTTCCATCTCCCATTACGAGAATAAAATAGCTCCATCTATCTTCATTAGAATAATCTCAAATCAAGTTAGACAACTTGCACAAAAAGAGCAGAGAATTCTCGTAATGGGATGGAATTTAATACTAAAGCAGCTTTTCTGCTATTTCCTGCCAATTATTCACCCGCTCATACCCTTCCTCATTCACATTATGATAGGCAGTTGTAAAAGAGTTTCAATTTAATAACCGGGGAAATATCGCTGTAAGTCCCGATGGAAAGAAAATAGCTTTATTTGGTGGAAATCACATTTGGATGATGAACAGCGATGGCAGCAATTTGAAACAAGTAACCGAAAGTAGTAGCGTTGAAAAACATCCCGTATTTTCTCCGGATGGGAAATACCTGCTCATAGGTACAGAATATCATCAAAAGACAAATCATGTTCAAAAAAACAATTTTATCCTTCTGCAGATCCTATTTTCTGAAAAGTGTATAAATAAGAAAAGAGCTTTATCTCTCACGCCCTAAATTAGGTTTGGGAATTTATTTTGCAAACTGGAAGCTGAGGGATGCGGTCATCAGCTCAATAATTTTCGAATGGCAAAGCTGGGATGTATCTTATTTTCCATTGTTATAAAAATAATTTCCCAGTCGTTTTTAGTACAAAATTCATAAACCGCTTCAATAACTCCATACCTGTACCCCTTGACCCAATTTCCTATTTTATAGTCATGTCCTGAAATAATACCCCCTTCTTTTATCTTTTGAGCATAAAGTTCAAGCTCCATTTTTGTGGTTTTATAGGAATGATTTGTATCAATATATATCCAATCAAAATATGCATCTTTAAAGGTTTTGACTACCTCAGTCGAAGAGCCGATATTTATTTCAATGCGCTTCTCTTTAATCTCATTTGCAAATCTTTCTATTACCATCTCTTTCAGTCCCTGATGATACCTTGTAGAATTCCACATATCCACCAGGTGAAGTTTTTGAGGAGTTGTAATTCTATAAATCTTATCGCTAAAGTCTCCTTTGTTTACCCCTAATTCAGCTACAACTCCATTTTTAGGAAATAATCCGAGTAAGATTTCTCTGTCTTTAACGGCCTTAAGATTAGCTATATGTTTTTCTTCGATTTCATATTTTGGTATATTATTCTCTACAGCCATCCGGTCGGTTTCGATCTGTTTTTCTATAATCCTTTTTATCCATTTAGGGGTTACTTTTTGAAGTACACGAGACATTATATTTAAATTTAAATGATAAAAAGAATAAGAATTACCGCCGCTATGACTGAAAGAGATATAAAATGAGTAGAATGATGGGAGGCATCCAAAACATGTCTTTCAGAATCCGTTAAAGCAGCTTTTCTGCTATTTCCTGCCAATTATTCACCCGCTCATACCCTTCCTCATTCACATTATGATAGGCAGTATAAAGGAGTTTTCTTCCTTTAAAAAATTTAAAATTTCGGGTTCGATCATCGATCATCACGTCAGTTTGTACGATATATTTTAAACCACAGAGATGAATCTGTCGCCAGGAGATAAAAGGGAAATTCTCTTTTATCCATTCATATTTATCTTTCAAAGAATTGGGAAACTCCATTGCTGCCGAGACAATATACACCTCATATTTTTTATTCAATTCCTCTACTACTTTATCGGCATCGGTAAAAAGCTCTAAATCACGAAAAAAGCCCGGTTTATTCAATATCTCCACGTATTTTTCCAAAAACTCGGGAGGGAGGATTTTTCTCACATCTTTACCTCTCATGTCTTCCTCGCTCCAACTTTTCCCGTATTCCTCTGTATATATCTTTTTTAATTTATGTGCCGTATCAGCCAGCACTTCATCCATATCAATGGCAATTGTCTTCATATTTACATTTTCACTTTTAAGAGGTATCCTTATACAATATACCCAAAGAGATCTCCCTCTTTACTTAACTCGGTATAACTAAAATTGTGATGATTCAAATTTTCAATTAACTGGCGATAATCGTTTGGATCGCTCAACTCAATACCTACTAATGCGGGACCAGACTCTTTATTATACTTATACATATATTCAAATCTAGTAATATCATCTTCAGGGCCTAATACACTATTTACAAACAATTTAAGAGAACCCGGACGTTGGGCAAAATTAACAATAAAATAATGTTTCAGACCTTCATACAACAGAGAACGTTCTTTTATTTCCTGCATCCGGTCAATGTCGTTGTTCCCACCACTGATAATACAAACGACATTCTTCCCTTCGATTTCTTCGGCATAGGAATCCAAACTGGCAATGGACAGCACACCGGCCGGTTCGGCAACGATGGCATTTTTGTTATATAAATCCAAGATGGTGGAACATACTTTTCCTTCCGGTACCAATTCTACATCATCCAGGGTGTCTTTAATAATAGAATAGGTCAATTCTCCAATCCTTTTTACGGCAGCACCATCCACAAAACGTTCAATATGATTCAGTGTTATCGGATGTCCTGCTTTCATGGCCGCCGTTAAGGAAGGTGCTCCCATCGGTTCCGCTCCAATCAATTTAGTTTCCGGGCTAAAAGTCCTAAAATAGGTAGACACACCAGAGGCCAGTCCTCCCCCACCAATAGGAATAAACAGATAATCGATTTCCGGAAGATCCTCTAATATTTCTACACCAACAGTACCTTGCCCTTCAATAATTCTTTTATCATCAAAAGGAGGAACAAAGGTCATTTGATATTTCTCCGTATATTTTACCGATTCTGCCAAACAGTCATCAAAGGTATCTCCTGCCAATTTCACTTCTACCATCTCACCTCCAAACATTTTGGTTTGTTCTATTTTTTGTCGGGAAGTAATAATAGGCATAAATACCACTCCGGGAATACCAAGTGCCTTACAGGAAAAGGCAAATCCCTGTGCATGATTTCCGGCACTGGCACAGACCACTCCGTTTTTTCGTTTGTCTTCCGGTAACTTACTGATGAGATTATAAGCACCTCTCATTTTATAAGAACGAACAATCTGTAAATCCTCTCTTTTTAAATACACGTTACATTTGTATTTTTGAGAAAGTTGATTGCTTCTCTCCAGCGGTGTTTTCTTTACTACCTTCAGCAATTCCTTTTCTGTCTCCTTAAAATCGTAACCTTCTATTTTCGGTACCGTTTGCATTTATTATGTTTCATTTAAAAGGGCTTTCCAAAATTGAAAAGCCCTGTGTTTTTATTTAGTTCTTAGGTCTGAGTTCCCTTACGGTAGCACCGGTTTTCCACATTTCACTATCGTGAAGTTCTTTCAATTCTTCTTCCAAACCTTCTCTGTAATCTTCTTTACTATTGGCTTCAATAGAACGAGCGGCTTCTTTTCCTTCAGCAACACTATTGTAGAGATCCTCAAAAACAGGTTGTGTGGCATCACGGAATTTTTTCCACCAGTCTAAAGCTCCTCGTTGTGCCGTAGTAGAGCAGTTCGCATACATCCAGTCCATTCCGTTTTCAGCTACCAAAGGCATCAAAGATTCAGTCAATTCTTCAACGGTTTCATTAAAAGCTTCGGAAGGCGTATGTCCGTGTTTACGCAAAGTATCATACTGCGCTGCAAAAATACCCTGGATGGCTCCCATTAAAGTTCCTCTTTCTCCGGTCAAATCAGAATAAACTTCCCGTTTAAAGTCGGTCTCAAAAAGATATCCGGAACCAATACCAATACCTAACGCAATAGCTCTTTCGCGAGCTTTACCGGTAGCATCCTGAAAAACGGCAAAGCTGGAATTCACGCCTTGTCCTGCCAAGAAGTTTCTACGTAGAGACGTTCCTGATCCTTTGGGTGCAGCCAAGATAACATCTATATTTTCATCCGGAATAATACCGGTCTGATCTTTATACGTAATCCCAAATCCATGAGAAAAATACAAAGCGTCGCCCTCTTTTAAGTGAGATTTAATTTTAGGCCAAACAGAAATCTGTCCGGCATCTGAAAGTAAAAACTGAACGACCGTTCCTTTTTCAGCAGCTTCTTCCAGTTCAAAAAGGGTTTCTCCGGGTACCCAGCCATCTTCTACAGCCTTATCCCAGGTTTTTGATCCTTTACGTTGACCGACGATTACATTAAAACCATTATCGCGCAGGTTAAGTGCCTGACCGGGTCCTTGTACTCCATATCCAAGAACGGCGATGGTTTCGTCTTTCAGAACTTCCTTCGCCTTATCCATTGGAAATTCGTCACGGGTTACTACTTCTTCGGACACTCCGCCGAAATTGATTTTTGCCATTTGTCTTCGATTTTGTTGTTAAAAATTAAAAAGTTAAATTCTATTAAATGACGGCTACGCCATTCTGTTCTTCATAAAAAGCATCTTCTCCTTCATGAAGTCGGGTTTCTTCTACTTCTATAAGTTTCTCTATTTGTAATTTGACCTTCATCACCATTTCTTCTGTATCATACAGAATAAAACAAGCTTCTCCTCTATGCGGATCATTCAATTCATACCCCAACAATTTCTTAATACGAATCCTCCGCCGATTACAAATGTTAATCATACGATTGAGCACGGAAAAATTATTCTGTGCAAAAACAATCAATGTGAAATCTTTTTTCATTGCTTTATAGTTTTATGAGGTTATAGTTATATGGTTTCAGGATTTCCCAATTTCCTAGTTTCCTAGTTTCCTAGTTTCTCTAACCATTGAACACCATTATTGTTTACCGATACTATACTCTTTTTTACTAATTACTGATTACCGATCACTAACCACCGATTACTACTCACTGACTACTGACCACCAACTACTCCGCCCGGCAATTCCAACATCATATCCGACACACAAGCACCGGATGGAACCATCGGAAATACATTATCTTCTTTTTCTACATGAATTTCCAATACATAGGGTCCTTTATGATCCAACATCTCAGTAATAGCAGCATACAATTTTTCTCTCTCTTCAACTCTTTTCCCGGGAATACCATAAGCTTCCGAAAGTTTAACATAATCCGGGCTTTGGATATCCGTAAAGGAATATCTTTTATCAAAGAACAACTGTTGCCATTGACGAACCATCCCTAAGAATCGATTATTCAAAATAATCACTTTCACCGGAATATTATTAGAAGCAATGGTTCCAAATTCCTGAATAGTCATTTGGATACCTCCGTCTCCAACGATAGCAAGCGTTTCTCTGTTTGGAGCGCCCAGAGCCGCTCCCATCGCAGCAGGGAGACCAAATCCCATCGTTCCCATTCCGCCGGAGGTCACATTACTATTTGGCAATTTAAAATCATAATACCGGGAGGCAATCATTTGATGCTGTCCGACATCGGTCACTACTACTGCTTCACCTTTGGTCTGTTCAGACAACTTATGGATAACTTCTCCCATTCTGATCATCCCGCTTTCAGGGAACCATTCATTATCGATAATCTTATTATATTCTTCTTTGTCCAGTTCTTTAAAACTTTGCAACCAGTCCTTATGCTCTGCTTTTTCCACTAAAGGCAACAAACTCGTCAGTGCATCTTTAGCATCTGCCAACACCCCTACATCTGTTTGAATAATCTTATTAATTTCAGAGGCATCAATGTCAATATGAATAATTTTTGCCTGTTTTGCAAATCTGGAAGTATCCCCGGTAATTCGATCGTCAAAACGCATTCCAATAGAAATCAACAGATCACATTCATTCAACAACTTATTGCAGGAGTAATTTCCATGCATTCCCAGAAACCCGGTATATAAAGGATGGTCAGTCGGAAAAGCAGAAAGTCCTAATAACGTAGAAGCTACAGGAATACCAGCCTTTTCTACCAATTTGCGGGCTTCCTCTTCCGCCCCTGAAATCAAAATACCCTGTCCGGCGAGGATGTAAGGCTTCTTTGATTCATTGATTAAGGCCGCTGCCTTTTCAATCTGAGATGGATCTAATTCCGGCTTCGGCCGATAGGTATCAATTTCCTTACAAGTTTCATAACTATATTCCATGGAAGATATCTGCGCATCCTTGGTAATATCGACTACCACCGGCCCGGGACGTCCGCTTTTAGCAATATAAAATGCCCTGGAAATGGCTTCCGGGATATCTTCCGCTCTCGTTACCTGTATATTCCATTTAGTCACAGGAATCGTCGTATTTACGACATCCGTTTCCTGAAAAGCATCTGTACCCAATAATGGAGAAGCTACCTGTCCGGTAATACAAACAATCGGATTAGAATCCATCATCGCATCTCCCAAGCCGGTAATCATATTCGTCGCTCCGGGTCCTGAAGTGGAAATAGCCACTCCTACCTTTCCTGAGGTTCGGGAATAGCCTTGTGCAGCATGTACCGATCCTTGTTCATGACGCGTCAGGACATGATTTATTTGACCTAAATAATCAAATAATTCATCATAAACAGGCATAATAGCACCTCCCGGATATCCAAATACCGTATCCACACCTTCTGCGATTAATGAAAGCACTAAAGCTTTTGCACCATTCATTGTTTCCGTCGCCTTTGATTGCTCTTTCTGAGCTCCCTTTTGGGTCTTCTTATTCGTCAGTAACACATCCTTTTGTTGCATTTTGAACAGATTTTGCGTATTTAAATAATATTCCTTTCTTTACCTTTAATTCAGGTTGTTTCCATTTTTTTCTTCTTTTCTCAATTTCTTCATCACTTACTTTCAGATTAATCGTCCTATTGACGGCATCTATTTCAATAATATCCTCATCTTCTACCAATGCCATCAATCCTCCTTCATAAGCCTCCGGGACAATATGCCCGACGACAAAACCATGCGTACCTCCGGAGAAGCGACCATCTGTAATCAATGCCACACTACTTCCCAGCCCGGCTCCAAAAATAGCAGAAGTCGGTTTCAACATTTCCGGCATGCCCGGTGCTCCTTTAGGACCTACTCCGCGAATGACGACCACATCCCCGGCTTTTACTTTTTTATTCTCAATGCCTTCAATCAAATGTGCTTCTCCTTCAAAAACACGCGCCGGCCCCGTGAAAGCCTCTCCCTCTTTTCCGGTAATCTTGGCCACACTTCCTCCGCTGGCCAGATTCCCTTTCAATATTTGCAGATGGCTGGTCTTCTTAATCGGATTAGATAGAGGGAAGATAATCTTCTGACTTTCAAAATCTAAGTCCTTCGCTTCTTCTACGTTCTCTCCTATCGTCTTTCCGGTCACAGTCATGCAATTTCCATCCAGAAAATCTTCTTTCAATAAAAATTTCATCACCGACGGAATCCCTCCTATATGGTGTAAATCTTCCATCAGATAACGTCCGCTGGGTTTCATATCTGCCAACAACGGCACTTTATTTCCGATCCGTTGGAAATCGTCCGGAGTCAAATCTAATCCGGCCGTCCGTGCCATCGCCACCAAATGCAATACGGCATTGGTTGACCCCCCCAAAGTAATGACCAGCGTAATGGCATTTTCAAATGCCTTTTTGGTCATAATATCCAAAGGTTTCAAATCTTTTTCTAATAACTGTCTTATGGTTTTCCCGGCTGCCAAACATTCCTTTTTCTTCTCTTCACTAATGGCAGGATTAGAAGAACTATATGGCAAAGACATTCCCAAAGCTTCAATGGCCGAAGCCATAGAATTGGCTGTGTACATTCCTCCACATGCTCCCGGTCCGGGGCAGGCATGATGTACCACTCCTTTGAAATCTTCTTCACTGATGGTTCCGGCAATCTTTTGCCCCAAAGCTTCAAAAGCAGAGATAATATTCAGATCTTTTCCTTTATAATGACCCGGAGCAATCGTCCCACCATAAACCATCAATGCCGGTCTGTTTAACCTTGCCATTGCCATTACAGAACCCGGCATATTTTTATCACATCCCGGAACCGCAATTAATCCATCATAATGTTGAGCTCCGCAAACCGTTTCAATCGAATCGGTAATTATATCTCTGGAGACCAGAGAATACCGCATTCCGGGAGTTCCATTGCTCATTCCATCACTCACTCCGATCGTATTAAAGATTAAACCTACTAAGTCATTATCCCAAACACCTTTCTTCACCACTTTAGCCAAATCATTCAAATGCATATTACAGGGATTGCCATCAAATCCCATACTTACAACTCCTACCTGCGCTTTTTTCAAGTCTTCATCAGATAGCCCTAAAGCATGTAATTGGGCTTGTGCAGCAGGCTGTGTCAAATCCTGAGTAAGATGTTTGCTATATTTATTTAATTCCATTTTTTCTTTTTTGTTCACACTGTGGTGATTCTACTTTTTAATTTATCAATTAACAAAAAATCGCCTTACCCCCGCTTGGGAGGAAGGCGATTCGAATATATTTGTACCGTAGTTCTTTCTATTCTCTAACAATCCTCCACACTTAAGCAATAATAATGACAGCGACAGGACGAATAATTTTCAAGACCATATCATTAAAGATATCGTTCACAACATTCTTCCAAAGCCGATTTTTATTCTGCTTTAGCATGGATTCGTTTTTCATTAAAGTTTGAGGCAGTACAAAGGTAGGATTAATTTTAAATAAAAAACAAAAGAATTTTTATTTTCTCATCTTTTTATAGGCATTAATCAATCCATTGGTAGAAACATCATGAGAATCAACCGTTTCATCATCTTCCAATTCCGGTAAAATATTTTTGGCCAGTTGTTTTCCTAACTCCACGCCCCATTGGTCAAAACTAAAGATATTCCAAATAACCCCCTGGACAAAAATTTTATGTTCATACAAAGCAATCAGATTTCCTAAAGTATAAGGCGTTATTTCTTTCAAAAGGAAAGAATTGGTCGGTTTATTGCCGGTAAACATTTTATAAGGAAGCAAATCCTCTATTTCTTCTTCATTCAAACCACTATCCTGTAATTCGCTTCGTACTTCCTGTTCTGTTTTTCCATTCATCAACGCCTCCGTTTGTGCAAAGAAATTGGAGACCAGTTTTTGATGATGATCCCCTATCGGGTTATGACTCTTGGCAGGTGCAATAAAATCGCAGGGAATCAATGGCGTCCCCTGATGAATCAACTGATAAAAAGCATGTTGGCCGTTGGTTCCCGGCTCTCCCCAGACGATAGGCCCCGTTTGATAATGAACGTTTTCTCCGTTTCTATCTACATGTTTCCCGTTACTTTCCATATTTCCCTGTTGAAAATAGGCGGCAAAACGATGCATATACTGATCATAAGGAAGAATAGCCTCCGTTTCAGATCCAAAGAAATTCCGATACCAAATGCCAATAAGCGCCATAATCACCGGGATATTTTTTTCAAACTCCGTATTCTGAAAGTGTTGATCTACCGCATGAGCACCGGACAGTAGCTGATGAAAATGATCATACCCGATGGATAACACGATGCTCAGTCCTATGGCAGACCACAAGGAATAGCGACCGCCGACCCAGTCCCAAAATTCAAACATATTATCAGGATCAATGCCGAACTTTTCTACCTCTTCCTTATTGGTACTCAACGCCACAAAATGTTTCTTCACATCCTCTTCTTTTGCCCCTTTCTCAAGTAACCATGCTCGTGCAGAATGCGCATTCGTCATGGTCTCCTGTGTAGTGAAAGTTTTAGAAGCAATTAAAAATAAAGTCTCTTCCGGATTTACCTTTTTTAAAGTCTCCACCAGATGTGTTCCATCTACATTGGATACAAAATAGGGGTGTATATCTTCCTTCCAATAGGGTTTCAAGGCTTCTGTCACCATGACCGGCCCCAGATCAGAACCTCCAATTCCAATATTGATAATATATTTGATTTTCTTTCCGGAAAAACCTTTCCATTTCCCGCTGTGAATTTTTTCGGAAAAATTTTTCATCTTTTCCAAGACCGCGTTCACCTTCGGCATCACATCCTCTCCATCATCAGTCATCGGCTCCCCGGAAACGTTCCTTAATGCGGTATGTAACACAGCTCGATCTTCCGTTCCATTAATATGTTCTCCGGAAAACATGGCTTCAATGGCTTCTTTCACCTTACATTCCTGAGCAAGGTTTTGTAGCAACTCCATGGTTTCCTCCGTGATAATATTTTTGGAGTAATCAAATAATAGATCCTCAAACCTGAGGCTGTATTTATCAAAACGGGTATCATCCTGCGCAAATAATTTCCGTATATGCGCGCCGCTCATCCAGTCGGCATGTTCATTCAGTTGTTTCCAGGCTTTGGTCTCTGTTGGGTTTATTTTAGGCAACATTTTCTATAAATTTTACAAAGTAATTTTAATGAATTCCTCTTTCAAAAAGGAGGAAAAATCTTTGATGCTCAAAGATAAGTATTTCTAACGTCAGGAGGAAATTTCAGAAAGAAAGACCGAAAACCATTTTTTCTATTCTTGGTCTTTCTATAAATGGAGGATGAACTTTAATAGCTTTTACTCCTCTGCAGTCTTTAAATATTTTTTAGCAAGTTCTTCATTGTCATTCCAAATTTCAATATCACGCAAAGCTTCCTTTTTGAAGGCTCCCTGCGTTTCACTAAAATCAACCATATCCACTAAAAAGGGAATCCTACTGTTTTCTATCTTCCGTTCTAATTCATACCTTTCAAGCGAAGAAAGTGGACGATCTCCCCATATTCCGATATCAATATCGGAACGGTCGTGCGCCTTTCCTGCTGCTCTGGTACCAAAGAGCAAAATCAGGTCGCCATCTGCTGACAAGGTATTATTTATAATGTCTTTGAGTATGTCCAAATAAACGCGCCCCATTTCCGAAAGATAAGATTTTTATTTTATTGGTAATGTAAACATGTCCTATAAGAGCCATCCATGGAACAAAATAAGTTGTATGCATATCAAACCAATTAAAACTTTAATCCTGTTAATCATTAGCTTGTTTTATTACTTTCTTTAACTTACATAGCTACTAATAGTTTGAGCTATCAGCAGCTATATGTGCCTAATTGGGAACTTTAAATCCTTCGTTTATTCAAATTTTGCCCAAATTACTTCTTCTCCGGAACCGACAAACTCTTCCCCATTTGAATACGTAGAAAACTTTGCTCTGCTTTTCTTTATAAAGAAAAAATCCTCAGGAGTTTGAATCTCAATACGTCTCAATAAGGAAAAATCTAAATCGTTCCTCTGAATAGAGAAATAGTCAACAACTTCATTGTTATGGATAAACAAAATAAACCATTGATTACCTTCCCCATCTGCCATCCAAGAATAATTCACCGCAGAAGGTAACTCTATTCCAGAATACTCTTCAACACGCTCTTTTCCAAAAGCCGGTGCAATGATGAGTAGAGAATCCCAGGAAAAACAATCTATCTTTTTAAAATTCACTATTTCTCCAGTATCAATATCATGAATATGCTCGCTAAAGCTTTTAACGCATTCATTGTTTTGCGCAAAACTATTCTGACATCCATAGGACAAAATAAGTTGTATAAATATCAAACTATATAGGGCCTTATTCATATAAATTTTTGTTTATAAACTATTACATAACACATTAATCAATATATCCATCATAACCTCCTGTTGAGCCAGAACTCGGTGGATCAGGATGAACCTCCGTTGCATCTCCCTCTATTATTGAAATTGAACCATTAGCAACCGCATCATTAATAGCCGAAGTAAAATCGTTAAAGGTAAAGTTAGGATGATTTGAAGCATATGTAGCTCCCCATGCATTATTATTTAAATCCATCTGTTTCTCATTATAAGGGTTATTAGGAGTTGATCTTTCATGAGCAAGACCAAAAGAGATAGCCTTGCCAGCTCCATCGTCTTGACTATTCAGCGCCGACCAGTATGCATGTCTATATGCATCTCCAATTCCATTATGAACACCAGGCATATCACTCGCTACAGATGAAGCCGTTCCAGCATTTTGATAAAAATCTGTAGCAGCCTTAGGATGTTGAAGAGCCCAAAGAGTTTCTTCATCCAAAGTAGTAGAAGGAATAATTGTCTTAGAAGGGGGAGCATCAAAAGATTGCACCATTTCTCCATTAAATAATTTCTGATCAAAAGAATTGTCAATTAATCCAAACTCTCCTTTGTCATGCCTTTTCTCTGAGGAATGGTCTGTCCCTTGTTCTTTCACTATTGTAGTATCTTTAAAATCGAAGGGAACGGCAGTAACAAACCCCATATTCGTATCCATACCAGATTGTCTTCCTCCCTCTATGGATTTTAAATCTTCTTGATCTGTAATAATTCGGCACTGTTTAGCCATTTCTTTTTCCAATTCTAAAAATGATAATTTCTTCATAGGTGTAAAATTTTAGTGATCAAAAAATTATAATATTTTGTGATGATTCTTTTCAAGCCGGGAAGACTTCTCTTCCGCTACAACCCATACTCTTCCTTCACGTCTTCCGGCAGATTATAACCTTTTTCTTCTGCTTTCTTAAAATATTTTTTAGCCTGTTTTTTATCGGATAACTTTTCGTAACAATATCCTATTTGAAAAGTACAATAGTCGTTGTTCGGATGCCCGGCTTGTTGATTTAATTGCTGTACTTTTTCATATTTCTTGATAGCCGTTTCATACTTTCCCATTTTCCGGTAATTTTCTGCTATTCCTAAATAGATATTTACGGCATTCTGTGGTCGTAATTTCAACAATTGCTTATTCACTACAATGGCCGAATCATACCTTCCTTTTTTCTCATACCATATCGCCCACCCATACTTGATTTCTGACAATAATTTGGGATTTTGAAGAAGATAATCTTTCCGCAACTTTTTCAAATAGACCAAAGCCGAATCCAATTGGTTCCGGTCCAGATACATCCTTAATAGGCTCTTTATTGGAGAAGCGTTATCGGGTAATATGCGGGAAGCAACTAAAAAATTTTTCCGGGCTTGCTTTACTTTTTTAGCTTTCAATGCAGATTTTCCATTAAACATAGCCCCTACAAAATACATCCTTTTTCTGTTTTTGACATTTTTCAAGGAATCTCTCGTATTTAACTGTGGTCGCAAATTCCTGAATTTACCCACCAATGCACCTCTTAAATATATGGGATGGTAAGCGCTATCCGGTCGAAACCGAATCATGCCCCACATCTCTTTAAAGGCTGTGTCTATTTCTTTCTCTTTTCTTTTATTCAGGCCTATAAAATTTAATGTAACGTTTGCTACGTCCTGTTTGTGAAGCAAAAATTGTTTGGCATAATGATATTTCCCTAAAAATGGCGTGTCCAATTTTACTTTATAAGAGACCACATTATCCACATTGGCTTCCTTCAACATCGCAGAAGACACTATATCTTCTTGCAATGGCACAAGGTCAGGTGTTGTATAAGCTCGGGTTAAATAAAGGTTGTTGGCTGACGAATCGGATATATGTCTGGGACTACTTCTTATAGGTTGTCCTCCCAAAATCATATAAATATTTTTTTTAGGATTGTAGATACCAGATCTTGCTATAACCTGATAAAGAAAATGATGAACCAAGGGTTGGTCATTAAAAGTAGTATCTAGAAACTTCCATCCCCGGGGTTTGTTATAAATAACATTGCAATCGCGAATCACTTCTGAACCCGGTCCTTTTGATAATATAAATTGACCGTAGCTATCAAGAGTAAAAAGGATGCTTAAAACGATAATTAAAGTAAACTTCATAATATTATATGGTTGTAGATGGAATTCTAGTTGATGGAGGAAGTGTTGTCGATGGTTGCGTTGTTGAAGGTTGTTCATGAAAAACAACACTGCCTGTAACTGCACTCGACGGATAAATAACTCTAGATTCAGATCCATCCTTAAGTTGAGGATCATAACACACATAATCACCATTCGCATTTTTATGATCAAACACCACAGCGTGAGTATCTCTTCCTGTATTAACAATTAGCATATATTGATTGCTTTCACCAGGAGATGTAGTATTGGGTATAGCTGAATTGCCGTCTTCCCAGGTAGCACTAGAGTTGGAAGATCCGTCATTATAATGGTCAGATAAAAAATCGTTTATCCAACCTAAACCCGCATTAGATTCGTTAATATCCTGGAGGCCATTTACATCCGCATAGTTTTCATATGATTTAGGAGTATTATCATTCCCATTCATATCATCGTTATAAGCATCTTCTGTTTCTTGCTCAGTAAAGCTATAAAATCCATACCTATGGGACATTATATAATGTAAACTACGAAAAGCACAATCCCTCGGTGGTCCACCGCCCTTAATTATTGAGGTTTCATTTTTGGACAATACATCCATTTCTTTTTCCAATTCTAAAAATGATAACTTTTTCATAAGTGTAAAATTTAAGTGATTAAAAAAATATAGTGTCTTATAATGACTATTGTCAAGTTGGGATGACTTTTATTCCGCTATAAGCCATACTCTTCCTTCACATCTTCCGGCAGATTATAACCGCTTTCTTCTGCTTTCTTAAAATATTTTTTAGCCTGTTTTTTATCGGATAACTTTTCGTAACAATATCCTATTTGAAAAGTACAATAGTCGTTGTTCGGATGCCCGGCTTGTTGATTTAATTGCTGTACTTTTTCATATTTCTTGATAGCCGTTTCATACTTTCCCATTTTCCGGTAATTTTCTGCTATTCCTAAATAGATATTTACGGCATTCTGTGGTCGTAATTTCAACAATTGCTTATTCACTACAATGGCCGAATCATACCTTCCTTTTTTCTCATACCATATCGCCCACCCATACTTGATTTCTGACAATAATTTGGGATTTTGAAGAAGATAATCTTTCCGCAACTTTTTCAAATAGACCAAAGCCGAATCCAATTGGTTCCGGTCCAGATACATCTTAAAGAGGCTTTTTATTGGAGAAGCATTATCGGGTAGTATGCGGGATGCCTCTAAAAAGTTTTTCCGGGATCGCTCTATTTTTTTAGCTTTCAAAGCAGATTTCCCATTAAACATGGCTACTTCAAAATTCATCCATTTTCTGCTTTTGGCATTAGCTGCAGAATCATCGGTATTCAAGCTGGGGCGTAAGTGCCTGAATTTCCCTACTAAACTGATTTTAAATTCAGGATTAAAAGCACTGTCCGGTCGAAAACGAATAATACCCCACATCTCCTTCAGAGCTTGATTGATTTCTTCCTCTTTACTTTGATTGAGCGCCACAAAGTTTAGGGTAACGTCGGCTACATCTTGTCTGTGAAGTAAGAATCGTTTGGCATAATGGTATTTTCCTAAAAAAGGCGTATCTAACTTGATTCTGTAAGCGGCCGCATCATCTGCATGAGCCTCTCTTAACATAGCCGAAGACACTACATTTTCTTTTAGCGGAATGAGACCATCCTGCAATAAATATTGCCGGCTTAGATAGAAATGGTTGGCGGCCGAATCGGAAAGATGCCCTGCAAAGCTTCGGATCCCACCCGTCCCTAAAATCATATACAGATCTTTTTGAGGATTATAAAATCCCCATCGGGCAATACATATATAAAGGAAATGATGCGTCAGCGGTTGCTTATTAAAAGAAGTATCTAATTCCCTCCACCCTTCCCGAGGGCTGTAATCAATATTTGCTTCATCAGCTGCCCAAACATGCGGTCCCGGTTTAACAATTATCTGACCAAAACTGTTAAGGGCGACCCCCACAATTAAAATCACAATTAAAAGACATTTCATCATATAGGTTACGTTATGAGCATTCAAAATCCGGTTGTTGATGGGAATCCTGTCGTTGGAAGCGTAGTCGATACTACTTTATGGAAATCAACGGCTCCTAAAACAGCATCCGGAGAATACCAATACTGACGTCCATCTCTTTGAGAATCCATACATAAGTATTCTCCTCTGTGCGTGCCACTTTTCCCTTTCCTCAAAAAGGTAACAGCATGAGAATCTGTGGAGTCTCCCACAATTATCATATATTGATCATTCGCTGCCGTGCTGGTAGTGTTTGGTAAGAATGAATCGCCTTCTATATAACTAGCAGAGAAAGATTCCGAATCATCAGTGCAATGACCCATTAAAAATGTATTTATCCATAACAACCCTTCATCCGTTTCATTAATAGACTGCAGTCCCGTCTCATTGACCCAATCTCTATCATCACCCGCATAAGAAGGATCCGAATTCCTATAATCATTATAATCATCTTCCATGTCTTGTTCACTAAAACCCGTTTGTCTATACAAGCCCTTCATTATATATTTCATGCTTTGAAAAGCACAATCTCTGGGAGGATCCTGGCTTCCTCCTTTCATACTTGACGCTTCCTCTTCGGATAACGCATCCATCTCTTTTTCCAATTCTAAAAACGATAACTTTTTCATAAGTGTAAAATTTAAGTGATTAAAAAATTAAAAACTCTACTACTCTTATCTTCCCCCTTTTCAAGTTGGGTTGCCTTTTATTCCACTATAGCCCATACTTCTCCTTCACGTCTTCCGGCAGATTATATCCTTTTTTTTCTGCTTTCTTAAAATATTTCTTAGCCCGTTTCTTATCCGATAATTGTTCGTAACAACACCCTATTTGATAATTAAAATAACTTTGTTTATTCCTTTTAGTAGCCAAACCTTCTGCTTCTTTCAATATCTTTATAGCTTTATTAAAATTTGCTTTCTTTTTATACATAGTTGCCAGCGCACTATATCCATGAAGATCTGTAGAGGTTATTTCTAATATTTGTTTACAAACAACAATTGCAGAGTCATACATGCTCTTTTTTTCGTATAACATCACTAACCCATATTTTAGGTCTTTCGATATTTTAGGATGGCTTGGCAGGTATTCCTCATTTAATTCCTCCCAATAAGCCGTTGCCGAGTCAGTCCTCCCATTATCTAAATACATAGAAAAAATTTTCATAAAAGGAGCATACGCTTGAGGTATCAGATTATGGGCCTCTAAATAATTGCTTTTAGCTATTTTATACTTTTTTGTTTTTGCGGCAGCGTTCCCGTTAAACATAGAAATGGTAAAATTCATTCTCTTACGATTTCTTATATTAGCTAAAGAATCTTTTGTATTTAACTTCGGTCGTAAATAACGAAATTTACCTACCAGAGAAGATGTATGAGAGGTCGGATGAAAAGCACTGTCTGCTTTAAAGCGAATCATCCCCCAAGTATCCTTAAAAGCTTGGTTGATAGCTTTTTCGCTTTCTTTACTTCTTGCGACAAAAGTCAATTCCCAGTTTGCGATATCCTGCTTGTGAAGGACGAACTGTTTAGCATAATGGTATTTCCCAAAAACAGGAGTATCCAGTGGAATTTTAAAGGAGACAACTGTATCTACGTTGGCAGAACGCATCCTCTCCCATGAAATTAATTTCTCTCTAACCGGAATTTTATGATCCAATTTCAAATACTCAGCACTAAGAAAAAAACGATTTGCTGCTAGATCCGAATGCCGTTTATAACCAGACCTGATGTATTGATCAGTAAAAAATATATACATATCTTTACTCTTATTATATATACTGAATGAAGTATGAAACCTGCTATAAAAGATTCTATTACTATCTGCAAATATCCAAGAATTGTCAATTATATTCCATCCTTTAGGCATGTTAAAACTGCTGTTAGTAGCTTTCATTATCTCTGGAATCTTTCTTTGAGAAAAAACACGACCAGGAATGATGCCTGTAAGAAAAGTAAAATGGAATAGAATTAAAAAGCGTTTCATCATTTTATGGATTATATATTAATATACTCTTGTTAATTGGGCATTGGAGAAGTTGGTGGTACAGAGGTAGGCATAGTCGTAGAAGGTGCTGTATTTTCATCTTCATGAAATTTGATTACTCCTATAACATCAGAACTACTCTTAGTAACCCAGTCATCATTCTGTTCATCCCAAAAAGTATAAGTGTCACTTTGGGCGTTATAATGGTCAAAAGCTACCGCGTGCCCCTCTCCTGAACCATTTTTAATAATCGCGATATATTCATTAGAGTTATTTGTAGTTTCTGGTAATAGATTCGCTCCATTTGCAGAACTAACGTTTATTCCATTAAAATTATTGTCTGCATAAAGAGCTGCAAAACTACCTGCACGTGTAATTTTTACTCCATCAGAAGAAGGATGGGGGTTTTCGGTAGTTCCGTATCTATCATCAAACTTCCCTTCCAATCCGTCTACGGTAACTTGAGAATCAAAACCCATTTCCTTATAAATGTAATCCATAGATTGGAAATAGCAGTCGGTTCCGGGATATTGAGGCTGTCCCCCTGCTTTTGTTTTAAAAGCTTCTTCCTCGGATAACGCATCCATTTCTTTTTCCAATTCTAAAAACGATAATTTCTTCATAAGTGTAAAATTTAATTGATTAAAAAATTATAATATTTTGTGATAATTCTTTTCAAACCGGGAAGACTTCTCTTCCACTACAACCCATACTCTTCCTTCACCTCCTCCGGCAGATTATATCCTTTTTCTTCTGCTTTCTTAAAATATTTTTTAGCCTGTTTTTTATCGGATAACTTTTCGTAACAATATCCTATTTGAAAAGTACAATAGTCGTTGTTCGGATGCCCGGCTTGTTGATTTAATTGCTGTACTTTTTCATATTTCTTGATAGCCGTTTCATACTTTCCCATTTTCCGGTAATTTTCTGCTATTCCTAAATAGATATTTACGGCATTCTGTGGTCGTAATTTCAACAATTGCTTATTCACTACAATGGCCGAATCATACCTTCCTTTTTTCTCATACCATATCGCCCACCCATACTTGATTTCTGACAATAATTTGGGATTTTGAAGAAGATAATCTTTCCGCAACTTTTTCAAATAGACCAAAGCCGAATCCAATTGGTTCCGGTCCAGATACATCTTAAAGAGGCTTTTTATTGGAGAAGCATTATCGGGTAGTATGCGGGATGCCTCTAAAAAGTTTTTCCGGGATCGCTCTATTTTTTTAGCTTTCAAAGCAGATTTCCCATTAAACATGGCTACTTCAAAATTCATCCATTTTCTGCTTTTGGCATTAGCTGCAGAATCATCGGTATTCAAGCTGGGGCGTAAGTGCCTGAATTTCCCTACTAAACTGATTTTAAATTCAGGATTAAAAGCACTGTCCGGTCGAAAACGAATAATACCCCACATCTCCTTCAGAGCTTGATTGATTTCTTCCTCTTTACTTTGATTGAGCGCCACAAAGTTTAGGGTAACGTCGGCTACATCTTGTCTGTGAAGTAAGAATCGTTTGGCATAATGGTATTTTCCTAAAAAAGGCGTATCTAACTTGATTCTGTAAGCGGCCGCATCATCTGCATGAGCCTCTCTTAACATAGCCGAAGACACTACATTTTCTTTTAGCGGAATAAGACCTTCGTGCGATAAATATTGCCGGCTTAGATAGAAATTGTTGGCGGCCGAATCGGAAAGAAGTCCTGGATAACTTCGAATTCCTCTCGTTCCTAAAATCATATACAAATCTTTTTGAGGATTATAAAATCCCCATCGGGCGACACATATATACAGGAAATGATACGTCAGCGGTTTTTTATTAAAAGAAGTATCTAATTCCCTCCACCCTCCCCGGGGGGTGTACTTAATATTTGCTTCATGAACTGCCATTACATGCGGTCCCGGTTTAACAATTATTTGACCATAACCACTAATGGATAAATAAAAAACGAAGATGAAAATCAAAATGGACTTCATAAGGTAATAACTTTTCAGGAAAAACCTATTCTAAAGTATTCCGGAAGAACTCCTACCCTTGAGAAAAAGAGGATTTGAAATATTCTTCCTCTTTTGTTCTTCCTTTACATCGGAATAGAAAATCTATGTTTCTTCTTACTATGAAGATGCCAAAAGCGTTATTTTCCATAAAATAGTCACTTCCGAAAAGATATTATTTGCCATCATTATCACTGTCACAATTATTTGATGAAAGCAGAAAAAAACGGCTATCCTTGCCATTCATGCAGATTTTATCCGGTAAAATTTAAGTTGAGTAATCCGAATTATTCATCGGTCGAATAAAAGGCAAATATTTTTAATAAAGAAGTTCTGATCGGATCCATTTGCCATTTTTTTGCCTTTCCAAATGAAGTTTTACGGATAGCTTCTTTCAGCAACAAAAACATCTCGTAAGCCAGAGAAATAATCAATAACCTGTAAAAATTAGCCCAAAAACTATGGCAGGACATTCTATCGGAAAAACACATATTTCTGATTTCTTTGATTCTGTTTTCACTGCATTCTCCCCGTTTTACATAAAATCCAAAATAAATCTTAATCCGGTTGATTGCTTCATATTACTTATAATGTATTTGATATTCATTCCTTTGCCGGTGCTCTACTTTAACATGAACCATCTGTTCCTTGTGTCAGCTCCCGGTCTGATAAGAAAAGGTGAAAAAATGCTGATGTTTGATTCCCTTGCCAGCATATAATGTTCTAACCACTTTTTCAACCCGTGCCTCTCTTCTTTTCAATACTTCATTGGACGCTATATACCAGATCGTAATCCTCCGCCAGCCGATAAAAGGGAGTGCAACTACCCCCCTATCGACACTGATGATAATCTCTATTTCCTGATAAGATGCTCTAATTCGTTTAACAACCCGCTTCAAAATCGATACATACCATTTATTGGAATGACTATTACCGGGGCGTAATACCCGAACAATAATTTGACCGGTTTCTCCATCATGAAGAATAGTTCATCATACATGAACTGGCAATAAAATCCCGCCAGGGAATACAATGCTTTGTTAATAGGATGGTGCAATCCACTTTCCTTTTCAGAATACGTCCAAATATGCAATGATTAATCCAATTGAAATGCACAATGACATGCTCTTGATTCTGCATATCTTTAGCCAAAAAATCAGTTACTGTCAAATCATAGCCCGAATGATCTTTCAAATCGACAATCTGCTTGGGAATATAATAATGAACAGCAGCTTTTTTTACCTCTTTTTCTAAGTGTGGATGTTCTTCCTGACTGTTTATCCACACATAGTGCAGCTTAATATTAGGATGCTGTTTCAATCCTTTCGATAATTCGTGCACATAAGTACTCAATCCATTGGCCCGGCCAATATCAAAATAATCGAATAAATAGAGATTTATCATAAAGATAGATTATTGGTATTATTAAGCAGCTTTATTGTCAAGCCAATATCATTTTATAATATCTTCTAGCACCCTTCTCCATTTTCTTAATCCTTAGCTTTCTTAGCGGAGAACCTGCGCATAAAGGTAAACTAATGCGCCCGGAAGTACGATAAAGAAAAAAATGGTTATAATAACGATATATTTATTATAATCTTCTTTCGTAAATCCTTCCATCATCTTAAGGTACTTCTTGTTTCTATAAAACAATCGATTAAACATTGTCGCAAATATTAATAAGGCAATAACCCCAGTACTAATACCAAATAGCCTAGCCCCTGAATGAGTCTTTGGAAAAAGATTAAATAGAAAAGTAAGAAAATAAATGGCAAAAACTACAGGAAACATCATTAATATGGAGATACTAAAAATGACCTCTTTGTCCGAAGGACGTTTGCTCTTTTTAATCCCAATCAACTTATCTAGCCATAAACTCTTATTAGCATAGTAATAAAAGAGGTTACAAAAAAACCATTTAAATAATTGTTTAGACAGGCGTTTTAATTTATTCATTGGCTTCTCCATAAATAAGCGTGTAATTTTTCTCCAAGACTCAACTACTCTTTGCATCCTACTCAGTAAACATCCGACTCCCCTTTATACACTCCTTGTTTTTCTTCCGGTATCACTTTCCTCCTCTAGTTTGTCAAAGGTAAATTTTGCACGTTTTTCTAAAAAAAGTTTGAATTTCAGTAAACACCTCTCAAATATATAAAAAAAATATACCAGTCTAAATATTTACCCATGTTTTTTGATAAGAATTTGAATCATTTAAACATCAAAATAGGCTGAAATACGCTGATATAAAGTATTTATGTCGTATATAATAATTTCAAAAATCTAATTCCCCTAAAACAGCACTCTTACAAATAAAGACGCTGCTCAACCTGGATTATCAAACCCCGTTTATTCCTCAAAAGCCCTCTTTGCAAGGTTTCCCTTTGTTCGATTTCAAAAAAATATCGGCAGCAGACATTTTCAGAAGGCATTGAGCAATCAGCCTGCTCTCCGTGCAGATTCCTTACAACTCCTGTCTGCCCAAAAATCTTTGGAAGCCACCAAAGCCGGTCGCTATCCCACCCTATCCTTTGGTGCACAACTGGGCACCAATTACTCCAGTACTTATCAACGCCCTTCCGGCGAAAAGATCGTTCAAGTTCCGCCTCGGCATACCGGTTTTGTTCATATCAACGGAAACGATTTTATGGTACAGTCAACAGCTTTTCATTATGCACAAAGACAATATGAGGTAGGGCTTATTAATCCGATTGCATATCTCAGCTCGCAAAATCATCTTTTTCAGGCTAAAACAGCAGTAGCGAGCAGCAGGTATGCCTATCTTTTTAAAAGGAAGGTGCTGGATTTTATTGGACAGCAAAGATTCCAATTCTAAAAAATTAACTTTTTATTTTGAATTTAAAATTATTTTTACTATGTTTGTGTACCGTATACACAACTTATTTATTCTCCTTTTTTCTCTCTCAAGAGAAAGTAAGAATGTAGTTGGGTTTTATTGAGTCAATTCCATTTATCATTAAAAAACAGCTCATATGAAAGTAATTTTTAGAAGAATCCTCATTTTATCGATTTTTATCTTTACAGCCACTGCCTTTTCTCAGGTTAGGGCACAGGAAAAGACCATTACCGGCACGGTTACCGACAGTTTAAATCATTCACCGCTTATCGGCGTCACCATAAGAGCCAAGAATGACCCCAAAACAGGCACGATTACCGGAGAAGGCGGAAAATTCCAGTTAAAAGTCCCTTCTTCGGTACAATTTCTCACCTTTTCTTATGTAGGGTATGACAGCAAAACAGTTCCTATCTCCGATCAGCCCCTACAAGTAAAACTAACAAGCGGTCGGCAACTCAATGAGCTGGTAGTTGTAGGATATGGCACACAAAAAGCAAAGGACGTCAGTACCGCTATCACCAAACTCTCAGACAATCATTTTAACAAAGGCGTCGTCACCAATCCCATTCAGCAAGTCCAGGGAAAAGTCTCCGGACTTGTCATTACCCAACCGGGCGGAGATCCCAATCAGAATGTCTCTATACGTTTGCGCGGACAGGCTTCTCTCACGGGTGGTCAGGCGCCGCTGATTGTTTTAGATGGCGTTCCCTTAGACGATCCAAATATTATATCTAATATTCCTCCCGACGATATTGTCTCCTATAATGTCTTAAAGGATGCTTCTGCCGCCGCCATTTATGGATCCAGAGGTGCCAACGGCGTTATCATTATCAATACTAAAAAAGGATCTTCCGGTACGGCTAAAGTGACCTACTCGGGGCTCGTCGGCATTTCCACCCTCGCCAAAGAATATGACATGCTCAACTCGCCGGAGTGGAAAAAAGCCGCCAAATCGGTAGGAACCGATCAAAACACAATCGATAATCTGGACAAAGGAGGAAATACCGATTGGATGAAGGCCATTACCCGAACCGGATTCACCCACAAACACAATTTAAGCATTTCCGGTGGCACCAATGATTTTAGCTATTACGGTTCGGTCAATTATTTAAATCAGGAAGGGATTGTCATCAATTCGGGTAAAAAAGAAGTAGGGATCAATTTCAACGGCCAAAAAAGTGCTTTCAATGACAAGCTAAAAATTAAAATTGGCATTTTAAATACGAATACCGACCGCGAATACGTGGATTACAGCATTTTCCCCGCTATTTACAATACCCCTCCCGTTTATCCCGTTTATAATAAAGATGGCAGCTACTATACCTTTAGCGATTTCGAAGAATTTAATGCAGTAGAACATCAGAAAGAAGAAATGAATAGTGGAAAAGAGAAATACAACGTTCTTCACGGAAGTATCGATTATAGTTTAACGCAAGACCTTACCATCGGAGTCAGAGGTTCGCTCTCATACTTCAATAAACAAACCGACTGGTTTAAACCCAGCTTTCCGGCAGAAGGAAATTTCAACCAGGCAACAAAATATGATGAAAACAGAAACTCTCAGAAAGGAAATATCCACATCAACTTTACCCACGACTGGGATCAGCATCACCTGGATTTTACTTTAGTTCACGAATACAGTAATTTCATATTCAAGCATTTCCAGGCCTCCGGTCAGCAGTATATTGTAGAAGGAAATAAAGACAATGCACTGGAAAACGGGAATCCACAATACAATGATATCAATTCCTATAAAGAACGGTATGAACTGGCCTCCTTTCTGGGCAGATTAAGTTATAATTATGCCGGTAAATATTATTTCAACTTCAGTTATCGTCAAGACGGATCTTCCAAATTTGGGGAGAACAACCGCTGGGGAAGTTTCCCTGCCGTTTCGGTAGCCTGGCGATTAAGTGAAGAACCTTTCCTTCAAAAGTCCGACTGGATCAACAGCATTAAATTAAGGGGAGGATATGGGGTGACCGGAAACCAGGATGCCATCGATGCCTACCGTACACAGCGGCTATTGGGAAATCTGGGCAGATATTATGATGCAGCAAGTGGCAGCTATCCCTTGGCTTATGGTCCTGCCCAAAATGACAATCCGGATCTCAAATGGGAAGAGGTTCATGGCACCAACATCGGGTTAGATTTTATCTTATTTCATCATGGCTTAACCGGTCATCTCAATTGGTATCACAACAAAACCAAAAATCTGCTTTATACCTATACGGTTCCGGTTCCCCCCTTCTATGTCAATAATATCCTCGCTAATGTCGGCAGCATGCTCAACACCGGTTTTGAGACCCAATTAGAAGCCAATATCATCAAAACAGACAATTTCTCCTGGAGCGCTAACGGCCAAATCACCTTTTTAAATACGAAAATCACGAACCTTTCCGGTACGTATGCCGGTTTTAAAGTATCTACAAACAATATCAGAGGAGGGGTTGCAGAAGGAAGAGGCCTGACCGATTACCCCATTACTTTCCTGAAAGTCAATTACGCCCCCTATGTTTTCTTTTTACCCCATTACTTAGGCGTCAATAAAGATGGAGAACAACTCTTTTCAGATGGGAAAGGCGGGAAAGTAACGCAAGATGACCTCAACAGAAATATGTATCATTATATCGATCCCACTCCCGATTTCAACTATGGTTTCGGCAGTACTTTCAGCTATCGTCAATGGACCTTCAATTTCTTTTTAAGAGGGATTTCAGGACAAAAAATATTTGACAACACCCGGTTAATATTGGACAATATCGTCCGTCTGCCGGGAAACAATATCACCACCGAAGGCGCAAAATCGGGCATCAAAGATGCACCGGTTCCGTCTGACCTCTGGCTGGAAAATGCTTCTTTCTTAAGGCTGGAAGATCTTACACTGGCCTATACCTTTAATAAAATCCCTCAAATCAATCAGCTTCAGCTATATATTACGGCGAATAATTTATTCGTCATCACGCCTTATGGCGGATTGGATCCGGAAATAAGAGTCGCAGATTCTAACGAAGCCTATATCGATGCCACCAAAGGGGATGATGGTTTCTATCCTAAAGCCCGTTCCTTTTCTTTTGGCGTAAAAGTATCTTTCTAAAAAATTATAAATATTGTATGATGAATTATAAAAAAACAATTTTCTCCCTGGTGTTACTTGTCCTTACGGTCTTTACTTTAGAAAACTGTACCAACCTGGATCAACATGTTTACAGCGTGGTGCAGGAACAGAACTTTTGGCAAACCCCGGAACAAATTGCTTCCGGTATCGCACCGGGATATCAGGCCTTAACGGCGCTTCCGGATGGCAACTTATTCATGTTAAACGAAGTCACTTCCGATGAAATGATTATTCCGACCCGCGGCGGAGACTGGTATAACGGTGGGGTTCCACAGGCGTTATGGAAACACACCTGGACCCCCAAAACCAATACCATCAACGAAACATGGAATGACTTATACAATGGCGTGGGCCGGGTAAATTTTGCCTTAAACTCACTGAACAAACTCAAGACTAAACCGGACAATATAACGGCACTCATAGCAGAACTGAAAACTTTACGGGACTATTTTTATTATTGGGCCTTAGATCTCTATGGTAATATTCCGTTGGTTACCGATTTCAATACCAATCCGGATTCTATTTCCAACAGCTCTCAAAAGGAAGTCTATCAATTTTTAGTGAAAGAACTCAAAGAGAACATAGACCAATTAACGGAAGATGTGACCCCTTCCACCTATGGCAGAGTCAATAAATGGGTCGCCTATGCCCTTCTATCTAAGCTTTACCTTAATGCTGAAGTATACACCGGACAGCCGGAATGGCAAAAATGTATCAACATGACAGATTCTATTATCCAATCCGGTAAATACAGTCTTTCTGCCGGTTATTTTGATAATTTCTCTCCGGATAATGAAGCCTCGGTAGAAAATATCTTCGTTGTTCCTTTCGACAAAGTCAATATTTCGGGTAACAACTGGGAAAATCAAACTTTACATTATCAAAACGTAACCAATTTCCAACTTTCCGGTGCCACCTGGAATGGTTATTCGGCCAATGAACCTTTTTATCAATTATTTGACACCACCTCTGTGTATACGCATGAAGGAGATAAAGTTTTCCGTACTTATTTGGATCAACGATCGGGAGAATGGCTCATTGGACAACAGTATAGCCTGCCCTATGCTTATCCTCCGGATAAAAATGTTTTATATAAAGCGGATGAATCCCTAAAATTAAAAGATAACGGTACCGGACTGGATCTTGTCTTTACGCCAAAGATGACCACCATTTCAGATCCCAGCAGCGCTTTCCGACTCACCGGGGTAAGAAATATTAAATATTTCCCGGAAGCCGGCACTGCAGGCAATCAAAGCAACGATATGGTGCTCTTTAGATATGCAGATATTCTATTGATGAAAGCGGAATGTGAGCTTCGTTTAAATCAAAATCTTGGCGATGCATTAAATTTAGTAAATCAGGTTAGAGAAAGAGCTTATAGCGGAGATAAAAGCCATGATTGGGCCTCTTCCGATCTGACACTGGATCATATTCTGGATGAAAGAGGAAGAGAACTGGCCTGGGAATTATGGAGAAGACAGGATTTAATCCGATATGAAATAGCAAGCGGCACACCTTATTTCACGGCAGCAAGAGTACCGGATAAAGACCAAGATGCTTCCGATGGGCATACTCTTTTATTCCCCATTCCCGAAAATCAAATAATCGCTAATCCGAATTTAAATCAGAATCCGGGATATTGATATGCTGTTAGAAACGAAGGTTTTAAGACCTCTACCATTGATGTGTTTTAGAATTCCTGTCTGTTCCTATGACTAGCTCCCGCTGGGATGACCGGTAAAGAGGAAGTTAGTTATTATCAATGTGGCTAAAGCCCTAAAGAGAAATCATTTTTCATTCCGTTGTCTGAAGACAACGGGAATAAAAAGGAGAATAAAGGATATTAATGTTCTCGGTATTTTGCTGGTGGTATTACCTTCCGCCTGCAGTAAGCAGGCTTTAGCGGACGGACAAAAGATAATAAGGAAAAGAAGTTGCTTTAGCCACATGAAAATTGCTAAAAAATAGATATCTTGTTACTTTTATTTAAAGATTTTAAATATAATATTATGAGTTGGGTAAGAATTTGGGTTCACTTGGTCTTTTCTACAAAAAAACAGATACCCTTTTCTTCAAACTAAAGAATTGCGAAAACGTGTCTTTCAACATATTCACGGGAATGCTAAAGAAAAAGATATTTGACCTTGATTGCATCAATGGATATCAGGAACATACTCATTGTTTGATATCCTTAGGAAGAACATCATAGGACTAAAACCTTTTCTGAAGAAATTGATGCTTTTATGAAAAAATACGGATGGAAATTAATAGATGGGAAATAGGTTTAAGTATTGTGATAAAGTAGCTAAAGCTCACGTTGTTTCTTGATTTAAATTACCGTTGTCTTCAGACAACGGAATAAAGAATAACAATAATACTGGGCTTTAGCCACATTATCTATGCGAGACCTAAATACCTAATACCTAATCCCATTTTTCTTATAAAACGTTCTTTATTGGCAATGCACTGCATATAATACCGACCCGATATATCAACTGAACAAACCATCTTAAACGATGGCCATCCGCCTTCCTAAAAAGCTTTTATCCAAAGGTTGAATCCAATCTTGTAGCAATGCCCCTTTGGTACTTACGGTATTATTAAAAAACAAGGTCTCTTTTTTTAATTCTCCATTTTTTATTTGACCTTCTACTTCATGCATGGGAATAACCCTGACACCATTTTCGGTCGCAAACCCTAACTTCATTCGATCCAATAAATCAACTCCCATTTTGGTCTCTATTTCTTTAATAAAACGAATAGAACCATCAATAGCAGATCCACACAACCTATCAGCACCATCATCTGCCATGATAATTATAAATTGATGGAACAAAACCTTCGCCCAGCCTTTTACCGGACGTCCATGAGAAATCCATTCTTCAACATATTGATTCAAATACACCGTAAGTTTTTGCTCCTCTTCTGAATGAAAAATTCTGTCACTCTGATAAACCCAGACCCTGGAACTATCAGGAAAATGCGCCGGAATTTCATTCTTCCATTGATCAATTATCATATTTCTTCACTTAAAAAAAGCCGAGCAGTAAACAACCCGGCTGTAAATAAAAATAAATCTTCTTTTAGCAATATTTGTTAAAGGCCGTCAACAAATCCTGAGCTACTGCCTCGGCAGGACGTCCTTCAATATGATGACGTTCCGTAAAATGAACCAATTTTCCATCTTTAAAAAGAGCTATGGATGGAGAAGAAGGAGGATAAGGCATTAAATGATGACGCACTTGTTGAACGCCCTCCATATCAAATCCGGCAAAGCTGGTTGCCAATCTGTCCGGTTTTTTCTCACTATGCGCTACTGCAGCTAATACGGCAGGACGAGCCGATCCGGCAGAACATCCACAGACAGAATTAATCATCACCAAAGTGGTTCCTTCTTTTTCCAAGGTTTGATCCACCTCGTCTGCTGTCAATAATTCTTCAAAGCCATTATTTGTAAGCTCCGCCTTCATCGGTGCTACTAATTGTTCTGGATACATAATTTTAATTTTTGTACAAATTTACAACACTGTTTACAAACTATTGTTTAAAAATTGTAAAAGAAAGATACAGCTATCTTTTTTTTAACAAGATTGCTCCGAGCAGCAACTTTGTCAAAAGGCATCTTTTAAAAATTGAGTTACCTTTTTAAATACGTTTTTTCCCTTATCCTTTAAAGAAGAGTCCTTTTTCTTCTTTTTATTTTTTAGGATCGCTTTTAACTTCTCCTCCTTTTTCTGATCTATTCCTACAATTTCTTTCACTCCCTGAAAAAGCGATTTCCACATCAGAGAAAAGACAGATCGCTCCGGGTCTCTTTGATAATTGACATGGGCGGATTGCTTACTCAATGAATCATTTACATTGCCCTCTTTCACCACAAGAAGGTTTGCAGCCAGAGAGACCAACCCTTTCTTTTTTAACTCATTTGTTTTTTTATCCTTAGCCAGAATTGAAATTTTCAACCGATCATATTTCATGTCGACGTCTCCCTGAGCTCCATTGTCATTACCATTAAAATTATACCGTAATTGATGTATTCTTCCTGATTTAACTTTAATCATTCCCAAAGGGACGGTAGCCGGATTCAAAGTTTTCGCTTTTAATTGATACAGTGTTCCTTTATAAATAAAGGCATGCCCCGGATCAGATAAATTAAATTTAAATTGTGCATGCAAGTCGCCTTCATCCATAAAGCTTGAATGTAGTTGAGCCATACAGTAGGGATTTTTTCTTATTTCCCTGGGATCATTCGTAATATGGTTAATATATCCCTGAATGTTGTTGAAAGAGACCTTTCCCGTTTCTTTTGACTTGGGATTGTATTCTTTGTAATTCAGATTCCCATCTTGGATAGCCACCTTTTTTACATCGACTTTATAATCGGTTTCTTTTATTACTTTTTGCAACAAGGGTTTGACAGATCGGTTAAGGGGCAGTTGTCGATCCAGATATATATTTAAATTAAAATACCCAATATTCACGGTATCGAGATACCATCGATTATTTTGTATATTATCAGGATAAAAACCTTTTAGAATTATATTTTTCGCTATCCCTCGAAAAATATCCTTTTGAAAAGTAAAATATCTTTCAAAAGCCGCTTTATTCATTTGAGGTTCTACTCGTAATTCATTTACAGACAGTTTCCCCTCATTCAAAGACAAATCAACCCCATCAATACTAAATTTATATAAACTGTCTTCAGTAAAAAATTGCCCCTGATCCAAATGAAACCAGGCTTTTTTAGCAAACAAGAACCGAGAAGAGTCCGACAAAGTAGAGCTGTCCAATTTAACATCTCCAAAGACCAGATCCATTTTTCCCAATTGAAAAGACTTCAAGGCTGTATCCTCCCCATTTTTATACTTCAATTGAATATTATGTAATCCGACATGCCCAATATTTATTTGTTTCAAAGAACCGGAAATAAGTTTGGAGAGCGCTCTTTTTATACTTTCCTTTCCGTCTTCGGCTACAGTACTTCTATGATAGACAACTATTTCGGGGTTTTCTATTTTTATCACATTGACATGTGCATGTCTCCTCCTAATTAATGACCAGAGGTGAATATGTTGCAATTCAAGTTTTTCCACGAAAATAGTATACAGATTGGTCGGCGCTTGCCTATTTCTTTCTAGCCGATGATATCTACCGGTATCAGGTATTAAATAAAAAGAATCCAAAGTAAATTTCCCCAATAATGGGTTTAAATGGACTTTCGAATAATCAATATGATACAAACTGTCTGTTGCAAAGTAAACCTGCTGTTTTAATTTTTGAGAAATCAGGGGTTTATAATGCACAACAACTCCCCACCCTATCAATACAGCTATGATAAAAACAGATAAAATAGCTATAATATAGTGTTTATGATAACGTTGTATGTGTGATTTAGGTGTCGTAGATATTTATTTTTCATCAATAATACAAAGTAAACGAATTAAATCTTTATAACAGCATTTTTTTATTATTGCCCGAGAAACTTCTATTAGGTTTATTGGAATAGGTTTTTCCCTTCATTGTCAGAAAAAGGCAATAGAAAGCCGCCTCTCTGCACGATCTACGGCGGGTGGACTGAAAAATCAGCGGGCGTGGGCTGGCCTCGCGCGTGGATGCATTGATTTTTCTTGATTTTTTCTCACTTTCTGATCAACCAAAAAGTGAAATGTATTTAAAGAGATGATGTTTGTTTTTGTTTGCAGACACACTGAATAAGATTGTTCCTTTCTTTTGTCTTGAAACAAAAGAAACAAAAATTCAAGACGGTAGAAAAAAAGCTAAAAATGAAATCATTCGGGATAAAATGTTACAGGCAGGCAGCCCTTAGCTCCCGGACATATGGAACAGCGTAGCTTTCTAAAATATTTATGGATTCTGACTGTTTTCCTGCCGCTTGTTTGTTCTCCGTTTAGGGGTTCTTCGCCTTATATTCGGAAATAAATTTGCTTATTTCCTGCCTTTCCTTGTCAGTCAGGGGTTCACTTTTTATCACAAAATCGACACCCTTTGGTTCTCTTATAAATCCCATAACTTTTATGTTTTAAAGTATTTATCTACTAATTTTCTGGCTGAATGCGTTGGAATGATCATTCTTTGATTTCCGAGATGATAAGCTCCCAGTGTTTCCTCATAATGTCTTATCAACCTCGTTTTTGCTGTAAATGCTACGAAGCCTTCAAATCCAAATTGAAAAGAAAGCTTGCAGGCAAATGCTACAAGGTTTCCGGCTACCCCTTCATAAAGTTTGCTTTTGCCAATATTAAAGGGTACATTTTCAAGGAGATCCATAAAAATATGGTCCGTTTCTCTATGAATACTCAAAAGCCCCTGAATAATATCCGCATTCCCTACGATTGTCAGTTTATAGATATCTTTGACATCATTATCAAGTTCTGATTTCCAATTAAAATTCCAACCGTTTTTCTTTATTGTCTGCTTACAGTCACTATGCGTAAACCTACCCACTTCAGTCGAAAAACTATCACCGGAGATAGTATTCCGGATTGAATTTGTCAACTCATCGACGACAAAGTCTAATTCTATTTCTTTCCGATTTCCCACATCGTAAAATTACGAAATTCCGGCCTATTAGGCAAGCTGAAAAACCGGTACATCCGTTGATATCCTTAACAATCAGTAAATTAACTGCTCCTGTCCGCCTTTTATCCCATTTAACCCCTTGCAAGCCAATTCCCTAAATTCCATACCGTATCCATCATTGTTTTCATACCCTGTTTAACCCACATTTACTCTCATAAAACAATTTTTTATGGCTGATACTTATAGTCCGCTTTTTCCTAATTTTCTTTTTTGCATAATCTTTAAAATTAATTCAGTGTCAAACTATCTTTTAGTCTGATACTGATCTGTTTTTACTGTTTATTTTGTATATTCTTCTTCTGTAACCTCTCGTAGCCATTCTGTCGGACCATTTTCTCTGCCGGTAACAGCAATTTGAATAAATTCTTCATCGGGACTTGCACCATGCCAGTGCGGGACATTGGGCGGGCACCTGACCACATCGCCTTTATGGAGGATTATCTTCGGACTACCTTGCTCTTGATAGTAGCCAACGCCACCCGTGACCAATAAAATTTGTCCGCTCGGATGAATGTGCCAATCCGATCTTGCACCGGGCTCGAAAATAACATTTCCAACCGCTGTTTTATTGGCACTGTCGGCCGTAATTAAGGAATTGACCCATACCGTGCCATTAAAACGATCATCATTTTCTATTTTTTCACCTTTTGAAAAGATCATATCCTTATTCTGATTAAGAACAGTTGCCTTCCCATCTTGACCATCTTTGCAAGAACCAAGCAGGGTTCCTATCAAAATAGTCGCTACCATTACATTTAAAATTCTCATTTTCTTCCTTTTATTTAAAGATTTGTTTGATAAAAGTCTACTAATTTATTTACAGCCTGAGATACATATTCCGGCTTCCAGTAAGTCTCTATATGAGTAGCGCCATCAATCAGAAAGAGTTCCTTATTTTTTGCATTCACAGCCTTGCTGAAAGCTTCATCGGTCATATATTTTGTGTCGGCTTCACTCCCTGCTATCATCAGTAGGGGCTGATTAATCAGTTCTATTTGGTTGGTAGCGTCAAAACTCATCAGAGCCAGCAAACTACTCTTGGTATATCTGGAAGTTGAATTTGGGTGCGCATGGGTTCTACCATAGTAAACAGCTCCTTCGCGATACAGATCAAAGGGAAGATTGGCTATCTCTTCATCGGTGAGATCTGTAAAGCCCTCAGCTGCATAGAGAATTTTGCCCCCGGCGGCCTGCTGTGCACGGGCATCCGAAGCTTCCTTTAAGCGTTCCTGAATCGTGTTTAGTTGTGAATTCTGAAAACCATTCCGTCTTACTTCTCCGGAATTGAACATGCTTATCGTTGCTATCGCTTTAAAACGTTTGTCGGTTTTAGCAGCAGCCAGGGTATAGCCGCCTCCGCCACAAATTCCTAAAGCGCCCAAACGACTTGCATCCACTCCCGGATATTGGGAAATAAAATCAGCCATGCCATGAATGTCTTCAATGCGGTTTGCGGGCTTGTCCACATTGCGAGGTTCTCCACCACTTGCTCCCTGATAGGCTGCATCGGCAGCAATGGTAATATAACCGGCCTCCGCTAAACGTTGGGCATATAATCCCGCCGTCTGCTCCTTTATACCTCCGTTAGGATGTGCTACCGTTATGGCCGGATATTTTTTTGATGAATCATAATGAGCCGGAGTATAGACATTAGCTGCAATTTCTATTCCGTTCAGTTTGTAGATTACCGGATGAATATTGACCGCTCCCTTTCCATTTTCCGTGATGGCTTCTTCATAGACCAAACCGTAGGGATTTTGTTGATAATCCAATATTGGTCCATACTGTCCTGACGAATTTTGTCCTTTTTGAGGTAATTGTGCCTTTACGGCATTCATAACTGTTGCCATTATAAGGCCTGCTAAGATTATATTTTTCATGGTTTTATGGTTTTATTTCTTGTGACTTTTTAATACTTCCTTTACAATAGATTGAACTTTTTTTGCCTTCTGAGAGGGAAGCGTATGACTAATGGTTGATGCAAATTGTTGCAACTGCCGAGGCGTTAGCCCAAGACTTAAACAAATATTTAAATGCGACCGTAACATAGGCTCTACCCCTCCGATACTACCGAGTACCGATACGGTAACTAACTCTCTTTCGGCATAAGTCAATACATCGCGTTCAAAAATATCTGCAAATAAATGCTCTTTCAGAAAGCGATCCATTGCCGGAGCAAAAGCACCATAGCCGGACTTCGGTTTGCTCCAGTTTCGACCGGTCAATTCGTACAGGGTTTCTACACCACGGGCATATTTACTTCTTTTATCCCTTATGGGTGAAGCTTCAGGTCCCGATTTATCTTCGATTCCTTTAATTTTACGTTCGTCTAACACCTTCATAAAAGTTTGCAGTCCACGGATACTTCGCGGAAATCCGGCATACGCATACAGATGGATGATGACTTCCTGAATTTCATGGATGGTCAGGCCGGCATCCAGCCCGGTATTTAATGCAGGTTTTAGACTTTCTAAATCTCCCGTTGCCGTTAATGCTGCAATAGAAACAATGCTCTGTTGCTTTCGGCTCAAGGTATCGTCTTTTGTTGGTTGTTGATGCGCATTTGCGGTAAGTCCGATACCCATCAAACCAATGAATAACCCGGTTATTACTTTTTTGATTATCATAGAATTTTTTTTTTAAATCGTTATTAATATTTCTTTTATGCAAAATTCAGAAATGCCGGGGTTCAGAAGATATATGGATTACGGATATTCCTACCTATATTACTTATCCAGCCCTTTTTCTTTTAACCAATCCGACATTAAATCTGCTATCTGCACGTTGTTCAGGTCTGACATCATAAAATGTGAGTTGCCTTTTATTCCTTTCTCAGGAAGATGAACGACAGTTGCATCGCCTCCATGTTTATTAATGGTAGACACCCATAGTCGAGCCATTTCAAGTCCCGCACGCCAGTGATCTTTGGTCCATACTTTGGTTGGTTCGTCGGCAATATTGTCTCCATAATAAATAATGATAGGTATTTCAGTGAGCTTTTTGAACTCTGACAAAGGAACTTCACCCCCCTTTAGATCACCAAAAAGGCCATTGGATTCTATAGGCGGAGGTAATTCTCCCTCGGGAAATACAAAGTTGCTGTAGGGTTCGTAGGCTACGATAGCTTTTACTTTCTTATTTTTAATAGCGGTAAACCAGCCCGGTCCTCCACCCTGTGAATGGGTGACCAAAATTCCTTCCCCAATTTTGTCAAACAATGCGGATAGTGCATCAGAAACGATATCCGGATCAAAACTGCCCGTGTTCGGGGTCATTTGCCGATAAAATTGTTCCAGAGAAGCTGAATCTTTTGGAAATTGAACCTTTGGAAAATAATCAGGATAATTGCCTATTCGAAATTGCGTAAACCAGAATTGCTCTTGCGGAATGGGTTTAATCGTAGTTTCTACGGTACTCTTTCCGGCGTCTCCTCTTCTGGGTTGATCTACAAGGTAAACAGGGAAACGACGGCGTAAAAAAATGTTCTGGAAGCCTTCTCTGCCATCGGGTGTTGATTCCCAGGTCTTTTTAGATTGACCGGCACCATGCAGAAAAACGATAGGATACTTCCGTGCATGAACCGGAATTTGATAAAAAACATAAGCGTGGTCCCCGTGGAAGGTCTGTCCCTGAGGATTTAAAGGATCTTTTAAGTCGAAGGTTCCGGGGCTGGAGATGACGGTTCCTCCAACGGCAAAGCTTCCTTGTTTTTGAATCATTAAGGGTTCCTTTCCTATACTGTTTTTAGTGGTGGAGCATGAAACAAATAAAAGAGAAATTACAAGCAATAACAGCAAGAAATGTACAGAGACGCTTATTTTTTTATTACCCGGGTTATAGCTGTGTTTATTTATCATTTTCATTTTTCAAAGAGGTTTAAATTTATTTTAATAATGACAATGAATCTTCAAGTAGTGATTTCCTTTTTATCTTTTGCAGGTCCATATCCGTAACTCATTCCCATACAACCTAAACCAAGAGCTGAAACTTCCAGTCCGTTTTTTCCTAATGTTCTTTTTTGCATTATTCCTATTATTTTGAAATTAACAGTTAAATATCTTTAAACGAGGTACGTTCTAACATATTCATGTTATGACCTTTACTATTCCAGGTTTCTGTGTAAGACCTTTTGCCTTATTGGTTAGGGATGTCAGGATGGATGCTTTTCAGGCTGAAGTGGTCCATAGAAATAAGAAGCAGTAGCGCCACCATCGATTAAGAAATCAGATCCGGTAATAAATGCTCCGCTATCGGACAATAACAACTCCGCCACATGGGCTACTTCATCTGCAATTCCGGGACGACCTGCCGGACATTTCGCAAACATATTTTTGTAAAAATCGCCTCTTGGTCCATTTATTTCATCCAAAGCCAATGGGGTGATGATGATGCCCGGTGAAATAGAATTTACTCTTGCCCCTTTTTCTCCCCATTTCACAGCCTCAGCCATTACCCTTTTTACGTTGCAACGCTTTGCCATTTGGTAAGCATGTAACGTGTCCTTGATATTTTCAGTTTTTAGCACTTTCAAATCCAATAGCTCCCCGGGTGGCGTCATGGCTAATTGCCTGTCCGTTTTCGGATCTAACGCAGGCATTCTATGTCCCGATTGGCTTGAAATAGTAACGCCGGTTCCGCCTTCTTTGATTACTTTGCCAAATTCTTCCAGTAGAACAGCAGTTCCGTATAAGTCCACTTTCAAGATTTGTTCTATGGAGGCCTGACTTGGTGATACGCCTGCCGCATTGATTATCGTTGAAACGTTTCCTTCTTTTTGCACTTCTTCAATCAATTGAAGGATGGAGGCTTTGGATGAAATATCCACCTCGAAAGGGATGACGTCAAAGCCTGCTTCTTTCATTATTTTGCAAATGGAGTTGGCCTTTTCAATTTTTAAATCGGCAACGAAAATTATCTTTCCATAACCTATTCGTCTTGCTATTGCCATTCCTATTTGACCTGCTCCGACAAGCACCACGATATCTTTGTTAGTCTTCATTTTTAATTGACTTTATTTTTTTATTACTATTTTAAACCTCTTAGTCTTATTTTATTAAATCATTTTTTTGTAACCACGCTTTAACTTCGGTACGGACTTCTTCTTTTCTTTCCCCTTCAATGGCCAGGTATATGCCATCCCTTTCTAATCCACCTCTGGTGGAAAAGGCTTCAAGGATGTTGGAATCCGGACAAAGTTCTTTTACTTGTCGAATACTACTTCCCAGGCCGTATCCTCCATTAGTGTTGAAAGGAACTACCGTTTTATCCCTTAAATCGTATTGGTTCAAAAAGCTTTTCATTGGCGGTGGCAATTGCATATCCCAAGTGGGAAAGCCGATAAATATCAGGTCGTATTTTTCAATGCTGTCTATTTTTGTTTTAAGAGGTGGTAAATATCCTTTTTCATTCTCCTCATCGACCTGCGCCACAATTTGTTGGTAATTTTTTGGATAGGGATTTTTCAATTCCAATTCCACCAGTTTACCTCCTACCTGATTGTGAATAATCTCTGCAACAGCCTCGGTGTTATTCGTTCGGGATAAATAAACAATGAGGATATTACCCTCGGTCATCGATTTATTCTTTTCCGTTGATGGACTTTGTGCATTTGAACAGGCCGATATCATGCAGATACTTGCGGCTATCATTAATCCAAATGTTGTTAGTTTTTTCATCTTAAGTATTTAATTTTCTTTCACCCAACCATTTCACCATTTCAGGATTGCGATGGTCAAAAAAACTGCTGGTATTTGTATCCAATGTTTTAATGGCTTGTATATCTTCCGGGCTTAATTCAAAATCAAAAATAGTAATGTTTTCTTCCATTCTTTCTTTATGAACTGTTTTTGAAAGAACAACGATGCCTCTTTGCGTAAGCCAGCGAAGAATGACTTGTGCAACACTTTTGTTGTATTTCGCAGCGATTGAAAGCAATAATTCATTTTTGAAAATATTATTTTTCCCTTCTGCAAAAGGCGCCCAGGCTTCCGCTTGAATACTATTATCTTTTAAAAATTGTTGTGTTTCGATCTGCTGTTGGAAAGGATTTACTTCAATCTGATTTACGGCAGGGTTTACTTCGTTATGAACCATCAAATCCATTAAACGATCCGGTGGAAAGTTGGACACACCAATGGCTCTGATCTTACCCTGCCGATAGAATTCTTCTATGGCACGCCATTCGCCATACACATCCCCATAAGGCTGATGAATGAGATATAAATCCAAATAATCTAACTGCAGTTTCTTTAATGAATTTTCAAAAGCTTTTTTTGTTCCCTCAAAGCCATTGGGCTGTATCCAAAGTTTGGTGGTGATAAACAATTCTTCTCTCGCAACTCCACATCTTTTTATGGCTTTACCTACGGCCTCTTCATTGCCATAAGATTGTGCTGTATCTATCAAACGATAGCCAGTTTCTATGGCATCCACAACAGATTGTTCACATACGTTTAAATCCTTAACTTGGAAAACGCCAAATCCAAGAATGGGCATTTCAATTCCGTTATTCAATTTTTCTTTTTGCATCATTGTTTAATTTATTGTTTGTGCAAAGGTCTTTGTATTTCGCCGGTCTGATAGTATATGGATTACCGAATGATCTACCATTTTTACTTAAATCCCTCTTGTCAATAATTTTATCCCCGATGTTACTGCCTTTTCCACCACGTCTAATCTTGCTTTGTTAGTATCTGGTTCAGCGATTGCTTTTCCATTGCGACGGAATTCCATAATCTCATTTGTTTTCGGATTGTATTTGGGCCATTTCGGAAGGCTCCTACCATTTGGGTTACCGGTTTTGGCAAAATTAATCCAATAGTCATGTATCATCCTGGCCACTTCTTTGTCCTTAGCCATTACGGTCATCCAACGACTGTCTCTGAGATTGTCGAACACATAAGGGATTTCGGATCCGTGCGGTGCGCCATACCTTAGTCTTTCTTGCATTGAGCGGGGGACATAGGAGAAACGATACATGTAAACCGGTTCGCCTTTAGCCACAAATGAATTAGCGGTAAACCGGGCCGGCTCAGCCCATACCACATTCGTATTAACCATTGTAAGAAGTTTAGCCAAACTGACAGTACCTTCAGGGTCGTAAGCCGCTTTCGCCTCATCCTTCAGTTTTCCAAATTTAGAAAACAGTTCTTCCTTCGAATCCGCATTGACGAAACCCGCCGGTACTTCTGCACTATTTGAGCCAATTAAGAGAGGTACATTTGCCTGCTTACCCACTTTGTATGCGTTCTCAAAACTTTCTACAACCAATTTGCCGTCGAGAATTGGACCAGCGTAAATGCGTGGACCTCCGCGCCCATCCGTTTCCTTTCCCCCATCTACAATTTCAGAAACGCTTAGGGCTCGAAGTTTGGCAAGGGCATCATCGCCAGTACCTTTTATGCCATACATGCGAGCGAAATTTACTCCGATAGTCTCCGCTGAAACGGGATAATATACATCGGAACCGTCCTTGTGTATTGGTCTCCCGGAGAGTACACCATCCCGACCACCACCAGACTCGATAATTGCTTTTTGAAATAGACCGCGTGCACTTGGTATCGTCAGGAGCGAATGTACCGAGACGCCGCCTGCAGACTGGCCGAAAATGGTCACATTGTTTGGATTGCCTCCGAAGGAAGCAATGTTTTTCTGCACCCATTTAAGTGCAGCAATCTGATCCATGTAGGCATAATTGCCTTTGGGTTCATCCGGATGTTCTTTGCTCAGTGCCGGAAATGCAAAGAAACCAAGTCGTCCCAAACGATAGTTGATCGTAACTAAAATAATGCCTTGTTTAGCAAACTGTTCTCCTGAAAAGCCCGGCTGAGAACCACTGCCAAACTTAAAAGCACCGCCATGAATCCACACCATTACCGGAAGTTTTGTACTTTTAGTAGTTCCGTCAGGTGACCAGATATTCAGAAACAGACAATTCTCAGAAGAACCTTCTGCAATGGAGTCACTTCCACGCCTAAAGCCTGCTTGTGCACATTCCGAACAGAATTGGCTTGCATCGCGGATTCCCTCCCATTGTTTTACAGCTTGAGGAGGTCGCCAGCGATATTTGCCAACCGGGGGAGCCGCATACGGAATTCCTTTAAAAATGGAAACATCTCCTTCTGTTATTCCCCTCAAATCTCCTTCAGCAATATGAACTACAGGATTGTCACTGACGACCGTTTTATTCTTTGTACCCTTTATTTCTTGTGCATAGGAAGAACAAGCAATAAATAATACAAGACTTAATACAATCTTTTTCATTTTGGCCTATTTTAATTTATTATTACCTTTTTACTACTAAACAAAGGTCTTGACCTTTATTTTATCAATTGTTATATGTATTACCGTTTTATCTACCATTATTACTGTTGAAAGACATACCATTTAATTTTTATTCCATCATTATCATCTTTGGCTATCGTTTTGAGCAGGTTTTCTATATTTCGTTTAAATATAGTGGGACCGGAATTGCATGACCTCATAGCGCACTTTTCCGGCAAGCATACGTTGACAATAGAGCCTTTTCCTGATTTCAGCATCTCCATCACTTCATCTTTTATTACCCCAAAAACACCGTCCGGATTTACAGGCATTGGATCCTCCCGAACATAGAGTGCATCCTCATCAATAGGGATCGTACCTAAGACAACTCCCATGTTATTTATTGCAAGATGTAAAGCACCAAAAACTTCGACGGTTTGCCATATTGCATTCTCCATATCGCTATGACTCCAAATATTTCCCCGAATGGCGAATACACTTCCTCCCGGTTTGGTGTTGATTTTTGTTTCTATTTCTATTAAATGATCTATATTCCGATCCATCATCCCCACATCTGCGCCGTATCGGGCCAATGTTTCTACTATGGATGTCCCTATTCTACCGGAGGCGCCCGCCACAAAAGCCACTTTATTTGATAGATTTATATTCTTAGAGCGAAGTTCCTATCATTCTCTTCAAGCTGATTACACGTATTACCGATTTATCTACCATTATTACTGATTTTACGAATAGAATGAGCGCCTCCCATTTAAAATCTTTAAATTTGTAATCAAAAGCAGCAAAAGACATGGAACGTAAATTCAATTTTGATACGGTCAGAGATTATAATCAGTTTAATAATCATGAGACCTTACATCCGTTGGCCAGCGTAATAGACTTTTCAAAAGCAAAAGAACGAACCGGTTCCCGAATGACCTTCGGACTGTATAGTATTTTTCTGAAGGAAGTAAAATGTGGTGATTTAAAATATGGACGCCATTACTACGATTATCAGGAGGGTACACTGGTTTTTATTTCCCCCGGGCAGGTTCTTGATGTACAAAATAAAGTAGATTATTATCAGCCGGCAGGGCATGGGTTGGTCTTTCATCCGGATTTGATTAAAGGGACTTCGCTGGCTAAAAAACTGAATGATTACCACTTCTTCAGCTATAACACCAATGAAGCCTTGCATTTGTCAGAGCGGGAAAGACAATTGGTACTGGATTGTTTCTCCAAAATCGAATATGAACTACAACATGCTATTGATAAGCACAGCCAACAACTGATTGTGTCCAATATTGAATTGTTCCTGAATTATTGCGAAAGGTTTTATGACCGTCAGTTTATTACGAGAACGCAGGTCAACAAAGGGATATTGGAAAAGTTCGAAGAACAGTTGAACAGCTATTTTATATCTGAAAAACCCTATAGTATCGGCTTGCCTTCTGTAGCTTATTTTGCAGACGAGTTGCATCTGTCTGCCAATTATTTTGGAGATCTGATTAAAAAGGAAACCGGAAAATCAGCCCAGGAATATATCCAATCCAAATTGATAGATGTAGCTAAAGAAAAAATATTTGATACGGATAAATCCATCAGCGAACTGGCTTATGAATTAGGTTTCAAATATCCGCAGCACTTTACCCGTTTATTCAAGCAAAAGACCGGAATGACGCCGAATGAGTACAGGAACCTGAATTAGAAAATATTATACGGATTTCTCGAGCATTCCTCCCAATTTATCCACTTCACGCTATATCTTCCCTGACTTGTGGGAATAATTTCGATAGTAATAAGACTTCAGAACAATCGACGGACAAAGGATAAAAGAAGTAATTTCCCATTAACCTCAAAAATCCGTATCTTCGTTACTTAATTAGTTCTTTATTCCCCTGATTAACTCGCTGATAATCAAAGTGCCCGGGGCGGGAATCGAACCCGCACGGTATTGCTACCACTAGATTTTGAGTCTAGCGCGTCTACCAGTTCCGCCACCCGGGCATTGTTATTTATCCTTATTTTTTATGAACTTCTTCTCTTGAGGTGCGCAAAAATAGATAAACTTTATTAAAAAAACAATAACTTTTCTATCTTTAATACATAGAATGCAATAGAATATGACTATATTCGTATCCAAAGATAAATAAAGATATCATGCCTAAAAGAAATCCCTCACATGTCCCGGAATGGAAAGCTGTTCCTGAAGATATAAACTTGCAAAACCCAAGGTCGGTAGAACCCTTTTCATTATTCTCGACAGAAGATATCGAAAAGTTTCAAAAAGGAAAGCATTTCCGTCTTTATGAAAAAATGGGAGGGCATTTGATGGAATATAAAGGATTGGCCGGAATCTATTTTGCGGTATGGGCTCCTTATGCCAAATCTGTATCTGTAATTAGCGATTTTAATGAATGGAACGACAGCAAGCATCCATTATTTGCAAGATGGGATCATTCCGGCATTTGGGAAGGGTTTATTCCGAATATAACGACCGGAGAGATCTACAAATATGCCATTCAGAGCGCTTCAGGAGAACGATTAGAGAAAGGAGATCCCTTTGCTAATTTTTGGGAGGTTAAACCCAAAACAGCTACCATCACTTGGGATTTGAACTATAAATGGACAGATGGAAACTGGATGAGATGGCGAAAGAATAAAAATGCACTTCATTCTCCTTTTTCGGTCTATGAATTACATCTTGGTTCCTGGAAAAGACCTGATCCGGACAATGAAGACCAATATTATAGCTATGGAGAAATTGCCGAACAACTTATTCCTTATGTCAAGGATTTAGGCTTTACACATATCGAGCTCATGCCGGTGATGGAACATCCTTTTGACGGCTCCTGGGGGTATCAGCAAACCGGTTATTTTGCTCCCACTTCCAGATTTGGTTCTCCCCAGGAATTTATGAAGATGGTACAAGATTTTCATAAAGCGGGCATTGGAGTACTTCTGGATTGGGTTCCCTCTCATTTTCCGAAAGATGCACATGGTCTTCATAAATTTGATGGTTCTTATGTCTATGAAAGCGAAGATCCCCGCAGAGGCTTTCAGCCCGACTGGAAAAGTTATGTTTTTAATTATGAACGGGGAGAAGTTCGGTCTTTTCTTAATAGCAGTGCCTTCTTCTGGTTGGATAAATTTCATATTGATGGTTTACGGGTAGATGGCATCTCTTCTTTTATTTATAGAGATTTCTCCAGAGAGGAAGGAGAATGGGAACCTAATAAACACGGAGGAAGAGAAAATCTGGAAGCCATCGACTTCCTGCGAGAGCTCAACATTCATATTTTCAAAGAATATCCCGATGTACAAACAATAGCTGAAGAATCCACTTCTTTTTATGGAGTATCCAAGCCGGTTTACGAGGGAGGCTTAGGGTTCGGTATGAAATGGATGATGGGATGGATGCACGATACTTTGGAATATTTTCATTTGGATCCTTATTTCAGACAATGGCACCAAAACCAGATTACCTTTAGTATCATGTATGCTTTCAGTGAAAACTTTATGCTACCGCTCTCTCATGATGAAGTCGTTCACGGAAAGTCCCCCCTAATTTATAAGATGGCAGGAGACGAATGGCAGAAATTCGCGAATCTCCGCACCCTTTATACCTACATGTTTACCCATCCCGGCTCGAAGTTACTCTTTATGGGTGGAGAGTTTGCTCAAACCAGTGAATGGAATTATCAACGAGAATTAGATTGGGGATTACTACAGTATGATCCACATAAAGGCATGAAAAGAATTATTACTGACCTTAACCGGCTATACCGCTCCTCTCCGGCCCTTTATGAAAATCAATTTGATAAAGAAGGATTTGAATGGAATAATGCCTCCGACGAAAAAAATTCGGTGCTGGTCTTTGAAAGGAAAGGAAAAAAGGAGAAAGAAAACTTACTCATTGTCTTAAATATGACGCCGGAACCCCGAGAAGATTATTTAATCGGACTAAACAAAAAGAACAATTGGAAAGAAATTTTTAATAGCGATGCCAAGCAATACGGAGGAAGTAATATTCTGAATCGCCACATTTTAAAAGCGAAAAAACAAGAGTATTATGGACGTCCCTATTCAATCAAAGCCTTTCTCCCCCCGTTAGGTGCAATCGTATTAAAGAAGACCAATGGCTAAGCACAATGACACCGGAAAGGCAGGAGAAGACTTAGCTGTTTCTTTTTTAAAAAAGAAAGGATATCAAATCTTGGAGACCAATTGGCGGATTGAACATTGGGAAATCGACATCATTGCCAAAGATGATAAAGAACGTGTTTTTGTAGAGGTAAAAACACGTTTTAGCGACAAATATGGCGCCCCGGAAGAAGCCATCACCCCTAGAAAACAAAAACATCTTATCAATGCGGCCAATTTATATGTTCTAAGGAAAAATTATGAGGGCCCCTTACGCTTTGATGTAGTGACCATCTTTATGGAAAAAGGGAATCAACCTGTCATCCATCATATCGAAGACGCTTTTTATTAATTTTCCTTTCCTGATCCGACTAAGACGCCGGAATTAAATGAGATGGGTTAATTTAGCATCCAAAATTAGAAGATGCATATACACTTTATTCAACATGAATCTTTTGAGGCTCCGGGAGCAATACTTGCATGGGCAAAACAAAAAAAACATACGACAAGTTTTTCAAAAGTTTACAAAAATCAACCTCTACCGAAATCTGTGAAACCTATTGACTGCCTTATCATCATGGGTGGACCACAAACTCCCTGGACAAAGAAATTAGATTGTCCTTATTTCGATGTAGAAGCTGAAAAAAAGGTCATCCATCAATGTATTCAATCCCAAAAACCGGTTATTGGCTTTTGTCTGGGTGCCCAGTTGATAGGGGAAGCAATGGGAGCAAAGGCTGAACACAGTCCGAATAAGGAAATTGGTATTTTTCCAATAGAATTAACCCGGGAAGGATTAGCGGATGAAAAAATAAATCATTTTGGATCTTCTATATCTGTTGGACACTGGCATAGCGACATGCCCGGATTAACAGCTGACAGTAGGGTGTTGGCTACAAGTGAAGCTTGTCCAAGACAAATAATACGATATTCCGATATGGTTTATGGTTTTCAATGTCATATGGAATTTACACCCGAGGTGGTAGAACTCCTTATCAAAGAAGAGGAAAATTTTCTCTTAAATAATACTATTCATAAATTTGTACAAAAGCCCGACCAGATAAGAAGCTTCAAATATGAAGAAATGAATAAAAAACTATTTAAATTCCTTGATCGTCTTATAGCAAAAGCAAAACCTTAAAAGACTGAAATTGATCAAAGCAAATTAAAATATGAATCCTCTTTATAAAAACAAAGTAACTTTAAGAAGTAAAAATAACAGCTATGAAATTACCACAAAATGAATGTCCGGAATTTTTCCAATTCTATGCCGATTATGTTAAGGGCGATATCCTGTCAGAACTGGAAAAGCAATTAGATACTTATATTTCCTTTATTCAGGACATTCCGGAGGAGAAACACCTTTTTCGATACAAAGAAGAGAAGTGGACCCTCAAAGAAGTAGTAGGTCATATTACGGATACTGAACGGATAAAATCCTCAGCAGCACTTCGTATTGCACGTAATGACAAAGCCCCCATCCCGGGTTTTAGCGAAACAGAATATGTGGCTGATGCAGACTTAAACCATCGTCAGATGGCAAGTTTGTCAGAAGAGTTCTTTAACCTGAGAAAGAGCAATATCACTTTGTTCAAATCTTTAAATGAAGAAGAACTACATCGTATCGCCAGTGTTTCAGAAAAAAAAGTAAGTGCCAATACCCTTTTTTATTTCTTAGTAGGACATGTCAAGCATCATGAAAAAATCCTCAAAGAACGTTATCTATAATATTATTCGCATATAAAAACTGAAAGTCATTGAAAAGGTATCAAATCGAATGTTTTTTTTGAAGCAATAACTAAAGAAACTTATGCCGGGATTATTTGAGGAACAAAATCTTAATTTCATAACCTCCTCCTTTATTTTCCGAGAGACCACTCAATGTGACAAATTCTGTCTTAAAATACGCCATAAGTTATAAGGATATGTAAATTTACCTTTCAAATTAATAATAACTTTTTAAATATTTTTGCAATATGAATCCCTCAGCATCCGGTTGGATTAAAAAACATATTCCGGTTTTTGAAAAAGAAATCCTTGAAAATAAATATTCTGATCATTCATTTTATAAGAAACTAAAAGATACCGGCTTTATTTATGCCAACAGTTTATCTACAATTTCCTACCCTAATGGTACCACTTATCAGTTAACTCCGGATGAATTAAGCAAAATCAATCTTTTTGACAGCCTTGGTCAATTATATTTTTCCGTCTGTCCTCAAAAAGATACTTCCAATTTTTTGGAGCAAGTCATTGGATTCTATGCTTATCTAAAGAAACATAGTTGGTTTAGTTTTCATCTTCCATTTATCAAACCTTCTAAAGAAGAACAATTTGAGAAAATTTTAGATCATCGCATCCAAACCAATCAAAGGTTTATACAAAAGAATTTCAGTACGCTTATCACCAATGCATTATTATATTTGGACGTACTAACTTTTGAACATTATTTACAAACCAATGGCAATCCTATTGACTTTGCAACCAGTCTCGAAGCACTATTAGCCAATACCGTATATGTCGCTTTTAAGCAAAAAAGTAACAAAAACACCCATGAAGAGCTCATCTTAAAATTATTAGATACTTCTATTCGTTATAATGACATTAAGGACGTCTCCCAACCTTATGAGGATTTAAATTATGACAAACATCAATCTCCCATGGAATGTCAATATATTCTGGACTTGGCCTGTATGACGGTCTACTCAGATCAGGAGGTGGAAAAAAAGGAAGAAACCTTCATTCTGGACTTAGGAAACAATCTTGGCTTTAACAGGGAAGAAATTGAAGAGCGAATAAGCGACATAAAGATCTTTATCAATAAAAATAAAGATAAGATCACCTACTTAGACTACAGCAGCCCGTTTAAAAATCTCTATGACAACACCACAGAGATGGTTCGTCAATTAATATTAAGGAACAAAAAACGGCTCACTAAAGAAATCAGACAAAGCGGAGAATTAATGCGATTATTACAAAAATCTACTTCTTCAGATTTAAGTCCGGAGGAAAAAGCTAAAGTAAAAACTCAGTTAATGGATATTTGTAAGATTATCCCCTCATTAGCTGTTTTTATGCTGCCGGGAGGAAGCATATTACTCCCCATTCTAATAAAATTCATTCCCGAATTATTACCTTCCGCCTTCGATGATAATCGATAAGAATAGAGCGATGATATACTTGTCATTCCTCTGAGTTCGTGTCTCTTGTCAAATTGTGAGACCCAACTCAGATGAAAAATACTTTGATCATACTGCTTTCTGCATTTGTCTTTTTCTTACCCGAGCCATTATAACAATAACCAAAATAATGAATATCTGAGCTACATAGGTTTCAACGGTAGGATAGATCCCCAGTACGCCGGCATGAAAATTAATAGGAAGACTCGTCACATCTACATATCCTGCTTCCTGAAAAGCATGAATACCTTGTCCTGCTAAAATGACAGAAAAGATCATGATAATCGTTGCGGAATACTGAAACATCTTTTTTATCGGAACGCGAACGGAAAAACGTAACAATATAAAAGCAATGATAATTACAGCAATAATAGCGGATATTGCTCCCAAATAGACCCCATGTTGGCTTCCTTCATCTACTTGCAACTCTAATGAAGAAAGGAACAAAATAGATTCAAAAGCCTCCCTAAAAACGACAATAAAGGAGATAAAGGCCAAACCAAATAGCTTCTTGTGATTCATGATTCCACTTACTTTGGTCTTAATAAACTCTTGCCATTTCTTTGCATCTGTTTTATTGTGCAACCAAAAGCCGACATATATTAATATAACAACAGCCACCAAAGAACCGACAGCTTCAAGGACTTCCTGATTTTGAGCACCAAATGACAACAACCAATCTGTAAAGAACCAACTCGCAATACCTAACCCCAAAGCAACAATCCATCCGCCATGTACCCAATTGATTGCTTTACGCGCTTTCAATGAACGCAATAATCCTAGAATAGTAATAATTATAAGAACCGCTTCCAATCCTTCTCTTAATAAAATGGAAGCTGCAATTAAAAAGGAAAACCAAAAGGTGTAAGCCTGTTCTCCAAGAAGATCTCCTGCTTTTTTTATTGACGCTTTAGCAACAGTAATATTTTTACTTACTTCTTCAATCGACTTTCCATTTTTTATGGAAGCCCGTACCCGATTCATATTGGTTTCTAATTCATTGACGATTTTTGAGTCAATTGCAAGAAGCTGCTTTTCTACCGGTTCTACCCCATCTAAATACCCAAAAAGGGCTTTATCTCTTGCTTGGTGGACTTTACCCTCTTTATAGAATGCCAATGACTGATCCAGGTATGTAGAAGCCAACCGTAGCGATGCATTCCCACTATTTTCAGGATGATAAAGACGAATAGCTGCTAATATTTCGGATGGATTCTTTTTAGGGAGTGCTGCCTTTAAATCTTCATCAGATAAAGTGGCAATATCTGATAGAGAAACACTATCCTGTATGCTTTTAAATATACTTTCCAGCGAATCTTTTGAGAGGGAATTTTCCTTTTGAAAACGAAGGGATTTCACATAGAAAGAAACATCCCATATCTCTTTATCGCTTAAGCTATCAAATGCCTGCATAGCGGTGCCGGAGACCCCCAAACGTACCGTATTAAAAACCTGCATGGCAGATACTTTTCTCATAAGGTCTGCATCCAAAAGATTTGCAGGTGGCGGATCCAGATGCAAGCCCGCCGGACCATCTCCTGCGCCGGATTCTCCATGACAAGACTGACAATTGGTAGCGTATAATTTTTTCCCTTTCTCTGCATCCGGATACAATTTGGGAGAAATATCAACCAGATCAAGTGCCACTACTTGCTTCTTGGCCCATTGCGCTTTTTCAGAGATATCATTCAATGGCTTTTTATCTAGAACACTCTGATGAAGGGCTTCAAGATGTTTTGATAATTTCTGCTCATTGGCCACCTCCGTCTTAGAGCCAATAGAATCCAAAAGATTTATCGTAGCCTCAGTAAAATCTTTCTGTTCCTGATATTCAGCTTCATTTAGAACCTTACCGTCTTTGACAGCATTGGAATAGTCTTGAGAAATATAATCCAGCAAATTAATCAACGATCGTGCCTGTCCTTGCAAAGAATGATCTTGTGCATTTGTGATCAGCGGACTAAAAAGCGGAAGTAGAAAAAATAGAATACAACCGATATATTTAGGAAAAGTAGAATAGTTTTTTCTTTTTAGGAGCTCAGCCATTTTCTTTCTCATAGTTATTCCCATCTCTAAATTTTAGAATCATGCAAAACTATTCATTCCTTCAATTTCCGATTTGCGAAAACGGGAATTTTTCTTTTCTAATCGGAAGTAGTTCAATAGATGGATTAAAAAGTGCTTCTCCTCCACTTTTTATTAAAAATATTTTGAACTTTTTTTGAAATATTAACAGTGTTAATTACCTTTGCATTATCATGGCAAGAAGGAACACAAAAACCAAAGGAAAAGATATATCCAGAGCACAGATTCTCGAGGCGGCAAAAAAACTTTTTTTAAACCGGGGCTACCAGGCTACTTCTATTCGAAAAATAGCCTCTGCAATTGATATTAGCCCGACCACCATCTATTTATATTACAAAGACAAAGCAGAGATCATATACGCATTACACCAGGAAGGCTTTAAATTATTAAACAAACAGTTCGAAACCCTGCACCTGGTAGAAGACCCTTATGAAAGGCTTAAAGCCATGGGAAGATGCTATTTAGATTTTGCCATAGACAACCCCGGGTATTATGAATTAATGTTTATCATAAGAGAATCATTAAAGCACCTCCAAAACAATAATTCAGATTGTGAAAACAGTGAATGGGACGAAGGGAAACAGGCCTTTCAATCATTAATTAATACGGTAGAAGACTGTATCCAAAATGGTTATTTTAAAGATGCCAATGCGAAAATATTAGCCTTATTGGTCTGGTCCAATCTACATGGATTGTGCACTTTAAAAAACAACGGACAATTGGGACTTATTGCAAATAAAACCATTAAAGAAGAAATAGATACTTCTCAAATTATCCAAAGCAGTTTTAATCTATATGCCGATATCCTGAAAAACTATAAAGGTAATTAACAATGTTAATATTAAAGAAAATAACACTCCTCTCGGTTAGTTTTTTAACTCTTTCCTTAACAGGGTTTTCTCAAGATATGCTATCCACTTACGTAGATAGTGCACTAGAAAATAATATCGTCTTACAGCAAAAAAACATTTCCTTACAACAAGCAGTATATGCTTTAAAGACAGCAAAAGGACTCTTTTATCCAAGTGTGGGAATACAGGCAGATTACACCACCGCCAACGGGGGAAGGGACATTTCTCTTCCTATTGGAGACATGCTGAATGGCGTTTATACTACCTTAAACCAATTGACCCAATCCCATCAATTTCCACAATTAGAGAATCAAAATATCAATTTTTTACCTCAAAATTTTTACGATTTTAAAATACATACGGAAGTCCCTATCATTAATACGCAGTTGAAATACAACAAGACTATCAAAACAAAACAAGTGCAGCTGAGTCAATATGAAATCACTATTTATAAAAGAAACTTAATCGAAAAAGTAAAAACGGCCTATTACCAATATCTTCAAGCCCTGGAAGCAATCAACGTCTATCGATCAGCTCTGAACCTAGCCAAAGAAAATAAACGAATGAATAAAAGTTTGTTAGAAAATGGAAAGGGAATTCCCGCTTATATTCTAAGATCACAGAGTGAAATCGAAGCTGTAGAAGCTAAAATTACAACAGCTATACAAAAGTCGGATAATGCGAAACGATATTTCAATTTCCTCTTAAATCGAAATCAAGAGTTGGCCATCGATACCCCCGCTCAAGCTCACAAGAAAGTGCAACACGTGCTACAATCCCTCCAAAAGAAGGTAAATATAGCAGGAAGAGAAGAGCTCAAAGCCCTCCAACAGGCAAAAAACATTTCAAAGGATTATTATCAAATGAAAAAATCCATCTACTACCCTACTCTAAATGGATTTCTGGATTTAGGTTCTCAGGCAGAAAACTGGAAATTCAATAACCAATCCAGATATTTTATGGTCGGAGTACAATTAAAAATTCCCCTATTTGAGGGAATGCAGAATAAAAACAAAATAAAAAGTTCCTATTTATCCATTAAAAATAATCAATTGAAAATTGATAAGGCTGAGCAGCAATTAAAACTCAAAGGCCACGTTGCACAAAACAGATTAAAAGCTGCTTATCAGAATTTTCTTTCTTCTAAAAAACAATTAGAATCAGCAAAAACATACCATCGACTGATCTACCGGGGATACAAAGAAGGCGCCAATACCTATCTAGAAACTATTGACGCAAGAAATCAATTGACAAAAGCAAAAATGGCAGTAAGTATAAACAAATACAAAGTATTGGAAGCTCAAGCTAAATTAGAAAGAGCAACCGCTTCCTATAAATTAAAATAAAAAATGAAACGTATGAAATACAAAATAGGAGTAGTTTTATTTTGGGGAATGCTGATATTAAGTGCTTGTCATTCTAACCAATCAAAACAAGAGAGTCATCCGCAGGATACCATCCCTGTAAAACTCATGGCACTGACAACAGATTCTTTATCTGAAGTATTTACCACCTCAGGATATTTCACTACCAATAATGAAACTCCACTTTCGTTTAAGAATGGAGGAATCATCAATAAGATCTTTGTGAGCGAAGGAGAAACTTTCAAAAAAGGACAACTCTTAGCTACCGTTTACGGAAAAGAAATCAATGCAGCTGCACAACAGGCTACTTTAGCCTTAAAAAAGGCCAAAAGAGACTATAAAAGAGCAACACGGCTCTATCTGGACAGTGTGGCTACTTTAGAACAAAAACAGAATGCCAAAACAGCACTCAATTTAGCTAAACAGCGTATGGAAGCGGCAAATTTTAATAATAAACATTCTCAAATTATAGCCCGTCACAATGGTATTGTACTCGAAAAATATATGAAAGAAGGACAAATGGTTCCGGCGGGGAAGCCTGTATTTCTGGTAAATAGTGAATCCAACAAAGGGTGGATTTTTAAAACAGGGGTCAGTGATTATCAATGGGCGACTATCCAAACCGGGGATTCTGCTAAAATAACCACCGATGCTGCTCCCGGTATTAAAATCAAAGGAACAGTCCAAAAAAAGAGCAAAAATGTAGATCCTAAGACGGGTTCTTTCACCCTCGATATCCTCATCAATCAAAGTCAGAAAGTCCATCCGGCTTCAGGTCTTTTCGGGAAAGCTACCCTTTACCCTTCTACAACAAACAAAGGATGGTTAATCCCTTATGATGCCTTATTGGATGGCGAAGGACATAGTGGATATGTATTTGTCACCAACGACAAAAAAAAGGCACAAAAAGTAAAAGTAACGATTGCAAAAATCACATCAAATGGAGTTTTGATAAAAAAAGGGTTAAAAGGCGAAAAATATATCATCATTTCCGGAAGCGCTTATTTAAAAGACGGTGCCACCATTAAAACTACCGAGAGATGAAAAATAAATTCACAAATTATGCTATAAAAAATTACCGCTTCACCTTGGTCATCGTATTGATGATTGCGGCATTAGGGATTACCAATATTCTAAACATGCCTCGCTCTGAAGATCCAAGTATTAACGCGCCCAGCTACTCTGTTTCAGTGGTTTATCCGGGCACCAGCCCCAAAGACATGGAGCAACTGGTGGTTAAACCATTGGAAAAGAAGATCTATGCCATGGAAAGCATCAAAAGGATTACTACAAATATCAGTAATAGCTTGGCGGTACTGGTTGTAGAATTTGACTATAATAGCAATGTAAATGACAAACTCCAAGAATTATCCCGTACCGTAAATAACATCAAAAGAGACTTACCCGAAGGCATCCAATCCCTTCAAGTACAAGGATTTGACCCTTCAAATGTCAATATCCTTCAAATGGAGCTGGTATCTGATAATGCCCCCAAAGATAAATTACGGAAATATGCAACCGACTTACAGGATGAGCTGGAAAAGGTAGGGGGACTAAAAGATGTGGAAATACAAGGATTACCGGATGCTATTGTGCGTGTAGATTTAGATCTAGGAAAAATGGCTCATCTGAAAATCCCATTAAATGCGGTTGCTAATGCTGTAAAAAGCAATTTTACCACCATTCCAGGAGGCGTTGTTAACGAAAATGGGAAAGCCTTTAACGTCAAAACAAATACGGATTTTCATTCGCTCCAACAGATTAAAGATATGATTATTGCCGGCACCAAAAATGGAAATCTCCAATTAAAAGATATTGCCCATGTATATTTCAGTTTTGATACCCCAAAGCATATCATCAGACTTAATGGGAATCGTTCTGTGAGTGTTGTCGCGGCTATGAAAAAAGGACAAAACATATCTGAAATACAAACAAATTATTTGCCTGTTATTCAAAAATTCAAGGAAACCTTACCTGATGATATCCGGCTCGTTGTTCCATTTGATCAGGCCAATAACGTAAGCAATCGCTTAAGTGAATTGGGAGAAGACTTTCTGATTGCTATTTTTCTGGTACTCCTCACGCTTTTGCCTTTAGGGAATCGGGCCTCACTGGTGGTGATGCTAGCCATTCCTTTATCTCTGAGTATCGGTATTATTTTATTAAATCTTTTTGGTTTCAATTTAAATCAACTGAGTATTGTCGGTTTTGTTGTAGCGCTGGGGCTACTGGTCGATGATAGTATTGTCGTCGTTGAAAATATAGAAAGATGGATGCGGGAAGGACATACCCGATTAGCAGCAACTAAAAAAGCTACCGGACAAATTACGAAAGCCGTTTTGGGATGTACGGCAACCCTTATGATCGCTTTCATGCCCTTATTATTTATGCCGGAAGAAGCAGGAGATTTTATTAGAAGTCTTCCGGTAGCCATTATTTCTACCATTTTTGGTTCCATGCTGGTTGCTTTGACTATTGTTCCTTTCTTCTCGAGTAAACTCCTTAAACCTCAAGAAAATGAACATGGAAATATTTTCCTTCAGTACCTTCAAAGAGGGATTCACAAGACCTATGCTCCTCTTTTAGATAAAGGTTTAAAACATCCGGGAAAAACACTAGTCATAGCAGGACTTATCTTTGCCGGAGCTTTATTTCTCATTCGTGTCATTGGCACCAGCTTATTTCCTCCTTCAGAAAAACCTCAATTCCTGATTGATGTTCATGCTCCCTTACAGTCCAACATTCATTACACGGACTCCATCATGCATAAGATAGAGCGACAACTCGGAGAAATACCTTCCGTAAAATACTATACCTCCAATGTAGGAAAAGGAAATCCTCAGGTATATTACAATGTGTTACAAGAAAACGAACATAGTGATTTCGGAGAAATCTTTGTGCAACTACAGCCCAACGTTAAAACCAAAGAGAAGAAGAAAATCATCGATAGTTTACGAGAGAAATGGACGCCATTCAATGGTGCCAAAGTCGAAGTAAAAGACTTCCAACAAGGAAATGCAATTGTCTCTCCAATAGAAATAAAATTAAAAGGAGAAAATTTAGATACTTTAAGAAGACTGGCAGGAGAAGTAGATCAACTATTAAATGAAACTGATGGAACCATCTATGTCAATAATCCGGTAAAGAATTTAAAATCCGATATTCAAGTCAAGATCAATCATGCAAAAGCAAAGTCCTTGGGTATTCCCTCTATCAATATCAGCAGAACTGTTCGGGCAGCCATTGCGGGATTACCGGTAGGTACTTTTACCGATCCGGAAAAAGAAGACAAGGATTTCACTATTTTATTAAAGACAGCTCATTCCTCTTATCCTGATTTGAATGTTTTCAATTCCATTTATGTCAATAATATGGATGGAGCAGCTTATCCTATAAAGCAATTCGCAACTTTACAACTAAAAAATTCCCCTGTACGTATCAAACACTTGAACAAAGTACGTACTGTTTCGGTTACTTCCTTTGTCAAACAGGGGTTTTCCGTTGACAAAGTAACTCAAAGAGTGATAGACAAGATGCAAAAGGTGCAGCTTCCTGCCGGCTATCATTTTGAAATGGGTGGTCAGTTACAAGGTCGAGAAGAGTCTTTTCAAGGTTTCACCAAAATCATATTGGTAGCCGGCTTTTTATTCATCGCAGTTTTATTATTGCAATTTGGTACCTTCAAGAGTACCTTTATTGTTCTTTCTGTTATCCCTCTAGGCATAGTAGGCGCTGTTTTAGCGCTTCTGATAACAGGTAACACGCTTTCTTTTGTGGCCACAATTGGTCTGGTAGCACTGGCCGGTATCGAAGTAAAAAACACGATTTTACAAGTCGATTTTACCAATGAATTAAGAGAACAGGGAATGCCTTTAATAGAAGCCATAGAAAAAGCAGGAGAAGCTCGCTTTTTGCCCATTATTCTGACGACAATGACCGCCATTGGAGGATTAATTCCTATTGCCTTATCCAGCAATCCGCTTATTTCTCCCCTCGCCATAGTCATGATTGGAGGGCTGATCAGCTCTACCCTCCTTTCAAGGATAGTCACACCGGTCATGTACAAACTCATTCCTCCAAAATTAAAACAAGAAGAGGAGGATGACTAAACAACTATTGTTAATGCCTTAATAAAACCTAATAAGCAATAACTTTTTTCCTGGGCTTTTTCTTACCTTGTAGGGTAGAAATGCAATTCTTTACTTTATTAAAATAGTTTTTTATGCCTAAAAATGTTTCCGATTTACTTGTAAAAATGCTTGTAGATGCCGGAGTAAAAAGAGTATATGCTGTTACCGGCGATAGTTTAAACCCGGTTAATGACGCCATACGACGAGATGGCAGACTACAATGGATACACGTTCGTCATGAAGAGACCGGCGCTTATGCAGCTTCCATGGATGCCGAATTAGATGGCATTGGCTGTTGCATGGGAAGTAGTGGTCCCGGACATGTTCATTTAGTCAATGGATTATATGACGCCAATCGAGCAGGGAATCCTGTAATAGCTATTGCCAGCACGATCACTACCGATAAATTAGGTCAAGATAATTTCCAGGAGACCAACCCCATGAAGCTCTTTGACGACTGCAGTAAATACGTTTATACTGCAAGTACGGCAAAACAATTTGGACATATCATGCAGACTGCTATTCAACATGCTACTCAAGACAGAGGGGTAGCTGTTGTTGGATTACCGGGAGATGTTGCCTCGGCCAAGATAGCGGAAATACCTACTTCTTTAAAAAATTACCGACCCAGGGCAATTTATCGCCCCACCGATGATGATCTTCAACGTTTGGCAGATCTATTGAACAAAAAGAAGAAAGTAACCCTTTACTGCGGACATGGATGTCGTTATGCAAAGGAAGAAGTATTGTCATTAGCCAAAAAATTAAAAGCTCCCATTACTTATTCCTTCAGAGGAAAAATATTTTTTGAGACAGACGACAATCCCTTTAAAGCAGGAATGAACGGATTATTAGGTCATAAATCGGGCTACGAAGCAATGAAAGAATCTGAGGTACTGGTTCTTTTGGGGACCGATTTCCCTTATTCTGAATTTCTTCCCTGTGACAATACAATAGTACAAATAGATATACAACCCCAACGATTAGGTCGGCGTGCCAAGGTAGACTTAGGATTAGCGGGAGACATTAAAGATACCCTTACTGCTCTTCTTCCACAGATCGAAGAAAAATCAGAAGATCAATTTTTAAAAGTCAACCGGGAAAAATTTAAAAAAACGGAAGATGATTTGATGACCTATGTAAAAAATAAAGGTGAAGAAAAAGAAATTCATCCGGAATACATCGCCTATACGATTGATGAATTAGCAGATGACGATGCTATTTTCACGGTAGATACGGGCATGAGTGCTGTCTGGGCGGCACGTTTTCTTAAAGGAAAGAGGAATAGATATCTTACGGGTTCTTTTAATCATGGTTCCATGGCAGATGCTATGCCGATGGCCATTGGTGCTTCACTTAGTTATCCTGACAGACAAGTGATTACCTTCAGTGGGGATGGAGGAATTTCGATGCTTTTTGGAGATCTGATGACCATTGCACAATACAAACTGCCGATTAAAATTATCGTTTTTAACAATCGAGTTCTAGGGATGGTCAAACTGGAAATGGAAGTTGCCGGATACGAAGATTGGCAAACCGATATGGTCAATCCGCCTTTTGACGAGGTAGCAAAACCCATGGGGTTTAGCACGTTCAAGATTGAAGATCCGGAGGAAGTAGAAGATACAATGAAAGAAGCACTTGCTACTGATGGACCGGTGTTAGTAAATGTTTATACCGATCCGGATGCTTTAGCTATGCCTCCTCATGTTGATTTTGACCAGGTCAAAGGTTTCACAAAATCTATAACGCGGCTATTGGTAGATGGAAAAACAGATGAAGTTTTAGACATTGTAAAAAGTAATATTGGTCATCTGAAATCTCTATTGGGCTAGCAAAACAACATCATTAGATAAGGCTTGCTCAATAACACGTTTTGTTAGTAAAAAGTAGGTAAAGGAAATTAACCCGCATTATTCACCACTTTTTTGAAACAACTCTACAAATCGTTTAAAATCAATGGATTGGTAAACTTTTTTTCATGTTTCGATTGTTTCCCAAATTTGAGGAATGGTTTGAAATTATCTTTTTGCATCTATGTTTCAGCAAGCTCAACAGCCCCCGTTACAAACTCCTTGCAGTAGGCTACTACTGCGGTGGAGTTCGATGCATTTCGATTATACTCAATATACCACCTTGTAGCTACAAAAAAACTAATCCCATGAATAATGCGGGTTAAACATTAGTCGGAAGCAGCCCTAAATAAATGAAAGGAATGAAGTATTGGTGAAGAAAGTTACTTCATTCCTTCATCGTTGTATATCCGCATTCTAATCAAAAGTATTTTTATAGTCCTTCTTGACAATTTCTATCTTTTTTTCAACTCGTTCTTTCAATCCTTCCTGAAAAGCAGCCATATTTTTGCTTACCTTTTCATTTGAGATACCAATCATTCTAGCAGCTAAGAGTCCTGCATTTTTTGCCGCATTTAAAGCAACCGTAGCCACAGGAATTCCATTCGGCATTTGAAGGATGGACAAAACAGAATCCCACCCATCGATAGAATTGGAAGATTTCACAGGGACACCTATTACCGGCAAAGTCGTTAGAGAGGCCACCATTCCGGGTAAATGAGCTGCTCCCCCCGCACCGGCAAGGATCACCTGAAGACCTCTTTCTTTGGCTGTTTTAGCATACTCAAACATTCGTTCCGGAGTACGGTGAGCAGAGACCACCGTTAACTCATATTCTATCCCTAATTCCTCTAATACTTCAGCAGCCGGTTTCATGACCGGTAAATCGCTGTCGCTTCCCATAATAATACCTACTTGTATCATTTTGTAATTACTTTTACAGTTTGATTTACTTCTTTAATATGTTTTCTTAATATTTCTAAATGGTCATTTACCAAGGTAATATGTCCCATTTTTCTTCCGGGGCGTTTTTCTGCTTTATTATACCAATGCAAATAAACACCGGGAATCTCCAAAAGCTTGTTCTGACCTTCTACTATGGCAGGTCCTGTCTCTCCTTCGGCTCCAATCAGATTAACCATTGCTGAAGTCGTATATAACTTTGTGCTCCCCAAAGGCAACCCCATCAAACAGCGTAACATCTGGTCAAATTGAGAGCTATATGCTGCTTCTATCGTTGAATGCCCACTATTATGTACCCGACATGCCGTTTCATTGACCCATATAGAGTTATCTTTATTCAAAAAAAGTTCTACAGCAAAAACCCCCGGAGAATCTAAACATTGAACTACTTTTCTGCCTATACGACCCGCTTCTTCCGATAATTCATCAGATATTGTTGAGGGAAGCAACAAATAATCCAATAAATTTAGTTTTTGATCAAAAACCAATTCGACAATCGGATAATTGATTATATGACCATTTCCATCAGCCACTACCACAACGGCCAATTCTCTATCTAAATCAGCCGGTTTTTCATAAATAGAAGGAACCTTCAGCTGTTTACCCAAGTCCTCTTCTGAAGATAGGAATTGAACACCTTTCCCATCGTATCCTCCCTTATTGGCTTTTTGAAAAAGGGGATATTTCACTTCCTTTTTGCCTTTTAAATCTTCCCAATCATCTAATTCAAAAGAAGGAGCAGTAGGAATATTGTTCTCCATATAAAACTTTTTTTGAACCGACTTATCCTGAATAACAGCTAACGCATCCGGATCGGGTACTACCCTTTTCCCTAAGGACTTCAAATACCGCATAGCCTCCACATTCACATGCTCTATTTCGATGCCGATCGCATCCAAATTCTCCCCAAAATCAACCACGGTTTGATAATCTGAAAAATCGCCTACTACAAAATGATGACAATGTTTTGCACAAGAGGCTTCAGGGTTAGGGTCTAACACATGTATTTCTACAGGATATTGTAAAGCATTCTGCAAAAACATATATCCCAGTTGTCCGCCTCCTAAAATTCCAATTTTCATAAAAGCGAAGTTAGGATATAAAAAGCAAACTCGAGAATAGATTATGAATCTCTCAATCCACTTCATCTCTATAAGAGCAGCCTATAGACTGTACCTCTATCCTACCCAGTACTGCAATAACAGAGAAAATCCCAATAAAAATCCATAAATCGTATTTGCTTTCCCGGTGGCTACCATCGCCGGCAACATTTCGGATGAAGTCTCTTTCCCCTTAAACTTCTTAATCGCATCAAAAGCTTTAAATGCACTCAAGAAGGTAAGAAAAGACCAAAGTGGTAGCATTCCTACAATAATAAAATAAAATGTTAGAAGGTAAATAAACACCAAAGTCCCTGCCTCCAAATAAATGGCCTTTTGACGTCCTAAAAGAATAGCTATAGTATGTCTTCCATTCTCTTTATCTCCCTTCAAATCTCGAATATTATTAGCCAGTAAAAGACAACTGATAAATAATGCCGTTGGTATAGAAAGAAATACAACATCCCAATGAATCTTTCCTGTTTGAATAAAAAAACTGATTCCAATAATGACCGTCCCCATAATAAATCCGGCAAAGATTTCACCAAAAGGAGTATAAGCAATAGGATAAGGACCTCCGGTATAAAGGTAACCAATAAGCATACAGGCAGACCCAACCAAAGCAATCCACCAGCTAGACATCAAGCAAATATAGATTCCTAAAAGAACGGCCATTCCAAAAAAGAAAAACCCTAAATACAATACCGTTTTAGGTCGAATTCCATCCCGAACAATCGTTCCGCCAATCCCCACAGATGCTTCATTATCCAGCCCTCTTTTATAGTCAAAATATTCATTAAACATATTGGTTGCCGACTGGATCAATATCGAAGCCAACAACATCGAAAAAAAGAGACCTACATTAATAGAAGATCTTTCCAAAGCCAACATAGACCCTACAAATACGGGAACAAAAGAAGCTGTAAGCGTATGAGGTCGAAGCATCCGCCACCAAACCTTCCATCCTTTTAAATCCATTTTATCTTTTTAAGCCTTGAATTGAAAGGGCAAAGTTAGAAAGGATTTTTGTTAACTCTAAAATTCAAGAATAAAAAGTATAGGTAATTTCCGTTTCTTATTGACTAACCCTACTTTTCCTATAAATTTGCAAAAAAAACATGGAGGAAGATCTCAAAAAGGCACTTAAAACACTTCAATCAGGCGGCATTTTCCTTTATCCGACAGATACCGTCTGGGGAATTGGATGCGATGCTACCCAATCGAATGCTATTGAACGAATTTATCAACTTAAACAACGTGATGACAGCAAAAGCATGATTATCCTGGCAGCCGAGGAACATGACATTCTCACCTATACAGCACATCCCAATCCCGACCTTTTTAAGCTTCTCTCCACATCTGATCGCCCCACTACAATAATATACGAAAATGCGCGCGCTCTGCCGGACAATCTAGTCAATAGTGATGGAAGTATTGCCATAAGAATAGTAAAAGAACCCTTCTGTAAAGCGCTAATCAAAAGATTAGGAAAACCTATTGTATCCACCTCTGCAAACATTAGTGGTCACCCGACGCCACAACTTTTTCCGGAAATTGAAAAGGAGATTAAAAACGGAGTCGATTATATCGTAAAATATCGACAAGAAGACCAAAAGAAAGCGCAACCTTCAAAGATTATTAAATTACAGCAGAATGGAGAGATCACAATACTCAGAGACTAAAAAAATTACTCCTCTTCAAAAATAAAAGGAGAATCCATCTCTTGTAATCGGGGATAATATTGATCTTTTTCCGATAAGATCATCTCCTCTTCAGGAATTTGCCAATCGATCTTTAGGGAAGGATCTTGAAAAGAAACTCCCCCTTCAGACGATTTTTCGTAGAATGCATCGCATTTATACAAGACTTCCGCCCTTGAAGACAAGACAGAATACCCATGTGCAAATCCTTGAGGAACAAGCAATTGTTTTTTATTTTCAAAAGACAATTCAATACTATAAACTTTTCCGTAAGAAGGCGAACCTTTTCTAATATCCACAACAATATCAAGTATGGATCCTTCTATGACCCTCAATAATTTGGCTTGAGCATAAGGGGGCTTCTGAAAATGTAACCCACGAACGACCCCATAAGAAGAACGAGCCTGATTATCTTGAACAAAATCATAAGTTATACCTGCTTCCCGGAAATATTTTTTATTGTAACTTTCATAGAAATATCCCCGATGATCTTCAAAAACACGTGGTTCATAAACAAGTAATCCCGGAAAAGATGTTTTTTTAAAAGGCATTGTTCTTTATTAAAGTAAATTTCAACTTCTATTGTTTTAAATATCTCATTCTTTATGGGTCTATTCTCCCATTTCAGGATAAAGCGGATAGTTTTCCATATATTTATTGACTTCGGCTTTTATTCCGACAATTTTCTGTTCGTCATCTGCATTCATCAAAATTTCATCGATCCATTCCACAATCTGTGGCATCTGTTCTTCCTTTAATCCTCTTGTTGTTACAGCAGGTACACCTAAACGGATTCCTGAAGTAATAAAAGCAGAACGATCATCAAAAGGCACCATATTTTTATTCGCGGTAATATCTGCCTGTACCAATGTATTTTCTGCTTTTTTCCCACTGATATTTTTATTTCTTAAATCGATCAATAAGAGATGATTATCGGTTCCACCGGATACGATATCATAGTCTTTCTCATTAAAAGCTTTGGCCATCGCCTGTGCGTTTCTTATAATCTGTTGCGCATATTGGGTATATTCCTCTGATAATATTTCATAAAAAGAGACCGCTTTCGCTGCAATCACATGTTGTAAAGGGCCTCCCTGTATTCCCGGAAAGACAGCCAGATTCAACAGTTTACTCATCATCCGGGTTTTGCCTTTTTTGGTAGTAAGACCAAAAGGATTTTCAAAATCTTTCCCCATCATAATCATTCCTCCGCGGGGGCCACGCAATGTTTTATGCGTCGTAGTCGTTACAAAATGACAATGTTCAAAAGGGGAATTCAGTAATCCTTTAGCTATCAATCCGGCAGGATGAGCAATATCAGCCATCAATAATGCACCCACCTGATCTGCAATTTCTCTGATTCTTTTATAATCCCAATCCCGGCTATAAGCAGAAGCCCCACAAATAATCAATTGAGGTTTTTCTTTTTGGGCAATTTTCTCCATTTCATCATATTCTATCAAACCCGTTTCTTTGTTCACTCCATAAAAGCAGGTTTCATAATTTTTCCCTGAAAAGTTCACCGGAGAGCCATGCGTCAAATGTCCTCCCATACTCAAATCCAGACCTAAAATTTTATCTCCCGGATTTAAGGTGGCTAAAAAGACCGCCATATTCGCCTGTGCCCCTGAATGCGGTTGAACATTTACATAATCCACACCAAAAATTTCTTTAGCACGATCAATAGCTAATTGTTCACTTTCATCCACGATTTCACAACCTCCATAATATCGATGCCCAGGATATCCCTCTGCATACTTATTGGTCATCACATTTCCCATCGCCTCCATTACTTGATGGCTGGTAAAATTTTCAGAGGCGATTAACTCTACCCCTCTTCGTTGGCGATGAAGTTCCTGATTGATAAGTTGAAATATCTGTTTATCTTTCTGCATAATATTTTAATTTACGGATGACCTTTAAAGTTTTGCGCAAATATAATTGATAAAAACTGTATTATAAAGAGATTTTTTTTTGTACTTTCATTCCCAAAAGTATAGTTTTACTTTATGGCTCTAAACGTTATTTTCTTCCTTTTCTTCATTGTTTCCTTTCTAGTAGCTTTGTATAAGCTCATTTTTTTGGGAGATGTTCATATCTTTCAGGATATCGTCAATAGTACTTTTGAATATGCAAAGACTGCTGCCGAAATATCCCTGGGATTAATCGGAATCATGGCGCTATGGCTGGGAATCATGAAAGTAGGCGAACGAGGAGGAGTCGTGCGAGCCATGGCTAAGATGGTAAGTCCTTTTTTTAATAAACTGTTTCCGGAAATACCGAAAGACCACCCGGTGTATGGCTCTATCATGATGAACTATTCTGCCAATATGTTGGGTTTGGATAATGCAGCAACACCTTTAGGACTCAAGGCCATGGATGAGTTGCAAGAGCTCAATGTTTCGAAAGACACTGCCAGCAATGCCCAAATCATGTTCACTGTACTCAATGCATCCAGCCTGACCCTTATCCCTGTAAGTATTATGGCTTATAGAGCGCAGGAAGGAGCTGCCAATCCATCAGATGTATTTATTCCCATTTTATTATCTACTTTCTTTTCCACTATTACCGGTTTGATTGTTACTTCTATTTATCAGAAAATCAATCTCTTCAATAAAACAGTATTCGCTTATTTGGGCAGTATTACCCTCGGGGTGGCTGCATTGCTAGTTTATTTTTCCACTTTATCACAAAAGCAAATTGAAACCATCTCTTCGGTTGGGGGAAACCTCATCATTTTCGGAATCATTATCTTATTTTTAGTCATGGCCTTCAAGAAGAAAGTGAATGTGTACGATGCCTTTATTGATGGCGCAAAAGAAGGGTTCAAAATTGCCATTAAAATTATTCCTTATTTGGTAGCGATTCTCGTTGCGGTAGGTGTTTTTCGAGCTTCCGGATGTATGGAATACTTGATTAAGGGCTTGGGCGCCGGATTCCATGCCCTGGGAATAAACACGGATTTTGTCCCCGCATTACCGGTAGCTCTGATGAAACCATTGAGCGGAAGTGGCGCCCGTGGGCTAATGGTTGAAATCATGCATAACTATGGAGCCGATTCTTTTCCGGGAATCGTATCTTGTCTTATGCAAGGCTCTACCGAAACCACCTTCTATGTCATCGCGGTTTACTTTGGCGCCGTCAATATTAAAAAGACCAGACATGCAGTTCCGGCAGCTTTAATGGCCGAAGGAGCCGGGATAATTGCTTCCATCTTTATTGCTTATTTGTTCTTTCATTAAAAGAGAACGTCTTTATTCCCCGTTCTCTATTGAAAAGTGGTACCCTTTGTCTGCAGATTTTGTAGCAGTTTCCTGTATAGCCAGCGTAGCCAGATCAACCAATCCTGTAACAACCAGAAAAGTGAGACCAATACCCGTGGTAACCGCTCCACCTAAAAAGCCGGCGGTAGCTTCTCCGGCATCATCATCGTCAAGACTGTTATTTGTCGTAGTTAAACCAAGTACCGTCAGGAGCACTCCTACTCCCCCACCGCCAATAGAAACAATTTTCCTGGTTTTTCTCGACAAAGGGGTTACACTAAAGACAGAGTCTATCGCAATAGTTACATTATTCATTGAATGACCAAAAGCAACCATGCGTATGTGAGAAGGGTCTTCAAAATTCAAATTCCCTTTTACCTTTTCAACATGATCAGAAACATGGTATGCGACTCTTAATGCTTTTCCCTTTTTATAGGTTTTGCTTTTATTACCTTTAGCAGCCACCAGGGAAAGGTGCTGATGGGACGAAACTCCGTCAAGGATAGTTTGGCTTTTTACAGAAAAAACCAAAAAAATACAAAAGAATGTAAATATATATTTCATAATAACAGCCAAGTTATTAAAAAATAGCCAAATATAAAAATATTTTTATATCGACTACTCTACTGTCAATTCTGCTTCCTTTCCTGTTCGTAATCCTTTTTTTGTAATTACTTTAGGAATTAGAGTAAACTTGAAAGATGAGGTATCTGTTGTTTTATCGGGAATCTGATAGGAAATAAAAATGGTATCACAGTTTTTCGTTTCAGAGTAAAAAGAAGAATCATAAGGGATTTCCCATACTTTTTGAGAATCTTTTTTGTATCGCTCCCATAGGGTAATCTTTTGAAGGCTGTCTTTAGATCTGTATCTTAATTGGAAGGACAACTTTTGTCCCGGTTCTAACGTTAACTTCGTAATATCCTTTCCGGAAATGGTATCTATAAAGGATTCGTTTAAGATTATAGGATAATAATGCATCCCTGATCCCACCAGATCCTCATCAATAAAATCCCCTTTTTTCTGACAAGATAAAATTAAAGTAAATAACAATCCCGTAAGAGCCAATATCGTTGGCAAACGATAGCTTTTCATCATTCTATGATTCAACTTTTTTTTCAACTTTTATTTTCTTTTAAAGATCGAGTTTTATCTTCAATTCCCCGGGAATACGGACGGGTTTCCTTTTATCGTAGTCAAAACAAACCATGCCTGTCTTCACTTCAGCAATGAGGACCTCCTTCTCCGATTTCATCGTACTCATTCTATAATACAAATCAAAGCCAATACCACTACTATCAGAAGCTGCCACCTCAACGGTTAACAACTCCCCTTGAAAGCCTTCATTTTTGTACACTACTGCCGCATCTTTCATAATTAACCCGGCACCAAAAGCATCCATTTCGGTACATTCAAAAGTACGTAAAAACCGAATTCTGGCTTCATGAGCAATAGCCAAAACCGCATCATTCGACAAATGCCCACCATAGTTAACATGCTGTACCAGCACCGGGATTCGGGTAGAAAAAGCTATATTTTCCGGTCGCTCTATTTTAACTCTTGCCATGATACATTACGATTTTTTCTCTTCCAGAAAAGAAAGAAATTTTTTAAAGGCTTTCGCACGATGGCTATATTTTCCTTTTTCAGACATTTTCATTTGAGCAAAGGTTTTTTCTGCACCTTCAGGAACAAAAATAGGATCATAACCAAAGCCTCCTTCTCCTTTTTTATCATTTGTAATCTCCCCTTTGCAAATGCCTTCAAATTGTCTTTCTTCCCCTTCATAAATAAAAGAGATCACAGTTCTAAACTGTGCGGTTCTCTTCTTTTCTTCTCCTAATTTTTTTAATAATAAATTCATATTATCTTCCGAACTTCTTTGACTACCGGCATAACGTGCCGACAACACTCCCGGCTCATCATCCAAGGAGAAGACTTCCAAACCGGTATCCTCAGAAAAACAACTCTTCCCTGTTTCCCGAAAAATCGTTTCCGATTTCGTTCTAGCATTTGCTTCCAAAGTATCAAAAGGTTCCGGGATATCTTTGGTTAAACCTATTTCGTCTAAACTTACAATATTCCACTTCTCTCCTACCATAGATCGTATTTCTTTGACCTTGTTTTCATTATGGGTCGCAAATATTAGGATTTCCATATCTATTATTTAAGATTGAAAAATTGTTGTAACCCCAGCCAGAATTCCTTTTTCGCTCGTTTATCACTACTGAGTGTTTTCAAGCTATCAGACCATAAAAACCGATACTCATTGATAAATCCAACTTTATTTTTCTCTAATCCTTCCTCTTCCATCCACTTTTTAAAAGGGTCACCCAAGAAAATCATTTTCTCGGGCGAGAGCGCTTCAGTAAATTCTTTTAATTTTTTATTCGGATAACGGGCTTTATTAACCAAAGCAATATCATCCATACTCATCCGACAGGCTTGCAAAATATTACTTAAGAGCTGAAATAAATCTTCAGGTAACCATGGATTTTTATCATTATGAATAAAAATGGATACCTGCTTACGATTATTTCCTAAAAAGGACACAGATTGTTGTTTCTCCGTACTTTTTTCAACGGAATCTGACGCTATAATCGGAGCCTTATAGAGCTGCGACAAAATAAAGGGATCTAAAGAAATATTTTTCAAACTCATTGACAAACGACTTTACAGCCTTTTTCGTGCTTTTATTAACAAAAATTCCGTTTCTTTGCAATAATAAGAAAAAATAGAGATTCCCACTTTAAAATTTTATAGATCATGTCCATAGATTCACCAGAATACAAACATGCTACTTCCCTAAAAAAGGGGAAAGAAAAATGGCCGGTTAAGAAAACAAAAAAAAGTCGATTAGCCGAAGTGGACTTTGATCATTTAAACTTTGGACGGGTCTTTTCTGACCATATGTTTGTGGCTACTTATGAAGATGGTGCATGGAGGGAAGTTAATATTGAGCCCTTTGGAAATCTTTCTATCAGCCCGGCCATGCTCACCCTGCATTATGCCCAAAGTATCTTTGAAGGGATCAAAGCCTATAGAGACAAAGAAGGGAAAATCAATATTTTCCGTCCGGAAAAGAACTTTGAGCGCATGAATCGTTCGGCAAAAAGGATGTCCATGCCCCCCATTCCTTATGAGGTTTTTATGGATGGTATTTGGGAGCTTCTGGAATTAGATAAAGATTGGGTACCCGAAGCTGAAGGAAGTTCATTATATATCCGACCTTTCTTTTTTGCTACCGACCCTTTTATTGGAGTAAGACCGGGTAGTCAATATAAATTTATAATTATTACCTCGCCCAGTGGTCCTTATTATAGCAAACCTTTAGATTTGCATGTAGAAGACAAATATGTAAGAGCCTCCAACGGAGGTGTAGGCGCTGTAAAGGCTTCCGGGAATTATGCTGCAAGTCTATATCCCACGGAATTAGCTCTTCAAAACGGTTTTGACCAAATTATATGGACAGATGCCAAAGAACATAAATATCTTCAGGAATGTGGAACGATGAATCTGTTTGTTGTCATTAATGGGGTTGCTATTACTCCTTCTTTAAAACAAGAAACTGTATTACCGGGTATTACCAGAGAAAGTGTCATTGAGATCTTAAGAGAACGAAATATTCCTATAGAAGAGAGAAATATATCTATAGATGAAGTTCTTCACGCAGACAAAGAAGGAACGCTAGACGAAGTATTTGGATCGGGTACCGCAGCGAACATTATCTTCATTCATTCGTTACAATACAAAGGAAAGAAAATTAAACTCAAACCGAAAGAACAATGGGAAATTGCCCCCTCCTTATTAAAAGAGTTAAATGACCTTCATTATGGACGTATTGAAGATACCAGAAACTGGATGTGGAGAGGGTAATAAGTTTCTCAAAAATCCTTATTGATCATGAAGACTTTTGATATCCCGATTATATATAGAAGTCCTTTAATTGATGCGATTAAAGAAGAAAGAAAAAAAGAAGATCGCAGAAAAAAAGATTTCACTCCAACAGTACTCGATTTTGGACCGTTGCAGGTAAAATTAGCTCGTCATTTTGGATTCTGTTATGGGGTTCAGAATGCCATAGAAATTGCATTTAAGACCCTGGATGAACATCCGGATAAACGTATTTTTCTGTTAAGTGAAATGATCCATAATCCTCATGTTAATCATGATTTAAAATCAAGAGGGGTCAGATTCATCATGGATAACAGAGGAAAACAATTGATTCCCTGGGAAGAGATTACAGAAGAAGATATTGTCATCGTCCCGGCTTTTGGTACCACCCTGGAAATAGAAGATAAATTAAATGAAATCGGAGCAGAATCTGATCAATTTGACACGACTTGTCCTTTTGTTAAACGAGTGTGGAACAAAGCCTCTTCAATTGGGGAAGATATCTATACGATTATTATCCACGGAAGACCCAAACATGAAGAAACCAGAGCCACTTTCTCGCATAGCAACTCCCATACACCTACTTTGGTTATTCGTAACCTGGATGAAGCAAAGGTATTAGGAGATATTATCTTGGGAAAAATCCCTAAAGACGAATTTTATACCCGCTTCGAAGGAAGATATTCCAAAAACTTTGATGTCGATAAAGACCTCATTCGATTGGGAGTCGTCAACCAAACTACCATGTTAGCAGAGGAGACAAAAGAAATTTCCAATTATATGAAAGATATCATGGTAGAAAAATATGATCTAAAAGAAGGAGAAATATTAGAACATTATGCGGATACGCAAGATACGCTCTGTTATGCGACAAACGATAACCAAAATGCAGTAAAAGGATTATTGGCTGACGAATCAGATATTGCTATCGTTGTCGGTGGTTATAACAGTTCCAATACCTCGCATCTGGTAGAAATGTGTGAAGAAAAAATGCCGACCTACTTTATTTCGTCCAGAAAAAAATTGATTTCTGCAACAGAAATTTCTCATTTTGATTTAACCGACAGAAAAGAAAAAACGACTTATAACTATCTACCCGAAAAAGCACCTTTAAAGGTAGCACTTACCAGTGGGGCTTCCTGTCCGGATGCTTTAGTAGAAAATGTAATCAGAGAGCTACTGTCTTTCTATGATTTGGAATATTTAATGGAAGAAAAAATAGCGCAATTCCAAGATTAACCTATTGCTTTTCCGGCTAACAAGAGAGCTTTCTCCAATTGCTCATCCCGACTAAGCATGCTATTATCTATAACGACTGCATCTTGGGCTTGCCGGAGGGGACTTTCTTTCCGATGAGAATCTTTATAATCTCTTTCTTCCAGATTCTTTCTCACTTCTGTCCTGGTAATGGAAACTCCCTTTCTTTGATATTCTTTATACCGGCGTTCAACACGAACCTCTATAGATGCAGTAAGAAAAAGTTTTAATTCTGCATTCGGGAAAACGACCGTACCAATATCTCTACCATCCATCACTACTCCTTTTTGCTCCGCCAATCTCTTTTGGGCATCCACAGCTAATTTCCGAACCTCAGCGAGAGCCGCTACTTCACTAACCCGATCTGCCACTTTAATCTTCCTGATTTCTTTTTCTACATTTTTTCCATTCAACATCATATCATTTTGTTGTGTATTCTCATTCCTCACAAACTCTAAATGCACCTCCTTCAGTAACTCGGAAAGATAGTCTTGTTTATGCTCCAGCGAAGCAACAAAATAATTATTTTCTATAAGGTATAATGTAATGGCTCGATACATTGCTCCGGTATCTATATAAATATAGTGTAGTTTTTCTGCTAATTGGCGGGCAAGGGTACTCTTTCCACAGCCCGAAAATCCATCAATAGCAATAATAATTTTCTTCATTTTTCAGTTTTAAGCTTATACAAATTGAGCTATAAAAGTATAAAAAAGGTTCTCCGACAGTTTTCATTCTATCGAAGAACCTTTTTCTTATTTTACTTTATTAGGTTTCAATTAAGCTTTAGATTTCTCTGACTTATTCTCAGACGCTTTTTTAATGGTAAAAACTATCTTTTCTTCTTTTTCATCCAATTCAGCAATCACGGTATCCCCTTCTTTCAGATGAACATTTAATATTTCTTCTGCTAATGGATCTTCCAAATACTTCTGAATGGCTCGATGTAGGGGGCGTGCTCCAAACTGAATATCAAATCCTTTATCTGCAATATATTCTTTTGCAGTTTGCTGTAATTCAAGTTGATACCCTAAAGATTCTAATCGTTTATAGACATCTTTCATTAAGACATCTATAATCTTATAAATATCCTCTTTCACCAGAGAATTAAAGATAATCACATCATCGATTCTATTTAAGAATTCCGGTGAAAAGGTTCTTTTCAGAGATTTTTGTATCACGGATCGATTCAGTTCATCCCTTCCCATCTTCTTGGCTGAGGTAGTAAATCCTACTCCAGATCCAAAGTCCTTTAATTCACGGGCACCAATGTTGGACGTCATGATAAGAATTGTATTTTTAAAGTCAACCCTTCGTCCCATACCATCAGTGAGGATTCCATCATCCAACACTTGAAGCAACACATGGAATATATCCGGATGTGCTTTTTCTATTTCATCCAATAAAACGACAGAATATGGTTTTCTCCTTACCTTTTCGGTTAGTTGTCCACCATCTTCATGCCCTACATATCCGGGAGGCGCGCCTATCAATCTACTCAGCGAATACTTCTCCATATATTCACTCATATCGATTCTTATCAATGCATCATCTGAATCAAATAGCAATTTAGACAAATCTCTGGCCAATTCTGTTTTCCCCACTCCAGTAGGCCCAAGGAAAATAAAACTACCAATAGGCTTTTTAGGATCTTTTAACCCTACTCTGTTTCTCTGAATGGCTTTTACGACTTTATCAACCGCATCATCTTGACCAATGACCATGGCTTTCAGTTCTTTATCCATTTCCCTTAACTTCTCGGATTCAGCCTGAACCATTCTATTGACAGGAATATCAGTCATCATGCTAACCACTTCAGCAATATCCTCCTCATCTATAGGATAACGTTTATTCTTAATTTCCTCTTCCCAGTCTGCTTTCGCTTCTTCCAACTTCTCTCCTAGTTTTTTCTCCTTATCCCTCAATGAAGCAGCTTCTTCAAAGCGTTGTTTTTTAACAACTGCATTTTTTTCGGACTTGATATCATCAATGTCTTTCTCTAATTTCACAATATTTTCAGGAACATTAATATTTTTCAGATGAACACGAGCGCCTACCTCGTCCAATACATCAATAGCTTTATCGGGAAGTAACCGATCGGTCATATAACGTTCACTCAGTCTGACACAATCTTTGATTGCCTGATCGGAATAAGTTACATTGTGATATTCTTCATAACGGGGTTTTACATTATCAAGAATTTCTATCGCTTCTTCCATGCTTGGCGGATCTACCAATACTTTTTGAAAACGTCGATCTAAGGCACCATCTTTTTCGATATGCATCCGGTATTCATCCAAAGTAGAGGCACCAATACATTGTAGATCTCCTCTTGCCAAAGCCGGTTTAAACATATTAGAAGCATCTAATGACCCAGAAGCTCCTCCGGCTCCAACAATGGTATGAATTTCATCTATGAACAAAATAACATCTTTATTTTTTGCCAATTCATTCATAATAGCTTTCATCCGCTCTTCAAACTGACCCCGATATTTTGTTCCGGCTACCAAAGCAGCAAGATCAAGACTAATTACCCTTTTATCAAAGAGAATACGCGAGACTTCTCTTTTCACTATCCGCAATGCCAATCCTTCAACAATAGCTGTTTTTCCAACCCCGGGTTCCCCAATAAGAATAGGGTTATTTTTCTTCCTACGAGAGAGAATCTGAGAAACTCTTTCTATTTCTTTTTCTCTTCCTACTATTGGGTCCAAAGTATCTGACTCTGCCATTTTGGTAATATCCCTTCCAAAATTATCCAAAACAGGCGTTCTCGACTTTCCTTTTGAACGACGAGCTCTAGAATAACTTTTTTTCTCATCTCCATAATCTGCCTCAGGATCCTCTGTAAATTCTGCTTTTGGACCGGAAGAAGATATAATGTCGGCATCTCCGGTTAATTCGTTTCTGAAACTTTCATAATTAATGCCAAATTGTTGTAACATCTGCGTACAGATATTCTCTTTGTTTTTAAGGATAGAGAGCATTAAGTGCTCGGTTTCTACCATCTCACTTTTTAAAGCCTTTGCCTCTAATACGGTCACCCGAATGACCTTTTCGGCCTGCTTTGTCAAAGGAAGACTATTAATATTTGTAATATTCTTTCCCGTTTTATCTTTAATGGCTATTTCAATCTCTTTCCTCAATTCATAAAGATCCACCTCCAAAGATTGCAATATTTTTATAGCACGACCGTCTCCTTCCCGAATCATGCCCAAGAGCAAATGCTCAATGCCGATAAAATCATTTCCCAAACGTAGGGCTTCTTCCCTACTGAAGGAAATAATTTCTCTTACTTGTGCTGAAAAACTTTGATCCATAATATACCTTTATATTTTGCATATTTCTATGCTATATACAATATTAAGAAAATAATTTGGTTTAACTTCACCAAACAAAACTTTATTCTCTAATTATTATCTTAAATATTGAATACCTTTTTTAATTTTAAAATAAAAACACATTAAAAAAATGGTCAAAATTGATACCAAAGCAGAATTTGTGGTCTACCAACTCGAGGAAACAGACATTTCTGAAAAAATGGCAGACGAACTGCAAACGGAGCTACAAAAAATAAAGGAACACAAACCGGGAAATACCATTTTAAAAATACCCGAAAATCAAGACCTAAATTTTTCCGATTCCTATTTAAATACCATAAAAGAAATCCAATCCAATTTTTTAGAAAAAGGTATCTCGTTTGTACTAACACCAATAATAAGTAAAAATCATAAAAGAGACATGCAAAATAAGGACATCAATTATACTCCCTCATTGGCAGAAGCTATTGATATCATCATGATGGAAAAACTAGAAAGAGAACTGCTAGATCCTGACATAGAGTAGATCTCATCATATAATAAACCAATAAACTATATAAAAAGAGTATGCAATTCACCGTCACCATATTAGGAAACAACTCTGCCCTTCCCTCCCATGGCAGACATCCTACAGCACAAGTTGTCAGTATCAACCAACATCAGTATTTAATTGATGCGGGAGAAGGAGTACAAATGCAAATCAAAAAATATAAAGTCAAGAAAAGTAAAATCCATCATATTTTTATCAGCCACCTTCATGGGGATCATTATTTTGGACTCATTGGATTGATTAACAGTATGGGGCTAGAAGGAAGAACAAAAGACCTACATATATACGCTCCTGCTCTCTTAGAAGAAATTATTCGACTGCAGCTACAAGCGGCCAACACCCAGCTCCCTTTTCAACTTAATTTTCATCTTTTGAAATCAGGACAAAATGGCACACTTTTAAAAGAAAAAAACATAGAAATTTCGTTTTTTCCTACCAATCATCGAATAGATTGCTTCGGTTTCCTTTTCCGGGAAATTCATGAAGAAAGAAAAATTCTCCCCCAAAAAGTACAAAAATGGGATATTCCTTATACTTATTATTCAGAATTAAAAGCAGGAAAAGATTTCATCACGAAGGAGGGCAAAAGAATAAAAAATACAGAGCTCACTGCTCCTCCTTCTAAAAATCATTCCTATGCATTTTGTGCGGATACTAAATATGAAGAAAGACTGATCCCTTTTATTTACCAAGCCGATTTAGTATATCATGAAGCAACGTACCTTCACGATGAAGTAGAAAAAGCAGAAAGCAGATTTCATTCTACAGCCATGCAAGCAGCACTGCTAGCTAAAAGAGCCCAAGTTAAAAGATTACTTCTTGGTCATTTTTCCTCTCGTTACAAGGATTTAGATCCTTTTGAAAAAGAAACACGAGAAATCTTTGCTGCTACTGAAGTTTCAAAAGAAGGAACAACTTATTTTGTGAAAAATGAAAAAACGAATACTCAGGAACTATGATCCAAGTTTTTTTCCTTTAAACTTTTAAGAACCTTTAGGACCATAGGAACCGAGACAAGGATAACAATTCCTATTATAATATAGCGAAGATAAGGTCTTAGAAAAGGACGGCTTCCTATAAGATGACCAACCAAGAGAAAACTCGTTACCCAACAAACAGATCCTACTACCGTAAAGAAGGTAAAACGACCCACTTTCATCCGCAACATTCCGGCAACAATAGGTGCAAAAGTACGTACAATAGGTACAAATAGTGCAATAATAATGGCGCCTCCTCCTCTTTTCTCATAAAATTCTTCTGCTGCTTCAAGATGTGCTTTCTTAAAAAATTTTGTATCAGAACGTTTCCTTAACCGAGGACCAACTTTTCTACCAAAAAAATACCCGGTAAGATTTCCTAAAATAGCCGCTAAAGTAAAAAGACAAATAGCAGGAAACAAGCTTTCTTGTAACATTCCCGAGGCTATCATTGCACCGGTAGCAAACATAAATGCTCCGCTAGGCACAAAAAAGCAAAAAAATAATCCCGTCTGTCCATAAACCACCAAAAAGACGAGAAATAACCCTCCATATTCTATCCAGGATCTGGCATCAAACATATATGCTGCTTTATAAGGCTAATTTCTGTGATAATTTTTTTCCCAATCTTTCATAAGTATCGTTATTCAACTCAATATGGAAGATCGATACCAAGGTTTCTAAAATATCTTTTTCATTCTTAAACCACTTTTTTTCAGAGGGTTGATGCAAATGATACATAGACAATCTATTATTGTACAAGGCATAACGACAGTTCTCATCTGGTCGAACAACGGTAAATTCCGTCACAAAATGCCCTTCCGGAAAGGTGGACATATACCAATTCATAGTTTCATAATCCGGAAGATACTGTTCTTGCAAATCAAAAACATAAAGAGCCTTCCACTGTCCAGCCACTTTCGCGTCCAACCGATACTCCTCATTTTCTTTTATGATCCGATAGGGTTCGTGAGGAGTTTCCTGGGCTTCTTCTGTATCAAGTAATATAGCTCCTGTCAGGGTCATTCCGCCAAAGCCTACATCTACAATATATCTTTGTCCATTCAGACGAATTAAAAGGAGCATATGAGACCGGCGGGTTCTCACTTTCCCGGGAACATTCCATCGCACCCTCGCCGCCAGGCCGGCAACCTGAAATCCTAGTTCACTTAAAGCCCTGCCAAAGAGGATATTTTGTTCAAAACAATATCCTCCACGCCCATCTCGAAGTATCTTATTGTGTAAAGAGGTTTGATCTAAACATACGTTTCCCCCCAAAAAAGGAGTAATATTTTCAAAAGGAATCTTCTTAACATGCAATATATGAAGCTGATTAAGCGTTTCCAAATCCACCTTCGGTTGCCCATTAAATCCTATACGTTTAAAATAAGCATCAATATCTATCGGCTGAGTAAACATCTTTTTTGTTTGGTTTTAAAGCAACAAAGTTAGGAAAAGCGGAGGATATAATTTTAATATGCATGATATCAAATACCAAACCTCCTTCTATGCCCAAATCAGCGGAGATTATAATAAGAAAACGTCTGCAATCTTAAAAAAAATACACATAAGTTAATAAAATTATTCGGAATTCCATTAAAAAAATATCATCTTTGTCAAAAATTATTGATTATGTTAGAAAGAAAATATCAAATTGAAGGCATGTGTTGTGAGAATTGCATTACTCATGTAAAAGGTGCTTTAGAATCCATCCCTCAAATTGAAGATATGCATATTCAAATAGAAGAGCCCCAGGCAGTGATTAGCTTAAAAGAGGAAGTTGCAAGTGATAAAATACTTGAAGTTATTAATCATGCCGGGCATTATTCTGCTATCGAATTAACTTAAAGAATTTCTCTCTATCAAATAATAATAAAATAACACGATAAGTGGTAACCGTTCATCCTTTATATCAACCATTTATAATCTTATAAAAATAATTAACTTTTCCTTTATATGAATATATAATACTTTTGTAACAATTTTTGATAACACGATGTTATCGTAAATATGCTTCCGTTATTGAAACGAAGGAATATTTATTTTTTATCAAAATTCAATTATATATTATGCCTAGAATAGCATCTAATTCTTTAGAAATTACAACAGAGGATCAACAAGGAACGATTAAGATTGATTTTATTGCTGTAAAGAAAGCACGTATGATTTTACGTGCTATTAATCATACTTTGCGTCAGCAAATTATTAAGCTTTTAGAAGAGAAGGAAAGGTTAACGGTAACCGAAATTTATGTCAAATTACGATTAGAGCAATCCGTTGCTTCTCAACACCTAGCCATCCTTCGGCGTGCTGAAATTGTTGAAACAGAAAGAGAAGGAAAATACATCTTCTACACTTTGAACAAAGCACGTATTGCTGAAGTGATGGAATTTGTAGGTCAGCTAGTGGATTAATTATTATGTTGGTTAAACAATTATATACCAACTGCCTTTCGGAAGCAGCATATTTTGTTGCTTCCGATGATGAGGCGATTGTCATTGACCCTATGAGGGATATTGATGATTATCTCTCCTTGTCGAAAGAACTAGGAGTAACAATAAAGTATATATTTGAAACTCACTTTCATGCCGACTTTATTTCCGGACATTTAGACTTAGCAGAAAAAACCGGAGCTACCATTGTTTATGGTCCGCATACGAAAACGTCTTATCCCATACATGTTGCCACAGAAGGAGAAGTATTCAAAATAGGGAAAATCACAGTAGAAGCGCTACACACTCCCGGACATACCCTGGAAAGCACGTGCTACCTCCTTAAAGATGAGCAAAAGAAACCTTATTGCTTATTCACGGGAGACACCCTCTTTGTAGGTGATGTTGGCAGGCCAGATTTATCCAGTGGTCAATTGGGGAAGGAGGAATTGGCCGGATATCTGTATGATTCCTTACAAAAATTGAAAAAGCTCCCTGATGATATAATCGTTTATCCTGCCCATGGAGCCGGTTCTGCATGTGGAAAAAACATGAGCAAAGAAACATTCAGCACCATAGGAGAACAAAAGAAACTGAACTATGCCCTCAAAAAAAAGGATAAAGCTTCTTTTGTTTCTTCAGTAACGGAAGGCTTGACCGACCCACCCTCCTATTTCCAAAAAGATGCAAGAATGAATCAAAAAGGATATCTTCAGCTCGACAAGATTCTGGAAAAAAGTTATCGTCCATTATCCATAGATGCCTTTAAGAAAGAAAAACAAAAGGCTTGGATTATAGATACCAGAAGTGCCGAACTGTTTGCAGAAGGATTTACTCCCAAAGCCATTAATATAGGACTGAAAGGTCGTTTTGCTGAATGGGCCGGAAAGCTATTGCCTTTTGATCAACCCATCATCTTGGTAACAGAAAAAGGAGAAGAAAAAGAAAGCATTATTCGTTTAGCACGAATTGGTTTCCATCAAGTTATTGGATACTTAGAAGGTGGTTTCCAAAAATGGGAAGAAGCCGGTGAAGCTATCGATCTTCTCATCAATGTATCTGTAGAAGAATTACAGCTCGATCTTCCCTTTGACGAACAACTAAGGACCTGGGACGTAAGAGAAGGAAATGAATACGATGAAGGACATGTAGAAAAAGCAATCAATGTCCCCTTATCCAATATGATGGATCCTATCACCTTAGCAAACATTGAAGAAGAACATAACCTTTATGTTCATTGCCAAAGTGGCTACCGAAGTTCCATCGCCTGCTCTTTAATTAAAAGACAAGGTTTTCACAACTTAAGAAACATTCCGGACGGATATAATGCCATAAAAGAGAATGAAAAAATAAAGATTGTCAAAACGACGCCCGTCGACCCTATAGAAGAATTAAACTGAGTAAAACCATTTTCTGCTATTCCATTCGAATAACTTCCCTCTATCATTGTAGAAGAGTCTTCAATCTTTCTACTATATCTATAAACTTTCCCTATCTTTACTATAAATGAATAATGATGGATTGGTTATATAATATATGGGCATGGTACGTTTCAGATCCATTGATAGCAATAGTCATGTCTCTCTTATTATTTTCAGGGAAGCAATTTGGTGTTTCTTCTAATCTACGGACATTGTGTAGTATGGGAGGAGCGGGAAAATATTCTTCTTTCTTTCAGTTTGATTGGAACTTCCGGTCATGCCATCTCAGGTTTAAGTAATTTACAACTTCCTTCCCTCATTGCCGTTATCGGTTTTTTTATAGGAGGTCTAGTGATGATTCATTTTTTATTCCCATTAATTTTTTCGTAAAATGAGATCTTTGTTATTTTTACTTGTCGGTATTTTTTTCGGCATTGTTATGATCAAATCCGAGGCAGACTCCTGGTTCAGAATATATGAAATGTTTAAATTTGGATCCTTTCACATGTATGGCATCATTGGATCGGCTGTTATGCTTGGAATAATAGGTATTCAAATTCATTAAAATTAAAAATAAAAGCTTTCGGGCATCAGGAAATGCAATTAAAACCGAAAAAGAAGACCATCTTCAGATATCTATTAGGGGGAAGCATTTTTGGGCTAGGATGGGCTTTGGCTGGAGCATGCCCCGGGCCTATTTTTGTTCGCATAGGTTCAGGCCATTGGTCAATGATCATCGTTCTCTTAGGAGCAGTTTTAGGAACCTTCATCTATGGATTGATTCGAAATCATCTCCCTCATTAATGGATTTCATACTCTTTGCAATAACGATATAATTTACCCGGACGATGAGAAACATTTGTTTCCAATTTTCCCGTATCTTCAATGAAATCAAAGGTTAGAACTTTTTTCCTAAAATTCCTTCTATCCAAGGTTTCTCCCAGTACTGCTTCATAAATATCCTGAAGTTGTCTCAATGAAAATTCTTCCGGTAAAAGGTTGAAGGCAATATGTCGATCTTTGACCGCTTCTCTCAATTGAAATAAACATCTATCCAATATCCTTTCATGATCAAACGCCATCTCGCCAACATTCTTAATATTATGCCAATGCAATTCATGGGCTGCCTTTGTCAAATGACATTCCTGAATAGAAACAAAAGCATAATAGGCCGTTGTCACTACTCGCCCTGCAGGATGCCTGTCCGGTTCACCAAAAGTATGTACTTGTTCAAGATAGACTTCGGTAAGACCGGTTCTATCCTTTAAGACTCTATTGGCGGCCATATCCAACGACTCTCTTTCCCGAACAAGATCTCCGAGTAAAGTCCATTTATTTTTATATTCGTCGATATCACTCCTAATCAGCAGTACTTTTAATTCTTTCCCCACAATCCCAAAAACAACACAATCTACAGACAAGGTGACTTTTGGGTATCGATCCACTTCAAGCGTATGTATATTTATATTTTTTGTTTCCATTTAAATGAAAATTATAGGTTATAGGTTATGATTCTCCTTTTCTTATTATTAGCTTCGATTAATCTACCTTTCATCTTTTCTCAATAAGAAGTGCAAAAAGGAATACCCTTTACCAATGAACAAAGATATACAATTGAGGCGTGGCTAAAAAGAAATTACGGTAAAAGGATTTCTGTAAATGCAAACCTTAACCGCTGTACTCATGGAATTTGCTTTTCGTAACTATCCAAAGTAATGAATGCCTCACTGTCGTTGCCTAAAGCAATGATTTAGCAACATAGTAGTGGAAAAAAGACAAGTCCAAACTATTCCTCCCATTCATTCAGGAAAGACGCCTAAAATAGGAAGATCTTCACTTAACCGATTAAAAATAGTACAGAAATAAGGATCATTGGATATTGTACAATTTAGCCGTGTATTAAAGTCCACATCAAAGGAGCAGTAAAGACCGTAATAACCCCGTTTAAGCTCATTGCAAGTCCACTAAAAGTACCTGTCACATCATTTATTTGCACGGCTCTGGCTGTTCCGATTCCATGACTGGTTTGCCCCATGGCTAACCCCAGAGCCGGATCCCATCCCACTCTAAAGACTTTTTTCAAAAAAAAGGGACCTAAAATATTTCCAAACAACCCCGCCCCTATTACTATAACTGAAGTAATAGAAGGATTTCCTCCCAATGGTTGGGTCACCGCTATGGCAATGGGCGTTGTAATCCCCATGGGTACCAAAGAGGCCGATAAACCGGAAGGAAGAGAAAACAATTCTCCCAGAATAATGACCGAGGTAACACTCACCAAACTACTAAACAATATAGTGATAAACAACGGCTTAAAATTCTCTTTGATCGCTATCCATTGTTTGTACATTAAGACACCTAAAGCCACTACTGCCGGCTTCAACATAAAAGTCAAAGGTTTGTTTTCTTCAAAATACTGATGAAAAGAAAGATGACCCAATAATAAAAAACCAATACAACCCACTACTGTAAAAAATACAGGAACAAAAAATAAATAATTCCACCGTTTATAAAGATATTTTGCTATTAAAAACAGGGAAATAGTCAGTAAGCTACTCATCTTCTTTATCTTTTTTTTGTCCTAAAAACGTAAATAGCCTGCCGGTAAAAAACTGGACAGTCAGAATAACGATGGCCACCAGTAAAATAACAAGACCGGCATCTTTTTTTACGGACTGATCTACTTCAATTATTCCCACACCATAGGGTACATAAAATAGTCCTAAAAAAGCTAACAATAAGCCTGCAGCATCATCTACCCATTCCAGCCTGATAATTTTACTATAGAGTAGAATAAATATGAGAATTAAGCCAATAACCGATCCCGGAACAGGGAATGGAAGATGTTTTGATATAAAATCACCCACCAAGTAAGCCATAGAGAGAATAATAAATCCCACTATCCATCTTCCGACTCTCGATAAAACTTTAACAATTGCTTCTTTGTTCATTTGCCTGCAAAGGTAAGCGGTTTGAAAGAAAAAATCGGCAAGAAAAAGCACGGATAGAATTTCTGCCTTCTGCAGAATAAGGTGTCTTATTTCTGAGAAAAAATAAAGGAGCCACCTTCAATCTTCCTATTTATTCTTCGTTTTCCAAATTATCTCAATCTGCACTATCATGGATACACCTCTTTCTTTATTATCGAGTTTTAAAATAAGAATTCAGTAAGATCAGCTCCAATATATTATCTGGTGCTTCTCCATAAACTCGTTCTCAATAAAACCAAAACAGAATTCCTTCAAGTATAGATCCTTCCTTCCGAAAAATTATAAAAAGATTCAAAAATCCCCCTTTTCAAAGTTGACTGAAGAGACCGTCCGACTTTTTAATATTATTATAATTGAGATTGTGAAGTCTGTAATTGCCCTCCGGGACCTTGGTAAGTATATTCTCCAAAGCCCAACATGGGAACGAATATAAAAGGCAATAAGATCAATCCAACTGTAAACCCAACACCTTGACCGAAGGATAAGGATAACTGATGTGTCATCATAATGCCTATGACAATATTTACGAAAGGAATCAATAACAACAAAATCCACCACCAAGGTTTATCAATAATCTCTAAAAGTACAATAATATTATAAATAGGTATAATTGCCGCCCATCCCGGTTTTCCGGCTTTTTCAAATGTTTTCCAATAGCCAATTATAATTAAAACTATAATAGCCAGATAAATAAGGGTTCCTACTGTTCCGTAAAATTTCATGTACTTTTCTTTGAGTTAAAAACAAATATAAAATAATAACAAATATACAGTTGTAAATATACAAAATAATTTAAAATTGAGAAGTATTTGTCATTTTCTTTAAAATAAAAATTTAAGAGCAACCTGTTTCTTTTCATAATTACTGTTCATTAATATCGGCCTTTATAGCTCTTTATGATAATGATAATGATCCTTTAATATAATTTCAATAAAATGAATATCGCTTTTTTCTTTTTGTTCTGCACCGGTTACTTCTGTAATCTTATTACTTAACCGAGTTAACACATCCATTTTTTTACTTTTTTTGGCTTCATTAAAACTTTGTTTAATAATATTGATATCCTTATCAGATAATTTCCGAATCATATATTCCGGATATACAGGGAGATAAGATTCTGTTAAGTCTTCATAAATGGTGTGAGTAAGGGCTATACGCGCTTTTAAAGAAACAACAGTAGTTCCTGCTGCCAGGTCACCTAAACGTTGTGATTTCTTTGATAAAACAATAGATAACAAACCAATGACTCCACCCATCATCCAAATATCCACAATATTTAAAACCCAGCGAATGAAATACTCATAGGAGGTCGCTCTACTGCCATCAAGGAGGACAACTTTAGTTTTCAGGAGTATTTTTCCAACTGTCTGCCCCCCTAAAAAACTTTCCAAAATAAGATGATACAACATAATTGGCAAGAACAATAACGCTGCGGTGCCGGCTTTTAAATAACGATCTTGGGAATTCCCATTAATCATTCCAAAAATTTTGAAAGCCAAATACCCATAACAAATCATGATGGCGTAGTCTATTGCCAAGGATACCAAACGAGTACCTACCGATGCCGGTTGATATTCAATGCGAACATTTTGAGGAGTATTAATCAATAGCTTTTCCATATATTTGACTTGTTAAACGATAAAAATACTATGCGGGAAGCTTCCTTTGTACAACGAAATAAAGACAAATGGTCGAAAATCGAAACGCATTTGAAAAATAAAAATTTCAATCAACCGGATGAATTGGCTGAAGATTATATTCAATTAACTAATGATTTAGCTTATGCACAGACTTTTTATCCACAAAGCAAAACTAAGGATTACCTGAATGAATTAGCTATTTATGCTCATCAATCTATCTATAGAGATAGAAAAAATGGCCAATATCAGTTTTCTCATTTTTTTAAATATGATGTTCCCAAGGCTGTTTATGAATTACGAAGACCTATTCTTTATGCCTTTTTGATAACATTATTGGCAGCGATTATTGGAGCGGTTTCTGCAAATAATGACCATGGTTTTATAAGGCTTATATTGGGAAATTCCTATGTAGACCTTACCATAGAAAATATAAAATCAGGTAACCCGGCGGCCATTTATGGTTCAGGAAGTAATATAGGAAGCTTTCTAATGATTACTATTAATAATATCAAGGTAGCCTTTATGGCCTTTGCTTTTGGCATCTTTCTCAGTCTGGGTTCCGGTTTTGTTTTATTTAAAAACGGTATTATGCTGGGCGCCTTTCATTCCTTTTTTTATAAATATGGTGTGTTGGGCGAAGCCATGAGGGCCATCTGGATTCATGGAACTTTTGAAATCTCTGTAATAATCATTGCAGGTGGCTGTGGTATTGCCATTGGTAATAGTATATTGTTTCCGAAATCTTTTAAACGCATCGATTCCTTTAAAAGGCAAATAAAGAAAGCATCCTTGGTTTTGGTTGGAACCATTCCTTTTTTTATAATAGCAGGTTTTTTGGAAGGTTTTGTTACTCGTTATTATCAAGTTTCACTTGCTTTATCTTTGAGCATTATTGTTCTTTGCCTGTTGATTATACTATTTTACTTCGTATATTTCCCTCTCAAACTTGCTAAAAAATATCAATGGACCAATTAGATTTCCAATTTATAAAAGGTCGTGGACTAAATGCTCTCTTTGAAGACTACTTATTTTTATTTAAAAAAATATTCAGACACTTTAATAAGAGTATAATTAACTTTTTATTGCCTTTTTTGGCTCTCTTCTTAATTCTGTTCTTTTTTGTTTCCACCTTTGGGAAAACAATTTTCTTTGATCAAAATATAGATACGCCCACCGTTATCCTTTCAGTGAGTGCAGCCGTATTTGTTTTATTGTTGTTTTATTGGCTGTTTATTTTCACTTATGGTATAGAATATATGTTTTTATTGGAAGAACAAGGAGCAACATCCTTCTCTTCTAAAGAAGTTTGGAGACGAGTTCAGCTTCATATTAAAAAATATATTTCATTTTTTCTGGCCTCCATAGTAATTGGTTTAATATTATTGATTCCGATAGCTATTATTGCGGGAATACTCCTGTTTATTCCCTTTATTGGACCATTAATTTTAGGGATTTTAATCTCTTGTTTGGGAGTCGTCTTTATTTGTGGCCTCTTTTTATATTTAAAAGGGAAAGAAAAGCTCTTTTCTAGTTATATAGCGGCTTATAAATTAGTAAAGAAAAAATTATTAATTTATGGTTTAACCACCTACCTTTTTCGTATCATGATAAATATTTGTCTTGGACTCATAACAATTATCCCTCTGGTTTTAATTGGAATAATCACGTATAATGCCATCGGTTTCTCTGAGGAAATCTTTACGACTTTTTTAGGGAAAATATTGGTTTCCATTGGAGGAACGATTTTAATTTTATTTTCTGTAATCTCCACCATTTATTCTGTTACTTTTTATACCCTCATTTATTTTAGTAGTTTGGAAACAACACGAAGTGAAGCAACCTTGAATCAAATTAATCAAATTGGGCAAACGGATGATGAAATGGAATAAACATACCGGTTTCCCGATGAATATAAATATTCGTTCCTTTGGGTATATCATAATCGTTTCTTTACTATTCTCTCAGAATTTATATGGTCAAGATTCTATTCACTTGGATACAGCTATTACACCAAAGATCAATGAAAATGAAGAGATAAAGAAGATTTATAACAATCCAAATTATTATGATGCGATTCCTGTTTCGCAATGGGTTCCAATAAAAGACAGTGTAGGGGTACAACAATCTTTCTCCCATTTAAAGAGTCGATACCGGTCTCCTGAATTCAATTATAATGAAAACAGGGCAGATAGAATGTCTTGGCTTGATCGGGTCTTGCGAAAAGTAGGTGATTTTATAAAACAATTAATTCCACCTATAAATTGGGATCTTCAGCGAGCAATGTATTATGTCTTTATTGGAGCCGGAGCTTTACTTGTTATTTTTATATTGTACAAATTAATTCTCTCGGGAAAAAATCCGGGTTTTAAAGAGGTAAAAGAATTGGATGAAGAACCTACAGAATGGATTGAGAAAAAACTCATGGAAACCGACTTAAAGGGTTACCTCCATCAAGCACTTAAAAATCAAAATTATACTCTGGCAGTTCGTTATCTACATTTAATAAATTTAAAAAAATTAGCCACTAAAGGGCACATTACATGGCATTATCAAAAAACAAATCATGAATTCTTAAACGAGTTAAGCAATCATCAACTTCGTCCGCCCTTTGCTCGAACGATTCGGGTTTATGAATATATATGGTATGGACACTTTGTCATAACTTCAAATGATTTTGAAAATTATCAGCAATTGTTTCATTCTTTTAATCAGGAAATCTCATGAAAGGGAATTTTAAATTCGGTATGGGATTACTGCTTGTTGTTATTCTTACAATTGCGCTCATTCAGGCCTCCCAAAAAGAACCCATTAACTGGTCCAAAACCTTTAACCCAAAGGATAAAATCCCTTTTGGAACTTATGTAGTCAAACATGAATTGAAGCATATTTTTGATAAAAATCAACAGATACATCCAATACAAAGTTCTATATATTCTTATTTAGAAGATTCTATCAATAACCATACAGCTAAAGATCTAATCTACATTGGTCGAAATTTTCGTCCGGGCAAGACCTCAATAAGTGCGTTACTATCTTTTGTTAAAAATGGAAATAATGCCTTAGTTAGTACTTCTTCTTTCCAACGTTTATTGATGGATACCTTAAAAATATCAATGACTAGATTTAGCTATTTACAAGCAGGCAAAACCTATGCTCCGGATTCCTTTAGGTATGTATTGCCGGCGGGTAATTTTACTGTGAAATATGATAAAATCGTAGGGCATCACTTTTTCAATAAATTAGATTCTTCTACCACAACCATTTTAGGTTACTGGAAAAGGGATGAATTATCCTTACCCAATTTTATTAAAGTAACTTTTGGTTCCGGAAGTTTTTATTTACAACTAACTCCGGGTGTTTTTAGCAACTATTACATGTTGGATAAGGACACCTATGCTATTGCCTATGCTTCTCTTTTACATTTAAAGGGCAAATATATACTTTGGAAAGACAGCTATGCCAATGATGTACAATCCAGAACTCCATTACGTTATATTTTAAGGCAGCCTGCCCTTCGAGCCGCCTGGTATCTTTTATTAGTCACCTTACTTTTATTCTTAATTTTTAAGTCTAAGAGAGAACAGGCCGCAGTCCCTATTCTAACTCCGGAAGAAAATCTGTCGGTGGCCTTTGCAGAAACTATAGGTTCGCTTTATTATGAAAATGGCAGTCCGGGAAATATGATCGTAAAAAAAATCAACTATTTTCTTTATTATTTGAAGAAAAACTATAGACTCCAAAATACAAATATTGAGGAGCGATATTTTCGAAAACAGATGGTTCATTTACTAAAACTCTCTGAAGAAGAAATAGATATGTTTTTTGACCAACTTATGTATTATAAGGAGTTAAAAGAGACCAACATAAAAGATCTCAAAAAAGTTCAAAATTTAATAGAAGATTTTAAAAGTAAAATACAGTAACTATGAGTGATACAAATGCTTTCATGCCCTTTGAAAATCGATTAGATTTATCATACCTGGAAGAAAAAATGAATGCGGTACGGCAAGAAATAAAAAAAGTAATAGTTGGTCAGGATCAAATGATAGAATTGTTATTGGTTTCTCTTTTAACAGGAGGACATTCATTAATTGAAGGGGTACCGGGAACCGCAAAAACGATTACAGCTAAATTATTAGCAAAAAGTATCCAGGCCGATTTTGGCAGAATTCAATTCACCCCGGATTTGATGCCTTCAGATGTCATTGGCACCTCTGTGTTAAATCTTAAAACCAATGAATTTGAATTCAAACAAGGACCTATATTCTCGCAAATAGTGCTAATTGATGAAATAAACAGAGCCCCTGCAAAAACACAAGCTGCCCTTTTTGAATGTATGGCAGAAAAACAAATTACGGCCGATGGAGACACCTATTCCATGGAGTTGCCATTTATTGTATTTGCAACACAAAATCCTATCGAACAAGAAGGCACTTACAGACTCCCGGAAGCACAACTTGATCGTTTTTTGTTTAAAATAAGTATTCAATATCCTTCTTTGGAGGAAGAAATGAAAATTTTAACTGAACAAAATAAGCTTGAGAACCAAGAGAAAGAAAGTTTGGTGAATACGGTCATTAATGCTGAAGAAATTATCGATTTCCAAAATCTTATTAATAAAGTATATGCCCATGACCAGCTACTGAAATATATTGCCGAAATAGTGGACCATAGTCGAAATAGTTCAAGTTTAACTTTAGCCGCCTCCCCTCGTGCATCTATTGCACTTCTTCAGAGTGCAAAGGCCTTTGCTGCATTACAAGGACGAGATTTCATTACTCCGGAAGACGTTAAAAGCTTGGCATTGCCAGTAATGGGGCATCGCGTGATGGTTGCTCCCGAAAAAGAATTAGAAGGCTTAGATGCAACAAAAATCATATCACAAATTGTAGATATGGTTGAAATTCCACGTTAACTAAACCGAAAGAATTTCCATACTATTCGAAATAGTAGAAAAATGAAAAGATTAAAAAATTTATATTTTACACAACGTTTCTTTTGGTGTCTCTTGGCACTGGTCGGACTGTTTGTATTGTCTTTTATTCTTTCCTCCTTTTATGTCATCGTAGAACTCCTTTTGTTGCTTTTTATTATGGTTGTGTTATTGGATATTTTTCTGCTTTTCAATAAAAAAGTAATGCTAAAAATACAACGGATCTACCCCGAGAAATTATCAAATGGAGATGATAATGTTTTCGTGCTGCTCATAAATAGTACCTATAAACACCCCATATCAATCAAAATTTTAGAAGAACTTCCTATTCAATTTCAGTCCAGAAATTTCAAACATATAGGTAAGATTCGTCCGCAAAAGGATTTTAAATATCAATATCAGTTGCGACCCACCGAAAGAGGAGAATATATTTTTGGCAATTGCAATATTTTAGTAAAATACATAGGTTTTGCCAGTAGACGATATAGATTGAAAGAGCATTGTATTTTGCCTTGCTATCCTTCATTTCTACAACTTAAAAAATATAGTTTATTAGCCACCACCAATCGTCTTGTTGAAATAGGAGTAAAAAAAATAAGGAGAATAGGAACTACCTTAGAATTTGAAAGGATAAAAGAATATGTTCCGGGGGATGACTATAGATTTATCAACTGGAAAGCAACGGCAAAGGTAAAAAAAATCATGGTCAATCAATATGAGGATGAAAAGTCTCAACCGATTTATTCACTGATTGATTTAGGACGTAATATGCGTATGCCTTTTAATAAACTAACCTTATTGGATTACGCTATTAATTCGAGTTTGGTATTATCTAATATTGCCATTTTAAAACATGATCGAGCCGGACTGCTCACTTTTTCTAAAAAGATAGAAAAACATATTCCTGCAGGAAAACGAAACCATCAAATGCAATTGATTTCTGAATCTTTATATCATATAAAAACAGATTTTTTAGAAACTGAATTTGGAAATCTATATGCTTATGCACGTAGAAATTTGACGCAAAGAGGATTACTGTTTCTTTATACTAATTTTGAAACCATGGATGCCATGAAACGACAATTGCCTTATTTAAGATTACTGAATAAAAGCCATATCGTCGTTATAGTGATTTTTAAGAATACAGAATTAGAAAGCTTAGCAAATAAAAGAGCCAAAAAAAGCCTACAAATCTACAACCAAATTATTGCAGAAAAGCTTACCTATGAGAAACAATTAATTATTCAAAAACTTCAACAAAGTGGGTTGCAAACAATTCTAACGGCGCCCGAAAATTTAACCGTGAATAGCATTAATAAATATTTAGAAATAAAAGCAAAAGGGCTTATTTAGAAGAATTCTTTCCATAAGTGCTCCTACCCAAATAAGGTCCTCTCAATGAAAAAAGCGCCATTTTTAACTACATTATCAATTATCATTAAATAAGTATCATAACCCGCATTATTCATGAGATTAGCTTTTTGTAGCTACAAGGCATCGAACTCCACCGCAGTAGTAGCCTACTGCAAGGAGTTTGTAACGCGGTAGATGCAAAAAGATAATTTCAAACTATTCCTCAAATTTGGGGAACGATCAAAACATGAAAAAGTTTGCCAAGCTATTGATTTTAAACGATTTTTAGAGTTGTTTCAAAAAAAATGGTGAATATTGCGGGATAATGCGGTTTGGCTAAATAAATGAAATTCTCCGGGTTGCAAAGTAGCTTTGTAATTGACTGTACTCAGATGAGTCGTCTGTCCTGTTACATTATCATACCAGTCTCCATCTTCCGGAAATTTCAAAGTAAATGATTTTGGAACTACATCAAAATTTCCAACCACTACGACATCGGATCCTGATGAGCCTATTAATTTTATCCATTTTACCGCCTCATTTAAACTATAGGTAAAATTGGTAGTGGTAAAGACTTCATTGTTTGTTTTGTAATGAATCATTTTTTTATACCACTCATATAATGCTCGTCTATCTGCATTTTGTAAATAATCCCAGTGAATGGGCTGAGGATCTGTTCTTTTATCTCCCGTATTATTCAAATTGCCATAATTGGGACCGGAAGTGGCATCATCATATCCCAATTCACCAAACATCCAAATCATCTTCGGACCGGGAGCTGAGAGTAAAAAAGTGATACACATGGCATCTCGCTCTAACCCCGTTTGTAAATCTTTGATGTTATAACTACCATTGGCATTTCCATAAGCACTATTTTTAAACTGCATACGTACTTCATCATGGCTTTCAAAATAAGTAATCAGGTTATACGGGATTGAACTTGGAAATCCCCAACTATCGTAAAAAAATCCCGATAAATCCCAAGAGCCTCCGGCATCATTATATCCCATAGTTGCCTGATCAGCATTAAAACTTAAATTAGCCCAGCTCATCATTCCTTGTTCTGCCAAAGCTTGTAATTCCTTCGATTCAGCAAAACTTTCTAAAATAACATAAAAATGAGGATCCAACGATTGGATATAATCATTCAGTTTCGTCCAGGTATTTACTCTGTCTTGATCATAAGCACTCCACAAATCATGATTCACATTAGAATTGGTTTGGGTAAATGCCTGCGCCTGATCAAACCGAATACCGTCAATATGATATTCTTTCATCCAATACTTTATCACATTTTTAGAAAAGTAAACGGTAGCCGAATCATGATAATTCAATTGAAAACCTACCCCATAAGGATGTAAAGTTTCCGTATTAAACCAAGGGCTGTTCTGAGCCGGTCTATTATTTGCTTTATCCCAATACATTTGTACCATAGGCGAGGATCCGAATTGATCTTCCAACACCATATCCTGAATAACAGCAATCCCACGAGCATGACAGGCATCAATAAAGGCTTTATAATCATTCGCTGTTCCATAATATTTATCCAGAGCAAACATAAAGTTGCTGTTATATCCCCAGGAACTATTTCCTTCAAATTCATTAACCGGCAATAATTCAATAGCATTCACCCCAAGCCGATTAATATAATCGAGGGTATCAATTAGCGTTTTGAAAGAATGTGTCGCTACAAAATCCCGTAAAAGCAATTCATAAATAACTAAATTTTTCGGTTGGGGTCTTTGGAAGTTATTCACCTTCCAGTTATAATCTGCTTTATGAGCCTGCATTACACTCACAATTCCGGATTGTCCGGAAGGATAGCTCGGGATATTGGGATAAACATTTGCAGGGATATCCTGATCATGAACCGGATCTAAAATAAGATGAGAATAAGGATCTGCTACCTTCAAAGTTCCATCAATTAAATATTGGTAGGTATATGTTTTTTGAGGATCAAGATCATCAATCTGTATCCACCAACGCGTACTATCGGAAGTTGCCGTCAACTTATATTCTGACTTTTTCTCCCATTGATTAAAACTTCCAATCAAATAAACAGATTTCTTATCCGGTGCATATAGATTAAAAATAGCCGATTTTCCATCGTTTATAAAAGTAACACCATCTTCAGCTCCAGCCGGTACAGCTTCTCCGGCACTATCTGTTTGTTGAGGAGGTTGCGTTTCAGGCGTTGTATTTTCTTTTTTACAACCGCTCCACAGCAATAGAGCAAGAAAATAGATATAACTGTTTTTAATAAAAAAATTTCTCATAATACAAACTGATTAAAAACTTATGCTTCTTTTATTCGTAACATGGCAATAGCTGCCAACAGCATCAGAACTCCGGCCATAACTAAAGAATAAATCGCATTATTGTGGAAAAAATTAGCCAGAATAATTCCTCCAAAAACACCATTCACAATTTGTGGAATCGTGATAAAAAAATTGAACAATCCCATATAAATACCCATTTTATGACGAGGAATGGATTCTATAAGGATGGCGTACGGCATAGCCAAAATACTAGCCCAAGCAAACCCAATACCCAACATACTGATCCACAGATACGCAACATTGGTAATAAAATACATGGATATCAATCCCAAACCTCCGCAAACTAAAGCAAGAATATGTGTATATTTCTTTGAAATTTTCTTTGCAATTGGCATTAATAAAAAGGCAAAAGGAATGGCAAATAAATTGTACAACCCAAATAAATGAGAGACTTCATCTCCGGCAGTACTGTAAGCTGCAGAATGCGTATCGGTATAATGCAAACCATATTGATGAGTAGCAATGGCACTGGTGGTATAGACCCACATGGTAAAGAGTGCAAACCAGGAAAAAAATTGTGCCCACCCCAATTGTCGCATAGCTTTTGGCATGTTTAAAAAATCATTCCACATGGAAGCAAATCCTCTTTGCTTAGGTTCATCCTTTTTTTCGTTCCCCGAAAACTTCATAAATTCTTCCGGTGGATATTCCTTGGTGGTAAAAATGGTATATAAAATCGTCAACAAAAGTATGGCTGCCCCTATGTAAAAAGAGAAAATCACATTTTCCGGTACATAACCTTTGGGCGCTACGTTACTCACTCCCATTTTTGTTAACCAAAATGGCATTTCAGAACCTACCACGGCTCCTATCCCAATTAAAATAGTTTGTACACTAAAACCCACCGTCCCCTGTTCTTTTGGCAACATATCTCCCACCAAAGCCCGAAAGGGCTCCATGGAAACATTCACTGAAGCATCCATCATTGCCAGAAAAACAACAGCCATCAATAATACATTGGCACCCATAAAAGCAGTAACCGAGGATGAATTGGGTAAAAATACTAACCCGAAGGCACAGAAAATTGCACCAATTAAAAAATAAGGCTTTCTTCTTCCCATAAAGGTCCAGGTATGATCTCCCATATGGCCAATAATAGGTTGTACAATAAGCCCTGTAATAGGTGCAACCAACCAAAACCAGGACAAATGATCCAGATCAGCACCGAAATTTGACAGGATACGACTGGCACTTGCATTTTGTAATCCAAAAGCCATTTGAATACCCAAAAAACCAATACTCATATTGATTATCTGCGTCAGGGAGAGTCTGGGTTTTTGATGTAGTTGCCCGGCCATATCTTATTTTAATTTTAAAATTACTGCATCGGAAGGGTTAACCTTAATCGATAGGCGATGATCCCTAAACGGATAAGATTTGGAGGTCAATAAATCTATGGCCATGTGCTTTTTTATCTTCCTATTCAATGGCAGTTGAAAAGTAGATTGCAAGACTTTATTTCGATCAAAATTAACCACTACTAAAATGGTTGCTCCCGATGTAGTTCTTAAATAGGCGAATTGTCTATGATTTAAATCAGGAGTATTTAAAGGTACATATTTTCCATTAACAATGGCATTTTGCCTTCTCGATAGTCGTAGAACTTTTTGATAAAAGTCACGCAGTCTAATTTCTTTATTTGTCAGTAAATCCGTATTAAACTGCCCATCATTATTCCATCGAGCAATAGTAGGTACACTCCAATAATCAAAAATGGTTGTTTTGCCATCATCGCCCCCAAACCCTTCTTTTCCTTCCGCCTTTTCACCCAGTTCCTGTCCAAAATAGATAAGAATTGGACCCTTCGAAATCGTAGCTGCTACCACCATCGCCGGTTTGGCTAGTGCTGCATTACCTGCAAAGGCTTTAGATGCTATACGCTCTTCATCATGGTTTTCTAGGAAATTGAGCATATGTGATGAAAAGAGCTTTTGCGCGTGCATGACACTATCAATTGCGACCACTTTTGCATCCGCTTCATTTTTAATTAACTTCTTCAATACATCATATAAACCTACCTTGTTGTACAAGTAATCGAAATGACCATATTGAATATAGCGCTGATATTTTTTCGGGTTATATGCTTCTGCAATAAAGAGGATTTCCGGATTTATACTTTTTATTTGCGGTATCACCCAATGCCAAAATTCAACGGGTACCATCTCTGCCACATCACAACGAAATCCATCGATTCCTTTCTTTGCCCAAAAGGATAGTATATCTCTCATTTTTAACCATACCGGCGGAATAGGATTAAAATATGTTTCCTCCCCATGTTGAATATCTACTCCATAATTAAGCTTAATGGTTTCATACCAGTCATTGATGGAAGGGTTGGGTTTAAAAACATTGTTGCCGGTAGCTTTTGCAGGGACTTCATAAAATTTGCCATCTTTTAAGGGGCTCTTAAACTTGGAGCCGCCGGCATTTACCCCTTTAGGAACCTGAAAGGCAGTGCCCGGTAAATAATAAAAATCATTTTCAGGGCTAAAAGCAACACTTGTATCATCTTTTTGACCCAAATGAATTACGGAATCAGGCGCCGCATCGGAATGATATCCGCGAGCTACGTGGTTAGGGATAAAGTCTATTAACACTTTTAATCCATGTGCATGGGTTCTTTCTACCAATGCTTGAAATTCCTGCATGCGTTTATTTACATCTACAGCCAGATCCGGGTCTACATCATAATAATCTTTCACCGCATAGGGAGAACCCGCCCTCCCCTTTACCACATCCGGGTCATCCGGTTTTATACCTTCCTCAGAATAATCCGTCATGGTGGCATGTTCCAAAATGCCGGTATACCAAACACAAGTAATTCCTAAAGCTTTCAGGCGGTCCAAGGCTCTGCCGGTAAGGTCATTAAACTTTCCACAACCATTTTCTTCAATAGATCCATAATATTGATTAGTGGTATCCGTATTACCAAAAAGCCGAACAAACAATTGATAAATAACAGGCTTTTTCTGTTGCGCCTGAGCAGTGCCAAACGCAAATAAACCAAAACCTATCAATAAAAAGATTCGCTTTATCATCTGTTTATTTTTCCAATGCTAAAATAGTGGTGGTATGCCCTTTTATTTTAATGGTTTCTAACTGTTGCAAATGCTTCTTCGTCATGACATTCCTGGCAGAAGTAAACCCTTTCATCCTTTCTACGAAACGTTTTGTAGATAACGTTTTAGCTTGTTCATTGCTATTTACAATTACCATGATTGTTTGCTGGTCATTGTATCGAAAATAAACATAAATCCCATTTTTGGGAACATATTGCATAAGTTTCCCGCTTTGTAAAGCTGAACTATTTTTTCGAAAATGGGCTAATGTTTTTATATAATTAAAAGCTTTATTTTCCTTATCGGTTCGTCCTTTTTCCGTAAATTTATTTACAGTGTCAGTAGCCCATCCCCCCGGGAAATCCTCCCTTACTAAACCATCCGGATGAGAAAAGTTTTTCATCAAAATTTCAGTACCATAATATATTTGAGGAATCCCTCTCATGGTTAATAAAATACCCAATCCTTCTTTAAATTTATCAAAATCTTCCCCTACCATGGAATAAAAACGACTCATATCATGATTGTCCAAGAAAATACAGTTATTCATCGGATTTTTATATAAAAAATCCTGTGACAACACGGCATACAGACGGTTAAGGCCGTCGACCCAGCCATTTTTTCCATTCAAGGCTTCATAAATAGCATCTTTTAGAGCGGCATCTGTCACCCCCGGAAGATGTGTATCCAATCCGCGGTTTACGGTGTTTCCTCCGGTAAAATAAGCCTGTTCGGAAGGCCAGGTGACCAATGTTTCTCCAAATATTGATAAATGTGGAAACTGGGCCTTCATGGCTTGTGCCCAATGTGCCATAAATTCGGGATCATTATAAGGATAAGTATCCAAACGAAGTCCATCAATGCCGGCATATTCAATCCACCAGATATTATTTTGAATCAGATAAGTAGCCACATACGGATTTTTTTCATTCAAATCTGCCATAGAAGGGACAAACCAGCCATCTACCTGTAATTTTCTGTCGATTTTGGAAGCATGAACATCCATCATGGGCTGATCTCTATAGCTGGTATTCGTATATTCCGGCCATTGATGCACCCAGCTTTTCATCGGCATATCTTTAATGAGCCAACTCTCCGTGCCTACATGATTATGCACTACGTCTTTGATCACTTTTAATCCCATCGCATGGCACTTTTCCACCATTTTTTTATACAAGGAATCGGTACCAAAGCGGGGATCTATTTTGTATAAATCGGTCGCTGCATAGCCATGATAAGAAGCTTCCGGCATATCATTTTCAACCATGGGATTGCACCAGACAGCGGTAGCTCCCAGCTCTTTAATATAGTCCAGATGATTGATGATTCCCTGAATATCGCCGCCATGCCGGTCGTACATGGAATCTCTGTTCAAGCTCTGATCTTCCATCCCGGCCACCCTGTCGTTGGAAATATCTCCATTGGAAAAACGATCGGGCATGAGCAAATAAATTAAGTCTTTGCTCGTCACCCCCTGAATCCGGTCCGGCGACTTGTCCTGTTGCCTTAATTCATACGCATAATGCAGGGTCTTTTCTCCTTTTTGAGAAAAAGCGATATCAAATGTGCCGGGCTTGGTATTTTCACCAATAATCAAGTTGATAAACAAATAATTGGGATTTTCCACCCGATCCACGCTTTGAACTTTCACGCCTTCATATTGCAGGTTTACCCTATAATCAGAAATATCTTTCCCATAGACCAGTAATTGCAACTTAGGATTGGCCATTTTGGTCCACCATGACATGGGAACAATCCGCTTTAGTCGGGGCAACTGCGCCTGCGCGCCGAAAAATAAAAAGCAAAAAAGGAAAAGCAGAATATTTTTTTTCATTATTTTATTACTCATAATTCATCATAATTTCATTCCTGTCATGCTCAATAGTATAACTCCATACCCTCACCTCTATCCGGGGGTTGGGCGTTTCATGCGGATCAAAATGAGAGATCGGTTCGATGAAAGAAACAAGCGCTGTATCCGCCTGAATTCGTTTCCCGTTCACCTTCCATTTTTCCGATGTAAAACCATGTAAAAGAAGCTTTATCTTTTGAAATTTTGAAGTAAAGTGACCTTCTACTTTCCCCAAACGAATCATTTTATTTTCAGCGTCATAACACATTTCTCTTTTATAAAAAGCGCCTTCTTGATAATCATAACTTTCTCCATCATCCTCATAATAAACAAAGCGATGGTTTTCTTCTCCCCGGTAGATATGTAAATATAAAGTATCTTCCGGTTTTTCTGTAGTAGATTGGACTAGAGATTGCATAGGGATGATGCTGCTTCCTTTGACATACACCGGTAAGCGGCTAAAATGCAGCTTCAATATTTTTTCTTCCCCTCCATTCCGAACTGTATCTGTAAAGAAATCATACCATTTTCCTTCCGGAAAATAAGCTTCTCCAAATTGAGCATCTCCTCTAAAAGGACATACCAAAATAGACGATCCGCATAAAAATTCATTCTGATAACGGGGATCAAATATCTTATCTTCAAAAGCATAGTTTATAGCCAGACTGCGCATGACCGGCAGACCATTTTGGGTAGATTCATAAAAAGCGGCATACAAATAAGGCAACAAACGATATCGCAGGCCAATAAAATTACGTGCAATTTCAGTGACGGCTTCTCCAAAGGTCCACGGTTCAGCCGAGTTGGTATTGATATTAGTATGGCTTCGGAAATAAGGGAAAAAAGCCCCCAGCTGTATCCACCGGGCATACAATTCAACGGATGCATTATCTGTAAATCCACCCACATCCATCCCTGTAAAGGAAACGCCGCTCAGGCCTAAACCGGTCAACAGACGAATCCCCAAAAGTAAATGCTCTTCTTCCGAACAATTATCTCCCGTCCATAACGCTGCATAACGCTGTACCCCGGCATAAGCAGCACGGGTAAGCATAAACGGCCGGTTAGAAAAGGTTTCTTTGATTCCTTCATAGCTGACACGAGCCATCTCCGAGCCATACACATTATGGGCTTGTAACATCGTGGCCGGTTGTCCGTCGAAATCAAATAATACATTGTCAGGCGCTTTATGTCCCCAGCTGGCCGGCTCATTCATATCATTCCAAATGCCACTGATGCCGGAATCTTTGAAAAAAGTCATTTGTTTTTTCCACCAGCTCCTTGCTTTGGGACTGGTAAAATCAGGAAAATTGCACCAACCCGGCCATACTCCAGCTGTCCAGGGGGTGCCGTCAGGATATTTTAAATAGATATCTTCCTCCTTTCCCTCTTCATAAGCTTCATATCCCTCTTCTACTTTCAGCCCCGGATCTACAATGACCGTGGTTTTAAACCCCATCTCTTTGAGCTTCTTATTCATGACGGGAGGATTGGGAAAACGTTCTTTATCCCAGGTAAACAATTTATAATCCTCCATGTGATGGATATCCAGGGTAATCCCATCGGCAGGAATCTTTTTTTCTCTTAAGGTTTTGGCAATACGCAACACCTCGGTATCCGGATAATAACTAAACCTGTTTTGCTGATACCCCAGACTCCAAAGCGGAGGCATGTCCATCCGTCCGGTCAGGGCTGTATAATCTTTAAGAACAGCTGCTACATTTTCTCCATAGAAGAAATAATAATTCATCTCGCCACCATGCGCACCAAAAGAAGCAAAGCGATTGTTACTGGCGCCAAAGTTAAAATCCGACCGGTAAGTGTTGTCGAAAAAGATGCCATAACTCAAATGATGATGCAATCCGATATAGAACGGAATAGTGGAATACAGCGGGTCTTTATCCGTACCATATCCAAAAGAATCACTATTCCAGTGGGTATATCCATTTCCTTTTCTATCCAGATTCCCGATTTTTTCTCCTAAGCCGATAAATCGCTCTCCCTCTTGCATGGTTTTATAAGTCGTCACTTTGTCCCCAATCCAGGAAGTATTTAAAGCAGGGTCATCGGCATTAATCAACTGATTGTCTTGGGTATAAAAAGCAATAGAAAACGGCGCTTTCTGTACCACTACTTTTACCGATACGGTAGCAAAGACCATTTGTTTATCATCCTCTGAAAAGTCTATGGAACAATGCTGCGACTGACCGACAACCGCATAAGAAAAATCTCTGCCAAAATCCTGTTTATCTATTCTTACTCTGATCATTGTTTCGGAACAGGCTTCTAACAAAACAAAGGCATGCTGTGTTTGAATCCATAATTTCTGATTACTCAGACGAGCCCCTATAACATTCCCGGGATTTAGTACGGGAGACAACGGATTATTCATGTATGTGGACATATTATTTGCTTACAAAAGATGCAGGGTTAAAATCCTGCATCTTCATAAGTACTAAAATTCAATTTATTGTTTAACGAGGGTACAATAAGGTTCACTTGGCACCCTCAAATCTAAGGTTATCTTATATTTACCGGCAGTAGAGATATTGATATTATCTCCATCGGGTTTTAAGGTAAACGGTTCATTTAACCCCACCATATCGCTACCTAAATTAATATTCCATCCTTCTGTTGCACCATTTGCCCTGAATTTAAAGGCTCCTGCCGGAAGTTGCAACGTTTTCACCAAAACCTGCCTTTTTTCATCAAATTCAAAAGATACATCCCTTGCCCAATCATTAAAATCACCAATAATGCTCCAATTTTGCAATGCTGCACTCCAGGTTCCATCATTGGTATTGGCTTTTATCAAGTAATAACCGGAATCTTTAATGTCAAAATTATCTCCTCCATTGTAAGCCATTTCAGAAGCATTCAACATGCCATAAGAATTATCCCAATTGGGAGCCGGCGTCAACTTAAACGGATTATCCGCATCCGGAAGATTCACATACCCCGTATACACTCCGTCATTACCAGGGGAATATAATTTTGCAATCACATTACCATCCGGAGCCCATCCCTGATAAGCTCCGGGAACATATAAAAAAGGATAGGCCACAGCATAAGGCGTTACCCTTATTTTTACTACTTTAGAATAACTGAAGAGGCTATCCGCTGCTTCTGATCTCACTCTGGCATAAATAGTATCCAAAACTCCTGTGGCATACTTTAATCCTAATGCCAGAGTATTAAAATCTCCCACCGTAAAATCCATCGTTTTTTTACTCATGGTATAGGAGGTCACTTTTTGAAAATCACTTCCTTTCGAGCTAAATTCCAAGGTGTAATTTACCGCTGCCGGATAACCGAAATCAGATGTAGTACGTGTAAAGGTTACGGCTGTTTTCGCAGAATCGGCTTCCGTATAATCCAAATTATTGGAGCTGGCCGTCAAAGCAGCCGGTGTATTCCCCTGAGCTATTATCATTGTACCATCTTTTTTACAGGATGCCAGCATAAATACCAACAACGCCGGTAGGAATAGTAAGTTTAATATATTTTTTTTCATGATAAAAATTTTATCGATTTATAAATTAGCATCGTTTACTCAGTACCCCGGATTTTGGGTCAGATTATCCGGATTGGCTACCATATCAGAAGAAGGAATGGGATATAGCTTATATTTTTCATCCACACTTTTCCCATTCCTGGCTCCGCCTTTCCATGGCCATACATATTTAGAAGAAGTGAAGGCTCCAAAACGAATAAGGTCTGTCCTTCTAAAGCCTTCTAAATACAACTCTCTACTTCGTTCATCCAAAATAAAGGGCAAAGTCAAATCACTTGCAGTAATATTTCCCGAAGCGTCCCCGTAAGCCCGTTCTCTTAGTTTATTTATATAAGAAACAGCCGTGTTTTTATCTCCGCCCTGTCCGCCACGTAACACAGCTTCTGCATAGATCAGGTATTGTTCAGCCAGTCGAAACAGTGGAAAGTCGGCAGAAACAAGTTGACTGGCGCCGGCCGGTGTTGTACCATCCGAATTTTTATTGCTGAATTTCGGCGTTTTAATGCCCTGGGCAAAAGATTGCACATCCGAAATATTGTAGGTGTCTCCCTTCATCAACTGTGCACGGCTGTCCGCTGACTTCGTATAATCAGCTCCAAACAGTTCCGGCAAAGAAGAACGGGCTCTGTTGCCGCCCCAACCGCCACCGGGTACGCCATAAGCCACAGTTCCTCCGGGAATGGTAGCATCAATACAACCATTGACCAGGAAAGTCGTCCCGCCATAATTCTGGGTTAGATTTCCATCGTAATTGATGGACAGAATCACCTCCGGATTATTGATATTATTATCTGCCATGAACAGATGACTATATTCCGGCATCAAAGTATATCCGGCATCAATTACTTTAGAAGCATAAGTAATGGCATCCGTATATCTGGCAGTATCCGTATATACTTTCGCATTTAAATAAAGTCTTGCCAGCAATGCCCAGTCCGCGGCTTGGTCTGCACGCCCGTATTCATTTTGGCGGGGAGCCGCTAAATCCGATTGAATATCCAGAAGTTCACTTTCTACATAATGAAACAGGGCATCTCTTTTGATTTGTTTAGGCGGCGTGGTTCCTATTTTTGAATGCTCATCCACAAAAGGAGGATTCCCAAACAAATCCATTAACACCCAATATTGGTAAGCACGTAAAAACCGAGCCTCCGCTTTGTATTGTTTTAAATCTTCGTCGCTTAAATCGGAAGCCTTTTTATCAGCAGTCGCCCTTAAAAAAGAGTTGGCTACCGTAATTTGATAGATACAGCGATTGTAAAGCCCGTTAACCAAAATATTTCCGGAGGTCCAGGACATGAAATTTAAATCCGGGATACCGGGATCTCCCCAGGCGCAGATCGTTTCATCGGTCGGCAATTCTTGTAAATTCCAATACAAGCGTAGGAAATCGGAATTTCCGGGATCTATCCCCGCCAGATCCGAACTGCCCGAGCCGGAACTGCCGGTCATCGCAAAAGCGCCATAAACTTTAGCGAGGGCTTCTTTCGTGCCTTTGGCCGTTGTAAATACATTGTCTGAAGTGGTTGTATTGATTGGGATCCGGTTGAGATCCTTCGTACAAGAACCCATCCATATCAAGAGGCCTCCTGCAAATAAGAGTGTTAATAATTTATTTTTCATCTTTATATCATTTTTTAACTAAAAATCAAGGTTAATACCTAAAGTAAAGACACGAGGAACCGGATACACATTATTGTCTATACCACTATATATCTCCGGATTAATTCCTTTGTATTTTGTAATCGTAAATACATTCTGCACATTAGCGCTAAGGGTTAGATTCGTTTTTTCCGTTTGAAAAACATCTCCAAAATGATAGGCAATACCAATATTATCCATCTTTAAGAAAGAAGCATTTTGTACATAGTAATCTGACTGTTGCTCTTTAAATACAAAACCCGTATTTAAGATATCTGAAGAAGCATTCGCCAAGTAACTATTCACTGCCATATTATAGGCAATACCCTGATTAGAGGCCACATTGTTATATACATAATTGCCAACATTTGCTCTTAAGACTGTACTAAAAGTCCATTTTTTATAATTAAAATGTGTACTGAATCCAAAGACCCACTTAGGATAAGGAGAATGATAAAAATACTGATCATCGATTGGATTGATCGTCCCATCTCCATCCAAATCTACATAGGCCCCTTCAATAGGTTTTCCATTGGCTTTATAGACCTGCTTGTATACAAGGAATGCATTAGGTTCGTGTCCTACAAATTGTTCTTGAATAAACTGTCCGGTAGCTCCGGCAATTCCTCCTACCTGAAATCCTTTAAAGGAAGAATCTGCGGTTTGCGTAAGTTTGGTGATTTTGCTTTCATTAAAGGCTGCATTGAAATTCACTGTCCATTTAATATCTTTCGTCTGAATAGGTACAAAATTCAAATTCAATTCTACTCCATTGCTGGTCATTTCACCTACATTGCCAATTAACTGATTGGTAAAATTCGTACCTGAAGGCAGGTTAGCAGTAACCAATAAATTGGTTGTCTTTTTGTGATAGACATCAAATGTTCCTGATATTCTATTTTCCAGAAAGCCAAAATCCAAACCGGCATTGGTAGACTCGGTAGTTTCCCAAGTTAATTCCGCATTATAAGGAGAAGGCGTGTACATGTTATAAAACTTATTGCCCAACTGATACATGGAGACATTATCACTAAGATAATAGCCCGGATAAAAGCTGTAATCGTCTATCCCCCCCTGATTGGCCGTTTTACCATAACTTAGACGCAGCTTCAGCAAGGAAAAAGTATTGGAGTTTTTCAAAAAACTTTCTTTGGTTGCATCCCAGGCAAAAGAAACAGAAGGGAAAGTCACCCAACGATGTCCGGGTGCCAGTTTGGAAGATCCATCCCGACGGAAAGAAGCTGTCAAAGTGTATCGCTCATTATAGGTATAGATTAAACGACCCAAATAGGAAATTAAAGTATGTTGATTTAACCCATTCGGATACAATGGCGCAGTTGTACTTGGGATGGTATCTCCTTTATAATCATAACTGCGATAATTATTATAGGTATATTTCGTATCCTGATAGGAATAAGTCAACATGGCATTGATATGACTCTTTATGGAAGGAATAAATTTATTATAAGATAGCGTATATTCTGCCAAGAGACTCCTGGTTTTGTTGTCATAAGGATTATTCATCCCCCAGGCTTTTTGTCCATTGCTTTTGTAAGCATTCAGCGAGGTACTATCTTCACGGGTTCGACCATTGTTTTTTGCTATATCATAACCCCAATTAACAATCGCATGTAATTCCGGTAAAAAAGGCAGGCTGTAATTCAGTTTCAGATTACCAAAAGCACGATTATATTTACTTTCATCATGTCTTTGCTCCAATAAGGCTACAGGATTCAAAGGTGCATTCGGGTTATAACTCGTGGGAGAAGTCATCCATTGATAATAACCTCCAAACCTTTTATTATCGGGATCATAAACCGGTTGGGTTGGATCATAAGCCACTGCAGCTCCAATAGCTCCCTGATTGGCATTAAAGTTTTTTGTAAGACTTCCATTCAAATTCAGTTCCACTTTCAGATGTCCATCAAGAAGTGAGGGCGTCAAACTAAAGGAACCGGTTGCACGATTCATTTTATCTGTTTTCAAGATACCCTGTTGAGTAAGATATCCAACGGATAATCTAAAAGGAAGGTTTTCTCCTATACTTCCCAATGCACTTAAGCTGCTTTTAGAGGTTGTTGCCGGATGATAAATTTCCTTTTGCCAATCGGTATGAGCATTACCCAACAATGCAGTATCACCGGTCGCTTGTATATAAGGACTATTCATCACAAACTTTCTAAACTCATCAGCAGTTAGTACATCTGCATAATTAGGTATGGTACCAACAGAAAACTGTGTATTAAAATTCATTTTCAGCTCTCCCGGCTTTCCTTTTTTAGTGGTAATCAAAATAACTCCACCGGAAGCTTGTGAACCATAAATAGCAGCAGAAGCAGCATCTTTCAAAATAGTAATGGACGCAATATCATTGGGATTGACATAGCCTTCAAAAGGCACACCATCTACAACCACCAATGGATCCTGAGAACCGTTAAGAGAGGACAATCCTCTGATTCTGATCGTTCCTCCACTTCCGGGATGTCCACCATTAGGCGTAATAGAAAGTCCGGCAGCTTTTCCCTGAACCATTTGATCGAAAGAAGTCACCGTACCTTGTTGAAAATTACTGGTATCCAATGTAGTAATGGCGCCCGAGACATCATTTTTATTGACGGCTCCATAACCAATAACAACGACTTCATTCAATTTTTTCCCTTTACTGGGATACATAGTCACATTTAAGCTGGCAGAGTTTACTTCTATATGTTCTGTTTCATAACCTAAATAAGAAAATACCAGCGTATCCCCTACTTCGGGAACACTAAGCTCATAAGAACCGGAAGAAGAAGTTATCGTACCGGAATTGCTATTCTTTATTCGAATAGAAACACCGATCAGAGGTACATCACTTTGATCGGTCACTATACCTGAGACGGTCAAGGTCTTTTCCTGAGCATAGACAGATTCACTTCCCCAGAGCAAAAAAGCAATCACTATAAAAAAACCGAGGTATTTGTATTTCATAATTCTCTGTGTTTAATTAATTCATGAATAAATTTGATCAATACAAGTTATTTATATTTCGGGAACGTTCTCGTTAATGTGTGATAAAACGTTTTGAGTTTTGAGTTTTGAGTTTTGAGTTTTGAGTTTTGAGTTTTGAGTTTTCGGGAACGTTCTCGTAAATATATTCACAAGGTATGTATTTATTTATTGACTTCCAAAAATATATTGATTTTCTACAAAAAAAGATGCATTAAGGTGCCTTATTAATTCATTATTTTCCTTATCAAAGGAAGGATATTTCCTGCTTACAGCAGCTAAGGTTGCTTTATTCCGAAAGAACTTTCTAATCAACTTTATTGACAACCTCTATCAGACAACAATATTATCAAAACGGGTTGATGCGCGATGAATGATCTTGGAAGATAAGACTTTTTTTTGCATCGATACTTTTTGTTCATTTAATATATTAAAAAGAAGTTTACCCGCACACTCCCCTACTTCTTCTGCAGGTTGTTCAATAGTAGAAAGCGCAGGGTTAAGCAAGGAAGCAACGGCCAAATTCGTATAACTGATCATTTTTAAGTCCTCCGGAATCTGAATATGTTCATCCACACACACTCGGTAAGTAGTAATCGCTAATCTCTCTACTGAAGAGATAAGAGCTTCAGGTTTTACTTCATGCAACATTCTCTTTATGGTATGATAAGACAGTTCTAAATCATTACTACAATCTACTATAAATTCTTCATCCGGTCGGAGACCATATTCTTTATGAGCATCCAAATAGCCTGCTAACCGATTTTGACCAATGGACACATTCTTATCAATGACCAGAAAAGCAACTTTTCGACAGCCTTTCTCCAAAAAATACTGTGTTGCTTTAAAACTGCTGTCATAATCATCGGTCACTACTTTAGGTGCTTCTACATCTTCATATACCCGGTCAAAAAAAACAAATGGGATATTATTCGTCTTCAATTTATCTACATATTCATGATCCACCCCTTCTCCCGAAACGGACATAATAAGACCTTCTACCCGACCATTATACAAAGTCTCTACGACCTCTGCTTCTTTTTGATACAAACTATCCGTAACATAAATTAAAGTATGATATCCATTGGATCGCACCACCTTTTCTATTCCCTTTACAGCCAGTGAAAAATAATTATTTGCTAATTCAGGCATGACCACTGCAATGGTACTACTTTTGGAATCTCTCAAATTACTGGCATTAATATTTGGATAATAACCTAATTCTTTTGCCTTTTCCAATACATAATGCTTGGTCTTTTCACTAATATCAGATTTGTTCCTGAAAGCTCTTGATACGGTAGATTTTGAAAGACCTAATGCTTTTGCTAATTCTTTAATATTAATAAAAGATTCTGGCATGGTATATCTTCAATTAACTATTTATTTTCATGCCCAATAATCACTTGAGTGCATAAGTTAACAAACAAGCCGTTTTCTACCACTCCGGGAATATTATTCAATTCTTGACTAAGGGATTGAGGATGATTAATCGGGAAGAAATCACAATCCAAAATATAATTTCCATTATCTGTTATATAGGGCTTCTCTTCTTTTTGTCGTAAAACCACCTTTTTACAAAGGCTTTTCAGTCGCTGTATGGTCCATTCTATGGCAAATGGCACGACCTCTACCGGCAAAGGAAAACGTCCTAAAGTAGTGACTGATTTACTTTCATCTGCTACAATCACCATCTTTTTACTTTTAACGGCTATTATCTTTTCTCTCAATAAAGCGCCCCCTCCTCCTTTAATAAGATTAAAATTAGGATCTATTTCATCTGCGCCATCAATATCAATATCAATAGATTTCACGTCAGCAAAAGGGAGTATTGGGATATTCCACTGACGTGCAAGATTTTCAGATTCTTCCGAAGTCGCCACTGCTTCTATTTGAAGACCTTCAGCTACTCTTTCGCCTAATCTTTTAATTGCCCAAAAAGCCGTTGATCCGGTTCCCAATCCAACAATCATGTTTGATTCTACAAGAGAAGCTGCCTGTTCTCCTGCAGCTCTTTTTGCAGCTTTTATTTCTTCTGACATAGTCTTTAATTTGCAGATAGCAAATGTAACTCGTATTTAGAGAAAAAAGTAATAATCAGAATTATTTTTCCTTACATAAACCCTAAGGTAAGTTTCGCTTCCTCACTCATCATACTCATCTCCCATGGAGGTTCAAAAGTCATTTCCAAATTAACATCTATCACCCCATCCACTCCTTGAATTTTCTCTGCTACCTCTTCCGGCAAAGATTGAGCTACCGGGCAAAAGGGAGAAGTCAAAGTCATTAAAACCTCTACATTAAACTCATCCGTAACCTTCACATCATAAATCAACCCCAACTCCCAGATATCTACCGGAATCTCAGGATCATAACAGGTTTTCAAGACCTCTACGATATCATTTCGAACAAATTCAGGTGTCTTGCCCTGCGCATTAACGACTTCTTTCTTTTCTTCACTCATGATTGGTTCATTTAGTTGATTTGGTAATTAAGTTGATTCGGTTGATTTGCCTGCCGCAGCCGTAGCAAAAGGTAGGGTTGATTCTCCCATTTTAGCGTTTTCCCTTCTTTCAGCTTTGAGCTTCCTTCTGTTTAAAAGCCAATGCATACAATTTCATTTGTTTAATCATCGATGCAAATCCATTAGACCTCTTGGAACCGATGACCCTGTTCATACCAATTTTATCAATAAAATAGAGGTCGGTATTTAATATTTCATTCGGCGTCCGTCCATTCCAAATTTTTATCAACAAAGTAATCAAACCTTTCGTAATATCTGTATTGCTGTCTGCTTCAAAATGAACTTTTCCTTCTTCTATACGGGAGGTAAGCCATACTTTACTTTGACAACCTTTCACTAAGTTGTCGGGTTGATAATATTGCTTTTCTAATTCCGGAAGTTCATTTCCCAATTCCATGATATAAAAGATAGTACTTTCCATATCATCAGACAAGAGAGAAAAATCCTCTATAATTTCATCTTGTACTTCATCAATTGTTCTATCAATCATTTCTTCATTTTCTGTTGTATGCGTTCTACCGCATTCAAAAACCTATTTACTTCTTCAAAGGTATTATAAATTGCAAAAGAAGCTCTATTAGTACCTTCAATTTTATAAATTTCCATCAGAGGTTCCGTACAATGATGACCTGTCCTAATTGCTATGCCCCTTGCATCCAACATCATTCCCATATCAAAATGATGAACATTATCTGAAAGAAAAGATAAGACACCTATCTTATCGGATGCAGAACCTAGTAATCTTATTCCTTTTATTTGTTTTAATCCGGAGGTTATCCTTTCCAATAATTCCTTTTCATGTTTCTCAGCCTCCGCGGAATGTGTCCGTTTCATAAACTCTACCGCATTTTTCAAAGCGACCACTCCTCCAATATGAGGAGTCCCGGCTTCAAACTTATACGGAATTTCATTAAAGGTCGTTTTCTCGAAAGAAACAGAATCTATCATTTCTCCCCCACCTTGATAAGGCGGCATTTCCTCCAACAATGCTCTTTTTCCATAGAGTACCCCCGTGCCGGTAGGACCATACATTTTATGTCCGGAAAAAGCCAGAAAGTCACAATCCAATGCTTGAACATTTACCTTTTTATGCACAACAGCCTGAGCCGCATCAACCACCACTCGAGCACCTGCGGCATGAGCTTTTTCTATCATCTCCTTTACCGGATTAATCGTCCCTAAAGTGTTGGATGCATAGGTCACCGACACCAGCTTCGTTTTTTCATTCAATAAAGCTTCAAAAGCTTCCATATCCAGCGTTCCACTTTCTTCAACCAGAGGAATAACTTTTAAGTGAGCTTCTTTTTCTTCACAAATTAGTTGCCAGGGAACAATATTAGAATGATGTTCCAAAGCAGAAATAATGACCTCATCTCCGGCTTTAAGAACCTGACGACCATAGGTTTGCGCAATCAAATTTAAACTGCCTGTCGTTCCGCTGGTAAAAATAATTTCTTCTTTTTCTTTTGCATGTATAAACTGCTGAATCGCCTCCCGGGTTTCCTCAAAATGAGCTGTAGCTCTTTCTGCCAATGTGTGAATACCCCGATGTATATTTGAATTATCTACATCGTAATACTCTTTAAGCGCTTGAATAACTGATTGTGGCTTTTGGGAGGTCGCTGCATTATCTAGATATACCAATGGATGTCCATTGACTTCCTGATGTAATATTGGAAATTGCTTTCTGATTTCAGAAACATCAAAACCCATTTTCGTGGAGGTGATTTCGTCTAACATAACTAATCTATCATTCTTAATTTGTTATCCACTATTTCTTTCAATGGATCAATCAAAGCTTCAATATTCATTTTCTCAATAATCTCGTAAGCATAAGATTTCAATAGAAAATGCTGTGCTTCATGCTTAGACAATCCGCGAGAACGCAGATAAAAAACAGCTTCCTGATCTAAATATCCCGAAGTAGCTCCATGGGTGCAACGGACATCATCAGCATAAATCTCCAATTCAGGTTTCGTATTAATGGTTGCTCCATCATTTAACAAGATATTGGAATTCTGTTGATAAGCATTGATCCGCTGTGCATCCTGATGAACGACCACCTTACCGTTAAAGACACCGGTAGAAGTATCATCCAAAATACCTTTATATAATTCATCGCTAAAACAATCCGGGGACGCATGATCTACCCGGGTATGATTATCCAAAAATTGTTTTTTATTTAGAATAAATAATCCATTTAAGATAGCGTCACAATTGGTGCCATCATGGTAGAAATGCAAATCATTTCTCACAAAGGATCCATCTAAAGAAATCTGATGCGTATCTACTTTAGAATTCTCTTCTTGATATATTTTGGTAAACCCTACATGATAACTTTCACCTTTTTCCAGCTGAAGTTTAGAATAGTCTACATGCGCTCCATTTCCAACTTTTATCTCTGAAACAATATTTGTTAAGGAAGCTTTATCGCCTTTTCCGACAAATATTTCTGCTAATTTCACTTGACTGTTGTCTTCTGCAACAATCAGGTTTCTGGGTTGAATCAGATACAAATCATTTTCCTTAACAGAAACATAATAAACAAATACCGGCTTATCTACCACCACTCCTTTGGGAATATCTATTAAAACCCCTCCGGTGTGTAATGCAGTGTTTAATGCAGTAAAACCTGATTCATTTGTTACCACAGAAGCCAAATGTTTTTGATAAGCACCTTCTGCTTCTACATCTTCCAGATGAGTCACCGTAAAAGCATTCTCACCGGTAGGTAAAACAGACAAATCATCATTAAGGTAACCATTAACAAAAACCAATTTATAGGCATCAATATCTTGCATTAATGGAAGCTGTTGCAAGGTATCTTTGTCCAGCCCATATGTTTTTTTTACCGGCCAGGCATAGGGTAACTTTGTAATTTTACGAACATTGGTATACTTCCAATCTTCTATTTTTATATGGGGGAATCCATTTGCTTTAAAATAGTCAAAAGCCGCCTGTTTACGTTCCAAAGCAGGACTTTGTGTGCTATTTTTGCGTGCTTCCTCCCACCAATGATCAATTTTATCCGGTAGTTTCACCGTTGAATCTATATTATTCATTACTTTTAATTCATTTAACTTTTAAACAACCTCTACTGTACTTCTACGGCGTCTGCCTCTTTTTTCAGCCAGTCATATCCTCTTTCTTCTAATTCTAAAGCAAGATTTTTATCTCCTGATTTTATCAAACGTCCTTTATACATTACGTGTACTTTATCCGGTACAATGTAATTTAATAGTCGTTGATAATGCGTAATGACAAGAAAAGATCGGTTTCCGTCTCTTAATTTATTGACCCCGTCTGCGACCAAACGTAAAGCATCGATATCCAATCCGGAGTCGGTTTCATCCATAATAGCCAATTTAGGATTCAACATCGCCATTTGAAAAACTTCATTTCTTTTCTTTTCTCCTCCTGAAAAACCTTCATTTAATGCACGACCTAACAGACTTTTATCCATTTGTACTAATTCAAGGTTTTCTTTCATCAATTTCATAAAAGAAGGAGCGTCATAAGGTTTTTCACCACGAGCCTGACGAGATTCATTGACTGCCGTTTTCAAGAAGTTCGTAGTGCTTACGCCGGGAATTTCTACCGGATATTGAAAAGCAAGGAACAATCCTAACCGAGCACGTTCTTCCGGTTCCAATTCCAATAAATCTTCCCCATTAAAGGTTGCTCCTCCCCCATTGACTTCATATTCATCTCTTCCTGCCAATACAGAAGCCAACGTACTTTTTCCTGAACCATTGGGTCCCATAATTGCATGAACTTCTCCGGGCTGAATTTCTAAATCGATTCCTTTTAATATTTGTTTATCTTCTACAGATGCCTGCAGACCATTAACTGATAACAATGACATTTTTTTATTTTTATTTTATTCGATACTTAAATATATTCTGAAAGAATCATAAAGATATCTTTCCTATTAACCAACACTACCTTCTAAGGTAAGCGCCAGCAATCCTTGCGCTTCTACAGCAAATTCCATAGGTAATTTATCCAATACTTCTCTACAATATCCGTTTACAATTAAACTAACGGCTTCTTCCTCTCCTATTCCTCTTTGTTTACAATAGAAAATTTGATCATCTCCAATTTTTGAGGTTGTTGCTTCATGCTCTACCTGAGCCGTTTTATTTTTCACTTCAATATAGGGAAAAGTATGTGCTCCACAACGATCCCCTATCAACAAAGAATCACACTGTGTATAATTTCTAGCATTTTCAGCTTTTTTCCCGACTCTTACTAACCCACGGAAAGAGTTATCACTTTGCCCGAGAGAAATCCCTTTCGACACGGTTCTACTCCTGGTATTTTTCCCTACATGTTGCATTTTCGTTCCGGTATCTGCTTTTTGATGATTATTAGTCACAGCCACCGAATAAAACTCTCCATGAGAATGATCTCCTTGCAGAATCACACTCGGATATTTCCAAGTCAGGGCGGATCCTGTTTCTACCTGTGTCCAGGAAATTTTCGAATAATCTCCGGCACATTTCCCTCTTTTAGTTACAAAATTAAAAACACCACCCGATCCATCTGCATTTCCCGGAAACCAATTCTGAACGGTAGAATATTTCACATCTGCATGATCTAATGCCAATATTTCTACAATCGCCGCATGCAACTGATTGGTACTTCTTTTTGGAGCAGTACAGCCTTCTAAATAGCTCACAGAAGCACCTTCTTCCGCTACAATAAGTGTACGTTCAAACTGACCCGTATTTTCCTGGTTCATCCTGAAATAAGTAGACAACTCCATTGGACATTTCACTCCTTTCGGAATATAGGCAAAGGAGCCATCTGTGAATACAGCAGAATTTAATGCTGCAAAGAAATTATCTGAATAAGGAACTACGGATCCCAAATATTTCTTTACTAAATCCGGATGTTTCTGAATGGCTTCACTCATAGAGCAAAAAATCACCCCTACTTCTTCCAGTTGTTTTTGAAAAGTAGTCGTCACAGAAACGGAGTCAAAAACAGCATCTACGGCGACATTACGCTCCTTCTTTTCTTCTTTTACTCCGGTCAGCCGTTTCTGCTCTTGTATTGAAATACCTAACTTATCAAAGGTTCTTTTCAATTCAGGATCGACTTCATCCAAACTATCCAGCTCCGGCTTTTTCTTCGGCGCAGCATAATAAGACTGTTTTTGATAATCAATAGGATCATAATCAAATTTTGCCCAATGAGGTTCTTTCATTTTTTTCCAAGTCTTAAACGCCTTTAACCTAAAGTTCAAAATAAACTCGGGTTCATTCTTTTTTGCTGAAATCATCCGAATGATATCTTCATTCAATCCTTCAGGAATGACATCCATATCAATGTCGGTAGAAAATCCAAATTTATACTCCGACTGACTTATTTCTTCGATTATTCTGTCTTGTTCACTCATAATAATTGCAAATTTACCGCTTATTTAGTGTTCTGAATAATTTATCGCCCTACATTATTATTTTTCTGTATTTTTTTCCTTTTACGACTATTCAAATTCCCAATTACGTAAACGGGAAAGCCTAAATAATTCATAAATAGAGCGAGATTCCGTCCTTTTCTAGGTTATTTGTTAAAATCAAGAACTTTTGGTTTTCTCTTCAGTTTATTGTTTTTTTTTTATACTTTTGCACTCCAGAAAAGTTAAATGTCAAAAGAATATATGGACATCATCACAATATTAGATGTTCGAAATGAGCGATTAAATATTTCTGGAAAGTACAATATTTTAAAAAAAAGAAGATGTTTTCCTAATCAAACATCTATTTTCTATCTTTTTTATTCGCAGATTGGTAAAAGCCATTTAATTATTCCATTGATCAGATTGATTTCAAATCTTAATCTCATTCCTAACATAAGTGGGAATATACAAAGAAAATGCGTCAAATACCGAACTAAAAATTTTATACAAGTAAAACCAACATGAAACGATATCTAGTATTAGAAGATGGAACGACCTACAGTGGAATCGCATTTGGTGCCGATGTAGAAACCCTGGGGGAACTCGTTTTTACCACCGGAATGAGTGGTTACCAAGAAACCATTACGGATCAATCTTATAATGGTCAAATCATTAACTTTACGACTCCCATGATTGGAAATTACGGAATTGCGAAGAAGTTTAATGAATCTGAGAAACCAACCGCCAAAGGAGTCTTAGCCAGAGAGATTACAGAAGTAGTCGGGAATTATCAAAGCGAGATGAGTATTGACGAATACTTGAAAAAAGAAGGAATTCCGGGAATTCACGGTATTGATACTCGCGCCATCACGCTGAAGATACGAAAAGCAGGAGACATGAAAGCAGCTATTGTGAATACCTTAAATGCTGATTTAATCTCTAAAATTGGTGATTGGAATTTGGATAAAGAACAACTTAAAGATAGTTTCAGATACAAAGTAGAAATTTTTGAAGAAACCGGGAAACATGTCGTTTTACTTGACTTCGGATTTAAACGTAGCATCGTGCGTGAATTGAATGCAAGAGGATTAAAAGTTACCTGCGTTCCGGGTAATTACACCCTAGATCAAATCAAAGCATTAAAACCGGATGGGATTTTATTAAGTAATGGTCCCGGAGACCCGGTTGATCATTTAGATGTTTTAGAAACCATCAAAGTGTTACAAGAAGAATATCCGCTCTTTGGCATTTGTATGGGACATCAATTACTGGCGTTAACCAATGGAGCTAAAACTTTTAAAATGAAGTTCGGACACCGTGGTTTCAATCATCCGGTCAAAGATTTGGAAACAGGGAAATTCTACTTTACTTCTCAAAATCATGGATATGCAGTAGACCATACTTCTTTAAAAGGAACAGATTTAGAAGTTACAGAAACGGAACTCAATGATGATACCATAGAAGGGGTGCAACATAAAAAGTATCAAGCTTTCTCCGTTCAATATCATCCGGATGCTACCCCTGGACCACACGACGCCAGTTCCAAATTCGACAAATTCCTCAAAATTTTAAACAATCAATAGAGAATAGTAAAGATGCCAAAAAGAACAGATATCAAAAAAATTATGGTCATCGGCTCAGGTCCTATTATTATTGGACAAGCAGCTGAGTTTGACTATTCAGGAACCCAGGCCTGTCTTGCATTAAAGGAAGAAGGGTATGAGGTCGTACTAATCAACTCCAATCCGGCTACCATCATGACCGATAAGCACATAGCCGATAAGGTCTATATAGAACCTATTACCTTGGAATTTGTAAAAAAAGTACTGGTCAAAGAGCATCCTGACGCTATTATCCCTACATTGGGAGGACAAACGGGATTAAATATGGCTATAGAATTAGAAAATTCCGGTATTCTTGACCAATTGGAAATCGAGATCCTTGGAACTAAATTGTCTTCTATCCACCTAGCAGAAGATCGGGAAGAATTTAAACAGCTTATGAATCAACTGGGAGAACCGACACCGGCTTCTCTGACAGCTTTCACCTATAAAGAAGCTGAAAAATTTACGGAAGAAGTAGGATTTCCCGTCATTATCAGACCCGCCTTTACTATGGGAGGTACCGGTGGAGGAATTGCACATAATTTTGATGAATTACATCGTATCGTCAAACAGGGACTCAAAGCGTCTCCTGCCACAGAAGTCTTGATAGAACAAAGCATTGCCGGATATAAGGAAATTGAATTCGAAGTAATGCGGGATTCTAATGACAGCACCCTCGCAGTTTGTAACATGGAAAATTTTGATCCTGTTGGGGTTCATACCGGCGATTCTATCGTTTTTTCTCCTATACAGACCCTCACGGATACAGAAGTTCAAAAACTACGGGATGTTTCTTTAAAAGTCATTCGAGCGTTGAAGATTGAGGGGGGATGCAATGTACAATTAGCTATTGATACCAAAACCAGTGAATACTTTATCATAGAAGTAAACCCCAGAGTGAGCCGCTCCTCTGCTCTTGCCTCAAAAGCAACCGGATATCCAATTGCCAAATTCGCAGCCAAAATTGCTGTCGGCTTAGATATGGATGAAATTAAAAACTCCATTACCAACAAAACATTTGCCCAATTCGAACCGGCTCTGGATTATGTGGTTTGTAAAATTCCACGTTGGCCATTTGACAAATTTTCAAAAGCTGATCGAAAAATTGGAACACAGATGAAAGCCACCGGAGAAGTAATGGCACTTGGCAGAAATATTGAGGAATCTATTCAAAAAGCTGTTCGTTCTTTGGAAATAGATCAAGAAGACCTCTTGATGGATGCTTTGAAAGAAAGAGATGTAGAAGAATTAAAAGCCTATGTGAAGATTCCAATGGATGATCGAATTTTCTACCTGGCAGAATTATTACGTCGAGAAGTAAGTATTCAGGAAATTAATGAACTAACAAACATTAATCTGTATTTCTTGGCGAAGATGGAAAATATCATTCATTTTGAAAAGGAATTAAAAGATGCCACATTAAATGCGGAACTCATTACCCGAGCCAAAAAACTTGGGTATTCCGATAAAACTATTGCTCAACTTACAAATCAATCCGAAAAAACGGTCAGAGCTTATCGTCTCCAAGAAAATATTATTCCTACTTATAAAATCGTTGATACCTGCGCAGGTGAATTTGAAGCAGAGACACCTTACTTTTACAGTACCTACGATCAGGAAAATGAATCTAAAAAAGCTTCAGAAAAATCTGTCATTATTTTAGGTTCCGGTCCGATTAGAATTGGTCAGGGTATTGAATTTGATTACTCTACAGTTCATTCTATCAAAGCCATCCAACAGATGGGAAATAAAGCTATTGTAATTAATAATAATCCGGAAACCGTTTCCACCGATTTTTCAGTTGCCGATAAGTTATATTTTGAGCCTTTGGCGCTAGAGGATGTACTGAATATCTGTGATCTGGAACAACCTATGGGAGTCATTGTCCAGTTTGGCGGACAAACTTCTATTAACCTGGCAGAAGATCTGGAAAAATTCGGTGTCAATATCTTAGGAACAACCGTAGAAGATATCAATCGTGCCGAGGATCGTGATTCTTTCGATCAAATCATTAAGAAATTAAAGATTCAACAACCAATTGGAGGGACTGCTACTTCTTTAGAAGAAGCCAAAGCGATTACAAACAAAATAGGCTATCCCGTACTCATTCGACCCAGTTATGTTTTGGGAGGTCGCGCCATGGAGATTCTTAAATCAGATCAAGAATTAGAAAATTATATCATTGAGGCGGTACAAGTATCCAGAAACCACCCTGTACTGATTGATCGTTACCTTACAGGTAGAGAATGTGAAGTTGATGCACTTAGCGATGGTAAAGACGTATTGATTCCGGGAATTATTGAGCATATTGAAAGAGCCGGTGTTCATTCGGGCGACTCTATGGCTGTTTATCCGACACAAAACATTCCCGATACGGTGAAAGAACAAATTGTAACATACACCAATCAGTTGGCAAAAGAGCTTCATTGTGTAGGAATTATGAATATTCAGTTTGTAATTCATGATAATAAAGCCTACGTCATTGAGGTAAACCCGCGTTCTAGTCGTACGGTTCCCTTCTTGAGCAAAATAACAGGCATAGAAATGGCCAGAATTGCTACTAAACTAATCATGGGAGCTAGCTTTAAATCTTTAGGTTTGGAACCGGGATTGGCAAAAGAATCCAAATATGTTCATGTCAAATCCCCCACCTTTTCCTTTAGTAAATTAAATGAAGTAGACAGTGTTTTAGGACCGGAAATGAAATCTACAGGAGAAGTCATGGGAACCGGTCTTGACTATACGGAAGCGCTCTACAAAGCTTTTGAAGCTTCCAAACAGCATATAGAAGATGCGGGAAATGTATTAATTACTGTCAATGACGACGACAAAGACGAAGCTCTGGATTTGGCCAGGCGGTTCAAAGAAGTAGGTTACCGTTTATTGGCTACAAAGGGAACGGCAGATTACTTTAATCAACACGGTCTCAAAACGAAAATTGTTCCTAAGGTCGGACAAACAGAGGAAGACATTGTTTATCATATCACCAACAACAAAGTTCAAATTCTGTTAAACACGATGGGGAATAATAGAGCACATACTTCCGATGGATATATCATTCGGAAAAATGCTATTTTGAGTGCAGTACCATTATATACCTCTTTAGATACCGCAGAGGCTATTCTTAGAGTTCTGGAGCGAAAATTTATTAGTGTAAACCATATTTAACCTCCTCTTTTTTATTAAAGTCCCCTGAATAAATTCTTTATTCAGGGGACTTTACGTTTCTCAATCTATTCTACCGACTCTTTTTATCTGAATTTTTCTATCGCTCCTAATCCAAAAAGCGCTAAGTCATATTTTACCGGATCTCGAGGATCAAATACTTTTAATTCTTCCGTTAGCGCAAGAGCTGTTTCCCAATTGACTTTCCTATTTGGAGAAATTAATCCTAATCTTGTAGCGACTCTGCAAACATGTACATCCAGAGGAATGACCAATTGATCCGGAGACATTTTTTTCCAGAGACCAAAATCTATCCCCTTCTCTCCGCTCCTCACCATCCATCTTAAATACATATTCATTCGTTTACAAGCCGATTTTTTGAAAGGGGCTGAAATGTGTTTCTCAGTCCTTTTGGGATGTTCTGCCTCAAAAATAGTTTGGTAAAATCCATTCAAATTCTTTTCAACATGTTCTTCTTGGCTATAATTTCCTTTACAAAAAGCCTCCTCTAAACTCTCATGTTGGTGATAAAAACTTTTCAAAAAAGAAATAAAATACAAAATATCTGTTGCATTAAAAGTCCGATGTACAAATTTTAAAAATCGTTTTAAATCCTTTTCCTCATGTTGAGTTATAAAATCAAAAGGCGCTTGATCCATAAGTGATAACAAAACAGTAGCTTTTTTTATGACAGTTTCTCTTCTCCCCCAGGCAAATAAAGCAGCAAAAAAACCTGCAATCTCGATATCCTGCTTCAGCGAATAATGATGAGGGATCGTTATAGGATCTTCTTCAATGAAAAAAGAAGACTGATATTGTTCTAATTTTTTATCCAGAAAATACTTAATTTTATCAGAATACATAAAAAGGCATTGTTTTTGTAATTTATTCAAAATAAAACTTTAGCTTCGTTTTAACGAAGACTCAAAATAATATATGGGAAGTATACAACTTATAGAACTTATTATTTTATTGATATTGGTAGGATTTTTTGCAGGAACGAATATTGCGTTTAAGCATATCAACAGATTTTCCATGGAAATCAAACGGAAAAAAGGACTACTATCAGGAAAAATCTTGTCGCAATATAAGAAAAACTCTGTCCGTTACATAGCTTCCGGAACCATCGGCTATCTAACCTGTCTGGTTCTTATATCCATCTTACTTGATTACATCCTTACCCCTTACTGGGACAGTATTCCTTTCGGATCATTCAATTCTGTTTATTTAAAAATTATCGTCCTGGCAGTAATTACTGCTATCTTGCTATTACCTTTTACCCTTATTGCCCGAAGTCATTTCAGAGCACAGGCAAACAAATTACTCCCCACTTTTTCTTTTTTAACGGTATTTTTCAGTAAGATATTTTATCCGATAACGTCTTTTATGACCGGGCTATCCAACTGGATGCTGCAATACCTCTTTAATGTTAACATTACCCAGGAAGGTATTCCTTTTGATATAGCGAAGGAAGGGACGGCTATTTATAATGCTGATAAAACACAATCTTCGTATGAAGAATTAAATACACTATTTTTTGAAAATGCATTAAATCTACCCCAGGTAAAAATTAGGAATTGTCTCACCCCTCGTAAAGAAATAAAAGGACTGAGAAGTGATTTCACTGAGGAAGAATTAAAGCAAGCTTTTATAGAGACAAAGCATGCAAAAATTATTATCTATAATGACAATATAGACAATATCATAGGTTATGTTCACCAGCTTGACCTCTTCAAAAAAGGTATAAATGACATCAAAAGTTTGATTCGTCCCATTACAGCTGTTCCGGAGACAATGAACATCATTACGTTATTGACGAAAATGACAAAGGAGAAGAAAAGTATTGTCTGGGTCGTAGATGAATATGGTGGAACCGGAGGGATCATAACACTTGAAGATCTACTGGAAGAAATTTTTGGAAACATAGGAGAGGAATACGAAAACAAACAATATGTCGAACAGCAGATTGCCGAAAAAGAATTTTTACTCTCCGGAAGAATAGAATTGGATCATCTGACTGAAAAATATCAATTTCTATTTGATGAAACAGATAGTGAAACCCTTTCCGGTTATATTATTGCAAAGCACGAATCTATTCCCCAAGAAAAAGAAATCCTCATTATTGGTAATTTTGAATTTGACATCATCAACGTTACCGACACCCGCATAGAAATGGTAAAAATGCGAATCCTAGGTTAACTTATATTGTCAACAATAAGGAAATTTGACCGTCTGAATAAAATCTCTTTTTATATACCAACTATATTGTTAAATTTGCTTGCTTCAAACATAAAAGTAAGCCCTTTTGATGACCTTATAGTTATCTTCTTATGTCAAAAAACAGATTTGCAAAAAATCTCAGTGAACGAACTGAGATGTCATTTCTAGATCATATTGAGCAGCTGAGATGGCATATCTTAAGATCCTTGTTAGCTATTTTCGTAGGTACAATCATTGCCTTTGTCAAAATTGGTTATATCTATGATACTATCCTCATGGCGCCTTCCAAAGAGCACTTTGTAACCTACCGCTTCTTTTGTAACTTAGGGCATTTTCTTGGATTAGGAGACCGATTATGTATGGGAGACGGAGCTGAACTGGTACTTCAGAATATGAAAATGGCCGGACAGTTTATGCAAGCTTTCACTTCTGCTTCCACTTTAGGAATTGTAATCGCAGCTCCTTATGTTTTATGGGAGCTATGGAGATTTATCATGCCTGCTTTGAAACCAAATGAATTAAAATATACAAAAGGAGTTGTCTTTTATACCTCCGCTCTTTTCTTCCTGGGTATCGCATTTGGCTATTATGTTGTTACCCCTTATACGGTACACTTCTTCGCCAATTTCAGTATCTCTAAATCGATCCATAATATCATTACCATCAAAAGTTACCTTTCCATGTTGCGCCAGTCCGTCTTAGGAACAGGGATCTTATTTGAACTTCCTATCTTGACTTTCTTCTTAGCAAAAGTGGGAGTAGTTAATACGACAATGCTCAAAAAGTATCATAGACATGCCATCGTGGGGATGGTGATTTTATCTGCCTGCATGGTACCCAATGTGGTTACCCAAGTCATCCTTTGCATTCCACTCTATGGTCTATATGCATTAAGTCTTTTCATTTGTAAAAGAGTAGAAAAACAAAATATGGAAGAAGAGGAAAAATGGTCCTAATTTAAAAACATAAGGCGCTAAAAATATTGAATATTTTTAGCGCCTTTCTTTTGTTTGCTCATTTAAATAAATAAAACACTTAGAGTTTGATCCATTTCTGATTACTCTTCCCCGAAGCAATCACTTTTTCCAGGAATAACATTCCCCGAACGCCGTCGTCCACATTGGTAAAATCGGTCCATTCCGGCTTTAATTCTTTCCCGTTCATTTCAGCATCAACAGTAAGTGCAAAGTTCCGGTAAAGATTTGCAAAAGCCTCAATAAATCCTTCCGGATGCCCGGCAGGTATTCGTTGATTATGCGCTGCAATACTAGAAGTCCCGGGACCTCCGGTACGAAGAATTTGAGTAGGCTCTGCTGCCTGTTTCACAATTAAGGAATTGGCATCATCATGTTTCCACGCTATCCCCGCCTTTTCTCCATACACTCTAATCCTCAGGCAATTTTCTTCTCCGGTAGCTACCTGAGATGCAATCAAAACCCCACTCGCTCCATTATTGAATCTCAATAGAACGGCTCCATCATCATCCAAAACACGATTCTCCACCACCGAATTGATATCAGCACACACTTCCTCGATTTGCAAACCGGTAATATATTCCGAAAGATTTGCCGCATGGGTTCCTACATCTCCCATACTTCCGGCAGGACCACTTTTTGTAGGATCCGTACGCCATTCAGCTTGTTTATTTCCACTATGCTCTTCTGCAGTACTCAACCACCCCTGAGGATATTCTACATAAACCTTTCGTATTTCTCCCAAATCCCCTTCTTTAACTTTCCTCTTAGCTTCTTTAATCATGGGATAGCCGGTATAGGTATGTGTGAGACAAAATTGTAATCCTTTTTCTTTCACTATTGCCTGTAAAATTTCAGCTTCTTCCAATGTCATCGTCATCGGTTTATCACAAACCACATGAAAACCATGTTCTAAAGCTAATTTAGCCGGTTTAAAGTGTAGATAATTAGGGGTTACGATACTGACAAAATCCATTTTTTCTCCTTCCGGAAGTTGGCTTTCTTTCTTTATCATTTCTTCATAAGAACCATAAATTCTGTTTTCCGGAAGAAATAAATCTTTTCCGGCCTGCAAAGACTTTTCCGGTTGGCTGCTAAAAGAACCACAAACGAGTTCTATCAAACCATCTAATCTGGCTGCCATACGATGGACTTCACCAATAAAGGCTCCCGGGCCACCCCCTATCATTCCCATTCTAATTTTTCGCTTCATTGTCTTATTTTTTAATGAACTTTAAAGATATAACCTTCTGAAAAGAATTCAAAAATTCCTCTCCATAAAAAAAAGGTTCTGCAATATTGCAGAACCTTTTTTAAAAATATGATTGTCTTTTCTTAAATTCTAAAATGAGAGAATGCTTTATTCGCTTCAGCCATACGATGCGTATCTTCCTTTCTTTTGAAAGCTGCTCCTTCTCCCTTGCTGGCCGCAATAAGTTCATTGGCTAATTTTTCAGCCATACTCTTACCATGTCTGGCAGCGGCAAACCGAACAATCCACTTCATACTTAAGGAAGTCTTCCGGTCTCCTCTTACTTCTGTAGGAATCTGAAAGGTAGCTCCTCCAATACGACGGCTACGTACCTCAACCATGGGGGTCACGTTTGTTAAAGCCCGTTTCCAAATTTCATAACCGTCATCGTCAGTATTTTTAGTAATAATATCTAATGCATCATAAAAGATCGTATAAGCTGTGCTTTTCTTTCCTTGTTGCATAATATTATTCACAAATCTGGTCACCTGTACATCATTATATTTTGGATCAGGTAATAGCGCAATCTTTTTAGCTGCTTGCTTTCTCATGGAATGATGAATTTCTTTTTATCGGGAATAATTAATTTTTCTTTGTACCATATTTTGATCGACCTTGTTTACGGTCTTTAACACCTGCCGTATCTAAAGCTCCTCTAACGACGTGATAACGAACACCGGGAAGATCCTTTACACGACCTCCGCGTACCAATACGATAGAGTGTTCCTGTAAATTATGTCCTTCTCCGGGAATATAGGCAATGACTTCAATTTTGTTTGTTAACCTAACTTTTGCTACTTTTCTAAGTGCAGAGTTTGGTTTTTTGGGTGTAGTGGTATATACACGAGTACAAACTCCACGACGTTGTGGACAGTTATCTAATGCACGACTTTTTGAAGCCGCTTTTGTCGTTTTTCTTCCTTTACGAACTAATTGTTGAATCGTTGGCATTTCGTTCCCTTAATTACTGAATATTTTAAATTTTGCTTTGCTATCTATTGTAAAAAATTCCTTCTTCTACAAAATAGGGTGCAAAGGTAGTAGAAAAATTGTAAATAATAAAATGTAAATAACAAGAAATCACTTAATGATCTTTCTCATAAAGATATTTCTCGTAATACTTATCTTCGTGATTGCGGTTATTGTCAAAAAACACATTACAAAGTTGTGCCAATACCACAATACCCCAACCGGTGGTAAACCAAGCCGGCCATGGATAGGTAGATCCATTTGAGGCAATATTCTGGTGGGAATAAACAACCCACATTATGGCAATTCCAATGCCATAAATAATAGCATGTAAAACAAGTAGCTTCCAAGAAGGTGCTTTATACGGTTTGTCGCTCATAGAAATGATTTTTGATGCCACAAAGATAGAAAATATGTTGGATTTTGGGCTAAAAAAAACATTTAATTTATCAAGGAATCCCCTCTATCCCTCATAGATTTCAAGTAATCCCTCCGGTAGAGAAACATAAATAACCTTTTCTTTTTCATCTATACGTTGAATAGTTTCTTCCGATAAAGGGATAAATAATTCATGATTATTTCGAAATACTTTCCCAAGTAATTGCCCTTGAGGGAGGGAAATAACTTCAGCTATTGTTCCCAAAAGACCTTCTTGGGAATCTTCAACCTTAAATTGAATAAGATAAATTTCCGAGTCTGGAGAAACAACTTGATGAAAATCCTTTTCGGTTAAATAAACCTTTTTCTTCAACAATTGACGAGCAGTTTCCTTCGAATCTATCGTTTCGAACTTTATATTGACTTCTCCCTCTTTTTTAGATTGAACGGCAGTCGTAAAATAAGGGATATAGCTTTTTTTATTGATTTCTATAAAGAGGGTCGACAACGCATCAAGTGAAGGGGTAGTCCCCAGTTCATGTTGAACAATAACTTCTCCTTTTACTCCAAAAGTCGCAACGACCTTCCCTATTTGTATATATTTATCCATAAACAAAAAAAGAGGGAATATCCTAAAATACTCCCCCTCTGTCAATTATGAAAACAGAAAACTATTCTTTAACTTCTTCTTTATCTGAATCTTCTTTTGTTTCTTCAGGATTTTCGGCTTTTTCATCTGACGCTTCTGATTGATTTTCTTCCTTTGCTTCACCTTCTTCAGCGTCCTGACTTTCTTCTGTAGCTGTCTCTTCCTGTTCCTCTTTAGCTGCTGCAGCCTCTTCTTCTTCTTTCTTTGCTTCTGCCTCTGCTGCCTCTTTTTCAGCCTTTGCTTTTGCTTCTTTTTCCTCTCTTATCTTCTTTGCTTCAGCAATAGCTTCTTCCTGCGCTTTTATTTTATCCTCTTTTTGTTGTTTCTGAGATTTAGAAATTCCTTCTTCATGTTCTTTTAACCACTCTTCAAACTTCTCTTCAGCTACTTTTTCATCAAAGATACCTAATTTTACACCACGCAACAAATGTTTTTTGTATAACACTCCTTTATAGGATAAAATACGTTTTGCGGTATCACTGGGCTGCGCCCCATTTTGTAGCCAACTCAACGCTCTATCACGATCTAGCTCAATAGTAGCCGGATGTGTTAAAGGGTTATATATTCCAAGTTTTTCAATAAACTTTCCATCTCTGGGAGCACGGCCATCTGCGGCTACGATGTAATAAAAGGCCTTCTTCTTTCGACCCCGGCGTTGTAATCTAATTCTTACAGGCATAAATAATCGATATTATCAATTAGCGAGTTAATAAATAATTTAAAAAATGCAAAAGTAATACTTTCCTTTTTATAAAAAAAGAAATTAAAAATAATCTTCTCTTTTATCACCTAGAATCCCAAACCTCGAAGTCCTTTCCTCCCTCCTCCGGATGCATTCATTTGTTTCATCATCTTACGCATCTGGTCAAACTGTTTAAAAAACTGACTGATTTCTTCCGGTTTCTTACCACTTCCTTTGGCAATACGAGCTCGGCGACTTCCTTTTATCACTTGTGGATTATTTCTTTCATAAGGTGTCATCGAATCGATTATAGCTTCCACACCTTTAAAGGCATCATCACTGATATCAATATTTTTTATTGCTTTCCCTACTCCCGGCATCATACTCAGCAAATCTTTTATGTTCCCCATTTTCTTGATTTGCTGCAATTGACTTTTAAAATCTTCGAAATCAAATTGATTTTTTCGAATTTTCCTTTCCAGTTTCTTAGCCTCTTCCTCATCATATTGTTCCTGAGCTCTCTCTACCAAGGTTGTAATATCTCCCATCCCCAGAATACGCTGTGCCATTCTTTCCGGATAAAAGATATCCAACGTATCCATTTTTTCACCACTACTAATAAATTTAATAGGTTTTTGCACGGTATATTTTATAGATAAAGCAGCACCACCTCGGGTGTCACCATCTAATTTTGTAAGTACAACCCCATTAAAATCTAGTCGTTCATTGAAAGTTTTCGCCGTATTCACTGCATCCTGTCCGGTCATTGAATCTACTACAAAAAGAATTTCATCCGGATGAACAGCTTCTTTAATATTGGCTACTTCCGTCATCATCTTCTCATCCACTGCTAATCGACCCGCAGTATCAATAATCACTACATTCTGATTATTTGCTTTGGCCTCTTTGATAGCAGATTTCGCAATTGCCACCGGATCTTTAGATTCTTCATCAGAAAAAACGGGTACATTAATCTGCTCTCCCAATACTTTTAATTGGTCGATCGCAGCCGGACGATATACATCACCGGCAACCATTAAAGGACTTTTACCTTTCTTGGCTTTTAGATAATTCGCTAATTTGGAAGAAAAGGTCGTTTTACCTGATCCCTGAAGTCCGGCTATAAGAATGACAGCCGGCTTCCCTTTCAGTTCCAAAGGAGCTTCTTCTCCTCCCATTAATTCTGCAAGCTCATCCTTTACAATCTTTACCATTTGCTGCCCCGGCTCTACGGCTTGCAATACTTTAGCTCCCATTGCTTTATCCTTTACCGTATTGGTAAATTCTTTCGCAATTTTATAGTTCACGTCGGCATCTACCAGCGCTCTCCTAATTTCTTTAACCGTAGTAGCTACGTTAAGTTCTGTAATATTCGCATGACCTTTAATCTGTTTAAAGGCCGAGTCCAATCTATCCGATAAGGAATCAAACATAGTCTTTTATTAATACTAAATAGATAAAAAATACACCCTATATTTTTACAGGATGGGATGCAAAGTTATTGTAATGTAAATAAAAGACAAAAATCAGTTTTCAACGATCTCTTTTATTTCTTCTTTCATGAATTCCAAATCCCTTTTTTTCAACCAATTATTATAAGAGTTGTTGTAACTTTGTCATTAGATCACAAAAATAAAAAATCATGTTGGATGCTATTGAGGATGCGTTAGAAGCGATAAAATCAGGAGCTTTAGTTATCGTTGTTGACGATGAAAAAAGGGAAAATGAAGGAGATTTTGTAGCGGCAGCTCAGACCATTACCCCTGAGATAGTTAATTTTATGGCTAAAAATGGTCGTGGACTAATCTGTTCTCCAATTATCGAAGACCGTTGTGATGAACTAGGATTAGATTTAATGGTAGGGAATAATACAGCTTTGCATGAAACCCCTTTTACCGTTTCGGTAGATTTACTTGGAAACGGATGTACCACCGGAATTTCTGCCCAGGATAGAGCCAAAACAATTCGTGCACTGAACGATACCAAGACTCATCCAAACGATTTAGGAAAACCGGGACATATTTTTCCTTTAAAAGCCAAAAGAGAAGGGGTATTAAGAAGAACAGGACATACAGAAGCAACTCTCGACCTGGTACGCATGGCGGGGTTTTCTTATCCTTATGGAGGAGTCTTGGTCGAAATTATGAATGAAGACGGAACCATGGCTCGCCTCCCCGACTTAAAGAAAATTGCAAATAAGTTCGACCTTCGAATCATTTGTATTAAAGACCTCATTGCTTATAGGATGAAAAAAGAGTCACTCATCAAAGAAGAAGTCCGAGTAAAAATGCCAACCCAGCATGGTAATTTTGAATTGATTGCCTTCTCTCAAATAGATACCAATGACCTTCATTTGGCCTTAAAAAAAGGAGATTGGAAAGAAGGCGATCCCGTATTAGTCCGAGTTCACTCTTCTTGCTTTACCGGTGATATCCTACATTCTTTACGCTGTGACTGTGGTGAGCAACTCCAAAAGGCGATGGAGATGGTAGAAAAAGAAGGGCAAGGTCTGGTCTTATATATGAAACAAGAAGGTCGAGGAATTGGTCTTTTAAACAAGCTGAAAGCATACAAACTACAGGAAGAAGGACATGATACTGTAGATGCCAACCTCATGTTGGGCTTTGATATGGATTTGAGAGACTATGGTGTAGGCGCCCAAATATTAAGAGCACTAGACGTTACTAAAATGCGACTCATGACGAACAATCCTAAAAAGCGAGTAGGTCTCAAAGGTTATGGCTTAGAAGTCGTAGAAAATGTTCCTATTGAAATCTGTTCCAACCCTTACAATGAATTTTATCTTAAAACGAAAAGAGATAAAATGGGACACGAAATCATGAAAGAAAAAAAGGATTCCTAAATTTTTAGAGCGCATTAATTTTTCCCCGGAAAGATAATGGCCGGCTGATCCGGATAGAAACCTGAACGATTATGAACAGTAAATGATTGTGGGATGAGTAAAGTAGCATTCCCATTTTTATAGATATCGTTTCCTTCCACTCTTTTCCATGATTTATTCAGCGGCATTTCCTTGGAGATAATAAATCTTTCAAATTGATACTTTCCTAAACTTTTTATCCGCGTGTGTAAATCCTCGGGTTTTCTGCAAACCATCTCCTTATTAAAAGGAAAGAAAGTGTTAAGGGTGTTAATATCTGTTGGCAGAAGCGGTAAACTATATTTCAAATCTGAAGAAATAATCTTTTTTTCATGAGGTTCAAAATCGGGAGTAGCCTTCACATGAACATAAATAATGCTCAGTAAAAGACTGAAAGTCAGCCCCATTAAAAATATATAACTTACACGCTTCATTATTTAGCAAAGTTACGAAAAATTACGAAATAATTTTAACTTAATTTTCAGCTAAAAAAAATGAAACTTTATAAAGTTAACTGGAGTTTCCTCAAAAAATCAATTTGGATTTTCAGATTGCAGCATCGTAAAGGGATTCAGTAGATAGACAAGTGCAATCCGTTATTTTTTATTTAGTTTGTTTTTTTATGCCATTTTGTTTTTCCTCAAAGGAAGGCTCTCATTTTTGGAAATGTGGAAAAGTTTCCTCAAAAAATTGCATCCATTTTCGTAAAATGTAGCTGTACTAAAGACTTCAATACGATCATGGATGCAAACTCTTTTACTATCGGACGTTTCAAGGCACAATGTAATAAATTTTCAGGAATCTTATCAAAAGGGCTGTCTTTACCGACTCGTAGGCTTATAAGAGAGCTTATTTATGGGATACAAGCCAGTAAAGATGTTAAGATATCCAATATTGCACGTTGTTTAGCAGAAGCTATCCCTTTGTTAAAAACAGAGGATAGACTTTGTCGAAATCTTTCAAAACGGGATTTTACTGATCACATCAATGGAGAGATAACACGTTTAGCCAACAATAAAATAACCGATGACATGGTACTTGCGATAGATCCCGGAGATATAATGAAACCGTATGCTAAGGAAATGGAAAAGTTATGCGGTATATATGATGGTAGTGAAGGCAAAAGTGCTCAGGGATATCATTTGTGTCAGGTTACTGCAGCTAATTTAGAGCATAATAAAATAGTTCCTTTGTACGAAGAAGCCTTTTCATCTGAAGAGACAGGTTATGAGACTATAACAAAGAAAGTGAAAGAAATTATTTCTACAGTTATCAAGAGGACAGAAAATAGAGGAGTATGGACTATAGACAGGATGGGGGATTCCGAAGATATAATCAATCATTTCGAAAACAACCATCTGCATTTTGTGACACGTTTAAAGTTAAATAGATGGCTGATGACCCATAATAAAAATGGAGGAGAGGTGCCTGTACAAGCATCAAGATTGGAAAAACACATGAGGCTTAACCACAAAGCCCGGATTCTGAAAATAGAAGATGGAAAAGAATCTTACATCAATCTTCGCTTTGGTATGACCAGGGTGGCCTTATATAACCATCCGAATAAATGGTATAATGCCGTAGTAGTAGAGGGCTTTGGTAGAAAACATCCCATGATATTACTTACAAATATTGAAACAGATACAAAACTAAGTAAAGCGGTTTACAGGGTAATAGAAATTTATCTAACTCGATGGAAATGTGAAGAATGTTATCGCTATATAAAACAAGCCTACAATCTGGAAGATTTGCGCGTAAGAAGTTACAGGGCTGTAAGAAACCTTACTGTCATGGTACATGCCATTGCCTATTTTACTTCTATTTATTTAGGGATGAGTCTAAAACTCAAAGTAATGGTACAGAAAATATTTATTCTCTCTAAACGATTTTTTGGAGTACCTACTTTCTTTAATTATGCAATGGCCGATGGTATTTTCGAACTACTCAAGAAATCAAAAACCGGAGTAAAACGAAAGCCGCTTAAAGGAAAAAATGGTATTTTATCAGAGAAAATCCAACTGGATCTATTCCCGAATCTCTAAAAATCAGGAAACTCCAGTAA